>NZ_VUMD01000014.1 GCF_009696375.1 Clostridium porci
ACGGTACAAAGAGGGTCGGCTGACAGTTTGCTCTTCGAGCGTAACATCTCATGCATAGGCCCGTCAGACCGGTCACCCCCATTATACCTTAGGCGTTAGTAACGGCACAGGGTGTATCCCCTGTAACCATGATTTAGTATATCGCAAGCATAGGAAGCGGGTACCCACTTCCGTATTTTCCCCCTCCCGCGCTGCGGCGCGTCGGTTGAAAATTGCTTGTTGGGAAGTGTCCCAAACCCTCGGAATGGAAAGGAGCGGAAGCATGGACGGACGAAAAAGGAAAGTACAAATTAAATTCTATGTGACAGAAGAAGAAAAAGCATTGATTGAGCAGAAAATGAAGCTCGTCCCTACCCGGAACATGGCGGCATATCTTAGGAAGATTGCCATTGACGGGTACATCATTCAAGTAGACCATAGCGACATTAAAGCCATGACAGCGGAGATACAGAAAATCGGTGTCAACGTCAACCAGATTGCAAAGCGCGTCAATGCGACGGGCAGCGTCTACCAAGAGGACATAGAGGAAATAAAGGGGGTGCTTGCGGAGATATGGCGGTTACAAAGATTAAGCCTATTAAAAGCACGTTGAGCAAAGCCCTTGACTATATCCAGAATCCCGATAAGACGGACGGGAAAATGCTTGTGTCCTCTTTCGGCTGCTCCTATGAAACGGCAGACATTGAGTTTGAATATACCTTGTCGCAAGCTCTCCAAAAGGGCAACAATTTAGCCTTTCATCTGATACAGTCCTTTGAACCGGGGGAAGTGGATTATGAAACCGCCCACAAAATTGGAAAGCAGCTTGCCGACGCGGTAACAAAGGGACAGCACGAATATGTCCTCACGACGCACATTGACAAAGGACACGTCCATAATCACATTATTTTCTGCGCGGTCAATTTTGTAGACCACCACAAGTACAATTCCAATAAGCGCAGCTATTACGGCATACGGAACATGAGCGACAGGCTATGTCGGGAAAACGGCTTATCCGTCGTTGTCCCGAAAAAGGGGAACAAGGGAAAGAGCTATGCAGAGTATCAAGCGGAAAAGACGGGAACCAGTTGGAAAGGAAAGCTGAAAATCGCCGTTGACGCTCTCATTCCCCAGGTATCAAGTTTTGAAGAATTATTGCAGCGGTTACAGGCGGCGGGCTATGAGATAAAGCCGGGAAAATATGTGTCCTGCCGCGCTCCCGGACAGGAACGTTTTACCCGCCTTAAAACCCTCGGCGCAGACTATACAGAGGAAGCCATAAGGGAACGGATAGAGGGTAGACGCGCCCGCGCTGCGAAAGCTCCCCGCGCAGATCGCGGCGGCGTCAATCTGCTGATTGATATTGAAAACAGTATCAAGGCGGCGCAAAGCAAAGGCTATGAACACTGGGCGAAAATCCATAACTTGAAACAGGCTGCTAAGACCGTGAATTTCTTGACGGAAAATAAGATTGAGCAGTACACGGATTTAGTCAGTCGGATTGAGGAAATAACAGCGGAAAGCGAACAGGCCGCCGACGCATTAAAGAGCGTCGAAAAGCGGCTTGCAGATATGGCGGTGCTGATGAAGCACGTCGCCACCTACCAAAAGACAAAGCCTGTCTATGACGCATACCGCAGAGCAAAGAGCAAAGAGAAATACCGCGCCGGACATGAGCGCGATATTATCCTCCATGAAGCAGCGGCAAAGGCACTCAAAGCGGCGGGCGTTTCCAAGCTCCCCAACCTCGCCGCGCTGCAAAAGGAATATGAAGCCCTCCAAGCGCAGAAAGAATCCCTTTATGCCGACTATGGCAAGCTGAAAAAGAAAGTCCGGGAATATGACGTTATCAAACAGAACATAGACAGTATTTTAAGGCAGGAGAAAGAGCCGGAACGGGACAGGGAAACGGAGCGCGGATAAGGATAGTAAAATCGCCGCTGCTGTGCTATGATGATGTTATCTTAATGAAGCAGCCGCAATTTGAAATTTTAATTTTTTGCGGGGATTGACATATTTGTAGGGCTTGCGTATAATAATAGTAGCAGGTAGGCAACTACCTTGAAAAGTAGCCCGCTCCCAGTCATGCGGAATAAAAATAGGCTGTGTAAACGTGGTTCGCTTCCGGCCATGCGAATAATAAATAGGCCGCGAAAAAGTTTTTAAGCCTCTTGTCGGGAACGGCAAGGGGCTTAATCTATACAAGGAGAAATGCTGCTTATGGAAATTATGACGGGAAGCCTGTATTTTGTTTCTGATGATTTTTTTACGAAGATACAAGACCCTTATCTGAAAATCAACTATAAGGACACAAAACGTCCCCACTATTTCGCTTTTAGGGATAGTAAGACAGGGCTATACTGGTTAGTCCCTTGCAGTTCCAAAATTGAAAAATTTGAACGTCTGATACAGAAAAAGCAGGAACAGCATAAGCCGACGGACACGATTAAAATTGTAAAAATCTTTGACCGGAAAACGGTACTCCTATTCCAAGATATGTTTCCGATAATTGCGGCGTACATAGACGGACCGTATATCAAGGGCGGGCAGCCTGTAAGGATTGCAGACCCGAAGATAATACAGGAAATGGAAAAGAACGCAAGAAAAATTATCAACCTGTTACATAGAGGGGTTCGCTTTACTCCGACGCAGCCGGACGTAATCAGAATCGAAAAACTGATGTTAGCAGAATTGCAGGAAGCAGGAACAATCAAGGACAGGCAATCAGAATAAACAGGAGCGTTGAATATGGCAAATCAGATTTCCCGAAACTTTTTCCGAAAAATGTGGCATTTTATAAAAAGATATGATACAATATTATAAAAAGAAAATTTGGAACCCCTTATAAAATCAAGATATAATACAATAGAATAAGTTACATAAAAATTGTATCACTTATAACAAGCGCGAGATAGTATCTGTAGAGGACTAAAAAATCTTGCGGAAACATGAGTAAAAAGCTAGTAAAGACAAGGTTTTTGGCATTTGGCGCTGGGAACCTTGTTTTTTATTTGCCCATTTTCCGAAAACCTGCCGAAACATAATAGGGTTTAAATGGTTTCCCATTTTCTACGATCTCGTTTCATAATTATATTAGATTCCATTAAGATTTGCGAGGCCTGTAAGAAGGTCTATTCCTGCTAATAATGAGAGCGTTCCAAGACGTTTATATTCCGCATCACGGTACACCTCACCCTGTTCTGCTGCTGGACGTAAGCCCGAGAGGTGTTGGAGATTGCCTGGACTCTCGTCATAGGATACTGTAATTGTCAGCCTATAATCATCAGGAACAATGCGTTTGCCGTTTTCATCAAACTGCATTTTGATCTATTTGTAAAAAAGCAGAACTTCATGCATATTTGATTCAAAACCAGGATCACGTTTTTCGTAGTAATACTTACTAGTTAGGAATTTTGTCAATGACAGCTCTTGAGGTTATCATTTTATTTTTATTGGATTCATCAATATTTTTCTTGCAATATTCTGTATATAACACATCCAGTAAAAACAATATACCCACTTTTACAGTCAGGGAGCCTGCCTGGTAGGGGCCTTCATTTACTCCGGAAATCAGTACTACGTCAGCGAGAGCTGTTAGCGGCGATTGAAGAAAACGAGTGATAACTATAATGGGGCACCCCTGTTTTTTTACCATCTTTGCAATTTCTATGATATCGTTTGTAGCGCCGGAATAGGAAAATATAACGGCCAGGCTTTCTGCAGGCAGGAGTGAAGCAGATAGAGCCTGAAGCTGTGGGTCAATATCCACATGAAATTTAGGAGAAACCTGCATGAATCGTACCTTTGCCTCCAGAGCGGTCAACAGCGAGCCTCCGACTCCAAAAAAATAAACACTTTTCGCCTGAGTAATCATGTCTACGGCTTGTTCCAACTGCGCGGCATTTAAAGCATCTCTTGATTTTGTAAGGGCTGACTTGTGAATTGCCAATACCTTATCTATGACCCGTTCTGCGGAATCATCATTCAGAATTTCCATTTCTACCGGTTCCTGGTCGGGTTCCGAACCGGACAGGACTTTGATTAACTCCATGCGGAATTCCTGATAGCCATTTAAGTTTAGATGCTTGCAAAAGCGAAAAACCGTTGCATCGCTTACCCCACATTTGACTGCCAGTTCGCTGATAGAAAGGGTGATGACTTCTCTGGGATTGGCCAGTACAAAGTCAGCTATCCTTTTTTCGGTTTTACTGAAATTATTTTCAGTTCCTACTATTTGAGCCAAAATATTTAAAGAAAATTGCATAAAATGTCCTTCTGTTCTTCTTTTGTTCAATAGATGATAGAATCTCTAATTTGCGTTAATAAATATTTTGATTATAAATGTATCTTTATGAAAAAGCAATACATAAAAGAAATTTTTTTTCTTTCTGTCATAAAAATGACTTGTTCAAAATGAACAAAGAAAGAAAATTTTCTTGTATATAATATCAATTGAAGAATATATTCTTTCATATTAAAATTTATTTATTAAATAAAATCAAAGGAGGAAGTAAGATGAAGAAATTTTTAAAGTACGCAGTTGCTGCTGCAATGGCGGCGGGTATTCTGAGCGGTTGCGGAAAAGAAAATCTGGCATCGGATGCACAGCCGGCCTCAGTGAATGCAGCATCATCTAAGGAGATAAGGGCATCTGAAGCAGATGAAGGAGTGCTGAATCTGGTACAGGGACCGGGAGCCATTAATATGGATACTACAACTATGGATTCTGTGTGGGTCAACAGAGGCGGTATCGTAAAGGGCCTGATGTTCAGAAGCCTGTTTCTTCCGGATTCCACGCTAACGCGGCTTTCGCCGGATCTGGCAAAAAGCTGGGAAATTTCGGAGGATCAGCTTCACTATACGATTGTAATGGACGAGGGGAATACCTGGCATGACGGGGAGCCTGTAACTGCTGACGATGTAGTATGGAGTATATCGACAATCTTAAAGGCAGCGCAGGCAAACGCAATCTATACCAATGCCTTTAGTGAAATTTCCGGAGCCCAAGACTGGAAAAACGGTAAGGCCCATAAGCTGGACGGAATAAAGGCAGATGGGGCAGTAATTACGATTGATCTTGACCGTCCGGTTGGAAATTTTTTAAATGTACTTGGACAGTTTGCAATTCTTCCCAAGCACTTGCTGGAGCAGTCGGATCCCCTGGAATTGCATAACGACCCCTTCTGGGCCAATCCGGTGGGAAACGGCATGTATAAGCTGGATACCTTTATAAAGGGCAGCTATTTTGACATTGTTCCTTATGAAGGCTACAAGGGAAGAAAGCCGGCAATTGCTCGTATTCGAACCACAAATGTGGCCGATGTGGTTGCTGCCGCCCAGGCCGGGAAGGTAGATTTCATCAACACCAATGCCGCGGATCAGATTGCGCTGTTTAACCAGATCCCAAGTTTTAAGGCAACGCCTGTGGATATGCTGTTCTACCGGTATCTCGTCTGTAATATCAAATCCCCGGACGGGACAGATAATTTAAAAATGTCGGATAAAAGAGTGCGGAAAGCCCTTCTTATGGCCATTGACAGGGAATCGCTGGCAAGCTCCTTGTATCCAGACCTTGCACAGGTCAACAATACGGGAGTGCCCTCTGGACTTGCAGAATATAATAAGGATTCGGAGAACTACAGCTATAACCCGGAGCAGGCGAAGAAAATGCTGGAGGAAGCAGGCTTTGACTTTAGCAAGACTTTAAAACTACGGTATTATTATGGAGATCAGAGTTCGATTGATTTTATGACGGCAATTGCATCTTACTGGAATGCAATCGGCATCCAGGTGGATGTGCAGAAATTTCAGGGAGACGCTACTACGGAGCTGTTCACCATAAAAGATTATGACCTGGCATTAAAGGGATTATCTGCCTTTGGTTATGAAGAATGGTACGGGGAATATGCAAGCACCAATGCCAATTTTAAAAATATCTTTGGAGGAGATACCGCATTTGATGAAAAGATAAACGAATTGAATGCTGCATCCAATCCGGAAGACCGTGCAGCTATTCTGTCTGATTTGCAGAAGCTAGAGCAGGATAATCTGTGGAAGCTTCCTGTCTTTACCATGCAGAATGTGTTTTATGTAAATGAGGACAGAGTTGAGACGGCAGGAGAGTTTGGAAATCCATGGTTCAACTATGACATGAAATTCGAGGACTGGAAGCTGAAGTAAACGGCAAAGAAGAGAGGTGGATACCATGTGTCAATATTTTGTAAAAAAGTTGCTGACCATTATACCAATGCTGCTTGCCGTCAGCATCATGGTATTTCTGGCTCTGGAGCTGATGCCGATTGATCCCATTAATTATCTGGCCAGTCCGGATATGGCGGCAAATGCACAGAACCTGGAAGCCCTGCGCAATAAACTGGGGCTGAATGATCCAATCTGGCTTCGGTATATCCACTGGATAGGGGGTATGCTCCATGGGGATTTTGGATACAGTATCGTGAACGGAGCTAAGATTGGTGATTTGATTGCCTTAAAGCTCCCGGCTACCCTGGAGCTTGCCGGAGCTGCCCTGATTCTGTCTACAGTTATGGGGATTGGAATTGGGCTGATATCCTCCATACGGCAAAACAGTATCATTGATTATATCGGAAGAGTCTTCGGTGTAATCGGCAATTCCATTCCTCAGTTTTTCTTTGGAATCGTGGTAATCCAGCTATTTTCAATAAAGCTGGGCTGGCTGCCGCTGGGCGGTCGTGTGAATCCGGGGGACGTCACATTCTGGGATCGGCTGCCTAATCTGGCGCTCCCGGCATTTACCATGGCTATCGC
Organism: Clostridium porci; assembly: GCF_009696375.1. Classification (GTDB taxonomy): domain Bacteria; phylum Bacillota; class Clostridia; order Lachnospirales; family Lachnospiraceae; genus Enterocloster; species Enterocloster porci. The sequence continues at coordinate 6,766 of NZ_VUMD01000014.1, forward strand.
AATGACGGCAACGCTGCTGCGCTACACCAGAAATTCCATGCTGGATGTCCTGAATAAGGATTACATAAAGACAGCCAGAAGCAAGGGAATTCCAGAGTGGAAGGTATATACAAAACATGCTTTCCGAAATTCTCTGGGGCCAGTGCTGGTAATCCTGTGCTTCCGGCTTCCTATGCTGGTTGGCGGCTCTGTGGTAATTGAAAATATTTTTGCATGGCCGGGGATTGGGTCCACGCTTTTACAGGCAGTTTCAGCAAATGATTATCCTGTGATCATGATGATAACGCTTATGATCGCGGCAGCCATTCTGCTGGCAAGCTTTTTGGTAGACGTTATGACAGCCCTATTAGACCCGCGCATCCGTTTCAGTTAGGGAGGTCTGATATGAATAAGAAAAAGAAAAGCAGCCTGATGCTGCGGACTCTAAAAAAGATGTTGGGGAATAAGCTGGCTATGGCCGGTTTGGTCATTTTTATCATCATGGTGCTTGCCGCTGCTGCCGCTCCTCTGATTACCCGATATGATCCTTCCGCTCTGGATCTAACCAGCATTGCGAAACCGCCCGGAGCAGAGCACTGGTTCGGGACGGATAAGCTGGGGAGGGACGTATTTACCCAGGTAATCTATGGGGGAAGAGTTTCCATCTACGTCGGGGTGGTCGGTGCGCTCCTGGGAGCGGCAATCGGCATGGTTCTGGGATGTATTGCTGGTTTCTTCGGCGGAAAGGTGGATGCCCTGATTGTAAGGGCCTCGGAGCTGTTTTTAACATTTCCCAATATGATCCTGATTCTGATGCTGGCCTCTTTATTTGGACAGAGCGTTAATAACATTGTTCTTATATTTGCTTTTACCGGTTGGATGACCACGTTCCGTATGGTTCGCAATGAATTTCTTTCGCTTCGGGAAGAAACCTATGTTTTGGTTTGCCGTGCGTTTGGAATTCCCAGCGTATCTATTATGTTCCGCCATATCCTTCCTAATATTTTAAGTCCGATATTTGTTTCTCTCACCTTAAACGTGGCCGGGTATATCCTCCAGGAAGCGAGCTTAAGCTTTTTGGGGTTGGGAGTGCCGGTGACTACGCCTACATGGGGAAATATTATGAACGCGGCAAAATCGCTGGATGTGATTGCCAATAACTGGTGGCTTTGGTTCTTTCCCGGTGTTGCGATTTCTCTGTTTGTCATGGCCACCAATTTTCTGGGAGATGGGCTGCGGGATGTTCTGGATCCGAGACAGTAGCAGAAGGGAGAAAAAATGGAAAGAGATACAATATTAGAGGTACGGCATCTTCATACATGTTTCCGGGTTGGCTCACAGAAAATCAATATATTGAAAGATGTGTCATTTGATGTGTACAAGGGAAAGACGCTGGCTATCGTGGGGGAATCAGGCTGCGGCAAAAGTGTGACCGTCCATTCCGTGGTCAAGCTGCTTCCAAAGAATGGGAAAATGACCGGGGGAACCGTGACCTTCCGGCATGATGACCGGGAATATCGCTTAGATGAGATGAAGCCCTATGGAAAAGAGATGAGGGATATCAGGGGGAAGGGCATCGGTATGATTTTTCAGGATCCCATGGCTTCTTTAAATCCTGTCTATAAGGTAGGGCAGCAGGTGGCTGAAAATCTGATGCAGCATGAGAAGATTGGAAAAAAAGAGGCGCTTATGCGTGTGGAGGAAATGTTTAAGAAGCTGGGGATACCGGAACCCTCCGTACGTGTAAACAGCTATCCCCATCAGTTTTCCGGAGGCATGAAACAGCGGGTTATGATTGCTATCGCCATGATCTGCAATCCGCAACTGCTGATTGCGGATGAGCCGACTACAGCCCTGGATGTAACCATTCAGGCACAGATTATCGAGCTAATGAAAAAAATGGCCAAGGAGGAACAGAAGTCCATTATCCTTATTACCCATAATATGGGACTGGTTGCGGAGGCGGCAGATTATGTGGCGGTCATGTATATGGGAAGAGTCATGGAGTATGGGGAAATCCATCAGATTTTTCAGTATCCCAGCCATCCTTATACGGAAGCGCTTATGAAAAGCGTTCCGGTTTTAGGGATGGATGAGGGGAGGGAGTTGGAGACAATCCCAGGAATCACACCGAATCCGGCTGACTTAAAAGAGGGGTGTGAATTTGCCGGCCGATGCGGATATTGTACGGAGCGGTGCCGGAAAGGAACGATACCTGAGTATGAAACAGAGCCGGGCCACCGTGTGCGCTGCCTGCGTTACAGCAATTTTAAGGAGGTAGTGCTGTAATGGAAAAAAAGGATATTATTTTTGAAATACAAGATTTAAAGAAGCATTACCCCATTCAATCGGGTTTATTAAAAAAGAAGACAGGCTGTATAAAGGCCCTTGACGGAATCTCGCTTACGATTCATAAGGGAGAAACCATCGGGATTGTAGGAGAGTCTGGTTGTGGGAAATCGACCTTTGGAAAGAATATGATGATGCTGGAAACTCCCACCTCCGGCAGTCTTAGCTACAGCCTTGATGGGGAAATGATTGATGTTACAAAGCTGAAGGGAAAGGAGCTGCTTCGTTTCAGGAAAAAGGTACAGATGGTATTTCAGGATCCATATTCGTCTCTGAATCCGACCAAGAAAATCATATCATCGTTTGATGAACCAATGAAGGTCCATGGGATGTATTCTCAGAAAGAAAGGCAAGAGCGGATTTGCGACTGTATGAATATGGTTAATTTGAGTCCGGACTATCTATACCGGTATCCACATGAATTTTCCGGGGGACAGAGGCAGAGAATCTGTATCGCCAGGGCACTGTGCATTAATCCGGAACTGGTAATTTGTGACGAACCGGTGTCGGCTCTGGATGTGTCTATCCAGGCGCAGGTTTTAAATCTGATGAAACAGATTCAGAAGGAGCTGGGGCTTACCTATGTGTTTATTGCTCATGATTTAAGTGTGGTTCAGTACATGAGCAACCGAATCATGGTTATGTATCTGGGACGGGTGGTGGAGACCGCCGATTCAAGGAGGCTCTATGATAACCCTCTGCATCCCTATACCCAGGCGCTTCTGTCGGCGGTTCCTGTCCCCTCTTTGAATAAAGAAAAGCAGAGGATTGTTCTGGATGGGGATGTACCAAGCCCCATAAATAAGCCCTCCGGCTGTCCTTTCCATACCCGCTGTTCCCAGTGTATGGAAATCTGTAAAAAGGAGCTGCCACCGACAGTTACCACAGAGGAAGGCCATCAGGTGGTCTGCCATTTATATCAGCAGAAAGGAAAATGAAGATGCAGAGCTTAAAATATTTGTTCCTGGACACAGGGATTTTAAATGGACACTGGTGTGCCAACATGGAATTGAAGGTGAATCCGGCAGTTAAGGATACAAAATGCAATCCTTTGTTTCAAGAAGAGTTTTTTGCAGACCCTCCTAAGCCATGGGAGGTGCGATATGATAACGGGTATCCCAATGTATTCTATGATGAGGAGAAAAAGATATTCCGGCTGTATTATACCTTGATTATTTATGATGAAGATTCCCAGAATACACCGCTTAAGGATAGGCCGGGAAAGCTCTATATGCCCACGTCATCCAGGATTACGGCGGTATGCTATGCGGAATCAGAGGACGGAACTAATTGGGTGAAACCGGATTTGGGGCTTGTTGAGTTTAAGGGAAATACACATAATAATATTCTAATGCGGAATGCTCATGGAACCAGCGTCCTGTATGATAAGGAGGAGAAGGAGCCGGCGAGGCGGTATAAGCTGATGACCAAAATAGAGTTTTCATCAGATTGCAGCTATATGGCGGTTGCGTTCTCCGCAGATGGGATTCATTTCTGCGATCCGATTCCGTGGCCTAAATTCAACCCACAGGCCGATACCTATAATTTTGTGTTCAGGGACAGCAGGACGAACCGCTTTGTATTGATTACACGTATATGGAAGAATGGACTGCGTGTGGCAGCCAGATGTGAGAGTGAGGATTTCCTTTTCTGGTCAGAGCCGGTGGAAGTTGGCAGGGGGCAGGGCTACACGGAGCAGATTTATTCTATGCCGGTATTCGAGTATGAAAGATTATATCTGGGGCTGGCTTCCGTGTATCACGAAGGAAATCGGGATTCGGATGATTTTGATACGGTAGATTTAAGGCTGACCTATTCCACAGATTTATCTAAGTTTGAATGGGTAGGAGAAGGGCAGAATTTTATTCCGCGTGGAAGTGGGCATTATCCGGATGGCCAATTTGACTGCGGTTGCATCTACGCAAGCATACCAGTGGAAATCGACGGCAGGCTGTATTTTTATTACATGGGTGGAAATGGAAGGCATACGGATTACAGGGAGACATCCTTTGCGAGATGCTCGATTGAAAAGGACCACTTTGCATATTATCAAACGCTTGAAGACGAAAAGGAAGGCGTACTGACGACGGCAGGATTATTTGTTTTTGGAAATTCGCTGGAAATTCTGGCGGAAGTGGAGCCGGATGGTTATATTGTCTGCGAACTCACGGACAGCAGTGGAGTGACGAGAAAGCCGGCTTTTGAGGAGCGGCTGAGCAGGCCTGTGACGGGAAGTGGGTGGCAGACGGTGCTGTTTGAGGATTTTGAATTAACGCAGGTAAAGGAGCTGCCGGTATCGTTACGTTTCCGGTTTAAGCATGCACGGTTATATGGGCTGCGGGGGGATATCCATGTACTGCCGCACAGATATTAAAACAGGAGGGATGACGAAGGCTCCGGTGCTCGTTTCTATCGAGCACACAGGCAGCTATGTACGCTGCCAGGAAGATGCTGGCACCTGCCATATGGTGCCAGCATTTTCAAATACACGTTCGCTCTCCGATTTACAGGCAGCAATTAATGATACACGGCTTTTGGATTCCTTACCATCAGAAGCGCTTCCTTTTGTACCAAAACGATTATAAACCTAAATGTAAAACATGGTTGACAATTCAAATCCACACCAGTAAAATAAAAATGAATTGTCAACCCATAAAAGCAAAAAGGTTTACATACGAAAGGAAGCTGCCTTATGAGTATTGTATCAGAATTAAAAAATAAGATATTAGCAGGAGAAGAAATTACCAGAGACGAGGCGTTAAAGCTGGTGGGAACTCCTTTTCAGGAGCTGAGGCAGGCGGCTGATCAGCTGAGAGCGCATTTCTGTGGAAATCGCTTTGATATGTGTACAATTATTAATGGAAAGTGCGGAAAATGTTCCGAGGACTGCAAGTATTGCGCCCAAAGTATGCATTATCACACTTCCCTGAAAGACAGCTATCCGCTGTTGTCTACAGAAGAACTGCTGGCCGGCGCAAAACAAAATGAAGACCAGGGTGTGCTTCGGTATTCGATTGTTACTTCCGGCAGGCGTCTGTCAGACAAAGAGGTGGATCGGGTTTGTGAAAGTATCCGCCAGATCAGAAAAGAGACCGAAATTGAGGTCTGCGTGTCTTTTGGACTGCTGGGGGAAACGCAGTTTAAAAAGCTCAAGGATGCGGGGGCTTCTCGCGTACACTGTAATCTTGAATCCTCCAGACGTTATTTTGCCAGGGTCTGTACCACTCATACCTACGATGAGAAAATTGAGACCTTAAAGGCGGCACAGCGTGCCGGATTATCCGTCTGCTCCGGTGGCATTATCGGGCTGGGGGAAACAATGGAAGACAGAATTGATATGGCTTTGACTGCCAGGGAGCTGGGGGTAAAGTCAGTTCCGGTGAACTTACTGAATCCTATCCCTGGCACACCCTATGAGAACAACCGCGTATTGAGCAATGATGAATTGTGCCGGGTCGTTGCAATCTTCCGTTTTCTGATTCCGGACGGGGATATCCGTCTGGCCGGTGGTCGGGGATTGATAGAAGATAAAGGGAAACAATGTTTTGCAAGCGGTGCAAATGCCGCCATTTCCGGAGATATGCTGACAACTGCAGGAATTACGGTTGAAACCGATATGAAGCTGTTAAAGGGGATGGGTTATGAAGTGCGTCTGCAGTAATTTGAGAAAAAAAGGGGGGGCATCTTCCCTTCAGAGAATAGCGCTGGATGGGGTTTTCACAGCTATTCTGGTGGCTTTGGGCATGATTAAGCTTCCTTCTCTTTTTCCGGGAGCAGAATTTCAGTTATCGGCGCCTTATGCGGTATGTCTGGCAGCCATGGTCGGATTTAAGCGATATCTGATCATTGGAATCTGTTCCAGTATCATTCAGCTGCTGTTAGGAACTCACACTATTTGGAATGTGTTGGTTGCCATGGTGTTCCGTATAGCAGCAGGATTGATTGTGACCAAATGTCCGGTCAGAAAGTTTTCCATTCCGGCGTCCGGCCCGATTGGAACGGGATGTGCCAGATTCGTGTTGGCAGTGATGTTGAAGGTACCTGTAATGCCGCTCCTGGCAGCTGCTGTGCCGGGCATGATTTTTACGGCGGTTTGTGCATCGGCGATGGAACCGGTACTGCGCAGAGTACTGTCAAAGAGCGGGGCGCAGCTGTACGAAAAGAAAGTCGGGGAGGCCAGTTGTGAATAAAGATTTGTATAGTGTGAAGATGCGCGCCAGTCGAAAAGAAAATGGCAGAGATCAGCATATTTCCGGAGCGGAAAAAATCGTAATGGAGGATAAATTGGATACTATCTGCAGGCAGCTTCTGGAGAGGGCTCTGCACCATGCAAAAGGAAGGGCGGATTTGATCAATCTTAAGATAGAAAAAGTTTCTCAGGAGGATGTGATGGTCGTGGATGCGCTGCCTGTATCTACCTGTGAGGTTAATACGGCCGCAGAGGGCCGGTTAAAGCTTGCAGAACTTTTGAAAAAATCAGGTATTGGAAACAGTGAGCAGATATTAGCAAAAATGGAGGATACCTGGGGGATGCGCGGGGCAATACTGCTAAACGTAGATACCATGGAACGCCTGGAACCGAACCATGACCGGGGCATCCGCGCTACTTATATGGATGTGGAGGATAACAGTGACGACAGATCACAAAAGAACCATTTTAAAGAGGCTCTGATACTCGCCACTAAGGTAGCCAATCACAAAAATATTATCGGGGAATTGTGTATCTCTGATGATCCGGATTACGTAACCGGTTATTTCGCATCAAAGGAGCTGGGGTATGTGCGGATCACAAAACTGAAGGAGGGCGGATGCCCGGATGGGGGAAGGATCTTTCTGTTCCGGGGATCCACAGAAGAAGCAGCCGACTGTATCCATTTTCTGGAACAGCAAAAAATGCTGGTGCGGATCTAATGGGGTAAGCATTTATGCAGCTTTCAGAGTTTCTCAAACCCCTGGAGGTTCTGGATAAGAGAGGTAACAGAGCATGAGTAAATGGAGCAGAATGGAAAAGGAACTGGAGCTTTTAAAAGAAAAGAATCTGTTCCGAAATATGACGATATTTGATTCGGCCCAGAGCACACAAGTGATGGTGGAAGGAGAACAACGGTACCTGTTTTCTTCCAATAGTTATCTGGATATGTGCAATGATTCAAAGGTGAAGGAATACGCTGCTGGCGTGATGGATGAGTATGGCATTGGTTCAGGCGGTTCGCGGCTGACTACGGGAACGTCGCGTATTCATATACAGCTGGAAGCTGTTATTGCTGCATTAAAAAAGCGGGAAGCCGCACTGGTATTTAATACAGGATACATGGCTAATGCAGGCATAATATCTGCCCTGACAAGGAAGGGAGATGTTATATACAGCGATGAACTCAATCATGCAAGTATTATTGACGGCTGCAGGCTGTCGAAAGCGGATCTGGTGATATACCGCCATAATGATATGAAAGATCTTGAGAAAAAAATCAGGGCTAATCCTGGCCGCTGTGGATTGATTGTCAGTGACGGAGTGTTCAGTATGGACGGTGATATTGTGAATCTGCCAGGACTGGTAGAACTGGCCAACCGTTACGAACTGTTGTCTATGATTGACGAAGCACATGCGACCGGTGTGATCGGAGCGACTGGGCGAGGAACGGAAGAGTACTACAGCATGGAAGGTTCTGTGGATGTGCTGATGGGAACCTTAAGCAAATCAATAGGCAGTGAAGGCGGTTTTGTCTGCGGTTCCCATACTTTAATTCAATATCTGATTAACAAGGCCAGAAGCTTTCTCTTTTCTACTGCCCTTTCACCGGTGTCTATGGCCGCCTCCATACAGGGAATCCGGCAGATTATGGAATGTCCCCAGCGGGTAAGAAAGCTTCAGGATAATATACGTTACTGCTGCGAGGCTTTAAAGAAACGAGGAATCAATGCATTTTCCGAGACGGCAATCATTCCGGTCATTATTGGGGATGAAGGCAGAGCAATGGAAATTATGGAATTGTTAAAGCAGCGCAGCTATTATATTTCTGCTATTCGCTATCCAACTGTGGCAAAAGGCAGCGCCAGACTGAGGATTACGCTGATGTCTTCCCATACCCCAAAAGAGATAGATGGATTGGCAGATGCTCTGGCGGCCTGTATGATGAATGCGAATGAAAGATGAAGAAGAGGTATAAGATGAACAGGAAACTATTTATTACCGGTACCGGAACTGATATTGGGAAAACATATGTTGCCGGACTGATTGTAAAAAAGCTGGCAAGCAATGGATGGAAAGCGGCATACTATAAGGCGGCCATGAGCGGGAATGATCGCCGGGAGGATGGAAGTCTGATCCCGGGTGATGCCTTGTGGGTAAAAAATATCTCCGGTATCTCGCAGGAACTGTCCGAAATGTGTCCCTATATTTATGAAAATGCGTATTCCCCGCATCTGGCATCCCGAATAGAGGGCAACCCGGTGCAGATGGATGTGGTAAAGAAGCGCTTTGAAGCAGTATGCGAAACGTATGATTATGTGACCATGGAAGGAAGCGGAGGCATTCTCTGCCCGCTCTGTTTTGACGAGGCAAAGATTCAACTGGAAGATGTGGTGAAGGAGCTGGGGCTGTCCAGCCTGATTGTAGCGGATGCCGGGCTGGGAACCATCAACAGCGTGGTACTGACCGTAGAGTATATGCGCAGTCACGGCCTGCCGGTGAAGGGTATTATTTTCAACCACTATCATCCTGGTAATGTGATGGAAGAAGATAACAAAGGGATGTGTGAGTATATGACCGGACTGAAGGTGCTTGCCTGCGTGCAGGACAGCGATACAGAACTGGACATAAATGCAGACGTTCTGGCAGCTCTTTACGAATAATGGAAAGGTGAAAGATAAATATGATCTGGTATCCCTATGTACAAATGAAGACGATGAAACAGCCCTATAACATTGTCGATGCCGAAGGAGTGTATCTGTATACGAAAGAACAGAAGCTGATTGATTCTGTATCCTCCTGGTGGAGCGTGATTCACGGATACAAAAATCCGGCGCTGAATGAGGCAATCAAAGGACAGTTGGATCGATTTGCTCATGTTATGATGGGCGGGTTGACCCATGAGCCGGTTCAAAAACTCTCTGCCAGGCTGGAGGAATGGCTGCCTGGTGATTTGGATTACTGTTTCTTTTCTGACTCAGGAAGCGTTGCGGTGGAAGTCGCTCTGAAAATGGCTCTTCAATTCAATATTAACAGGGGAAGTAAGCGAAACATAGTATTGTCACTGGAACATGCCTACCATGGCGATACATTTAAGACCATGGAGGTGGGAGATGATGAGGACTATCATGCAATCCTTACTAAGAAAAAGGGGGTTTTTCACATTCCGACTGAGATACCTGCTCTGGAGGAAGCATTTAAAAAGCATGGTGAGGAATTTTACTGCTTTATTGTGGAGCCTCTGCTGCAGGGCGCAGGCGGTATGAGGATGTACGACATTTCTTTCCTGAAGAGAGCCAGGGAGCTTTGCGACCAGTATGATGTGTTGTTGATCTTCGACGAGGTGGCAACGGGATTTGGACGTACCGGCAACCGCTTTGTGGCCGATCTGGTGCTGCCCGATATTCTGGTGTTGGGGAAGGCTCTGACCGGAGGCTATATCGGTCATGCAGCTACAGTTGCCAATCATCGTATTTTTGACGGATTCTACAGCGATAACCCGGATCATGCGTTGATGCATGGCCCGACCTTTATGGGAAACGCGCTTGCTTGCAGCGTTGCGCTCAAATCCATTGAACTGTTTGAAAATGGTCGCTATTTGGATAGAATTAAGAAAATAGAGAGGATTACACGCCGTGAGATGGAAGGCTTTGCTGATCCGCGTATCAGACAAGTCCGCATCATGGGCGGATGCGTTTGTGTGGAATTGAAGGACAGAGCAGATCTCAAAGGATATCAGGAGTTTGCTTATCAGAGAGGTGTATTCAGCCGTCCTTTCTTAAATTATATGTATGCTATGGTGCCTTATGTAATTGAGGAAGAACAACTGGTGCAGGTGCTGAAATGCATGAGAGACTGGTTTCTGGTTTGAAGCATACATGTGTAAGAGTATAAAAACAGATCCTTCCATGCTGCCCTTTCCATCATGATAAACATTCAGCGGAACAATGATTCTTAAAGCAAGAGACCCGCAGGAAGCGCGTCGAATCCTGGATGAAGAATGTTTACGGTATGGAACGGGTAAAACAGCGGATAATGGATACTATCATACAGATGTACCTACCCATAGGCTTCCCGCTTATGGCCTTCTGCTGGCAGCCCCGCAGGAACCGGAAAGCCACAGATTGCCTATGCAGTGGCCCGATAAAGGTAAGCATGTCCCTGAAATGGCTTTTGACAAAGTTATGGTGCGGAGTATGCTTGGATGCTTAAAGAAGCCCACGTTTGGCGCGCGATGAATTAGGAGGTAGAATTTATGTGCACAGCAGCAACCTATCAAACAAAGGATTTCTATTTTGGACGCACACTGGATTATGAGTTTTCTTATTGTGACGAAGTTACCATAACGCCCCGTAATTACCCATTTCATTTCCGTATGATGGGAGAAATGAAACATCATTACGCTATAATCGGGATGGCTTATGTCATGGAGCAGTATCCTCTGTATTATGATGCGGTGAATGAGAAGGGACTGGGCATAGCCGGATTGAATTTTGTTGGAAATGCATATTACAGGAAAGCAGTCCCACATAGGGATAATGTAGCCCAGTTTGAACTGATTCCTTGGATTTTAGGCCAATGTTCTTCGGTACAGGAGGCAAGGATGCTTTTGGAGAGAATCAATTTGCTTGATACTCCCTTTAATGAAAGGCTGCCTCTGGCTCAGCTTCACTGGCTGATTGCGGATCGATATGAAGCGATTACACTGGAAGCAGTAAAGGAAGGAATTCGGGTTTACAATAACCCTGCCGGCGTGTTGACGAATAACCCGCCGTTTAACATGCAGATGTTCCAGTTGAATAATTTTATGCAGTTATCTGCAAACGATCCAGAAAATCATTTTTCCAGCAAGCTGTCTTTGAAAGCCTACAGCCGTGGGATGGGCGCTCTGGGATTGCCGGGAGATTGGTCCTCCCAGTCCCGTTTTATACGGGCAGCTTTTTCGAAACTGAATTCAATTTCCGGAGATTCCGAAGCAGAAAGTATCAGTCAGTTTTTTCATATCCTTGGTTCGGTAGGCCAGATTCGAGGATGCTGCGAGGTAGGAGACGGAAAATTTGAAATCACGATTTACACCTCCTGCTGCAATACAGATAGGGGGATATATTACTATACCACATACGGGAATCATCAGATTACGGCGGTGGATATGTACAGAGAAAATTTAGACGGCAATTTGCTGGCAAGGTATCCGCTGATTCAGGGCGAACAGATCCTGATACAGAATGGATGATAAAGAGTGTATGTAATAACGTTTCTTCCAATCCTAAAACCCGCCTTGAGAATTATGGGTTTATGCACTAGTTATCAAGATAAGTTTATTATGTTAAAATTCGGTGAAGAATAAATTAGGGGTGGAGCGTTTCCTAGCTGTTAGGAAACAGATTTACGGCGGAATCCTCTGCTGACAGGCTATAGTTAAGGTTCTAAGAACTGCTTCCCAGTTCAAATCAGGAAAGAGGGGTTATTATGGCAAAATTAGGTATCTCTATTTATCCGGAGCATTCTAATGAAGAACAGGATATAGCGTATATTAGAAAGGCAGGTAAACTAGGTTACAAGAGGATTTTTACCTGCCTTTTAAGCGTTGGTGAAAAGAGCAGGGAGAAAATCATCAAGCAGTTTCGCCGTCTGGCTGACCAGGCCCATGCCTGCGGCATGGAAATCATCCCGGATGTGAACCCTGCTGTATTTTCCCGGATGGGCATTTCTTATGAGGATCTGTCTGTGTTCCAGGAAATGCATGTGGATGGCATCCGGCTGGACGAGGGCTTTGACGGCATGAAGGAAAGTCTTATGACGTATAATCCTCAAGGACTTAAGGTCGAGTTGAATGCCAGTTCTAAGCTGGTGTATGTGGAGAATATCATGGATCACCATCCGAACCGTGAGAAACTAATTACCTGCCATAATTTTTATCCGCAGAAATTTACGGGACTGAGCCTGAAGCATTTTAACCGGTGCAATGACAAGATGAAATCACTGGGGCTTAGGGTAGCTGCGTTCGTATCCAGCAATGCTTCGGGCGCTTACGGTCCATGGCCTGTAAATGAAGGACTCTGTACCCTGGAAATGCACCGTGGCCTTCCATTGGATTTCCAGGTACGGCACATGTTTGCCACAGGAATGGTGGATGATGTGCTGATTGCCAATGCATATGCTACGGACGAGGAACTTAAGGCCTGTACAGCAATTAATGCCAGCATCCTTACCTTTGGAATTAAGCTGGAGAAGGAACTGACCGGGATAGAAAAGCAGATTCTGTACTATGAGCCAAAGCATGTGGTAAGGGGTGATATGAGCGAATACATGATCCGCTCCACCTGGCCTAGGGAGACATTTGCGGATCAGTCTATTCCGGCTGCCAACACCAGGGACTTAAAGCGGGGCGATGTGGTTATACTCAATGACGGTTACCTGAAATATAAGGGTGAGCTCCATATTGTCACAAAGGCAATGCCCAATGATGGCCGTAAGAATGTCATTGGACATCTGCCGGATTACGAGCACGTCCTGTTGGATTATATTGAACCCTTAAAGGTGTTCGCGTTCTGTATCGTATGATTTTGGTATCATATAAGGCTGGTATTTTATAGGACTGATAAGATTGGCATTATATACCGTATAATACTGATATTGTATATGGATTGTATCATATAAAGCGAGTATTGTATAAAATCTGCTATGACAGATGTAAAAAGGAGTTTTAACCATGCAGAACAAAAGACGGGAGCAGCTGCTTGCCATATTGTCAGAGCGGGGGAGCTGGATGACCAGCCGTCAGCTGGCTGGCCTTCTGCAGGTATCTGATCGAACCATTCGTTCCGATGTGGAGGTAATCAACAAGCACATGAACCCGCCGCCCATTGAGTCCAATGTGCGCCAGGGATACAGGCTGTGCGAGGGTGCACGGCCTGTTCTGGCATCCGGGGCAGAGATGAGGGAGGCGGACATTCCACAGACTCCCGGAGCCCGCTGTGCATATATGATACAAAGGCTGCTTTTTGAAGTAAAGGAGCTGAACCTTACCATGCTCCAGAGTCAGATTTATGTCAGTGAATATTCCATTGATAATGATTTAAAGCGCATACGCAAGATGCTGGAGCCTTACAGCGGCCTTAAGCTGGTGCGGAATAAGGAATGTATATCCTTACAGGGGGACGAGGCCAGCAAACGCCGTTTCTATAGGGATTTGCTGGTGGCAGAGGTGCATGAGAACTTCCTAAACCTGAACACCCTGGCCCATCTCTACAGAAGCTTTAACCTGATTGAGGTTAAGGATATCTTTGTGGAGGTGCTGAAGGAATATGATTATTCCATCCATGAATCCATGTTCCCCATGCTGATTCTCCATGCAGGGACCAGCATTGAACGGATGAACTGCGCCAATTACATCAATATGGAGGAGGGGATGCAGGGGTTGGAGGAAACCATCGAATACCAAATATCCAAGACCTTCTTTAACCGCATTTCCAAGAGGCTGCACATAACGGTCCACGACGGCGAGGTGGGCATGTTTGCCCTGGTAATCATGGGCAGACGGGCTTCCAATTACACCAGCGATTTTGTCAATTATAATGGAAAGTGGCTGAATACCAGGAAGCTGGTGACCGAGGCTCTGGAAAAGGTCTATGCTCTGTTTGGCGTGGATTTCAGGCAGGATGCGGATCTGATGGCAGGACTTAAGATGCATTTTCACGGACTTATCGAACGTGTTAAGAACCAGGTGCGGATGGAGGATGTATTCGTGGAGGAAATCAAGCGCAAATATCCCCTTGTCTTTGAAATGGGAATTTATGTTCTGGAGTTTCTGGAGCAGAAGCTGGGACGTCCCGTATCGGATGTGGAGAGCTGCTACATTGCCCTTCACCTGGGAGCTGCCAGTGAACGCATGAACTCCGTAAGAAAATACAGGGCTATCATGATTCTGCCTCACAACCAGTCCTTTTCTGATATGTGTGTGAAGAAGATATCTGGCATGTTTCGGGAAAGGATGGAGGTGGTAAAGGTATTCGGCTATTTTGAAGAGGACGAGGTGTCTGCCCTGGATCCGGATCTGCTTCTTAGCACCTTTCCCCTGGAACATGGACTGAATGTGGAGACGGTCTCCATCAACCTGTTCGTGGATTCGGAGACAGAATCAAAAATTCTCCAGGCCATCAACCGGCTGGACAAGAAGGGCTTCCGGCTGGAATTCACATCTCAGATCGGAAACCTGATACGCAAGGAGCATTATTATACCCAGGTGGACATGAATCAGCCGGAGAAAATCATCCGTATGCTGTGCGCAGGCCTGGAAAGAGAAGGCATCGTGGAATCTGAATTTACAGAAGTGGTCTTAAAGAGAGAGCAGATGTCACCTACCTCCTTTGTGAACACCTTTGCCATTCCCCATGCCTTTGGCGCCTTTGCCAGCAATTCCACCATCGCTGTGGCACAGCTTAAGAATCCGGTGAAATGGGGGGCCTTTGAGGTACGTATGGTAATGCTTTTTGCCATCAACGAGGGTGATGCCAGAATGATTAAAATATTCTTTGACTGGGTGTCCAATGTGGTGAACCATCCGGAGGAGCTGGTAAAATTAGTGTCTCCATGCAGCTATGAGGAATTTATTGATAGAATTATGGTTTGAATTTCCTAACAGCTAGGAAATGCCTTTAAGGAAAAAAGTGAATAACTGCCTTATAATTAAGGCAACTTAATAAAAATGCAGCAAACAGAATGATTTTGTTGCATTTTCTCTTTTCAAAAATAGTAAGGAGGCACTAAATATGGCAGAGGGATTAGAAATGATTTGCTTCAAAATCATCTCTAATGTAGGGGGTGCGCGTTCCAGCTACATCGAAGCAATCCAGAAAGCAAAGCAGGGGGACTTTGAAGGCGCCAGGGAATGCATCAAGACAGGACAAAAGATGTTCTTAGTGGGTCATGAAGCCCATTTTGAGCTGATTCAAAAGGAAGCCCAGGGAGAGCAGGTAGGAGGTTCCCTGATTCTGGTTCATGCAGAAGATCAGCTCATGAGCGCGGAAGGCTTCAAAATCATTGCAGAAGAGATGATTGCCAGCTATGAAAAAATCGCAGCGCTGGAGAAAAAGCTGGA
Source organism: Clostridium porci (assembly GCF_009696375.1). Lineage (GTDB taxonomy): Bacteria > Bacillota > Clostridia > Lachnospirales > Lachnospiraceae > Enterocloster > Enterocloster porci. The sequence continues at coordinate 22,383 of NZ_VUMD01000014.1, forward strand.
AAAATGGTAAGGATAGACACAGGGATTTACCTATTGGGAAAAACAGAAACAATAAAAGGAAACTATATATATCAAGGAGGGTTTCATTATGAAACGAGTATATTTATTTTGCAGCGCAGGAATGTCCACCAGTATGCTGGCAAGCAAGATGCAGAGTGTAGCTGATTCCCATGACCTTCCCATTGAAGTGGAAGCGTTCCCGGACGGAAAAATTGGACAGATTATTGACGAGAAGCGCCCGGATGTGATTCTTTTAGGACCCCAGGTTAAATACCGCTATGGTGAAATTGTAGAAAAGTATGGCGACAGGGGAATCCCGATTCAGGTTATCGACCAGACGGATTACGGCATGATGAACGGTGAGAAGGTACTGAAGTCTGCTATCAAGCTCATGAAATCAGCTAAATAGCTAGAGTGACAAATTCGTACCGTTCTGCTGTAAAATATTATAATTGAAATGGGGGAATATGAAATATGTTACGTAAGTTGGAGTCTGTACTTATGCCTCTGGCAGAGAAAATCGGAAAAAATAAATATCTGATTGCTATTCGTGACGGCTTCCTGCTGTCCATGCCGCTCTTAATTGTAGGATCCTTTTTCCTGCTGATTGCCAACTTCCCTATACCGGGATGGACGGATTTTTGGGCCCGGTTTTTTGGGGACAACTGGGCGTCCTACTTTTCCAAGCCCACAGACGCCACCTTCTCTATCATGGCTGTACTGGCCATAATAGGTGTCGGCTATTCCTTCTCGGAGCAGATGAAGGTAGATAAGCTGTTCGGCGCAGCCATTGCTCTGGTGAGCTGGTTCCTCATCATGCCTTATGAGATTCTTGTGGACGGCGGTTCCCCTGTTACAGGAATCCCATTAAACTGGGTAGGCTCCAAGGGTATCTTTGTGGGAATTATCGTAGCCTTTTTGTCAGTCCACATCTATGCATGGGTGAACAAAAAGGGCTGGGTCATCAAAATGCCTGACGGTGTTCCTCCTACGGTATCAAAGTCATTTTCAGCCTTGATTCCTGCCGGTGTATCCATACTGGTGTTCTTTATCCTGAATATTGTGTTTGCGCTGACACCCTATAAGAGCGCTTTCAACTTTATTTTTACCATTTTGCAGACGCCGCTTTTAAAGCTGGGTAATACACTTCCGGCCATGGTAATCGCATATATTTTCCTTCATTTCTTCTGGTTCTTTGGAGTGAACGGCGGTTCTGTGGTGGGCGCGGTGTTCAATCCCATCCTTCAGACCTTGTCTGCCGACAACCTGGCTGCGTTCCAGGCAGGTCAGCCGCTGCCCAATATCATATCCCAGCAGTTCCAGGATTTGTTCGCAACCTTTGGCGGATGTGGCTCCACGCTGTCGCTGCTGATTGCAATGCTTCTGTTCTGCCGCTCCAAGCGTATCAAGGAATTAGGCAAGCTGGCTTTTATCCCCGGCGTGTTTGGCATCAATGAGCCTATTGTGTTCGGCCTTCCTATCGTACTGAACCCAATGATTATCATTCCCTTCATGCTGGTGCCGACTATAAATATTGTGATTTCTTATTTTTGCATGAGCATTGGTCTGGTTCCTCTTTGCAGCGGAGTGGCAATTCCATGGACCATGCCTGTGGTACTCTCAGGCTTCCTGGCAACAGGATGGCAGGGGGCTGTGCTGCAGCTTCTGCTTCTCATACTTGGCGTATTCATCTACATGCCATTTATTAAGATGATGGATAAACAGTACCTGGAAGATGAAGCCAAGGCTAGTGAGAAATCAGATGATGATGACATTGATTTTGATGACCTTTCCTTTGACGACCTGTAGGACATCTGCCTTTGACAATCCTGTCATTGATGGCCCAGCCTTTGACAGCTTTCCTTTGATGATCCCAACGTGGGTACAATAATACGAGGTGAAGATAATGAAAGTTATTATGATATATGATCAGATACAGTCTGGTCTTGGAACAAAAGATGATACAATGGTTCCCCTTACAGGCAAAAAGGAACCCATCGGTCCCGCAGTTATGATGGAACCCTTTTTAAAGCAGGTGGACGGCCATGTGACAGCCTGCCTGTGCTGCGGCAATGGAACCTTCCTGGCTGACCCGGAGGAGGTCAGCCGTAAGCTCTGCGCCATGGTGAACAAACTTAAGCCGGATGTGGTCATGTGCGGTCCCGCCTTTAACTACGCAGATTATGCCAGCATGTGCGCCAAGGTGGCCTGTGACATTAATGCCACCACAACGGCAAAAGCATTTGCTGCCATGTCCGTTGAAAACGAGGATACCATCACAGCATACAAGGATAAGGTGGCTATTGTAGAGACACCGAAAAAAGGCGGCATGGGACTGAATGACGCACTTAATAATATGTGCATGCTGGCAAAGGCACTGGCTGACGGCAACGATACTACGGAGCTGGAAAATAAATTCTGTTTCAGATAGAGGAGGATAGATAGGATGTGGGGTATGATTGCAACCTGGCGTATGGCAGTGGAGGGAATCACTAAAGGAGCAAAAATTCTGAAGAACGGTGGGGACGCAGGGGATGCCATAGAGTCCGCCGTCCGGGAAGTGGAGGATTTTCCTTACTATAAATCTGTCGGCTACGGCGGGCTGCCAAATGAGGAAATGGAAGTGGAAATGGACGCAGCCTTTATGGATGGAAATACCCTGGATATTGGCGCTGTTGCTGCCATCAAGGACTTTGCCAATCCGGTGTCTATCGCCAGACGCTTAAGCCATGAAAAGGTCAACAACGTACTGGTGGCGGAAGGTGCAGAAAAATTCGCCCACAAAGAGGGATTTGAGCGTAAGAACATGCTGACAGATCGCGCCAAAGCCCACTACAGGAAACGATTAAAAGAGATGTCTTCTCAGGCAGCTATTCAGGCGGCCTCTCAGAAGCTTAAGCCCTACTCCGGCCACGATACTGTGGGTATGGCCTGCCTGGATATGACCGGAAAAATGACAGCGGCAACCTCCACCAGCGGTCTCTTCATGAAGAAAAAGGGGAGGGTAGGGGATTCGCCCATATCCGGATCCGGATTCTATGCGGACAGCAAGATAGGAGCTGCCAGCGCCACTGGTCTGGGTGAGGATCTGATGAAGGGCTGTATTTCCTATGAAATCGTTCGGCTTATGGGAGAGGGTATGCACCCTCAGGAGGCCTGTGAGACAGCAGTGAACCGCCTTGACGAGGAGCTTAGAAAGCGCAGGGGTGAAGCAGGGGATTTGTCCCTTATTGCCATGAATACAAAGGGCGAATGGGGGGCGGCGACCAACATAGAAGGCTTCTCCTTTGCTGTGGTCACAGAGAGTCTGGAACCCACCGTGTATCTGGTTGCCCGCGGCGCAGACGGCCGCTGCACCTACGAAAAAGCATCAAACGAGTGGATGGAAAACTATATGAAGACGCGTATGGCGCCCATAGAGGAATAGGAATATGGATGGGAAGTTAGATAAAGAGCCGGTGGGATTGTCGAAGCAGGAGCAGATTGACAGGAAGCTTCTAAACTATATTGACGACAAGCGGGATCAAATGATTGAACATGTACGTAAACTTGTTCGTATTGACAGTGTGGAAAGGGAGGCCCGAGAAGGGGCTCCCTTTGGCCCCGGGGTAAAGGAGGCCCTGGAGCTGGCTCTTGCGATTGGCAGGGAGCTGGGATTTGAGACCATGAATCTGGACGGATATATCGGATATGCCTCCTATGGCAGGGGAGAAGACTATGTTTGTGCCATAGGGCATGTGGATGTGGTTCCGGTGGGAGAGGGCTGGAAGAATTCTCCTTTCAGCGGTCATATGGAAGACGGAATCATATACAGCAGGGGAGTATTAGATAATAAAGGCCCTGTCATGGCCTGCCTGTACGGGCTGGCTGCCGTCAAGGCGCTGGGGCTTTCCTTAAAGCATCCTGTGCGGATCATCTTCGGCTGTGACGAGGAAACAGGCTTTGAGGATCTTGCGTACTATCTGTCAAAAGAAAAGCCTCCCGTTTATGGATTTACACCGGACTGTAAGTATCCTGTGGTATACAGTGAACGCGGAAGGGCTGTGGTGCGCATCCTTGGTACAAGGGATTGTCTGGAGACATTTTTCGAATTTGTTAATAATTATTTTATAGGTGCCAGTAATACGGGCGATCGATTAGGGATTGACTACTACCATGAAGAATATGGTATGATGGAGATGCGTGGTTACAGACTGGTATCCGGCGGGAACGCAGACAGCGGGGTATCTTTTTACGCCACCTTATGCTACCCTGGCGGCATCACGATTCAGGAAATCATGAAGCCCATTGTAAAGAAGGCAGAGAGCTGCGGTCTGAAGGCAGAGCTGATTCAGAACTATGCCCCGGTGGTATTTGCCAAGGATACGCCTATGGTAAAGGCCATGCAGGACAGCTATGAACGGGTTACGGGGATGGACGGGACTCCGGTGACCACCACCGGCGGCACCTATGCCAAGGCCCTGCCCGGAATTATCCCATTCGGTCCCAGTTTTCCGGGCCAGAAGGGAATCAGCCACAATCCAAATGAGTGGATGAGCGTGGATGATCTGGTGACCAACGCAAAAATATATGCACTGGCCCTGTACCGTCTGGCACAGCTGTAGGCCTTTGGCTCATGGCTTCTCAGTCAAAGCTTATGGAGGGATGAAACGAGTCAGAGTTCAGGTGCGGTACTGGCGGAGTGAGATAGCGCTGAAGCAGCGATAAAATGCGGAGCTGATAAAGTGCGGGATAGGATGGAGTAGTAGCGTATCAATGGAGCCGTGTACCGACGAAATGAGGTAAAGATTGACAGGAAGAAGGAGAGGTTTTAATATGTTGGAGATATGCTGCGGCAGCTATTACGATGCCATGCAGGCGGCGTCTGGAGGCGCTGGACGGATTGAACTGAATTGTGCCCTGAACATGGGTGGGCTGACGCCTTCCCTAGCGACCCTGGAGCTTGTGAAGGAGCATTGCAACGTAAAAGTAATTGCAATGGTACGGCCCAGGGGCGGCGGATTCTGTTACAGCGAAGAAGATTTCAATGTGATGCTCAGGGAATGTGAGAATCTGGTACGCCACGGAGCAGACGGTATTGCCTTTGGATGCTTGAGGGCAGATGCCTCCATTGACAGGGAAAGGAATGCACGGATAATTTCCATCATCCACAGCCATGGTAAGGAAGCTGTCTTCCACCGGGCCTTTGATTGTACATCCAATCCTTATGAATCCATAGAGACCCTGATTGAGCTTGGGGCTGACCGTTTGCTGACCAGCGGTTTAAAGCCAAAGGCAGTGGAAGGAAAAGTTTTGTTGGGAGCCCTTCAGTCAGCCTATGGGAATTGTATCGAAATCCTGGCCGGAAGCGGCATCAACGCATCCAATGCCAGGAAACTCATGGAAGAAACCGGAATCAGGCAGGTTCACAGCTCCTGCAAGGACTGGATAACAGATCCCACCACCACTTCCAACGCAGTAACCTATGGCTTTGCAGAACCGCCTCATGAAAACAGCTATGACGTGGTGTCAGAAACACTGGTCCGTCAGCTTTTAGACAGTCTGGGGGAGTTAGGGAGATAGAGCTATGATAGCAAAGTACAAAAGGAGCCTACTGGTGAAAAGGCTCATAACGATTCTGGCTGTGGTGGCATCCGCCTTGCTGCAGGCTTATGTGATCCAGGCATTCATAAGGCCGGCAAACCTTTTGTCCAGCGGATTTACCGGAGTTGCCATCCTTATAGACAAGATTGCCTCCCTATACGGGCACAGTGTTTCCACTTCTCTGGGAATGCTGGTTCTCAATATACCGGTGGCCATCCTCTGCTGCAGAAGCATCAGCATGCGTTTTACCTTTTATTCCATGCTGCAGGTATTCCTGGCCAGCTTCTTTCTCAAAATCTGCCGCTTTGAACCGCTGTTTAACGATGTGCTTCTGGATGTGGTCTTTGGCGGCTTTCTGTACGGTATTTCCATAGCCATCGCCTTAAGGGGCAATGCTTCGACCGGTGGTACGGACTTTATCGCCCTGTATGTGTCTAATAAGACAGGACGATCCATATGGGAATATGTGTTTGCAGGCAACTGTGTGATTCTCTGTATCTTCGGATATATGTTCGGATGGCTGTATGCAGGATATTCTATCCTGTTCCAGTTCGTATCCACTAAAGCCATCTCTGCCTTCCATCACAGGTATGAACGGGTTACACTGCAGATTACCACCACCAAGGCGCCGGAAATCATAAATCAGTACATAAAACAATACAGACACGGCATATCCTGTGTGGATGCAGTAGGCGGTTACAGTCACAAGAAAATGTATCTGCTTCACACTGTAGTATCCTCCTATGAGGTGAACGACATTGTGCATCTTATGCGGGAACAGGATCCCCATGTCATTGTCAATATAGTCAAAACAGAAAATTTTTATGGGGGATTTTACCAGGCGCCAATCGAATAAATGTTGCTGTATATCAAGTAGTATTGCATTTTTGTAATTCTTGTTTTTTCTAATATCTCCAGCGCCTCGCAGCCTAATATAAAATTTACACGTCTTGTACTTACTGAATTAGTGCAAGAGAGTATATTTCAGATATTTCTTATTCCCATTAAGTTTTTATTTTTTGCAGCGATACACTTGACAGATATTCTCAAAAACACTATTATTAATACAATAATAATTGTCAACAAGACAATAAAAACAAAGGAGAATATAAATGACAGAGAAAGAATTCCTGGATTTATATAATCCAAACAAATACGAAAAACCATCTGTCACAGTGGATATACTGATCTTTACAGTCAATAAAGGACAGAAGATAGAGCTTCTTCTGATTAAGCGCGGCGGACATCCGTTTTTGGGGAAATGGGCGCTGCCGGGTGGATTTGTGGGAATAAGGGAATCGCTGGATGAGGCAGCAAAGAGAGAGCTATTGGAGGAGACAGGTGTGTGTAGTGATTATCATCTGGAGCAGCTGTATACATTCGGAACGGTAAATCGGGATCCCAGGATGAGAGTGATTTCCGTAGCTTACGTTGCACTGGCGCCAAAGGCGGATATTAAACCAAAGGCAGGAGACGATGCCGCAGATGCAGAATTTTTCCAGATAGTTTTAAACGATCGGGAGTTAGAATTTATCACAGAAACGGGAAGGAGAATTTCTGTAAAAGACCTGGCGTTTGACCATGAGGAGATTATCCGAACCGGATTGAGGCGGCTGGTTGGAAAATTGGAATACACAGATCTGGCGTTTCAGCTTTTAGAAAACCGTCAATGCTTTACGATTGGAGAGCTGAAGGGAATTTATGAATGCATCAAGGGACAACCGCTCGACAGCGGAAACTTTCATAGGATGTTTAAGGCAAAATATTTAAACGAAGATATAGTTGAGGAACTTCCGCAGACGAGTACCAAGTATTCTAAAAAACCATCAAGGTGTTACCGCTATAAGCGTTAGGAGGAGGAAATATGACAAGAAAATATCTGATTGTTGTGGATATGCAGGAGGATTTTGTATATGGAACCTTAGGAACGCCGGAAGCAAGAAATATTGTCCCGGTCGTGGTCAATATGGTAAAAGAGTTTGATGGAAACGTGATCTTAACAAGAGATTCTCATCAAAGTGATTACCTGGAAACACAGGAAGGAAAATTCCTGCCCGTAAAGCATTGTATTTCCTGTTCGGATGGATGGAATTTTATTGAACCTCTGGAAGCTATGCAGATGAAATCTCATTTTCCGATATATGTAAAGGAGACCTTTGGGAGTGTAAATCTGGCTGTGGATTTGCGTGCGGAGCACATCAAACAGGAAATTGAATCAATTGAAATGATAGGTGTTTGTACGGATATTTGCGTTATTTCTAATGCCCTTCTTTTAAAAGCATATTTGCCGGAAGTGCCGATTATTGTGCATGCAAACGGCTGCGCTGGTGTCACACCTAAAAAACATGAAGCAGCCCTGGAAGTAATGAGAAGCTGCCAGATCATTGTTAAAGGATAAGAAAACATCCGTTTTTTAAAGGCCAGAAGAGGCAAAAAAACCTATTGATTTATGAAATAATATCTAGTATATTATAAATTATGCAGGAGCGAAAGGAGAGTCTTATGATTAGGGTAGCAGTGGATGCTATGGGCGGAGACAATGCTCCGTCAGAGATAGTCGCGGGAGCGGTAGAGGCAGTGAGCGCAAAGCCTGAAATTCAGGTGCTTCTTGTAGGGCAGGAAGACAAGGTGAAGGCGGAGCTTTCCAAGTATGCCTTCAGCAAGGAACGGATTCAGGTGGTGAATGCCACAGAGATCATTGCTACAGAAGAGCCGCCGGTGAACGCTATCCGCAAGAAGAAGGATTCCTCCATCGTAGTTGGCATGAATCTGGTTAAAACCGGGGAGGCAGACGCCTTTGTTTCGGCAGGAAGCTCAGGAGCCATTCTGGTAGGCGGTCAGGTTATTGTGGGACGTATCAAAGGAGTGGAACGTCCTCCTCTGGCGCCCCTTATTCCTACAGAAAAAGGGGTATCATTGTTGATTGATTGCGGAGCGAATGTGGATGCCAGAGCTTCTCATCTGGTGCAGTTTGCGCAAATGGGCTCTATTTATATGGAGCATGTAATGGGGCTGAAAAATCCGAGAGTGGCAATCGTTAACATTGGCGCGGAAGAAGAAAAGGGCAATGCACTGGTAAAAGAGACATTTCCTCTTTTGAAGGCCTGTAAGGGGATCAATTTCACCGGCAGCATTGAGGCCAGAGAGATCCCTCACGGAGGCGCGGATGTCATTGTCTGTGAAGCATTTGTGGGAAATGTAATTTTAAAGCTTTACGAAGGAGTGGGGGCGTCCCTGATTCGAATGGTTAAGGACGGCATGATGGCCACTCTGCGGAGCAAAACCGGTGCGCTGTTAGTAAAGCCGGCGCTTAAGGAAACCTTGAAGTCCTTTGACGCAAGTCAGCACGGGGGAGCTCCCCTTTTGGGGCTAAAGGGGCTGGTAGTAAAGACCCACGGCAACTCCAGGCGTACAGAGGTGCGCAATTCTATCATCCAGTGTGTGACATTTAAGGAGCAGGCTATCAATGATAAAATACAGGCTGCCTTAAGTACGCAAAACAAAGAACCACATGAATAAAAGATATGAAAAAGAAAGAGGAGCTAAGAGATGGAATTTGAAAAATTACAGGGGATTATAGCTGAAGTGTTGAACATTGAGCCAGAGGAAGTGACAATGGCAGCTACATTCGTAGATGACCTGGGTGCGGACTCTCTGGATATTTTCCAGATTATTATGGGAATTGAAGAGGAGTTCGACATTGAGATTCCAAATGAGGCTGCTGAACAGATTGTAACCGTAGGCGACGCAGTAGAGCAGATTAAAAGTGCATTAAATTAATGGATGGGAACAGGGGCTGTAGGCACAGCCCTTTTGTTCGTTTTTATTCTGCTTTTTAGCCGCCGCCCTAAGCGGTCAAAAGCTGATCCGCAGCAGTATGTTTTCATGGAGGAGGCCCTTTAAGGGGCCTTAAACGTTCATAGTCAGGAGGCAAGCAGCATGAGCAATCATTTAAACGAATTAGAAGAAAGGATTCGGTATACCTTTAAGAACCGGAACCTGCTGGTACAGGCTCTTACACACAGCTCCTATGCAAATGAACACCGTCTGGATCACAGCCGGTGCAATGAGCGTTTGGAGTTTTTGGGTGATGCGGTTTTAGAGATTGTAATCAGCGATTTTTTATTTCATAAGTATGATACACTGTCTGAAGGGGATTTGACAAAAATCCGGGCAAGTATTGTGTGCGAGCCTACACTGGCCTATTGTGCGGCAGATTTAAGTCTTGGCTCCTATCTGTATCTTGGCAAGGGAGAGGACGCCACAGGCGGAAGGAGCCGGAACTCCGTGGTTTCGGACGCCCTGGAGGCATTAATCGGAGCCGTTTATCTGGATGGTGGTTTTGCTAATGCAAAAGAGTTTATTCATGGGTTTATTTTAAATGATATGGAACACAAGCAGCTCTTTTATGATAGCAAGACTATCTTGCAGGAAATGGTTCAGAGCCGGCAGGGAGAGGCTTTGACCTATGAAATGCTTAAGGAGGAGGGCCCTGACCACAACAAGTCCTTTGAGGTCTGCGCTAAGATTGGAGCGCAGGAAATCGGAAGGGGAGTAGGGCGCACCAAAAAGGCGGCAGAGCAGGTAGCGGCCTACAATGGAATTTTAAAGTTAAAGAAAGCGGAAAGCAATCAAACAGCAGGTGACATATGTATTTAAAAAGCATTGAAATTCAAGGATTTAAATCCTTTGCCAACAAAATAATCTTTGAATTCCATACAGGAATTACCGGTATCGTCGGTCCGAATGGCAGCGGAAAAAGCAATGTGGCGGATGCAGTTCGCTGGGTGTTGGGCGAGCAGAGGATCAAGCAGCTTCGGGGGGCCAGCATGCAGGACGTTATCTTTGCGGGAACCGAGCTGAGAAAGCCTCAGGGCTTTGCTTATGTTGCCATCACCTTGGACAACAGCGATCACCAGCTGGCGATTGATTATGACCAGGTAACGGTATCCAGGCGGCTGTACCGTTCCGGAGAAAGCGAGTATATGATCAATGGCAGCATATGCCGGCTTAAGGATATTAGTGAGCTTTTCTATGATACAGGTATTGGCAAGGAAGGCTACTCGATTATTGGCCAGGGACAGATTGATAAAATTTTAAGCGGAAAACCAGAGGAACGCAGGGAGCTATTTGACGAGGCGGCGGGTATCGTTAAGTTTAAAAGGAGAAAGAACATAGCGCAAAAGAAACTGGAGGACGAGCAGGCAAATCTGATCCGTGTCAGCGATATACTGGTTGAACTGGAAAAGCAGGTAGGGCCGCTGGAGCGTCAGTCTAGGTCCGCGAAGGAATATCTTCAGCTGAAGGAGGAGCTGAAGATCTGCGACGCTAATTTGTTTTTAATGGAGACAGAGGGTATTTCCAGACAGTTAGAGGAGGTGGAACGTAAAAAGGAGCTTCTGGCCGGAGATATGGAGGAAACCAGGGAAGGCTCAGAGCGATATAAGGCGGAGCAGGAAGCTTTAGAGCGGGATTTGTCGGAACTGGAAGATCGTATCAATTCCGGCAGAGATGAACTGAATCAGGGGACGGTTCTTAGGGGAAGCCTGGAAGGCCAGATTAATGTGTTAAATGAACAGATACATACGGAGGAGCTGAATGAAGAGCACCTTAAAAACCGAAGGGGAGCCATCACAGAGGAGCTGAAAAACCGCAGGGATCAGCTTGCTTCCTATGATGAGGAGCTGGAGCATGCCTGCGCCCAGGTTAAGAGAGCTCTTGAATGTCAGGAGGAGGCTCAGGAGCTTTTAAGCGCCCAGGATGAGCTGATAAAACGCTTGGACTTGGACATTGAAACGGCCAAGGGAGGTATCATTCAGGCTTTGAATGAGAGGGCGTCCCTGACTGCAAAACAGCAGCGGTATGAAACCATGCTTGAGCAGGTAAACGTAAGGCGGAGCGAGGTGTCCCAGAAGCTTCTTAAATTTAAAAGCGACGAATCTGTTCAGGAGGAGCTGATAGACAGGGAGCAGTCCGCTCTTTCAGAAATTCGGAAAAGTCTGGAAAGCTGCCAGATCCAGGCTCAGAATACAGAGGCTGCTTTAAAAGAAGCCGATGAGGAGGCAAGACAGCTAAACCGCAGCTTAAATGATACCCAGCAGGAGTATCATATGGCCCATACCAGACTGGAATCCCTTAAAAATCTGGCAGAGCGCTACGATGGATATGGCAACAGCATTCGCCGGGTGATGGAGGTCAGGGATCGGGTTCGCGGTATCCACGGCGTTGTGGCGGATCTGATAACAACCCAGCGTAAGTATGAGACTGCCATAGAGACGGCATTGGGCGGCAGTATCCAGAATGTAGTTACCGATTCTGAGGAAACGGCCAAGCGTCTCATTGAATATCTGAAAAAGAACAAGTATGGAAGAGTAACCTTCCTGCCCCTCACCAGCATAAACGGCAGTCAGAATTTCAGCCAGCCCGGCGCCCTTAAGGAACCAGGGGTTTTGGGCCTGGCAAGCGACCTGGTACAGGCGGAGCCGCCATATGAGGGGCTGGTTAGGTATCTCCTGGGCCGGGTGGTAGTGGCTGACACCATCGATCATGCCGTTGCCCTGGCCCGAAGGTATAAATACAGCCTGAGGATTGTAACGCTGGAAGGGGAGCTTTTAAACGCCGGCGGTTCCATGACAGGCGGAGCTTTTAAAAATTCCAGCAACCTTCTGGGACGGCGCCGGGAGATCGAGGAGCTGGAGGAGCAATGCGGCAAGGCTCTGGCAAGGGTGGAGCAGCTTCAGAAGGAGCTAGCTTTGAAAGAGCGTGGGGCTGCTGAAAAAAAGGAGGGTCTGGAGCAGTTAAAGGCAGATATTCAGGCTCTGGCCTTGAAGGAAAACACGATACATATGAACCTTTCCCAGCTGGAGGATAAGAAGAGGGACATTGCAGAGGCTTCAGTGGATTTGGTGCGGGAGCACGGGCAGCTGGAGGAACAGGCCAAGGAGATAGCTGCCAGCAAGAATACGTTGGAGGAGGATGCCGCTAAGCTAGAGCTTCTTAATCAAAATACCAGCCGGGAAATAGACGAGAATACGGCTCTTTTGGAGGAGGCCAGACAGGTTCGGGAAACTTATGGAGCAGATTTGTCCAAGGCGCAGCTGGAAACTGCAAACCTTCGCCAAAAACAGGACTTTATAAGGGAAAATGCAGATCGCGTCTGCAAAGAGATCGATAAGCTGAATGAAGAGCTTGACTCCCTGGAGAAGGGAAGCGGAAGCTCTGGGCAGATTATTGAGGGAAAGCGAAGGGAAATCGAAAGGCTGAAAGAGCTGATGGACAAAGGAGAAATCCATATGGAGGAGCTGAAGCTGGCAATCGAAGCTCAGTTTGTCCAAAAGGAGGCGCTTACAGGACGTCAGAAAGAGCTGTTTTCCCGAAGAGAAGAGCTTACAGGAAGGCTGTCAGAGCTGGACAAGGACATGTTTCGTGTTCAGGCTCAGGAGGAGAAGCTGGAGGAGCGCCTTGAGACCTTCACCTCCTATATGTGGACTGAATATGAGATGACATTCTCTACAGCCCAGGAGCTAAAGCGGGAGGAATACCAGGCCATCCCCCAGGTAAAAAAGCAGATAGAGGATTTGAAGAACCGGATCAAGGGACTGGGGAATATTAATATAAACGCCATTGAGGATTATAAGGAAATTTCCCAGCGCTATGAGTTCTTAAAAGAGCAGTATGAGGATCTAACCCAGGCTCAGGCAGAGCTGGAGAAGATTATTGAGGAACTGGATGCAGGCATGCGCCGTCAGTTCCAGGAAAAATTCGGGGAAATAAGGGCGGAGTTTGACAAGGTATTTAAGGAGCTGTTCGGAGGAGGCCGGGGAACTCTGGAATTGATGGAAACGGATATTCTGGAATCAGGTATTCAGATTATAGCACAGCCACCAGGTAAGAAGCTTCAGAATATGATGCAGCTTTCCGGTGGAGAAAAGGCCCTTACAGCTATTTCCCTGCTTTTTGCAATACAAAACCTAAAGCCGTCTCCCTTCTGCCTTCTGGACGAGATAGAAGCAGCTCTGGACGACTCCAACGTGGACAGGTTTGCGGGCTATCTGCACAAGCTGATTAAGAATACCCAGTTTATTGTCATTACCCACAGGAGGGGAACCATGGTTTCGGCAGACCGGCTTTATGGCATCACTATGCAGGAAAAGGGCGTATCCACGCTGGTTTCCGTAAATTTAATTGAGGATAGCCTGGATAAATAATTAGGAATGTGGTATGCTATGAGCACTTGGCCGTTGTTGCCAGATAAACATGGCATCCCGGACGATAACAATGAATGTAGGAGAAGTGAGGAGTTAAGCTATGGCTGATGGAAAGAAGGGCTTTTTCGGGCGTTTGGTAGAGGGACTGACCAAAACCAGAAATAATATTGTATCAGGAATTGACTCAATCTTCAGTGGCTTTTCCGCCATTGATGATGAGTTTTACGAGGAGATAGAAGAAACGCTGATCATGGGAGATTTGGGAATCCAGACCACCATGTCCATAGTAGAGGATTTGCGCCGGAAGGTTAAGGAGCAGCATATTAAGGAGCCTGAGGAGTGCAAGGAGCTTCTGATTAACAGCATTAAGGCCCAGATGGATCTTGGGGAAAATGCTTATGAGTTTGAGCATAAGCGCTCTGTCGTACTGGTGATCGGCGTTAACGGAGTTGGAAAGACCACCTCTGTAGGAAAGCTGGCAGGCCAGCTTAAGGACTCTGGACATAAGGTGATTCTGGCTGCGGCGGATACATTCCGTGCGGCTGCCATTGATCAGCTGACAGAGTGGGCCAAAAGGGCAGGAGTGGATATTATCGCACAGCAGGAGGGCTCCGATCCGGCAGCTGTTATCTACGATGCAGTAGCTGCGGCCAAATCAAGAAAAGCGGATGTGCTGATCTGCGATACAGCAGGCCGCCTTCATAATAAGAAAAACCTGATGGAGGAGCTTAAGAAGATTAACCGGATTATCGATAAGGAGTATCCCGGCGCTTACAGGGAAACGCTGGTTGTGCTGGACGGAACTACGGGACAGAACGCCCTGGCACAGGCCCGCCAGTTTATGGAGGTGGCCGATATTACAGGCATTATCCTTACAAAGCTGGACGGAACTGCTAAGGGAGGGATTGCGGTGGCAATTCAGTCGGAGCTGGGGCTTCCTGTGAAATATATCGGCATTGGAGAGCAGATTGATGATTTGCAGAAGTTTAATGCAGATGATTTTGTCAAAGCCCTGTTTAACATTTAGGAATAATCTGTTGTTGAATTTAATACAGTAACGTGATATAGTAGAGGGAAACGTAAGGGAAAGAAGGTTCTGATATAGTGGAAGAGTTGACATTGGAGAAGTTTGAGGAGGCCTCGGAGATTGTCAAAGAGGTTACTCTGGAGACAAAGCTTATATACAGCGAATATTTTTCGGCTCAGACCGGCAACAGAGTGTATTTTAAACCGGAGAATATGCAGTATACAGGCGCATATAAGGTAAGGGGAGCCTACTATAAGATCAGTACTTTAAGCCAGGAGGAGAAGGCTAAGGGGCTTATTACTGCGTCTGCGGGAAACCATGCCCAGGGTGTTGCCTATGCTGCAAAGCTGGCGGGAGTAAAGGCAACGGTGGTGATGCCTACTACCACCCCGCTTATGAAGGTAAACCGCACCAAGAATTACAACGCTCAGGTGGTGCTGGAGGGAGACGTATTTGACGAGGCCTGTGATTATGCCTACAAGCTTGCAAAGGAGCAGGGGCTTACCTTTATACATCCCTTTGATGATTTGGATGTAGCTACGGGACAGGGGTCCATCTCTATGGAGATCATTAAGGAGCTTCCCACTGTGGATTACATACTGGTTCCCATCGGCGGCGGCGGACTGTGTACGGGAGTTTCTGTCCTGGCAAAGCTTTTAAATCCCAAGATTAAGGTGATCGGAGTGGAGCCGTCAGGAGCTAACTGTATGCAGGAGTCTCTCCGCGCAGGAAAGATAATGACTCTTCCTGATGTCAATACGATTGCGGACGGTACGGCTGTAAAACGTCCGGGAGAAAAGCTGTTCCCTTATATTCAGGCGAATATAGATGATATTATTACCATAGAGGACAGCGAGCTAATCGTTGCCTTTTTGGATATGGTGGAGAATCACAAAATGATCGTGGAGAACTCCGGGCTTCTGACAGTAGCTGCATTAAAGCATCTGAATGTGCAGAGAAAGAAAATTGTGTCCATCCTAAGCGGCGGCAATATGGACGTTATTACAATGTCATCCATTGTGCAGCATGGGCTGATTCAAAGAGACCGGGTATTTACTGTGTCCGTTCTGCTTCCTGATAAGCCGGGAGAGCTTGCTAGGGTATCCTCTCTGTTAGCCAGAGAGCAGGGAAATATTATTAAGCTGGAGCACAACCAGTTTATCAGCATTAACCGTAATGCAGCCGTGGAGCTTCGGATTACCATGGAGGCTTTCGGGACGGAGCACAAGAAACAAATCGTAACGGCTTTAACAGACGCAGGCTATCGTCCAAAGCTGGTTAAGGTGAAAGGGACCTACAGCGAGGTTTAGAAATATACATAAAGCCGGGAGACAGGATATCCCATATCACAGGCTGACGGCAGGCTGCGGTATGGGATATCTTACCGTTACATGTGCTGGAAGAAGAAATTACGGAGGAAGCGGAGCAAATGAAAAATGTCAAGGCATCAGAGATAAAAGCGGGCTTGCTTGCAAACCTTCATTATTTTTTTAAATGGCTGTTGATTTCCGTGTTGATCGGAAGCATCGGAGGAGTGGCAGGGACTATATTTTCCTATGGTGTAGCCTGGGCCACAGATTTCAGGCTGAGCAATCGTTATATGCTTTTTTATCTGCCGGCGGCAGGACTTCTGATTATATGGATGTACAGAACCTTTCATGAGGAAGGGAACCGGGGGACAAACATGGTGATTGACGCCATTTCCTCTAATGAAAAGGTGACGGCTGCTACGGGACCGCTGATTTTCGTATCCACCATTTTGACCCATCTTACAGGAGGCTCCGCCGGCAGGGAGGGAGCTGCTTTGCAGCTGGGAGGGAGCATCGGCAATTCTCTGGGCCATGTGATGCGCCTGGATGAAAAGGATGAGAAGATTGCAATTATGTGCGGCATGAGCGCCGTATTTGCGGCTCTTTTCGGTACGCCTGTAGCTGCGGGCGTATTTTCACTGGAGGTGGTAAGCATAGGAGTGCTGTACTACGCAGCTCTGGTGCCTTGTATCTTTTCCGCTTATATCGGAGTCGGAATTGCCAGAGTAGCCGGACTGTCAGGGGAACGCTTTCTTATAGGCTCCATTCCTCCTGTTACCATAGGAACGGCTGCTCTGATTGTAATCCTGGGGATTCTGTGTGCGGGAGTAAGCATTGTGTTTTGCATTATGCTTCACTACTCGGAATATGGATACCGCAGGTTTTTTCCCAATCCGTATATACGTATTCTGGCTGCCAGCGGTATTTTCATCGTTCTTACCCTTTTAGCGGGAACCAGGGAGTACTGCGGCAGCAGCATGCAGCTGATTGAATCCAGCATAGAAGGCAAGGCGCAGTATGAGGCATTTTTCCTCAAAATGATATTTACGGCTGTTACCCTGGGAGCCGGATTTAAGGGAGGTGAAATTGTACCGACTCTGTGCGTGGGGGCAGCTTTTGGCTGTGCAATGGGAAGATTCATGGATTTTTCTCCTTCCCTCTGCTCTGCCTGCGGTATGGCGGCTCTGTTTGCGGGCGTAACGAACTGCCCTATTACATCTCTGATTATTGCCCTGGAGCTGTTTGGATATGAGGGAATGGAATATTTTTCTATTATTATCGCAGTTTCCTTTGCTCTGTCCGGATATTATGGCCTTTACGCAAGTCAGAAATTTGTCTATTCTAAAACGAAAACAGAGTTTATTAACAGAAGATCCCATTGAGAACAAATATAACAAACAGGGAGAGACGGATGCTGGAATTAAAAGATTTTATGCCGATTAATTATTTAAAAAAGGAGAAGTTTACAGGCAGCCATCAGGGGATGCGTTTCCGGATGGAGAAAGCAGAACTGGACGGAGAGGAAAGACCTAAGCTTAAGGTGACAGTTTGGCCGGAGCCATATGGTTATGACGCTACTCCTCAGGATGAAAAAACGGAAACCTTTCTGGAATTTGATGCAGATGGACTTTCAAAAGGAGTGGAGTGGATCAATGAGCAGTTTGAGAGCCAGCAGCTCCGGTGGAAGGCAGTGAGCCGGGGATAGAGGGAGATGGAGAAATTACCTGGCAGTGAAGGCTGCTCAGATACCAATGGAGAAAACATTTGATGAAATTAGAAAAGATAAGAGTGGCTGTTTGTGATGACCAGCCATCCGATTTGCAGAAAATAAGGAAAGCGATCCAGGAGTTCTGGACAGGCAATGATATGGACATCAGCTTATTTTCTGATGGAAATAGCCTTTATCAATCACACTGTACCAATCCTTACGATCTTCTTTTTTTGGATATCGTGATGCCGGAATGCGGCGGTTTGGAACTAGCCAGGCGGCTGCGTGTTAGTAATCCTAAACTAAAGCTGATTTTTGTGTCAGGACATGAACGGTATGTATTTGATACCTTTGAGCATATGCCTTTATGGTTTATACGAAAAAATACTTTAGAGCAGGATATGGAGAAAGCATTGCTAAAGTATCTTAAGCTTACAAGTCAAAGGACAATCTGGTACAGGATAAAGCAAGGGTTTGGATATAAAAATGTTTTTATAAAGGAAATTCTATATATAGAATGCAGTGGTCACAAGCTGACGTTAAGAACGGTGGAGGGTAAAGATTACCGGCTGTACGGGAGCTTGCAGTCAATAGAAAAGGAATTTGAAAAATATGATTTTATCAGAGTACATAAAAGCTATTTGGTTAATCAGGAGCATATTTTAGCTGTTGAAAAACTGGATGTGATATTAGAAGGAGAATTGAGAGTTCCCTTGGGAAAAGACAGGAGGAAAAAGGTTAGGGACGCTATGGATTTCTATAACAAAAGGCGGCATGAATATTTATAGTGTATAATAGCCTCTCAAAATGCAGGTGTATATATTGGTCTGAGGTTTTTTCTGGAAAGACTATGGTTTTATAAAAGCTATGGTCTGTTTTCTATCGTTTTCGTTTCCAGTTGCACTGGCATATGGAGCAGCTGTCTGACGTTGTTCTTTGTCAATCTTTCATAAAAGTATAATTTACTGCTTATCATAACCGGATTATGTCGAAATAGACCGGATTGTGTCAAAGAAATTGAATGAATGGATTTATGTTTTTATTTAACAACTCTGATTATCTCGAAAAAGCCCATGAATACGGGCAAATCACGGGATAGGGACACCGAATTTACTACCGATTTACTACATTCGGATTGAGCCTTGACACGCTATTTCTTCCCGTGAAGCCTACCACCTAAACAGGACACATCAAACAACCGAATACAACACCGCAAAAAGAGCGTTGCTATAAGAAAACATGAAAAGAACTAGTAAAATCAATGTTTTTAAGGCAGCGGAAAACGGGGCAGATCAAAATAACTGAATAATCAGACAGAAACAGGGGGTTATCAAGTATGACAGCGCCTTTTTCTGTTTCCCAGCTAAGCCGCAGATTTTGAAAAAGTCCGCGGCTTTTCTTTTTACCCAAGAGCAGCAAGGTGACGGCCTATGTATTTTATATCCAGCAGCGATCGAGCCTTTAAATGGTTCATTCAGCCAAGGCCGGTAGCGGTCTATTTTTACAGCGCAGGAGGATGGCAAGAGCATTTTTGCCTATGCCCCCCGGCGGTAAGGTGGCTGAGGGCTACAAAAATCTGACCCGGGAGGTGATAAAACTTGAAAAGCAGCGAGAAAAAAATAGAGCTGGCACCGGTAGATAATCTTTTTACCACGGAGCAGGAGCGTCAGGAAGCCAGCGAGGAGCGAGTTGTCCGTATCCCCCTTACACAACTGCACTATTTTAAAGGGTATCCGGCTATGCAGACCGAGATACCATTTACAGGTCAGCCTTACCGTTTTAAGGATGATGACCCCAAGATGCAGGAAACGCTGGATAGTGTTAAAAAGCGCGGTGTTCGTGCGCCTGGCCTTGTGCGCCCTGACCCGGATGGGGGCTATGAGATTATTTCTGGCCATCGCCGCCACCGAGCCAGCGAGTTGGCAGGTTTGGAGGATATGCCAGTCATAATCCGGGATATGACCGATGAAGAAGCGGTTATAGAGATGGTAGATGCTAATATCCAGCGCGAGAAAGTTATGCCCAGTGAAAAAGCATGGGCTTATCGCATGAAGTTAGAGGCCATCAAACATCAGGGAGCAAGAACAGACCTGACTTCTGTTCAAGTCGAACAGAAGTTGAGTGCCCGTGACAAGGTGGCCAAAGATGCTGGGGAGAAAAGCGGCATTCAGATCATGCGTTATATCCGATTAACCGAGCTGATCCCCGAACTTCTGGATATGGTGGATGAGAAGAAAATCGCCTTTAATCCGGCGTATGAGCTGTCCTTTCTCAAAAAGGAAGAACAGGTAGACCTGTTGGATGCAATAGATAGCGAACAGGCTACCCCCTCCCTTTCCCAAGCACAGCGGCTCAAAAAATTCAGCCAGGAGGGGCATTTGAACATTGATGTAATGCGGGCCATCATGGGCGGGGAAAAGAAAAGCGATCTGGACAAGGTGACATTTACCTCGGACACCCTGCGGAAGTATTTTCCCAAGAGCTACACCCCTGCCAAGATGCAGGAAACCATTATCAAGCTGCTGGAACAGTGGCAGAGAAAGCGTCAAAGAGACCAGGAACGATGAAAGGAGCGCCTATGAGGGATATTTCCGCCAGGGAACTGAAAGGACATAACATTCTTGCCGTGGAGCGTTTTAGAGACAACACCCGCCGGATGATCGAGTTTTCCGTCCTGCGTCCCTGTTCCTACGGCAGCCCCGGGGATGAAATGCGGCTGTTTCTCACAGAGGGCGGCTATCAGGCCACGTTACTCAGCCAGCAGCGCCGGGAAATCAAAATTAAGCGGTACGCCCGCGTTATTGAGGGTCATATCCTCGATTTTAAGCCGGACAAGCGCCGCCGCCACTTATAAACAAATGATTACTGCGAAAGGAAAGGAATGAATATGTGTACTGTAAAGGAAATCCGGGAAGCCATCCGAGAGGATTACAGTTCCCAGCATGATATGGAATCTGCGGAGATTGACCGCGTTTTGCAGACCCTCCCATTTTCTCAGGAACCGGAACCATTTTCCAAGCCGAGACCGCAAAGACCGGCGTTTTGGTTTCACGCAAGAAAATATGAAAAAAAGTAACTGCCACAATTCTTTTACGGGATTGTGGCTTTTTATACCCTGAGAAATTTGGAAGGAGTGAGGTCAATGGCCGTATTCCGCATTGAACGGACCAGAGATTATACCGTGATGAGCAATCATCATCTGAGAAATGAAAAATTGTCCCTCAAAGCCAAAGGGCTGCTCTCCATGATGCTGTCCTTACCGGAGGATTGGAACTACACCACCAGAGGGCTTGCCAAAATCTGCAAAGAGGGCGTGGACGCTATCGGCGGGGCGCTGCGGGAACTGGAAACTGCCGGGTACATTGTCCGCCACCAGCTGCGTGACCGGCAGGGCCGGATCAGCGACACCGAGTATGTCATATACGAGCAGCCACAGCCGAAGAACCCGGATACGCCCCAGCCGGATACGGCTTCACCAGATACGGAAAACCCGTATATGGACAAACCGGATACGGAAAAGCCCGCAGAATTAAATATAGAGAAATCCAATACTCAAAAATCAAGTACGGATGGATCAAGTACCGATTCCATTCCCTTCCGGGAGAAAACGGCGGCAAGACCGCCGGAACGGAAAGGAAGGGATGCGATGTCTGTCTCCGAGATGGAAAATTATCGTGAATTGATTTTGGAGAACATCGAGTATGACTATCTGTGCAGGGAGTTTGCCACTTATCGGGAGGATTTGGACGAAATCGTGGATTTGATTGTGGAGACAGTCTGCGCCAAGCGGCAGACAACCCGGATTTGCCGCAGCGATTATCTCCATGAGGTTGTGCGTTCCAAATTCCTGAAGCTGGACAGCGAGCATATCCGGTATGTCATGGACAGCTTGCAGAAAAACACCACTGAGGTCCGCAACATGAAGCAATATCTGCTGGCGGTGCTGTTTAACGCGCCCACCACCATGAACAATCACTGCACCGTACAAGTGAATCACGACATGAACGCAGGCGGCTGGTAAAGTCCGCCTTTTATCATGCCAAAGGAGGCACGACATGAACCAGATGGAAATTTTCAAAAACCCGGAGTTTGGCAGTATCCGGGTCATCGAAGAAAACGGCAAATACCTGTTCTGCGGTTTGGATATTGCAACAGCTTTAGGTTATGCAAAACCCAGAAATGCTATCAACAGTCATTGCCGGTACGCCCTAAAACGGGGCGTACCTCATCCTCAGAACCCTGAGTACAACATAGATATGACTTTTATTCCCGAAGGTGATCTATACCGCCTGATTGTTCACAGCAAATTGCCATCGGCAGAACGGTTTGAACGGTGGGTGTTTGATGAGGTTCTGCCTACCATTCGTAAGCACGGGGCCTATCTCACGAAAGAGAAGCTGTGGGAGGTAGCCACTTCCCCGGAAGCTCTGATGAAGCTCTGCTCAGACTTGTTGGCTGAGCGTGAAACGAATATTTCTCTGCGTAAGGCAAATGCACAGCTGGAGGGCAAAGCCGCTTTCTATGACCTGTTCATCGACTTAAAAAACAGCACCAATCTCAGGACTACCGCCAAAGAGTTGGATGTTCCGGAGCGCCGGTTTGTCCGGTTTCTGATAGAACGGAGGTTTGTGTACCGCACGGCATCCGGCAATGTGCTACCTTATGCCAATGTGAAAAATGCAGGGCTGTTTTGCGTTAAAGACTACTGCAACCACGGTCATACCGGTTCCTACACGCTGGTCACGCCCCAGGGCAAGCTCTACTTTGCCCAGCAGCGGGACAGCATCCTGATGATGATATGATGACCCGTTATCTTCTTCGGCGGCTGGTAGTCCCGCCTTAGATTTTTTGAAGCATCCCTGCAAAATCCGTGGAAGGAGGCGTTATCCCATGCAGGAAGAAGTGGAAAACAGAACTTTAACGCTGGTAGTCAGCGGAACAAAGTTTACCGGGCGGCTGTTTAAGGCTGCCATTTGTAAATACCTTGCCCACCGCAAGGAAAAGAAGCTACAAAAGCAGAGAAGCCGTGACGCACCTGTGAAGTCCCAGGGCAAACAGACGGTCAAGCAGCTCGTTGGTCAGAACCAGGGCGTATCCAGCATCGAGATCACCGACCTCTCCATCAAGGAGTTTGAGAAAATAGCCCGGAAATATGGCGTGGATTATGCGGTGAAGAAAGACCGTAGTAGCTCCCCGCCTAAATACCTGATTTTTTTCAAAGGACGGGATACGGATGCGCTGACCGCTGCTTTCACCGAGTACACCGGCAAAAAAGTCAAAAAGGCAGAGAAAACAGAGCGCCCGTCCGTGTTGGCAAAGCTGAACCATTTCAAAGAGCTGGTCAAAAATGCCGTGGTGGACCGCACCAAGCGAAAGGAGCTGGAACGATGAAAAAACAGCTGAACATCAAAAAGCTCGTTTTGCTGAACCTGCCCTATATCCTGATGGGCTTATTTGCCACAAACTTCGGAGAAGCGTGGCGTACAGCTGTGGGCGCGGACGCGTCGGCAAAAATACTCTCGTGTTTCTCCATGCTGCCGGTGGCGCTGGCCAGCTGGTGGCCCAGCCTGCACCCGCTGGATCTGCTGGTGGGCCTGTGCTGCGGCGCTGGCCTGCGGCTGGCCGTATACCTGAAAAGCAAAAATGCCAAGAAATACCGGCATGGCATGGAGTACGGCTCCGCCCGCTGGGGCACCCATGAGGATATTGCACCCTACATCGACCCGGTATTCCAGAACAATATGCTTCTGACCAAAACCGAGAGCCTGACCATGAACAGTCGCCCCAAGGCCCCCAAGACCGCCAGAAACAAAAATGTGCTGGTGATCGGCGGCTCCGGTTCCGGTAAGACCCGCTTCTGGCTCAAACCGAATTTGATGCAGATGCACTCGTCCTATGTAGTCACAGACCCGAAAGGAACCATTTTGGTGGAGTGCGGGAAAATGCTTCAGCGGGGCGCACCCAAGCTGGGGAAAGACGGAAAGCCCATGAAGGACAAGCATGGAAAGGTTATCTATGAGCCGTACCGCATTAAGGTCCTCAATACCATCAACTTCAAGAAGTCCATGCACTACAATCCTTTTTCGTATATTCACAGCGAAAAAGACATCTTGAAGCTGGTTACGACTTTAATAGCAAATACCAAGGGAGAGGGCAAAGCCGGTGATGATTTTTGGGTGAAGGCCGAGACACTGCTGTACTGCGCGTTGATTGGGTATATCCACTACGAGGCTCCGATGGAGGAACAGAATTTCTCTACCCTCATCGAGTTTATCAATGCGATGGAGGTCCGGGAGGACGATGAAGAATTTAAGAACCCCGTTGACCTGATGTTTGATGCGCTGGAAGCGGAAAAGCCCAACCACTTCGCGGTCCGGCAATATAAGAAATACAAGCTGGCAGCGGGTGTTGTATGCTCTAAGAGACTTCTTAATCAAGCAAGTGAGAAGTCTCTTAGAACACATAACCTAAAATCGAAGAAAGGAGCGCAAGCGATGAGAAAAAACGAGAAAATCACAGCTCTGTACGAACGACTGAGCCGTGATGACTTTGGCAAAGATGATGACCAACAGCGTGAGAGCAATTCCATATCCAATCAAAAGGCGATGTTGGAGGAGTTTGCCGCACGGCAGGGGTTTACGAACATTGTCCATTTCACGGACGATGGCATTAGTGGGACTTGCTTTGACCGTCCCGGATTTCTGGCAATGATGAAAGAAGTTGAAGCAGGGAATGTGGAGTACCTGTGCCTAAAGGACATGAGCCGCATGGGTCGTGACTATCTAAAGGTCGGTCAGATTATGGAAATCCTGCGTCAGCGTGGTGTCCGCTTAATTGCCATCAATGACGGTGTTGACAGCGCCAGAGGGGACGATGATTTTACCCCTTTCCGCAACATCATGAACGAATATTATGCGCGAGATACCAGCCGTAAAATCCGTTCCACTTTCCAGTCCAAAGGCAAGTCCGGCAAGCACCTCACAGGTTTAGTCATTTACGGCTACCTTTGGAATGAGGCACGGGATCAATGGTTAGTTGACCCCGAAGCCGCCGAGGTGGTCAAGCGCATCTTTGCCATGACGATTGAGGGCTATGGACCGTATCAGATCGCCGGCAAACTAAAATCGGAAAAGGTACTTATTCCCTCCGCTTACCTTGCCCAGCACGGCGAGGGCGTGAACAAAAACAAGACTTTCAAAGATGTGTACGGCTGGGGTTCTTCCACCATCTGCAACATTCTTGAAAAGCGTGAATATTTGGGACACACCATCAATTTCAAGACCCGAAAGCACTTCAAGGACAAGAAAAGCCATTACGTCCCGGAGGACGAATGGACGATTTTTGAGAATACTCACGAAGCCATCATTGACCAGCAGACCTTTGACCTTGTGCAGAAAATCCGCAGCAAGGT
Organism: Clostridium porci; assembly: GCF_009696375.1. Classification (GTDB taxonomy): domain Bacteria; phylum Bacillota; class Clostridia; order Lachnospirales; family Lachnospiraceae; genus Enterocloster; species Enterocloster porci. Next base: position 47,629 of record NZ_VUMD01000014.1, read on the forward strand.
CAGACGCTACCCGGACGGTTGGGGCGAGACCGCGCCCCTCACAGGCTTGCTCTATTGCGCTGATTGTGGTGGAAAGATGTATGTCCACCGCACCAACAACGGCAAACGCATTTCTCAATATACCTGCTCACAGTACAGCAAAATCCCAGTCGGAAAGCTCTGTGCCACACAGCACCGTATCAATGAAGAAGTGGTACTTTCCCTTGTATCCGATATGCTCAAAGCCATTGCCGAGTATGCCAAACATGACCGCGCCGAGTTTGTTCGTGTAGTGCAAGAAGCCCAGTCCAGCCAGCAGACAGCGGCAGTTAGGAAACAGCGCACACGCCTTGCCGCCGCAAAGCAGAGAGTTTCTGAATTGGAAGTCCTTCTTTGTAAAATCTATGAGGACAACATTTTAGGAAAGCTGTCCGACAGCAGATACGCCACTCTGGACGCACAGTACGCAAAAGAACAGACTGAACTCAATGCAGAGATTGCTTCTTTGGAAAAAGCGGTTGATGGCTACGAAAAACATGAGAAAGATGTTGACCATTTTATCGCTCTGATTGACAAGTATGAGAACTTTGACAAGCTGACGATTGCCATGCTCAATGAGTTTGTTGAGAAAATCCTTGTGCATGAGCGTGACCGCAAAGGCAGTATACAGACCACACAGGAGGTCGAGATTTACTTCAATTTTGTCGGGCGATTTGTTCCCCCGGCGTTTGGAGAAGTGGAGCTGACCCCGGAGGAATTAGAGGAAATCCGCAAGCGTGAGGAACGCAAGGGCAGGCTTCATCAGAACTACTTGAAGCGGAAAGCCAGCGGAGCGCAGAAGCGATACGAGGACAAAATCAAGGGGAGAAAAAAGGCGGAAATCGAAGCCAAGAAAGCCGCTATTCGTGCGGAGGACATTGCAAAGGGCGTGTTCGTTCCTGTATCACAGTTACCCGCACGAGAGCCAAAGAAAGGAGTGCAGACCGCATGAGAAAAATCATCGACAACAGCCGCAGTCCAGAAAAGAAGAGACCCCAGATCGGACATTACGGGCATTTGCGCAAAGCCTATCTTGAGGGCTACCGCCCCGACCTCTACGCCGCGCTTATCGTTAGCGAACAGCTCTATGAGCATTGCGCAGAGATTGAAGCCGCCGTCAGAAGTCGTCTTGACATTATCATTCCTCAACTTGCCGCAAACGCGGGCGCGACAGAAGCTCTCAAAGCCCAAGACCCTATGAAATGGGTGGGCTTGATGAACGCCTACAAGGCACAAGCAGAGGAAATTGTGAAGTTCGAGCTGATTTATGATTGAGGAGGTACAGCATGGATAACGGTTACATTGTGCGGTTTATCCGCAAGGACAATAGGCCAGTTGAAGAGTTCTTTTATCATACTTATGAGGAGGCGTTTGTTCACCTCGCACTTTTCCGTGATGATGATTCAGGAATATATAGGAGAATTGAGATTGTAAAGGCTGCTAATGATTCAAAACCTCTTACAACTTTGAAAACAGGTTAAAAAATGGGTGGCTCACTGGAATGTGAGCCACCCATTTTAGTTGAGAACTGTAAAATATAACGTTTGGTCAAATCTTCGTTCAGGGCTAAGATGCTGAATGTATCCGGGTTCAATAATGTCGTGAACCACAGTTTTTGGGAGAATTGGACGGACAATACGATCAGACGTAACGTATTTTCTCCACTTCGATCCCCCAATAGCAAACTCTTTATCCGTTTGATTGCCAAATGCCATTTGCCGATAAATATCAACCACGCGAATTTTCCCGGATTTGCTCAATTCCCACAGGCAACGAGCGAGCCGAGCGGATGCTCTCATGGGTCTGCTCATTGTTGTCGCGGCTGCATCGGAACCGTCCACAAAAAGGCGCGAAAATGCGTAGTCGCTCCATATTACTATGTCAAATGCTTGATCCGCAAGTTGAGGAGACTTTCCTTGCGTTTTCCAAACAGTTTGCATTAAAAGAGGCTTTTGATGCTGGTAGTATTCTTTCTGGAAAAGATTTATACTCTGACATAGTAGCGGCATCTTGTGGGTCATCTCATAATCGTTATCCCACATTTGAATAGAAGAACATGACTCTTCAAATATCTCTCGGATATGACGCGAATGATCTGCAACCGAGTCAAACATTCCTAACGCACAATATGATGTTGTGGCAGAGCGGATAACAAGTTCACATCCCCATTGTTCTTCTGGCAATTTGCTTGTTTGATCCGTTGGCAAAACAGTCAGTTTTACTTCGAGCGGCGACAGGAAGTGTCCCTCGGTGTCCTTTACAACGAGGTCGATTCCATCAATAGCATCAAATGAATACTGTTGATACGGTTCAAATACTGATTCAAAACTGAAATGCAAATCTGCCGGTTGCTTGTTACCACACCGAAACACTTCACGAATTGGTATTTCATCAGCGACCACACAGAGCTGACCATCTATACAGTCCAAGCGAATATAAATCGCAGGAATGTTGTTAGCCAGCATATAGCAAGCCGTAGCAGTTGGAAAACTTGAATTAAAACAGTTCTTTCCCCAATGATCATCGACAGTTCGGTTGGAATGCTCAATTCCAAACAGTCCAGACGGCATAATTTCTCACTCCTATCTTTTAGAAAATGGCGTCAACTACTTGACGTCAACGGCGAACCTGATGTATAATAAATAAGGGTCATTCGACTGGATAGACCTATTTAGTTTATTTTACCACAGAGACTCCCAGAAAGAAAGGGGTTAATTATGAACGCCGTTGATCTTTTTGCTGGTTGCGGTGGGTTATCTCTCGGTTTTCAAAAGCAGGGCTTTAACATCGTAGCCGCTTTTGAATGGTGGGATGCCGCTGTTAATTGTTATAGAGCAAATTTCTCTCACCCTGTGTTTCAAACAGATTTATCCAATGTTGCGGCTTCTGTAAAACAGATTCAGCCATTTCAACCGGATATTATTATTGGCGGTCCACCCTGCCAAGATTTCTCACACGCTGGGAAGAGAATAGAAGCAGGTCGAGCTGTGCTTACCGATGCATATGCAGAAATAATTGCAACAATCAAGCCCACCTGTTTCGTCATGGAAAATGTAGACCGAGCAAGGAACAGCAAAGCATACTCGGATGCACGAAAAACATTCAAAGAAGCTGGTTATGGTCTAACTGAGGTTGTACTTGATGCAAGTCTATGCGGAACACCTCAACGAAGAAAAAGGTTTATTTGTTTTGGAATGCAGGGTGCGCAAGATGGGTTTGCGCTAAATGCGTTTTTGGAAGGGCAAGCTGAAAAACCGATGACATTGCGAGACTATTTTGGAGATACTTTAGGATTTGAGTATTATTATCGCCACCCTCGCAATTATAGCCGTCGAGCTGTCTTTTCAATAGACGAACCAGCGCCAACAATGCGCGGCGTTAATCGTCCTGTTCCCAAAGGGTATCCGGGACACCCAAATGACGCCTGTGCTGTTACTGAGAAGTTACATGCGCTGACAACCCCAGAACGTGCAATGATTCAAACATTTCCTGCTGATTTCAAATGGATTGGTAGCAAGACAGATATTGAACAGATGATAGGAAACGCCGTTCCAGTCAACCTTGCCCAATATGTTGCAAAAATTGTAAAGACCGTTGTGGAGGCGAAAACGAGTGATTGAAGCCGATCAGTTTAAGAAATGGCTAAAGACTAACACCACATATTCAGACGCTGTTATTTGTGATACCGTGTCTCGTGTCAAACGCGCAGACAACATTCTCACATGGGATGATGCTGAAGTATATCAGTTCTACCTTGAACACAGCGATAGCTATAAAGCGTTGTCCGTCTCTGTCCGCTCTCAGCTAAAAAAAGCAGTTGCACTCTACCACAATTATCGTACAGCGGTCTGCAAGAATTAAAATGGCTGACGTATTTGACAAAGACCAACGTTCTCAAATAATGCAAAAGGTTAAATCTCACGGCAACAAAAGCACTGAGATGAAATTGATCTCAGTGTTTTCGGCAAATGGGATTTGTGGATGGAGACGGAATTATCCAGTTAAGGGACATCCTGATTTTGTTTTTCTGAAAGAGAAAATCGCCGTTTTTGTGGACGGTTGCTTTTGGCATGGACATGACTGCCGAAACACTAAGCCAGCCGACAATAAAGAGTATTGGGATAAAAAAAGAGAACGAAATATGCGGCATGATAAAGAAGTCACCGCTCTTTTCGAGTCTCGCGGCTGGATGGTTATTCGGATTTGGGAATGCGAGTTGAAAAAGAAGAACGCCAACCTTTTGATGAAAAAATTAGAGCCGTTGCTAACCCGAAAATCCCTTTAGGAACTAAAGGGCGCACTTCTATACTCTCTGTCGAGAGTAGTGCGTCCTGCGGAGCTTCATTCCCGGTTGGCGGAGAAAAAACTGACCGACCGAAAATGTTTCGTCACTTTGTTCCGTCAAAGGAGCTACACTCCCTTGCGACGCTTGCGCGTCTATCCCTTGTGGACTTGCCGTCCGCAAACGGTTTGAAAACCGTTCGCCGCCAGCAAGTTTGAGTAGCAGCATTGCGGAGGTTTGTTATATGGCAAGAAAGAGAAGAGTCAAGTCAGTCAAAACGGAACTTGTTAAAAAAGCTCGTGAGGCGATGCTTGCCGCCGTCCAGCTATACAATAATCCTCAAGTGACATTTAAGGCAGAAGCATTTATAACTTTAGCGGTAATTGGATGGACATATATGCTTCACGCCTATTACAGAAGCATAGACGTTGATTATCGGTACTACCGCACAGCGGGCAAAAAGAAAACCTATGACAAGACCAAATACGGCGCGTATAAGCACTGGGAGTTAGAGCGATGCCTAAATGATGCCGCTTGCCCATTGGATTCAGAAACTACAACGAACTTGCGGTTTCTCATTGGAGTGCGGCATGAAATTGAACACCAGATGACGGATAGAATTGACGAATATCTAAGCGCAAAATTACAGGCTTGCGCGATAAACTTCGACTATTATATGTGCAAACTCTTTGGAAATAAATATAACCTTAGCAAAGAGCTTTCGCTTGCAATTCAATTCTCTCCCCTTTCGCCAGATCAACGTGAAAACCTGCAAGACAATTTGCATATCACCAGTAATGTCAAAAACTTTGTCGTTGATTTTGAGAATGTGCTTTCAGAAGAAGCACTTCGTAGTTCTCGTTATGCTTACCGTGTTCTATTTGTCCCTATAAGCGCAAAACGTCCGGGACAGGCTGACCAAGTCGTTGAGTTCGTAAAAAGCGATTCACCTCTTGCAGAGGGCTTGGAAAAAACCTATGCTGTCATAAAAGAGACCGAAAAGCGGAAATATCTCCCCGGGGAAATCGTCAAGCTAATGAAAGAAAAAGGCTACGATAAGTTTTCTATCAACAAACATACTGAGTTGTGGAAATCTCGTGATGCAAAAAATCCCAAGTTCAGCTATGGGGTACTTGTCGCAAATACTTGGTACTGGTACGAAACGTGGTTCCGCGAAGTTGAAAAACATTGTGCCGCTCATGCAGTTGACTTAAAAAGTAAATAAGAGAACACCGAGAATTAGACCGTTGACGTGCGCCGTGTGCGCACAAAGTCAGCGGTCTTTTTTTATCATCAAACTCAAAAAAGGAGGTCAATCACAATGACAAAACCGAAAACCCTTGAACAGCTCCGAGCCGAAAAGGAACGAGCTGAGATGCAGCTTACACAGGAACAGCACAAGCTGGAGCGTCTGGAGAATCGAAAGAAGTATCTGGAGAAAGGCGAACGCACCAAGCGCACCCACCGTCTTTGCAATCTGGGCGGCACGATTGAGAGTCTTGCCCCGGAGGTTAAAGATCTCACACGCACCGAAATGACAGAGCTGATGGAACACATCTTTTCTCTGTCCGAAGTCCAGCGAGCCGTCCGACACATGGCGATTACTCACATCAACCAGGCAAACAGAGAAAAGGAGTTGAAAGCCGATGGCACTATTCCACCTGAGCGTCACGCAGACTAAGCGAAGCGCAGGACAGTCCGCTATCGCTTCTGCCTCCTACCGAGCCGGGGAAAAACTGTACAGCGAATACTACGGCGAGTACAGCGATTACACCCGCAAGGGCGGCGTGATCTGCTCCGACATTCTCCTGCCGTCCCATGCGCCGCCAGAATACGCAGACCGTCAAACCCTATGGAACGCCGTGGAAAAAGCCGAGCGTGGAAAGAACGCCCAGCTTGCATACAGCTTTGACATTGCCTTGCAGAATGAATTTTCCCTTGAGGAAAACATCGCTCTTGCAAGGCAATTTTTGTTGGAGAACTTTGTGAGCCGTGGCATGGTTGTTGACTTCGCCGTACACCAGCCCGACCGGGATGACGGCGGCATACCAAACCCGCATTTTCATGTGCTTTGTCCTATCCGTCCCATCGAGCAGGACGGCAAATGGGGACTAAAGCAACGCCGGGTGTATGAGCTGGACGAGGACGGCAACCGTATCCGGGACGCAGACGGAAACTATATTTTTAACGCCGTTCCCACTACCGATTGGGGCAGTCCCGAAACGCTGGAATACTGGCGGCAGTCATGGGCGGAGCTATGCAACGCCAAGTTTGCGGAAAAGGGGCTTGACGTTCGTATCGACCACCGAAGCTATGAGCGCCAGGGCGTGGAGCTTCTTCCCACTATCCACGAGGGCGCAACCGTCCGGGCAATGGAGAAGAAAGGCATACGCACCGAAAAGGGAGAGTTCAACCGCTGGATTAAGGCAACCAATGCCGTTATCCGGGACATCAAGAAGAAAATCGCTCTCCTGTTTGATTGGATTGCCGAAGCAAAAGCGGAGTTTGCCAAGCCGCAGGCACCCGACCTTGTTTCTCTGCTGAACGCCTATTACACCCAGCGCAGAGCCGGGGCGTATTCGCAGAAAGGCAAGGTCAGCAATCTAAAGGAGATGAACGAGACTTTCAATTATCTCCGGGCAAACGGCATTTACTCCCTTGAAGATTTGGAACACCGTGTTAGCGAACACAGTGCTACCACAGAGAGCTTGAAGAAAACGCTGGACGAACAGACCGCCCGAATGAAAGCAATTAAGCAGCTCTATGACAGCTCCGCTACTTTCCAGAGCTTGAAGCCTGTCTATGACGGCTTGCAGAAAATCAAGTTTGAGAAGCCCAGAGCCAAGTACAAGGCTGAACACGCCAACGAACTGAAAATGTTCTACGTCGCCAGACGCAAGCTGACCGGGGAGTTCCCAGACGGCAAGGTGGATATGAAAAAGCTGTCCGCAGAGTATGACGCTCTGGAACAGGCGCACAGCACCACCTATGGCGAGTTTAAGACCGTCAGAGACGATTTACACCGCCTTTGGAAGGTCAAGTCATGCGTAGATACTGCCGCCCGATTTAACGAGCGTACAGAGGAACAAAAGCTCCAAAATCGACCCCAAACACGACACAAAAAGGAGGATATATCCCGATGAAAAAATACGACTGGAAGAACGAGTACAACCCCATCCGCAGAACGGCAAAACGCCTTTTGAGCGGAGAACCGTTGACCGATGGCAGACCGCTTTCCGACCTGATCGAATTGGACGAACACACCCGGAAATGCCTTGCCTTTGAAGCCACCCTCACCGACTGCCAGATTAATATGTTGCAGGAGTTGGGATATCTGCCTGTTATCACAAGGCAGTACGGCAAGGAATGTGCGAACTGCCCCTACACGCTGGACGAGCGTGAGCATGGCGTTTGCAGACGATGCACTGTTTTCAAGAAGTAAGGAGGACGCCCATGCAGTACACCCAAGCACAGATTGACCGGGCAAACGCCGTCAGTCTGGAAGATTTTCTCCGCACACAGGGAGAGACGCTTATCAAAAGCGGACGGGAATACCGCTGGAAAGAACATGACAGCTTGACCGTCCGGGGAAACAAGTGGTTTCGCCACAGCCAAAGCAAGGGCGGTTATCCCATTGATTTTGTCATGGAGTTTTTCGGAAAGTCCTTTCCCGAAGCCGTCCAGCTCCTGACCGGCGAAAGCGCCGAGGAGCAGACCGAAGCCAGCACAACACCGCCCACAGCGTTCCACTTGCCCTTGCACAGCAGAACAGCCGACAGAGCAATTCAATATCTTTGCGAAAGCCGAGGTCTCAACAAAACGCTTGTTGAGGCTTTTCTTCTTTCTGGGGATATTTACGAGGACGCAAAGCGGCACAATGTTGTGTTTGTCGGCAGAGACCGAAGCGGTACGCCGAGATACGCCCATGTGCGAGGAACGGCAGACCCATTCAGACAGGACATTGCCGGGTCTGACAAGTCCTATCCGTTCCGCTATGAGGGAAACGGCAACCAGCTCTTTGTCTTTGAAGCACCGATTGACCTGTTATCGTTCATCTGCCTTTATCCGCAGGACTGGCAGACAAGGAGCTATCTTGCCCTGGGCGGCGTTTCGGGCAAAGCCCTTGACCGTTTTCTTTCTGAACGCAAGGACACCCGAAAAGTATTCCTCTGCCTTGACAGCGACACCGCAGGAAGTGAAGCCTGCTCCCGACTGGTGCAGGACATTCCCAGCAAGATCGCCGTCATTCGCCTTGTCCCGGCAAGGAAAGACTGGAACGATGTTCTCCGTCAGCAAGGGGATATTCCCAGCCGCAAATTCATAGCCGAGACAATCACGCTGCGAGAGCTGCCCACCGCCCAGCCTGTCCCCATGCTCCGCATGGCAGATGTGGAGCTGACGAGCGTGGATTGGCTATGGTTTCCGTATATTCCCTTTGGAAAGCTGACCATCATACAGGGCAACCCCGGCGAGGGCAAGACCTACTTCGCCATGCGTCTTGCGGCGGCTTGCACCAACCGAAAGCCCTTGCCCGGTATGGAGACACTTGAGCCTTTTAATATCATCTATCAGACCGCCGAGGACGGTCTGGGCGATACTGTTAAGCCCCGGCTGATGGAAGCAAACGCAGACCTTGAACGAGTGCTTGTCATTGACGATAGAGACACGCCGCTAACCCTTGCCGATGAGCGAATAGCAAGGGCAATCCGTGAGAACAACGCAAGGCTGGTTATCATCGACCCGGTACAGGCGTTTCTGGGCGCAGATGTGGATATGAACCGTGCAAACGAGGTACGCCCGATATTCCGCAGTCTGGGAGATATTGCACAGGCTACCGGGTGCGCTATCGTGCTGATCGGACACCTGAACAAAGCCGCAGGAACGCAAAGCACCTATCGGGGATTGGGGTCTATCGACATTACGGCGGCAGTCCGCAGTCTGCTCTTTATCGGCAAGCTGAAGGACAGCCCCACAACGAGGGTGCTTATCCATGAGAAAAGCTCTCTTGCGCCGCCCGGTCAGTCCCTTGCCTTTTCTCTGGGAGACGAGAAAGGTTTTGAATGGATAGGAGCTTATGACATTACCTCTGACGAGCTTCTTGCCGGGACAGACACTGCCAAGACCGAGAGCAAGACCGCACAGGCGCAAATGCTCATTCTGGAACTGCTGGCAGATGGAAAGCGTATGCCGAGCGCAGAGCTGGAAAAGGCAGTCAATGAGCGTGGGATTTCCTCACGCACCATGAGAACGGCAAAGAGCCGTATCGGGGACAGGCTTGCGACCGAGAAAGACGGCACAGCATGGGTCTGCTATCTCCGAAACTGACAACAGGAACACGGCAAGCGTGGCAAAGACGGCAAGGTTTTTATAGATACCTTAATGTTGCCGCCTTGCCTTGTTCCCTCATACCGACACCGCCCGATGATGAACCATCACCGGGTATTTTTCATTTACAGGAGGATTTTGAATGAATAATACCGCAACCAACAACACCACTTGCCCGACTGTCAGAAAGCAGATCGGCAAGACTACCTATATCGTCCGTGTGCATTTCAGCCAGACCGCAAAAGAGACAATGGCGGACAAAATCAAGCGTATGCTTCGTGAGGAAGTCCGCAAAATGTGACTTCTTTGTGAATTTGATGAAAAAGTCCTTGACTTTTCGTCTCTGGCAAAACTGCAAAGTCAATCTTAATTTCCTGCGGTGCGCGCCTTGCGGTGTTCGATATTGCCGAACTGCGGGAGGTCACAGCCTATGATGAGCTGGAACTGGACACCCTGGGAGACCGGAAAACCGCCCTGTTCCTCATTATGAGTGACACGGACGATAGCTTTAACTTCCTGATCTCCATGTGCTACACCCAGCTTTTCAACCTCCTGTGCGAAAAGGCCGACGATGTATACGGTGGGCGGCTGCCGGTTCATGTACGCTGTCTCATTGATGAAGCCGCCAACATCGGGCAGATTCCCAAGCTGGAAAAGCTGGTTGCCACTATCCGCAGCCGTGAGATCTCCGCCTGCCTGGTCTTGCAGGCACAGTCCCAGCTGAAAGCCATCTACAAGGACAATGCCGATACCATTATCGGAAACATGGATACCTCTATTTTCCTGGGCGGCAAGGAGCCGACCACCCTCAAGGAACTGGCTGCTGTACTTGGGAAAGAGACCATCGACACCTACAACACCGGCGAGAGCCGTGGGCGGGAAACTTCCCACTCACTCAATTATCAAAAATTGGGGAAAGAGCTGATGAGCCAGGACGAAATTGCCGTCATGGACGGCGGCAAGTGCATCCTCCAGCTGCGCGGTGTGCGACCTTTCCTTTCGGATAAATACGACATTACCAAGCACCCCAATTTCAAGTACACTGCCGACGCGGACGATAAGAACGCTTTTGACATTGAAGCATTCCTGTCCGCAAGGCTGAAACTCAAGCCCAATGAGGTCTGCGATGTATATGAAGTAGACACAAAGGGAGCTTAATACTGTTCGCTTTTGAAGGGAGTGATCTTATCTATTCGCCGCACCTGCCCTCTACGGGCCATTGGCGTACAAAGCGGACAATCATCAAAAAATAATGAAAAAAGGAGGACAGCCGGAATCATGCCCCCGGGAACCGGGCGGCAGATTGTTCCGGCTTTTGTATGCCTATGAAACAAGACAAACCTATTTTTTAATCAGATTCCGGCTAACAAACTATATGGCATTTTTTGAACAGGCAATCACCGTTCTTCAGACCCTTGTTATCGCTCTGGGCGCTGGTCTCGGCATCTGGGGTGTCATCAACCTCCTCGAAGGTTACGGCAACGACAACCCTGGTGCAAAAAGCCAGGGCATGAAGCAGCTCATGGCCGGCGCTGGTGTAGCCGTAGTCGGCATGGTCCTTGTACCTCTGCTCTCCGGGCTGTTCTCTGTCTAAGCGTCTCTGCATGAACCTTGCCGCTCCCGCAGCTTTGCGGGGGCGGCGGAAAGGAGGTTGACACCGTATGGATTTCTTACTCGAAGCCCTGACAATTTGGCTGAAAGAAATGCTGGTGGGCGGCATCATGGGAAACTTATCGGGGATGTTCGATTCTGTAAATCAGCAGGTCGGAGATATATCCGTGCAGGTTGGGCAAACGCCGCAGGGCTGGAACGGCGGCATTTTCAACATGATCCAGAACCTATCCAACTCCATCATGGTGCCGATTGCTGGCGTGATTCTGGCTATCGTGATGACGTTGGAGCTAATCCAGATGATTACTGACAAGAATAACCTGCATGATGTGGACACCTGGATGATTTTCAAGTGGGTGTTCAAATCTGCCGCAGCCATACTCCTTGTCACGAATACATGGAATATCGTCATGGGTGTGTTCGATATGGCGCAGAGCGTAGTGGCACAGGCATCCGGCATCATTTCTTCGGATGCAGCCATTGATATTTCCTCTGTCCTTACGGACATGGAACCCCGGCTGATGGAAATGGATTTGGGTCCGCTGTTCGGGCTTTGGTTCCAGAGTATGTTTATCAGCGTTACCATGTGGGCGCTGTATATCTGCATCTTTATCGTCATTTATGGCCGTATGATTGAAATTTACCTTGTGACATCCGTTGCGCCCATCCCCATGGCTGCCATGATGGGCAGGGAATGGGGCGGCATGGGCCAGAACTATCTGCGCTCCCTGCTGGCGCTGGGATTCCAGGCATTTCTCATTATTGTCTGTGTGGCGATTTATGCTGTACTGGTGCAAGGCATCGCTACGGAGGAAGATGTGATTATGGCAATCTGGAGCTGTGTGGGCTATACGGTCCTCTTGTGCTTTACGCTCTTTAAGACCGGAAGCCTTGCAAAAGCCCTGTTCCAGGCTCATTAAGGAGGAGAGAGTTTCTATGGCCTATGTACCTGTACCCAAAGACTTAACCAAAGTCAAAACCAAGGTTGCCTTCAACTTAACCAAGCGGCAGTTGGTCTGCTTCGGCGGAGGGACGCTTTTGGGCGTACCGCTGTTCTTTTTGCTCCGTGGCTCTGCCGGGAACAGTACGGCAGCCCTGTGCATGATGTTCGTTATGCTGCCCTTCTTCCTGCTGGCGATGTACGAAAAGCACGGACAGCCGTTGGAAAAGATCGTGGGCAATATCATCCGCGTCACGGTGATCCGCCCCAGGCAGCGCCCCTACCGCACCAATAACTTCTATGCCATTCTGGAACGGCAGGAAAATCTCGACGAGGAGGTGTCACACATTGTTTACAGCAATCAAAAACTGGCTGCACCGGCTGTTCGGAAAAAACGAGGAAAAAGCTGTGCAGCCGGTCAAAACAAAGAAAAAGCTGTCCCGCACCGACAGAAAGCAGATTGAAGCTGCCATTGCTCGCGCCAACCGCACGGACAAAAAGGAAAAATCCGCTCAGGACAGTATCCCCTATGAACGGATGTGGCCGGACGGTATCTGCCGGGTATCAGACGGCCACTACACAAAAACCATTCAATTTCAGGACATCAACTATCAGCTCTCCCAAAATGAGGACAAGACTGCGATCTTCGAGGGCTGGTGCGATTTCCTCAACTACTTCGACAGCTCGATTCAGTTTGAGCTGTCTTTCTTGAACCTTGCGGCATCGGAGGAAACCTTTGCCCGCGCCATCTCCATCCCTCTCCAAAGGGACGATTTTGACAGCATCCGTATCGAGTACACTACCATGCTGCAAAACCAACTGGCCAGAGGCAACAACGGCCTGATCAAGACCAAGTACCTGACCTTTGGTATTGACGCAGACAGCATCAAGGCGGCCAAGCCCCGTCTGGAGCGCATTGAGACCGATATTCTCAATAACTTCAAGCGGCTGGGCGTGGCAGCGGAAACGCTGGACGGAAAGGCGCGGCTTGCCCAGCTGCATGGCATCTTCCACATGGATGAGCAGCTGCCGTTCCGGTTTGAGTGGGACTGGCTCCCCTCCAGCGGCCTGTCCACCAAGGACTTTATCGCCCCCAGCTCCTTTGAGTTCCGCACCGGCAGGCAGTTCCGTATGGGTAAAAAGTACGGGGCTGTTTCTTTTTTGCAGATTTTAGCGCCGGAGCTGAATGACCGGATGCTGGCTGATTTTCTGGATATGGAAAGCTCGCTCATTGTCAGCCTGCATATCCAGTCGGTGGATCAGATCAAGGCAATCAAGACGGTCAAGCGGAAAATCACCGATTTGGACCGCAGCAAAATCGAGGAACAGAAAAAAGCCGTCAGAGCAGGGTACGATATGGACATCATTCCTTCCGACCTTGCCACATACGGCAGCGAAGCGAAAAAACTGTTGCAGGATTTACAGAGCCGCAACGAGCGTATGTTCCTTGTGACATTTCTGGTGCTGAACACAGCGGACAATCCCCGCCAGCTGGATAACAATGTGTTCCAGGCAAGCTCCATCGCGCAGAAGTACAACTGTCAGCTGACAAGGCTGGACTTCCAGCAGGAAGAAGGCATGATGAGCTGCCTGCCCCTGGGTCTGAACCAGATCGAGATTCAGCGCGGGCTGACCACCAGCTCTACGGCTATCTTTGTGCCGTTCACCACCCAGGAGCTGTTCCAGTCCGGCAGTGAGGCCCTGTACTACGGCATCAATGCCCTGTCCAACAACCTCATCATGGTGGACCGCAAGTTGCTGAAAAACCCCAATGGACTGATTCTTGGCACACCGGGTTCTGGTAAGTCCTTCAGCGCCAAGCGTGAGATCGCCAACTGTTTTCTGCTTACCAGTGATGATGTCATCATCTGTGACCCGGAGGCAGAGTACGCGCCCCTGGTAGAACGCCTGCATGGGCAGGTCATCAAGATTTCGCCTACCTCCACCAACTACATCAACCCTATGGACCTGAACCTGGACTATTCGGACGATGAAAGCCCACTGTCTCTCAAGTCCGACTTCATTTTGTCCCTGTGCGAGCTGATCGTAGGCGGCAAGGAGGGTTTGCAGCCGGTGCAGAAAACCATCATCGACCGCTGTGTGCGGCTGGTCTATCAGGACTATCTGAACGATCCGCGCCCGGAGAATATGCCCATTCTGGAGGATTTGTATAACCTCTTGCGGGCGCAGGACGAAAAGGAAGCGCAGTACATCGCCACGGCACTGGAAATCTATGTGACCGGCTCCCTCAATGTGTTCAACCACCGAACCAATGTGGACATCAACAACCGCATTGTCTGCTATGACATCAAGGAGCTGGGCAAGCGGCTGAAGAAAATCGGGATGCTGGTGGTACAGGATCAGGTGTGGAACCGCGTCACCATCAACCGTGCCGCCCACAAGTCCACCCGCTACTACATCGACGAGATGCATCTGCTTTTGAAGGAGGAACAGACCGCCGCCTATACTGTGGAGATCTGGAAGCGATTCCGTAAATGGGGCGGCATCCCGACAGGTATTACGCAGAACGTCAAAGACCTTTTGAGCAGCCGCGAGGTGGAGAACATCTTTGAAAACTCCGACTTCGTGTATATGCTCAACCAGGCGGGCGGCGACCGGCAGATTCTCGCCAAGCAGCTGGGCATTTCCCCGCACCAGCTTTCCTATGTGACCCACTCCGGCGAGGGTGAAGGGCTGCTGTTCTACGGCTCCACCATCCTGCCTTTCGTGGACCACTTCCCAAAGAACACCGAACTGTACCGCATTATGACCACCAAACCGTTGGACTTGCAAAAGGAGGATGAGCAGCATGACAAAGAAAGAAATTGAAAAAGGCGCAGGTCTGCTTCTGGCCGCTGTCAGCGGATGTGAGCAGATGGTGGAACTGCTTCGCGCCGCCGTTCATTACTGCTATGAGCAGGAAAAGACAGCAAAAAATCTCACACCCAAGGGCTATGCCGGATTTACCCGGATTCACCATATCTGGACAGAGGGCATAGCGGATGTTCCCAAGCTGTTTATTGGCAGCCCGATTCAGGATCGGGACATGGCAAGCGGAACCCTGATGGCGCTTTTCCTGTCCACAACGGTCTTTCCGGCAGAAACCATTCAGATTCCGGTATATGCGGAAACCTGTGTACTGCTGAATGACCTGATGGCGGGTGGCTGGTATGCGTAAGGAACCGCGCCTGCGCTTTACAGACGAGGAACGCTCTGACCCGGCGCTGGAAAAGCCCATCCGCAAAGCAGACCGGGCCGCCGCCAAAGCAGACAGGGCGCAGGCGAAAATCCCCAAAAAGCAGGTGCGGCGAATCTCCATCGATCCGGAGACCGGCAAAGTGACCACCAAACTGGTGCTGGAGGACAAGAAAAAGCCGCCCTCCAAGCTGTCCCATGCAGTACGGGATGCTCCGGGAAACGCGGTGCTGGGGAAACTCCACAAGGAAATCCGAGAAACGGAGCAGGACAATGTGGGCGTGGAGAGCGCCCACAAGTCCGAGGAAGCTGCCGAGACTGGCGTTAGGCTTGTGCGGGAGGGCTACCGCAGTCACAAGCTGAAACCTTACCGCAAGGCAGCTCAGGCCGAGCAAAAGCTGGAAAAGGCCAATGTAAACGCCCTGTATCAGAAGTCTTTGCGGGAAAATCCCCAGCTTGCCAGCAATCCCATCTCCCGCTGGCAGCAAAAACAGGGCATCAAAAAGGAATACGCCGCCGCCAAACGCGCCGGTCAGACTGCCGGGAATACCGCCAGCACCGCAAAAAAGACCGGCAAGGCCGCCAAGACGGTCAAGGAAAAGGCACAGCAGGCCGGAGCATTTGTTATGCGCCACAAAAAAGGCTTCTTGCTTGTGGGCGCAATTTTTTTGCTCATCTGCCTGCTGCTCAACACCATGTCCTCCTGTTCCATGATGGCACAGAGCATCGGTTCTGCCATTTCCGGCTCTACCTATCCGTCCGATGACCCGGAACTTCTGGCAGTAGAATCGGACTATGCCGCCAAGGAAGCGGAATTGCAAGCCGAGATAGACAACATCGAAAGCAGCCATCCGGGATATGACGAATACCGCTATGACCTGGATATGATCGGGCATGACCCCCATGAGCTGGCGGCTTATCTGTCCGCTGTGTTGCAGGGCTACACCTGGCAGAGCGCCCAGGCGGAGTTGGAGCGCGTATTCAACGCGCAGTATCAGCTGACGTTCACCGAGGAAATCGAGGTGTGCTACCGGACGGAAACCCGAACTGACAGCGAGGGCAACAGCTACACCGTTGAGGTTCCCTACAACTACTACATCCTGAATGTGAAGCTCACCAGAAAACCGATCTCCGACCTGGCTTCGGAACTGCTGCCCCCGGAACAGCTGGAAATGTATCAGGTATACCGGCAGACGCTGGGCAACAAGCCGCTGATCTTCGGCGGCGGTTCCACAAACACCAGTGATTCCGAGAGTTTGGAGGGTGTGGAGTTTATAAACGGCACACGCCCCGGCAACCCGGAACTGGTGGAACTGGCCAAACGGCAGGTGGGCAATGTGGGCGGTCAGCCCTATTGGAGCTGGTACGGCTTCAATTCCCGTGTGGAATGGTGCGCTTGCTTCGTGTCCTGGTGCTATGGGCAGACCGGTTTGTCCGAGCCGCTCTTTGCCGCCTGCCAGTCCCAGGGTATCCCGTGGTTCCAGTCCCATGGACAATGGGGTGCGCGGGGCTATGACAACCTCGCCCCCGGCGATGCCATCTTTTTCGATTGGGACCGGGACGGCAGTGCCGACCATGTTGGCATTGTCATCGGCACAGACGGCAGCCGTGTTTATACCGTAGAGGGAAACAGCGGCGATGCCTGCAAAATCAGAAGCTACGATGTGAACTACGAGTGCATCAAGGGCTACGGCCTGATGAACTGGTGATAAATCTTTTGATAGGAGTGATTGATTATGGCTACTAAAATCGAACGCATTGACCGGGAAATCCAGAAAACCCGTGAGAAAATCGCGGAGTATCAGGAAAAGCTGAAAACGCTGGAAGCGCAGAAAACCGAAGCGGAAAATCTGGAGATCGTCCAGATGGTGCGTGCACTGCGTATGACCCCGGAGCAGTTAAGCGCCATGCTGTCCGGCGGCATGGTTCCCGGCAGGGAGAGGTGTTCCGCTGACGAACAGGAGGATGCCGCCCATGAAGAATAAGAGAATTATTAAGACCCTTTCCGCCCTCTGCGCCGTCCTGGTGCTGATGGGCGGTTTTTCTGTCACCGCTTTTGCCCAGGGGACGGAACAGCCCCCGGCAGAGGATACTACCAACGATGAAAATGTGGTGGTGGAGGAAACCGAGGACAGCCCTGCCCTGACACTGGAAGGCAACGCCGCTTTGGTGGACGATTTTGGCGGTAACAAGCAGCTCATCACTGTTACCACCAAGGCGGGCAACTACTTCTATATCCTCATTGACCGGGCCAACGAGGACAATGAAACCGCCGTCCATTTCTTGAATCAGGTGGACGAGGCTGACCTGATGGCGCTGATGGAGGATGGGCAGTCTGCCGAGGAACCGCTCGCTGTCTGCAACTGCACGGAAAAATGCGAAGCAGGTGCGGTCAATACAGACTGCCCAGTGTGCGCTACGGATAGGACCGGCTGCACTGGCAAGGAACCAGAGCCGAAAACACCGGAGGAACCTGCGGAGCCTGAGAAAAAAGAATCCGCAGGGCTAAACCCAGCTGTCCTGCTGCTGGTGCTGGCTGTGATGAGCGGAGCTGTCTTTGCCTACTTCAAATTTATTAAGGGTCAGGCCAACAATAAAAACAGTAGCAATCCAGACGATTATGACTATGAGGACGGCGAGAAAATGCCGGACGAGGAAGAAATCGAGCTGGAGGACGAGGAATCGGACGAACTGGACGCTGACGGGGGCGGCGGTGAGGAAAGTGAGGATGATACCCCATGACCCGATTTACCGACAGCCTCTATGAACGCATGATGACACGCAGGCTGGAGAGCGGGAAGGAAACTTCCCGTCCTCTCTCTTTACCCAAAAGCCACCCCTGCTATGGCTGCGGAAATTATGCTCAGCCCTGCGTGGGGGCCTGCCACCGTGAGATGGTACGATGGCTCAAAGAAAGGAAACGAAAAAAATGAGTATTTTGATTACATTTATCAAGCTGATTGCGTTTTTTGACCTGCTGGTGATCGCCGTGTATTTTGGCAGCGACATTCTCTCAACTGTGTGGAGCAAATTTCGGAAAAAGCCCACACGGGAAGAACCCTTTAATTTCTCCCCGGATTCCGTGACGGTTCCGTTATCCATAGATTCCATCCGTCAGCTTTATTCCGGCGACGCGGCGGATTTTGTGGAAGAAAAGCTCCTACCGGATGCTACATAGACAATGGAGGTTTTGACAGACCGGGAACAGACAGCCGCCCGCCTGCTCTTATCCGCACTGGTAGGTTTTCTGGCAGAAGAAGCCCCGATGGATGAACGGAGCTTCCCCATGGTGATGGAACTTCTGAAGTGCATGGAAGGTGAAAAAGAGGACGGCTGCCAGGACCCGGTGGATATTGTGTTTGAGAATACGGTACGCCGTACGAACCGTTATGGGGAATATTACAGCAATTATCAACGCTACCGGCTGATGCAGGTGGATAAAACCCGTGTCATTTTGGCCTGCCGTATCCTTATCAACGATCTGCTGGGGAAACTGTACCGCTATGACTACCGGTTCGGCTATGACCTGCTGCTGGATGAGGAAAACAGCATTGAGAAAAAACTGCACACGCCTGTGCGGGAAGCATGGGAGGATGAAGATGATGAAACTTGTGATTGCTGAAAAATCGTCTGTTGCCCAAAGTCTGGCCGCCGTGATTGGAGCAACAACCCGTAAGGACGGCTATTTAGAGGGCAACGGCTGGCTGGTCAGCTGGTGTGTGGGTCATCTGGCTGGGCTGGCGGATGCCGATGTATATAACCCCAACTACGCCAAGTGGCGCTATGACGATCTGCCTATCCTGCCGGAACACTGGCAGATGGTGGTGGGCAAAGATAAAAAGAAACAGTTTGCTGTGCTGAAACAGCTGATGAATGCCCCGAATGTGACCGAGGTGGTAAACGCCTGCGATGCCGGACGCGAGGGTGAATTGATTTTCCGCAGCGTATATGAGCTGGCGGGATGCACAAAGCCCATGAAGCGGCTGTGGATCTCCAGTATGGAGGATTCCGCCATCCGGGAGGGCTTTGCTAACCTGCGCCCAAGTGCGGACTATGATGGCCTGCGGGATGCAGCGCTCTGCCGCGCCAAGGCAGATTGGCTGGTGGGTATCAACGCCACAAGACTGTTTTCAGTGCTGTACCACCGCACTTTGAATATTGGCCGTGTCATGTCCCCAACACTGGCGCTCATCGTCCAGCGGGAAGCCGAGATCAACACCTTCCAGCCGGTTCCGTTTTACACGGTCACGTTGGAGCTGCCCGGTTTTTCCGCTTCCGGGGAGCGCATGGCGGACAAGGCCGCCGCCGAGCAGCTGAAAGCCGCCTGCCAGGGTGCAGATGTGACGGTCAAAAAGGTGGAGCGTAGGGACAAGTCCGAAAAGCCGCCCGCCCTCTATGATCTGACTACTTTACAACGGGATGCCAACCGGCTTTTGGGATATACGGCCCAGCAAACTCTGGACTATCTGCAAAACCTGTATGAAAAGAAGCTCTGCACCTATCCCCGCACGGACAGCCGCTATCTGACTTCAGATATGGCGGAGGGATTGCCGGTGCTGGTCAATCTGGTTGCCAATGCCATGCCGTTTCGCAAAGGAATCGCCATTTCCTGTGATGCCGGTGCGGTCATCAACGACAAGAAAGTGACCGACCACCATGCGGTGATTCCCACCTGCAATCTCCAAAATGCAGACCTGCCCGGCCTGCCGGTGGGCGAAAAGGCGGTGCTGGAGCTGGTGGCACAACGCCTGCTGTGCGCTGTGGCAGACCCTCATACCTATGCGGAAACCGCCGTTACGGTGGAGTGTGCCGGTACAGAATTTACCGCCAAAGGCAAAACTGTGAAGCGCCCCGGCTGGCTGGCGCTGGACGCTGCCTACCGCGCAGGGCTGAAAAGTACGGAGCCGGACAAAGAAGCCGAGGAGAAATCCCTGCCTGAATTAACCGAGGGACAGAACTTGCCCCTTTCCGGTACTGCTGTCAAGGAGGGCAAAACCACCCCACCCAAACACTTTACCGAAGACACGCTGCTTTCTGCGATGGAAACTGCCGGGAAAGCCGATATGCCGGAGGATGCCGAGCGTAAGGGTCTGGGGACCCCGGCCACTCGCGCCGGTATTCTGGAAAAGCTGGTGTCCACCGGTTTTTTAGAGCGAAAAAAGAGTAAAAAAACCGTACAGCTTATGCCTTCCCATGATGCGGTGTCCCTTATCACCGTTCTGCCGGAACAGCTGCAATCGCCCCTGCTGACCGCTGAATGGGAACACCGTTTAAGCGAGATCGAGCGCGGCGAGCTGTCCCCGGAGGACTTCATGGCAGGAATCAGCGCCATGCTCCAAGAGCTGGTGGAAACCTATCAGGTCATCAAGGGGACCGAGTACCTATTTTCCCCGCCCCGCGAGGTGGTAGGCAAATGCCCCCGCTGCTGCGGCGATGTGGCTGAACTGCAAAAAGGGTTCTTTTGTCAGAATGAATCCTGCAAATTTGTCATCTGGAAAAACAGTAAATGGTGGGCCGCCAAGAAAAAACAGCCCACCAAAGCTGTGGTGGCGGCGCTGCTCAAAGATGGCCGCGCCCGTGTAACCGGCCTTTATTCCGAAAAGACCGGAAAGACCTACGATGCCACTGTGGTTCTGGAGGACGATGGGCAGTACGTGGGTTTCAAGCTGGAATTTGACCGGCAGGAAGGCGGCAAACGATGAAACTTTCCCTTTATGAACAGGAAACCATTATCCTCTACAATCAGGCCGAGGACACCGCTGAGGTCTATACCCATGACCGGAAACTGATGGAGAAGCTGACCCGCCTTTCCAAAAAGCACCCGGAACAGATTTGCAAAAAAGATAAGCACAATTTTACGGTTCCCAAACGCTGTGTGTCGGTCCGGGAGCCGTACAGCGCCGAACGCCGCAAGGCTGCCAGTGAACGGGCCAAAGCTGCCGGGTACAGGCCGCCCATCCCCAAACCGAAAACCGATTGACGATGGGCACAAATGTATTTGAGGCGGTCAAGCAGTCTGTCACCGTCCGGGAAGCCGCAGAACGGTATGGGATTGAGATTAAACGGAACAGCATGGCCTGCTGCCCCTTTCACGATGACAAAAATCCCAGCATGAAGTTGAACGAGGAATATTTCTACTGCTTCGGGTGTGGGGCCACCGGCGATGTGATCGACCTGACCGCCTGGCTCTACAACCTGTCTCCCAAAGAAGCCGCCGAGAAGCTGGCCCAAGATTTTGTCCTTATCTATGACAGTCAGGCTCCTCCCCGGCGCTATGTCCGCCAGAAAACCGAGGCGCAGAAGTTCAAGGAGGACCGGGACCACACCTTTCGCGTTCTGGCCGATTACTTCCATCTGCTCAGGAAGTGGGAAACGGACTACACACCCAAAACACCGGAGGAACATCCACACCCCCGTTTCATGGAGGCAATTCAGAAAAAGGACTATGTGGGCTATCTGCTGGACTTTTTTCTGGAGGACAGCCCGGAGGAACAAAAGCTGTGGATTACCGAACATCAATCAACAATCGCCGATTTAGAGAGGAGAGTGAACATCATGGCTGATAAGCCCACCAACCGGGAACGGTTGCAGGAAATCACGGCGGGCATTGAACAGGGTATCAAGGAGCTGTTTGAGAGTGAAAAGTATATGCGCTACCTGTCCGTCATGTCCAAGTTTCACCGTTATTCGGTCAACAACACCATGCTCATCTATATGCAGAAACCGGAGGCTACGCTGGTGGCTGGGTTCAACAAGTGGAAAAACCAGTTTGCGCGCCATGTGAAAAAGGGCGAGCATGGCATTACCATCATCGCCCCCACGCCCTACAAAAAGAAAATCGAGGAAATGAAGCGCGACCCGGACACCCATGCCCTCATTTTGGATGCAGACGGCAAGGCAGTCATGGAAGAAAAGGAAATCGAGATTCCTATGTTCCGCCCGGTCAAGGTGTTCGACGTGAGCCAGACGGACGGAAAGCCCCTGCCAGAGCTGGCATCCAGCCTGTCCGGGACTGTGCCGCATTACGAAGCGTTTCTGGAAGTCCTGCGGCGCTCTGCTCCGGTTCCCATCGAGTTTGAACCGATGTCTGCCGATATGGACGGTTATTTTTCTT
This sequence comes from Clostridium porci, assembly GCF_009696375.1. Lineage (GTDB taxonomy): Bacteria > Bacillota > Clostridia > Lachnospirales > Lachnospiraceae > Enterocloster > Enterocloster porci. The sequence continues at coordinate 70,114 of NZ_VUMD01000014.1, forward strand.
CTGACCGGCAGCGCATCGCCATCCGGGAAGGCATGAGCGAGGTACAGATCGTTTCCGCCACTGTCCATGAAATCGCACACAGCAAGCTCCATAATCGGCAAAAGATGCAGGAAACCTCCGCTGCCGGAGACAATACTGCCGACCAGCCAAAACCCAAAGACCGGAACACAGAAGAAGTAGAAGCAGAAAGCATTTCCTATGCGGTCTGCCAGTATTTTGGCATTCAGACCGGCGAGAATAGCTTCGGCTACATCGCTTCCTGGTCCAAGGGCAAGGAGCTGAAGGAACTGCGGGCCAGTCTGGAGACCATCAACAAGACTTCCTGTGAACTGATTAACGACATCGAGCGCCACTACAAGGAAATCTGCAAGGAGCGCGGCATTGACCTGACCGCCAAACAGGAGCCGGAACAGGCGGATACATCGCAGGAAGCCTTGTTTCTTCTGAACGATGCCGTCTATCTGCACATCCAGCCGTGTGATACCGGCTGGGACTACACTCTTTATGACAAGGAAAGCATGAAAGAATTGGACGGCGGCCAGCTGGATGTCCCGGAACTGTCACGTTCCGCCGCTGTCTGGCAGATTTGTGAGGGGCTGAAACTGGAAAACCCATCTGTTCAGGATGCCCCACTGTCCATGGTTGAGACCTTGCAGGATGCTGCCTGTCAGCAGACGCAGGAACAGGGCGGCCAGCAGACCGCAGAAGCTGCCGCCACCCAGCTGCCGGATGCTCAGGAGCAGGCGCTGGATGAGTACCCCATGCCCGACAGTGAGGTATCTGTCTCGGATATGCAGGAATATGGCTATCCTTCTGATGGGATGCTGCCTGTTACCAGAGAACGGGCGCTGGAACTGGACGCTGCCGGGCTGACCGTCTATGTCCTCCATGAAGATAACACGGAAAGCATGGTGTTTGACACCGAGGAAATCATGGAGCATGGCGGGTTGTTCGGCGTGGAACACGAGGAATGGGAGCAAAGTCCGGCGTTCCATGAAAAGGTGCTGGAACGGCAGGACCGGCAGCTGGAACGGGAGCAGGCGTTTCTCGCCCATGAGGGCCGCTGCTTTGCCATTTATCAGGTGAGCCGGGACAATCCGCAGAATGTGCGTTTTATGAATCTGGATTGGCTGCAATCGCACAATCTGTCCGTGAAGCGGAGCAACTATGACCTGATCTATACCGCCCCGCTGAACCGTTCCGGCAGCACCATGGAGCAGCTGGAAACGCTGTATGAGCAGTTCAACCTGCAAAAGCCGGTGGATTTTCACAGCCCATCCCTGAGCGTCAGCGACATCGTTGCCATTAAGCAGGACGGTAAGGTATCCTGTCATTACTGCGACAGCGTTGGTTTCACCGAGATTCCCGGATTCCTGCCGGACAATCCGCTGAAAAATGCGGAAATGGCTGTGGAGGATGACTACGGCATGATCGACGGCATCATCAACAACGGCCCCAAAGAGCCGACAGTGGCGCAGCTGGAACAGCAGGCCCGCAGTGGTCAGCCGATTTCCCTCATGGATTTGGCTGCCGCCGCCCACCGGGAGGAACGGGACAAGAAAAAATCCGTTGTGGAGCAGCTGAAAAGCCAGCCCAAAACGGAACACAAAAAGGCAGCGCCCAAAAAGAGCGCGGAAAGGGAGATTTGATATGGGAAACTTTACTTTTGAAGAAATGAACCTCGTGTGCATCTACAACACCGGCAGCCGCACCGGGCTGATTGACGCTCTGAGCGAGATGCGCGGCGAGCTTTCGCCGGAGGAAACGGAGCTGCGGGAATTGACGGACAGCGCCCTTATGAAGCTCCGGGCTATGACCGATACCGAGTTTGCCCAGCTGGAACTGTACCCGGATTTTGATGAATAAGCACTTCATAAACACCCAATGGGGCGGCGCAAAATGCCGCCCCATTTCCATTTAACACGAAGGGAGGACAACAACCATGCCATCCAAAACAGAATTTTACCGGCAGATGGCCGACCATGTGGCGACCCAGCTCACCGGCAGCTGGCAGGAATGGGCAGGATTTCTCACCACCGCTGCCCGCCTTTACAAGTATCCGTTCCACGAGCAGCTTTTGATTTATGCCCAGCGCCCCGACGCTACCGCCTGCGCGGAGTATGATTTATGGAATGAAAAAATGGGGCGGTATGTGCGCCGTGGTTCCAAGGGTATTGCTCTGGTGGACGATTCCGGCGACAGCCCCCGCCTGCGTTATGTGTTCGATATTTCCGATACCGGCACCCGCGAACATTCCCGCACCCCATGGCTGTGGCAGTTGGAGGAACAGCACAGGGATTCCGTGTCGGCCATGCTGGAGCGCACCTACGAGGTCAGCGGCGATGACCTTGCCCAGCAGCTGGAGGCAGTGGCCGGAAAGCTGGCGGGCGAATACTGGAACGAGCATCGTCAGGACTTTCTTTACATCGTTGACGATTCCTTTTTAGAGGAATATAATGAGTTTAACATCGAAGTACAGTTTAAGGCAGCCGCCACTGTCAGCATTTCCTACGCCCTGATGTCCCGTTGCGGATTGGAGCCGGAACGCTATTTTACCCATGAGGACTTTATGGCGATTTTCGACTTCAACACCCCGGCCACCATCGGCGCGCTGGGAACGGCGGTCAGCCAGATCAATCAACAGGTGCTGCGGCAGATTGGTGTCACCATCCGAAATGCCGAGCGCGAGGCCATCAAAGAAAGGAGACCCCAACATGAAAAATCCCATGAACTACATCCAGAACGGCGATTATCTGATTCCCGACCTGAAGCTGAGCGAGCAGCCGACGAAACCCCTGGGCAAGTACGGCAGAATGCGGAAAGCATACCTCAAGGAACACCGTCCCATCCTCTACAACCAGCTGCTGATGAGCGAGAAGCTGTACCCGCACCTGCTGGAGATCGACGAGACGGCGCAGCGCCGTCTGGAGCAGATGATGCCCCAACTGGCGAAAGACGCGGGCGCAACGGAGCAGCTGAAAGCCAGCGACCCGATGCGCTGGGTGGGCCTGATGAACACCTGCAAAGCGCAGGCCGAGGAGATTCTGATGGCGGAGCTTATTCACAGCTGAGTTTCTTCCTCTCCGAAAACGAACAAATCCGAATTATAGATGAAGCAGAGAATGTGAAAACATCCTCTGCTTTTTCTTTTGCCCAGGCTGACATCGACCATGTACTGCGGCTGGGCGGCAATACAGACCGCCAGAGGGAGCGTGTGGTTGCAGCCTTTGAAAAGCAGAAAACCACCGCTGAGATTGCCGAGATACTGAAAACGCTATATCACGGTGGCAACGGGATCGGTAGCGTTACCGCATGGTATGCCGAGGACGGTATCCATCTTTCCCATGGAACGTCTGCCCGTTACGACGCATCCGCCCAGATCATTTCCTGGGAGAATGCCGCCGAGCGTATTGGTCAGCTTTTGCAGGACGGTCAGTTTGCAACTAACGTGGAGTTGGCGGAAGCGGCGGGCTATGAACGCTCCCTCCTTGCTGAAAAACTTTGGCATCTGTACCACGATTTCAGCGAGGAAGCCAGAGATTCCGGGTATCTTGCCTGCCTGTCCAGTATTCGGAGAAATGGGTTCCCGGAAGAAACCGCATGGCTTGCCGAGCAGTTGAATCGCCCGGCGTTCCGTCAGACCCTTGCGGAAGAATACGCCGCGTTCTGGACGGCACACCAACAGGATCGGGATTTGCTGCGGTTCCACTACCACAAGCCCAGAGAACTTTGGGAAAGCCTGCAAGACCTGTCCCTGCCCCGCACCACCTTTACCTCTCAGCTGACGGAAGTACCTGCGGTCAAGCAGTTTATCTCTGAGGATGAGATTGATGCCGCCATGACCAGAGGCAGCGGATTTGAGGGTGGTAAGGGCCGGATTTTCACCTTTTTCCAGAATCCCCATACGGATAAGGAAAAGGTGGATTTTCTGAAATCCGAGTATGGATTTGGAGGGCATTCTGACGCTTTATCCAATGCCAGGGGAAGCTGGGAAGATCACGACGGAAAAGGTCTGCGTTACAAAAAAGCCAGTTGCCCGGATGTGCATTTCACCTGGGAGAAAGTCGCCAAACGGATTACCGACCTAATCCAGAAGGGACGCTATCTCACCGAACAGGAACAGGCGCAGTATGACAAAATCCAGGCGGAAAAAGCACTGGCCGAAGAAGATGCCATGCAGGCTCAGCAACCGGACCCGGCTGTGTGGGAATACAACGGGGTCAAGGAGCGTCACCCGGATGACCTGGTTCTGTATCAGGTGGGCGATTTCTTTGAGCTGTACGGCGAGGATGCCAAAACTGCCGCTGCGGAGCTGGGCTTCAACCTCACAACCCGCGCCATTCCCAGTGGTGGCCGTGTGGAAATGTGCGGCTTTCCGGCAAACCGGCTGGAGCAGGTTGTGGAACAGCTGCGGGATCAGCATGATGTGACCATTTCCGCTGTCTCGGAGGGCGGCAGGGAACGTCAGGAGTATTCCATGCCCTCCATCGACCATGAAGCGGAACAGCACATCAATTCTCAGGAAGCGGAGTTCGGTGCAGATGGAACCAGAGTGTTCCGGGATACCCAAGCCGCAGCCCCAACGGTTCGGGAACAGTATGAACAATACAAGCCTATCGTGATGGAAGCTGTTACTCAGGACACCAGATACCGCAATGCCTGCGGCCATAGTGATTATGAAAACGCTATGATCGAGTGTAATGCTGCTGTGCGCCGCGCCATTCTCGATTCCCATGATATAGAGCTGATCCGCCTGTTTTCTGATGTGCCGGAGTTTCGTCAGCGGCTGAACCGGGAAGTAGCAGACGAAACCTATCCCAAGCTCCACGAACTGCTGCGTCCTCTCTCACAGGATGACATTGATGATGCCATCCGTGCATGGAACGGTGATATTCAGAGCAAACACGCCGTTGTCCGCTACATGGAAAAGCATGGACGGGAAAAAGATACTGCCGCATGGCTGGCCCATGAGTACAGCGGCAGCGACAGCAAGAGCCTGTTTGTCATCCGGGCCGGAAGTCCCGAAGGGATTGAACTACCCTGGCCCAAGGTACAGCGCCGGATTGCCCAGCTTATCAAGGAGGATCGGTTCCACACCGAAACGGAACAGGACCGATTCGACAACATCGACCCCATCGCCATCCGGGAGACTCTGGCCGAGCGCGGCATTGTGAATGGCGAGCTGGTGGACGAGGAAAAGCTGGACAATGACCCATTCATCCAGCGTGTTATGGCGGATGTGGAGCAGATTGCCGCTGCGGAAACCGAAGCAAAACGATTTGAAGCCACTCCATCTGAACATATCCATGCAGATTTGCGCGAGGTGCTGACCGGCAACGGCGGACTGCTGGACGATATGGAAAAAGCAGCTATCTCCCAGCGCTTCCGGGACGGTGAGGACAACGCCCAAATTGCCAGCTATCTGGCTGAGACATTTACCGGAACAGCGGAAAGTATGGAACTTCAGACAGGAGATACAGTGGACTATTTCGGTTCTGCCGGTGGGTTGGAAATCAATATCCATGACAGGTTTCAGACAAGTTTGGGAATGAGCTGGGAAGAAGCCGCTGCCGTACTGCGTACTCTGCATTCACTGGAGCAGGATGGCTTTACCCATACTGTGCCGCAGTTGCCGCTGTCCGATGCCGAGTATGCTCGTCAGAACCTCATTCCCGGCGAGACCACCTTTGCGTTGGATGGGCGCACTTTCCGGGTCAGCAAGCTGGAGCCGGATGTTGGCCGGGTGGAACTGCAAGATGTGACCTTTGCAAATGCGGTGGGATTCCCCATCTTCCGGGTGGAGCCAATTTCGGTAATTCGTCAGCATTTGGAGCAGAAACCGGAACCTGCACAGCCCAGATTTACCACTGAGCCGGTGGCGGTTTATCCGGGTGACAAGAATAATCTGCCCTATGATGTGGTTATCCAAACCCTGCGAACCAATGAGCCGGAGCCGCCTGCACCTGCCGCCGAGCCGGAAAAGACTTTGGATGAAGTGCTGGACGAACACCCTGTTTCCATTCAGGTAAACGGCGAGTGGAAGACCTTCCCCAATGTCAAAGCTGCCGAAGAAACCTCTTATGAGGAATACAAGGCCAATCTGCGCCGCAACGCTGAGAATTTCCGTATCACCGACGATCACCTGGGCGAAGGCGGCCCGAAAGCCAAGTTCCAGGACAATATCGCGGCAATCAAGCTGCTGAAATATCTGGAGGAAACCACCGAACAGGCAACGCCGGAGCAGCAGGAAATCCTATCCCGGTATGTGGGCTGGGGCGGTCTTGCCGATGCCTTTGACCCGGAGAAGTCCGCATGGGCTGCGGAATATACCCAGCTGAAAGAACTGTTGACCCCGGAGGAATACGCCGCCGCCAGAGGTTCCACCTTAAACGCCCACTACACCAGCCCTACGGTCATCAAGGCAATTTATGAAGCTGTGGGCCGCATGGGGTTTGAGACCGGAAACATTCTGGAACCGTCCTGCGGTGTGGGAAATTTCTTTGGTATGCTGCCGGAGGAAATGCAAAACAGCCGTCTGTACGGCGTGGAGCTGGATTCCATCAGCGGGCGGATTGCAAAACAGCTCTATCCCAAGGCCGACATCACCGTGGATGGGTTTGAAACTACCGACAGGCGGGATTTCTATGACCTCGCCATCGGTAATGTACCTTTCGGCCAGTATCAGGTTCGGGACAAAGCCTATGACAAGCTGAATTTCAGCATCCACAACTACTTTTTTGCCAAAGCACTCGACCAGGTGCGGCCCGGTGGCGTGGTGGCCTTTGTCACCAGCCGCTACACGATGGATGCCAAGGATTCCACCGTGCGCCGGTATCTTGCCCAGCGCGCCGAGCTGCTGGGAGCCATCCGTCTGCCCAATGACGCTTTCAAAAAGAACGCCGGTACCGAGGTCGTTTCAGACATCATTTTCCTGCAAAAGCGGGATCGTCCGCTGGACATCGTACCTGAGTGGACGCAGACCGGACAGACCGAGGATGGATTCGCCATCAATCGTTATTTTATCGACCACCCAGAAATGGTGTTGGGCCGACAGGAGCCGGAAAGCACCGCCCATGGCATGGACTACACTGTGAACCCCATCGAGGGGCTGGAGCTTTCTGACCAGCTGCACGATGCGGTGAAGTACATTCGCGGCACTTATCAGGAAGCCGAGCTGCCGGAGCTGGGCGAAGGCGAAGCCATCGACACCTCCATCCCTGCTGACCCAAGCGTAAAAAACTACTCCTACACCGTTGTGGACGGTGATGTGTATTACCGTGAAAACAGCCGTATGGTGCGGCCTGACCTGAACGCCACCGCTGAGGCCCGCGTGAAAGGGTTGGTGGGCCTGCGTGAATGTGTCCAGCAGCTCATTGACTTGCAAATGGACGCTGCCACACCGGACAGCGCCATCCAGGACAAACAGGCCGAACTGAACCGGCTCCATGACAGTTTCTCTGCAAAATATGGCCTGATCAATGACCGGGCGAACCGGCTGGCTTTTGCCGATGATTCCAGCTACTATCTGCTCTGTGCGCTGGAAGTCATTGACGAGGATGGCAAGTTGGAGCGCAAGGCAGATATGTTCACCAAGCGTACCATCAAGCCCCACAAGGCGGTGGACACTGTGGATACCGCCAGTGAAGCCCTTGCCGTCTCCATCGCAGAGAGAGCCTGTGTGGATATGGCGTATATGTCGGAGCTGACCGGAAAAACCGGGGACGAACTGGCTGCCGAACTGCAAGGCGTGATTTTCCGTGTACCTGGACAGGTGGAAAAAGACGGCACTCCCCATTATGTGACCGCCGATGAATATCTGTCCGGCAATGTGCGCCGCAAGCTGCGTCAGGCACAGCGGGCAGCACAGCAGGACCCATCCTTTGCTGCCAATGTGGAAGCCCTTACCGCCGCCCAGCCCAAAGACCTGGACGCTTCGGAAATTGAGGTACGCCTGGGTGCAACCTGGATTGACAAAGAGTACATCCAGCAGTTTATGTACGAAACCTTTGATACCCCGTTTTATATGCAGCGGAATATCGAGGTCAACTACACCCCGTTTACAGCGGAATGGCAGATCACCGGCAAAAGCTCCGTAAGCCAGAACAATGTGGCGGCTTATACCACCTACGGAACCAGCCGCGCCAATGCCTACAAGATTTTGGAGGATTCCTTAAACCTGCGGGATGTCCGTATCTACGACACCGTGGAGGATGCGGACGGCAGGGAGCGCCGTGTGCTGAACGCCAAGGAAACCACCCTGGCAGCACAAAAGCAGCAGGCTATCCGGGATGCTTTCAAAGATTGGATTTGGAAAGACCCAGAGCGCCGTCAAGCTCTGGTTCGCCAGTACAACGAGGAAATGAACTCCACCCGCCCCCGCGAGTATGACGGCAGCCATATTGTTTTTGGCGGCATGAACCCGTCCATTACCCTGCGGGAGCATCAGCTGAACGCCATCGCCCATGTGATGTACGGCGGCAATACGCTGCTGGCGCACGAAGTAGGCGCGGGCAAGACCTTTGAAATGGTGGCCGCCGCCATGGAGAGTAAGCGCCTGGGCTTGTGCCAGAAATCCCTTTTTGTTGTGCCGAACCACCTGACTGAGCAATGGGCTTCGGAGTTTCTGCGGCTCTATCCTTCCGCCAACATCCTTGTCACCACCAAAAAGGACTTTGAAACCCACAACCGCAAGAAGTTCTGTGCCCGGATTGCCACCGGCGACTATGATGCTATCATCATGGGACATTCGCAGTTTGAGAAAATCCCCATCAGCCGGGAGCGTCAGGAACGGCTTCTGAATGAGCAGATTGACGAAATTACCGAGGGCATTGCCGAGGTACAGGCCAGCGGCGGCGAGCGTTTCACGGTCAAGCAGTTGGAACGCACCCGAAAATCGCTGGAAGCCAGACTGGAGAAGTTGCAGGCGGAAAGCCGTAAGGACGATGTGGTGACGTTCGAGCAGCTGGGTGTGGACCGGCTGTTTGTGGACGAGGCACACAACTACAAGAACCTGTTTTTATACACCAAAATGCGGAATGTGGCGGGTCTCTCCACCAGCGATGCCCAAAAGTCCAGCGATATGTTTGCCAAGTGTCGCTATATGGATGAACTGACCGGCGGGCGTGGCGTTATCTTTGCAACAGGCACCCCGGTCAGCAACTCCATGACCGAACTTTACACCATGCAGCGGTATCTCCAGTATGACCGCCTGCAAGAACTGAACATGACCCACTTCGACTGCTGGGCCAGCCGCTTCGGTGAGACAGTGACCGCTTTGGAATTGGCTCCAGAGGGAACCGGCTACCGGGCAAGAACACGGTTTTCCAAGTTCTTTAACCTGCCGGAGTTGATGAACCTGTTCAAAGAAGTGGCGGACATCAGGACTGCCGACCAGCTGAACCTGCCCACCCCGGAGGTGGAGTACCACAACATTGTGGCCCAGCCTACCGAGCAGCAGAAAGAAATGGTGCAGGCTCTCTCCGAGCGCGCCTCCAAAGTACACAGCGGCACGGTTGACCCATCGGTGGACAATATGCTCAAAATCACTTCGGATGGCCGAAAGCTGGGACTGGATCAGCGCATCATTAACCAGCTGCTGCCGGATGAACCCGGCACCAAGGTCAATCAGTGTGTGGGCAACATCATGCAGATCTGGCGGGACGGGGACGCGGATAAGCTGACCCAGCTGGTATTCTGCGATATTTCCACGCCCCAGGCAACACCTGCCAGAAAAGCCGCCAAGCAGCTGGACAATCCGCTGCTTCACGCATTAGAGGAAGCAGTTCCACTGAATGCGCCGGAGCCTGCCTTTACCATCTATGAGGACATCCGCCAGAAGCTCATCGCCCAGGGGATACCCGCCGACCAGATCGCCTTTATCCACGAAGCCAACACGGAAGTGCGGAAAAAGGAGCTGTTCTCCAAGGTTCGCACCGGGCAGGTGCGCGTCCTCTTAGGCAGCACTGCCAAGATGGGCGCTGGCACCAATGTGCAGGACCGCCTTGTGGCACTGCATGATTTGGATTGCCCCTGGCGGCCGGGAGACCTTGCCCAGCGAAAGGGCCGTATTGAGCGCCAGGGCAACCAGAACCCTCTTGTCCATGTGTACCGTTATGTTACAGAAGGAACATTTGATTCGTACCTCTGGGTGCGACACGAAGTCGCATAATTGAATTGTTCGGCAATGACCGAACCTGCCATTCCATTGGCAGTAGCCTAACATCACCAAAGCAGTTGGCAACGACTGTGAGGAAGCCTGATGTGAAAGAGTAGCCCTCCCCCAAAGGGGTCAAGCGGAAGCCGCGAGGCGGACGCGACAAGCTGCAAGCAACAATGCGGCTGGGGAGCTTGGCTGTGTGGTATGGTTAATGTAATGTAAACCGCCAATAAACGTCGTTAAAGCAGAACAGGCTAAAGTTGCTGATAAGCCTGAACCAAAAGGTGTTGCAGTCGGTTGTCCCCTTCCATAGTGGGGGCACATGGACATTATGACTGTCGGCGGAGAGGCGGAACCTAACCCACACTGTTCATTATGTGAAACGTGGTAAGCCCGTATTTTCTCCGGCATAGCCGGAAAGCAGACCGTAAGGGAAGCCCATGGGAAATGCGGGTAAGGAGTGATGGAAAAAGCGAATGCCGCCCCTGTAATGGGGACGGATAGAGATTGCAACATTATCTCACGCGAAAGCGGGCAGACTTCCATCCGGTCTTTCTTTACGAGAGAATTTACAGAACTTTTGAAGGAGGAAATTGCAAATGAACGGGAAACCGTGTGCATCCCCCGGCATTGCAACGTGCTGGGAAGCCATAGACTGGCAGAAAGCACTTGCGTATGTCAAAAAGCTGCAAGTGCGTATCGTAAAGGCTCAAAAAGAAGGCCATTACAGCAAGGTAAAATCGCTGCAATGGCTGCTGACACATTCGTTCTATGCCAAAGCCTTGGCAGTGAAGCGAGTGACAAGTAATCAAGGCAAAAGAACATCCGGCGTAGACCATGAATTATGGCTGACACCGCAGGCAAAATGGAGCGCAATCTCAAAACTCAACCGGCGGGGTTATCGCCCGCAACCGCTCAGACGGCACTATATCCCTAAGAAAAACGGGAAAATGCGTCCGCTGGGCATCCCGACTATGACCGACCGAGCCATGCAGACACTCTATAAATTTTCGCTGGAGCCGATAGCAGAAACCTATGCCGACCCTAATTCCTACGGGTTCAGAATCGGTAGAAGCACCCATGATGCAATCGAGCAGTGCTTCACCGACCTGAACAAAGGAAAATCCCCGGAATGGATACTGGAGGGCGACATCAAGGGCTGCTTCGACCATATCAGCCACGAATGGCTGTTGGAAAATATTTCAATGGACACGCAAGTACTCGAAAAGTGGCTGAAATGCGGATATGTGGAAACGCGCAAATTGTTCCCAACGGACGAGGGTGCGCCGCAGGGCGGCACAATCTCCCCTACACTCATGAACATGACGCTGGACGGTCTGGAACGGCTGCTTCAAGAACGGCTTCCCACCCGGCAGAAGGTAAATGGACGAACACACTTTAACAAGCTGAATTTCGTGCGTTATGCGGATGATTTTATTATCACCGGAGAATCGCCGGAATTTCTGCGGGATAAGGTGTTGCCTGTCGTCAAAGAATTTCTGACCGAACGCGGGTTGCAGCTCTCGGAAGAAAAGACGGTCATCACTCATATTGAAGATGGTTTTGACTTCCTGGGCAAAAACATCCGAAAATATAACGGCAAACTACTCATCAAGCCGTCCAAAACTTCGGTCAAGTCGTTCTTGGAAAAGGTGCGGAGCATCATAAAGGGCAATAAATCCACCAAACAGGAAACGCTGATACGCAAGCTCAATCCCGTTATCCGGGGCTGGATGAATAATCAGCAATATGTTGTGTCCTCCAAGGTGTTCAGTAGGGTTGACTACGAGATATACAAATGCCTGTGGCAATGGGCGAAGCGCAGACACAAGAAAAAGGGCCGAAAATGGATTGCCCAGAAATACTGGCACCATATTGGCTCCCGTCAGTGGACATTCTCTGTTCCTTATGAGAACCAGAGTACCGAGGGTGAGCCGCTCTACTGTAAACTCGAATATGCCACCGATACAAAAATCATTCGATTTAAGAAAATTGTAGCGGAAGCAAATCCGTTCGATGAATATTGGACGGACTATTTTGAGGAACGAGAGGGCGAAAAGCTGCTCAACAGCACCAAGGGACGAGAAAAATTGCTGACAATCTGGAGACGGCAACACCGCCGCTGCCCGGTTTGCGGAGAGCTTATCACATCAGAAACCGGCTTCAAGGTGCATACCCCAGTCGGCAAGAATAGCCAGAAAATCATGGTACACAAGGAATGTCATGAAGAAATCCACAGCCTGATTACTACTTTTGAGCCGGGTTCCCGATAAGGGGGCCTTTTGAAAGGCTTGAGCCGTATGAGGGGAAACTCTCACGTACGGTTCTTAGGGGAGGGATGGGCAGCAATGTCCATCTCTTACCCGACCAGACGGTGGAAAACAAGCAGAAATTCATCAGCCAGATTATGACCAGCAAAAGCCCGGTACGCTCCTGCGACGATGTGGACGAAACGGCGCTCAGTTTTGCCGAAATCAAGGCCCTGTGCGCCGGAGACCCCCGTATCAAGGAGCGCATGGACCTGGATGTGGAGGTTGTCAAGCTAAAGCTGATGAAAGCCGACCATCAGAGTAAGCAGTACCGTCTGGAGGACCAGCTGCTCAAATACTTCCCGCAGGAAATCGAAACCAACAAGGGGTATATCCAGGGCTTTGAAGCCGATTTGGAAACACTGGCTGCCCACCCTCACCCGGAAGATAGTTTTGCCGGTATGGAAATCCGGGGCGATGTGCTGACCGACAAAGAAAATGCCGGTGCAGCCCTGCTGGATGCCTGTAAGGAGGTCAAAATCTCCGATCCGGTGCAGATTGGAAGTTACCGGGGATTCACTATGTCGGTGGAATTTGAAGCGTGGAAACAGGAATATACGCTCCTGTTGAAAGGCCAGATGACCCACCGGGCTAGCCTCGGCACAGACCCACGCGGAAACCTCACCCGTATCGACAATGCACTGGCTCAGATGCCTCAGCGTTTGGAAGCCGTCAAAAATCAGCTGGACAACCTTTACCAGCAGCAGGCAGCAGCCAAAGAGGAAATCGGAAAGCCGTTTCCCTTTGAGGATGATCTGCGAGTCAAGTCCTCCCGTCTGGTGGAACTGGACACGCTGCTGAACATTGACGGCAAGGGCCACGCTCAGCCGGAAACTGTGGTTGCCAAAAGCGCGCGGCCTTCGGTGCTGGACAGCTTGAAGCGACCGGTGCCGCCCCGCAACCCTGAAAAGAAACCGAAACAACATGAGGAGGTGCGATAATATGAATGCCAACGATCTGAATATGGCCCTCTATGAGAAGATGGCCGCTGAACAGGACAAATACCGGGACTGGCTGAAAAGCCAGCCACCGGTATTTGTCCTGAACCACGCCTATGAGTACACTATCCGGGAGGACATCGTGATGGCGATGGAGCAGCTGGAGCTGACCGACGCACAGGCTCAGGCACTTTTGGATTCTCCCACGCCGCTGGCCGATGTGTACCGCTACTTTGAAAAGCTGGAGACCGGCTATATGGATGTAATCCGGGACAGCATTGAGAACCTGGCGGATGATGCCTGCAAAGTCCAGACGGAGATGCGGAAAGCCGCCATCTACCCTCATTCCGCTGTCTATGCGAAAGAGCATGGCGAACTGGACCAGTACCGAGCCTCCAACAACGCCAATCTCCAATGCAAGGAGGCCATTGAAGCAGCGATACGGGAACACTTCGATGGGATGTACCTCAGCCACGATGCTGCCAGGGATGTGATCGAGACCTATGGTATAGACCGTGTTGCGCTGGTTCTGGCCAACACCGTCCAGCTCCACGATTGGGATGGACGCTACTCTCCCCGTAACAAGGAATGGGCCAAGACGATTCCTGACTACAACTCCAATACCGTCCGGTGCGGCTATGCCGTAAACAGTCACCCAGCTGTCTTAAATGGCTTTATTGATTTGGTTCGTGAGGAACAGCAGCGCAGCCACACACAGCACGAAAAGGCGCAGCCATCCCGGACTTCGGTGCGGGAAAAGCTCAAACAGGAGCCACTCGTTCACAAGCCTGCCGCCCCGAAGAAACGGGAGCCGGAGCGATGAGCATCCCCAAACGAAAGCGGGATGTGCCGGTCCTGTTTTGGGTATCCACTGATGAAATGGAGTTGATTCAGCAGAAAATGGCGCAGTTTGGGACAAAAAACCTGAGCGCCTATCTGCGGAAAATGGCTGTGGACGGCTATGTGGTGCAGCTGGACCTGCCGGAGCTGAAGGAACTGGTATCCCTGCTGCGCCGGAGCAGCAACAACTTAAACCAGCTGACCCGCAAGGTGCATGAAACCGGGCGGATTTACGATGTCGATCTGGAGGATATATCCCAGCGGCAGGAACAGCTATGGGATGGCATTAAGGAGATACTGACACGGCTCTCTAAACTTTCGTAACAGGAACAGTTACCCCATCTGCGGAGGGAGGAACGGCGTTCTTTTCGCCGCGCCTTCCTCCGCTTTTTCTTTTTGCCATATCCTTGCCTTTTGGCTGTGAGACAGGGATAATGGAATCAGGAATTGTGATTTTGAGGAGGCATAACAATGAGGGCATTGGCATTTTTGTTGAAACTGCTGTTGAAGATTTTAATGGCTCCGGTGATTCTGGCGCTGACCCTGTTCGTCTGGATTTGTGTGGGAATCGTCTATATCTCCGGTCTGGTGTTGGGGCTTATCAGTACACTCTGCGCCCTTTGGGGCGTATTCCAGCTCATTGTCGGTCCCAGGCATAACGGGGTGATCGTCCTGATTCTGGCGTTCCTGCTCTCCCCCTATGGTCTGCCGCTGGCCGCCATCTGGCTGCTGGGCAAGTTACAGGACCTGAAATTTGCCATTCAGGATTTGATTTATGGATAAAATACGCTGCTGGTGCTATTTTACTTTCCTCAAAAAATAGGATATACTATATAGGAATAATACTCTGCCGCTGAGTGCGGATAGTTTTTAGATAGGAGGGCGTGTATGGAAAATCAATTAACGCCAGGCAGCTCCATGATTCTGGAAATCCGAGAACTGCTGGAAAACGCTAGAAAAAATGTTGCACAACAGGTCAACTCCCAGCTACTGACAACCTACTGGAACATTGGGCGGATTATCGTGGAGTATGAACAGCAAAATCAGATTCGCGCAGACTATGGAAAACAAACCTTAAGGGAACTTTCCAAAGAACTGACACGGGAATTCGGCAAAGGTTTTTCTCGTTCTAATCTACAAAATATGCGGGCATTTTATCTTGCCTATGAAAAATGCCAGACAGTGTCTGGCAAATTGTCTTGGTCCCATTACTGCGAGCTTTTAAGTATTACCGATGAGAACAAGCGTAGCTTTTATGAGAAGGAGTCTATCAATTCGGGCTGGTCAGTTCGGGAGTTGAAACGGCAGATTGACAGCTCGCTGTATGAACGGCTGCTACTTTCCAGCGGAGATGCGAATAAAGAAAAGGTTCTTTCTCTGGCTCAGCAAGGGATTGAGATCAGCCAGCCAGCTGACATCATCCGTGATCCCTATGTGTTTGAGTTTTTGGGTGTGCCGGAGAACAAGCCCATGTTGGAAAGCGATTTGGAAAAGGCTCTTGTCGCACAGATTGAAAAGTTTCTTTTGGAACTTGGGCGAGGCTTCATGTTTGTCGGAACCCAGCAGCGCGTGACCCTGAACAATACCCACTACTATGTGGACATGGTGTTTTACAACAAAATTCTCCGTGCTTATGTGCTGATTGAACTGAAAACGAAAAAACTGACACCAGAGGCTGCCGGTCAGCTCAATATGTACTTAAACTACTATGCGGCGGAAGTCAACGACCCGGACGACAACCCGCCTATCGGTATTATCCTCTGTACCGAAAAAGACAGCATCGCGGCGGAATATGCCCTGGGTGGTCTGTCCAACAATATCTTCGCATCCCGGTATGTTCTCTATATGCCGGATAAGGAACAGCTGATTGCTCAGGTGGAGGCCGTCTTGAAAAACTGGCACGAAAATAAGGACAACCGTCATGAATGAAAAAGAACTGATTGGAAAAGTACATTCAGCGGTCTATCATCAATGCCAGCGCCGTGGTTATGCGGCTCCGGTGGATGTGCTGATGGAGGTCGGTGTCCTGCCAAAACAGAAATATGAGGACTGGCGGTTTGGGCGAGTGGATTATATGGAACGAGTATGCACCGTCAATCTGCGCAAACTCTCATTCATCATGCACCAGATGCGGGTGTACGCACAGAAAACTGGCTTAAAACCCTCCTTCTGCTACTACAAGCAGTGGGGTGTAAAAAAGAAAAATGGGCAGGGACACAAGCCGGTGATTCCGCTGCGGTTCAGCAAAAGCGGGAACCCGGAAATTGAGAAATGGTATGCAACTCATTTTGTGGACACCAAACGGATTGCAGCTTTAAAAGCACAGTAGCCTGTTGAAAATTCAGATTAACCAAAGGACAGCTCACACAGCTGTCCTTTTCTTTTTTGGAAAGGAGGTCCCCTCTATGGCAACTACACGCATCATGCCCCTGCATATCGGCAAGGGTCGCACCGAGAGTCAGGCAATCAGCGACATTATTGATTATGTGGCAAATCCGCAAAAGACCAACAACGGAAAATTGATTGCCGGCTATGGCTGTGACAGCCGGACCGCCGATGCGGAGTTTCTGTTAGCAAAGCGGCAGTACATCGCCGCCACCGGGCGGGTGCGCGGTGCGGACGATGTGATCGCTTACCATGTGCGCCAGTCATTCAGGCCTGGAGAGATCACACCGGAGGAAGCCAACCGGCTGGGCGTGGAATTTGCCAGGCGGTTTACCAAAGGCAATCATGCCTTTGTGGTCTGCACTCACATAGACAAATCGCACATTCATAATCACATTATCTGGTCGGCGGTCAATACAGAGTGTGACCAGAAGTTCCGTAACTTCTGGGGCAGCACCAGAGCTGTCCGGCGTTTAAGCGACACCATTTGTATCGAGAATGGACTGTCCATTGTGGAGAACCCCAAGCCCCATGGAAAAAGCTATAACAAGTGGCTGGGCGATCAGGCCAAGCCCTCCCATCGGGAGCAGCTGCGGATGATGATTGACCGGGCGCTGGAGCAAAAACCCGCAGACTTTGACGCGCTACTGAAGCTGCTCTCGGAAATGGGCTGCGAGGTATCCCGGCGCGGGAAAGTAATCCGGCTCAGAGCACCCGGCTGGAAGAATGTAGCCCGCATGGATGATAAGCTGGGAGCCGGGTACAGTGAAGCGGAAATCCGTGCGGTGCTGGCCGGAGAAAAACAGCACACGCCCCGTAAAAAATCCACCGTGCAGCCGGAGCCGCCCAAGGTCAATCTGCTAGTGGACATTCAGGCAAAATTACAGGCCGGGAAAGGCGCTGGGTATGCGCGCTGGGCCAAGGTTTTTAACCTGAAGCAGATGGCGCAGACTGTAAATTTTCTCACCGAACATCAGCTGCTGGACTACGGGGAGCTGGCAGAAAAAGCGGCGGCAGCCACCGCCCACCACAACGAGCTGTCGGCGCAGATCAAGGCGGCGGAGAAACGCATGGCGGAAATCGCCGTCCTGCGTACCCATATCGTCAACTATGCCAAGACCCGTGAGACCTATGTAGCCTACCGCAAGGCCGGTTATTCTCGAAAGTTCCGGGAGGAACATGAGCAGGAAATCCTGCTCCATCAGGCGGCGAAAAACGCCTTTGACGAGATGGGAGTAAAGAAACTGCCCAAGGTCAAAGACCTGCAAGCCGAGTATGCCAAACTGCTGGAGGAAAAGAAAAAAACCTACGCTGAGTACCGTCGCTCCCGTGAAAAAATGCGGGAGCTTTTGACTGCCAAAGCCAATGTGGATCGGCTTCTGAAAATGGACGAGGAACAGAAAAAAGAACAGGAAAAAGACCACGGCCAGCGGTGAGCCGGTCATGGTCCCAAGCGTTCGCAGAACGCGCAGCCACAGAATGAAATTCTGTGTTCAAAGGGGTTTGGGGGCGCTGCCCTCAACAAGCAAAGCGGAGGGGAAAATCACGGCAGGATTTTTCCCTCTGCGGGCCGGGTGTATTAACACCGGCATTGCTTGCCAGTCTTATCTCTAAAAGCAAAAAAATAAGAGGCCCTTGGCCTCCATACAACAAACGCTAAACCGATGCCATACAATCCGATACGGTCACTTGGTAGTCTGCATCCTCAAATACACCTGTTCTTTATGTTTTACCATTGCAGGGAATACGGTATAAAAGATTCTGTCATACTACTTTTATATTATCAAGTTAGCAGAGGTGAAGCACAATGAACTACGATTACAATGAAATCCTGCGGGACTACCGCATATATTTGGCCGAACATGAAAAATCTCACGCAACTATACAGAAGTATGTCCGTGAGACGGTTTGGTTTCTTCAATTTTTAGAGGGAGAGGAAGTGACCAAAGCAAAGGTGCTGGAATACCGGGAACGGCTGCAAGAAAAACACCAGGCCCGTACCGTCAACGTCAAGCTGTCCGCCATTCATTCGTATCTGGACTACCTGGGGCTGGCAGCCTGCAAGGTGCGGTTTTTAAAAATCCAACGCACGGTATTTATGGATGACAGCAGGGATTTGACCGAAGCGGAATACCACCGCCTGTTAGAAGCTGCCAAGAGGAAAAAGGACAGCCGCCTGTATCATGTGATGCTTGCCATCTGCGGAACGGGAATCCGTGTCAGTGAGCTTTCATTTCTGACCGTAGAAGCGTTGCAAAAAGGGAAAGCAGAAATCCGCATGAAAGGTAAAACCCGCACCATTCTCTTGACAAAGGAGCTGTGCCGGAAATTAAATGCCTATGCAAAAGAAAAAGGCATCCGAACGGGGTATCTGTTCTGTACCCGCACCGGAAAACCCTTAGACCGAAGCAATATTTGTCATGATATGAAAAAGCTGTGCCGGGCGGCGCGTGTGACCTCTGGAAAGGTCTTTCCCCACAATTTGCGCCACTTGTTTGCAAAATGCTACTACGCGGTCAAAAAGAACCTGGCGTATCTGGCGGATATCTTAGGGCACGCCTCCGTAGATACCACACGGATCTATGTTGCCATGGGCACGCGAGAGCATGAGCGCACCTTACAGAGAATGCGTCTGATCTCATAAAACCGCAGAATAATGATTCTGTGGTGCTATGTTTTCCGCTCCAGTTAAAAGGCCAGCTTTCTTTGCATTTATTATAATGCTGAATGGTCAGAAAATCAATTATTTCTTACATAACAGCAGTCAAAAGAGTACCGCAAACAGACCTGCGCAGTGATCTGTGCCGCAGGTCTACTTTTTGTGTCTATAAAACGTCCGCTCCTGTTCCTGAGCAACGCCAAAATAAAAGAAACCCTTCTACGCATACCACAGAATCATTATTCTGCGGTGATTCCAAGCTCTGACAAACGGCAGGGGCTTTTCATTAAAATGCGGGAGGAAGTGGAGCAAGTGATGGAGCAATGGACAATCGGGTTGTTGGAATATTTGGCACAGAAAAGCGGATGCACTTATCTATCTGATTTGCGGTATCTCAGCCAATGGGAGCAATTCCGCCTTTCTCGGGAGATCGCCCGTATTCCAGCGGCAGCCTTTTCGCTGTCAATATGGAATGATGCGCTGGATTATTTAACCAGCCTGCCACCGGAGCCTTGCGCGTCGGATGCACGGGAAGCGTTGATTCAATCCCTGTCCGAACGGCGTTATGTTCTGTGATAACACCAGCATCAAGGGGTAAGTTCTGAATGCCGCATAGATGCTGTTGATATAAATCAATTTTATACAAGTAGGAGGATGACTATGAAAAAACGAATCACATCGTTTCTTCTTGCGTTGTTGATGGCAGTGACATTGCTTGGCAATGGGCCGTCTGTTTATGCCGCTGCCGATGGCTCGGCCATACCGGCAGAAGAAACGACCAATGAAAAGGCCGAGGACGAAGCACTCCCGGCTACGCCAAGTGAGGCGGAGCCAAGTGCGGAACCGGAAGAAACAGAGGAACAGCCGGAAGAACCTGCCGAAACGGCGGAAGCACCGGAGCTGCCAGAGACAGAAGCGCCAGAGGATGGGATACCCGTGTCTACCCCGTCGGAAATTGCACCTATGTCCAGGAATGCCGGAGGCTTAGCTCTGGATCTTGGTACTGACATTGTGGCAGGCTTCGCCGGAAAGACAGTCAATAATGTGGAAATAGGAACAGTAGAAAATGGGGACGGAGCCAACATAGAATTTTGGCACGGTCATAATCCTTACAGTGACAATGTTGATGGATTAAACTTATCTATTCAAGACGGAACGATTTTATTAAGCGGAAATGTGCCTGATCTTCCGAAGAAGATAACAGACAGATATACACGCAGAATACATGTATCTAAGGATCAAGAGGATGTATATTCTGAGCAGTTCTCCCTGTGGGTCATATTTGTGAATGAGGATACTGACTATACAGAAAGTATAGTCGGGGTTCCGGTATCAGAAAATGTTTTGGTAGAAGAAGCGAAAAAACTGGTGGACACAGGGAATTCTTTGCCGGATAGCATTAAAGATGAGATTGAGTACGAGTATATCAATTCTATCGATCCATCACAAGCGGGCGATGGGTATGCTACTGTAAAGGTAACCTTGCCCGGCGGAGTATCTGAAGATGTCTATGTAAAAGTTAGATACTTAGCGGATTCGGAAAAGCCGGTCTTTACAAACGATGACGGGCCCATCTTTCTGATGGAAGGCCAACCGGTCGTTGATGATTTGGTGCAGGAAAGCGCCAAGATAAAGGTTACAGACAATGCGGGAATTAAACTTATCGGATTAGGGCATGAACGCCTCCCGGATGACTCTGGTTACAAGCCAAATATACAAGACTTCAAAGGCACCACGGTTCGGTTTGAAGTTGATGGCAACGACTCTAAAACCGCCTATGCCTGGTATGGTATTGCGCAGCAACTTGATCCTGGAGAGGTTGATTGGAGTAAAAATAACCTGCTCAGACGCTCGTTAATCGCTACGGATTTTAATAATAATACAGCGGACTCAAAAACCTATCGAATCGTTGTATACAATCCGTCCGCGGCAGAGTCCACAATCACCAAAGAGGAAAATGATGATCCGTCTGTTACAAAGACAGAACTCCTCGATAATGTCAATTTATCATTCTATAATTACACTGAGAAAGCTTATGAAGGAACAATACAGAAAGAGATAAAATCTGTTGTAAAAGACGGAGACAACAGTAATGTTCCACTAACGGGTGAAACTTACAATCTGGAAAGAGATTTATCGAACGATACCGACTACACAGTTACCGTAACAGTAACAAGTGATTGGGGCCAGACGAAAGACGTTGCGTTTACAGTTAAGGTTAAGCCTCAAAAGTTAGAAACAACACAACAGAATGCAGCGGAAGCCATCGACCAGGCTGCCAAGGCAAAGAAAGAAGCGATCGACAACAGCGATATGACAGACGCTGAAAAAAACGCGGCCAAGGCGGAAGTGGACAGCGACACAGCCGCAGCCAAGGAAGCCATTGCTCAGGCAAACAATGCAGCGGGTGTAGAGACTGCAAAGAATGCGGGTTTGGCGTCTATCCAAGCGGATAAGTCAAAGCTGGAGACAGAGTATGCCAAAAAAGATGAGGTACAGACAGGCGACGGCTATACAGAGGCAGATACGGAAAAGCAAACAGCTTACAACCAAGCCTTAACAGAAGCGGAAGCTGTATTGGCTAATGCACAAGCAAATCAAGAGGCCATCGACAAAGCCCTTGATAACTTGGAAGAAGCAAAAGCTGCATTGAACGGCGGTATCGAAATACAGCCAACCTCAGAAAATATAGAATTGGTTCGTGGTGTAGAAAAAACCGTAAAATTCTATTATACAGATGGAAATAATCATGTTAAATCCGCAGGCTTTGTTGGCGGAGGGAATCAACCGGATAATGCATTTAACCCTAATACAGAAATTACATTGGGTAAAGACGCGAATGGCAAATATGTAGAAGTTAAATTTAAGCTTCCGAAAGATTTTGCTGATGGTAACTTCCCTGACAAGGTAACTCCTGAAGAAGGGGGAAAATGGACAAAATATCTTGCTCTCTATGACGGTGAAGGAAAAACAGGAAAGATTTTAAATGCCACCGGTTCTGATGGACAGCCATCTATGCTTACCCTTGTAGTCAAAACACAAGCAGGGGCATATACCCCAAGCTTACCGACTAAAGTTGTAGTAAACGATGCGGCTTCTTTAACAAGTGAGAATATCAAAGCTGTTGAGGAAGCCGTCAAGAAAGCAAACGAAAATGCTCCATGGTATAATTCTGCAACCATTACAGCAGATGCTTCAAATGTGACTATAACTTATGAGGATGGAACTAGTGATACCCTTCCTATTCGTGATTTTGTAGATGATAGCAAAGCGAAGGCGAAAAAAGCCATTGACGATGCGGCTCAGGCAAAGAAAGAAGCAATCGACAACAGCGATATGACCGACGCTGAAAAGGACGCGGCCAAGGCGGAAGTGGACAGCGACGCAGCCGCGGCAAAGGAAGCCATTGCTCAGGCAGACAATGCTGCGGGTGTAGAGACCGCAAAGAATGCAGGACTGGCAGCCATCGAAGTTGATAAGAGCTTACTTCAAGCAGAAGTCGATAAAGAAAAAACTGTGACAGGCTCAATCGACTATACAAATGCAGACGAGACTAACAAGAAAGCCTATGATACCGTCTTAGCAGAAGCAAAAGCCTTGTTAGCTGATGACAAAGCCGACCAAAAAGCAATTGATAGTGCTCTTTTGAAACTACAAGAAGCAAAAGATGCATTCTTTATCGATACAGATAAGGACGGAGACCCGGATTCATCAGATCCTGATGGTGACAATGATGGAATCTTAGATCCAGGATATACAACTCCGGATAAAGCAGATAAGAATCCGAAAGTTTATGATGAGTTAGAATTTACAAAATATGATTCATCCCTAAATGAATATCCGGAAGCTGGAAGCGCATTTGTCGATGGAGCTAAAAATAACTTTATCATCGTATATGGCAATAAAGATTTCAAAGTTACAGCTTATGATAATGGTCTAACCTTGAAAACACAAGCTGGCTATCAAGATGCAGTAAAACTCTATGTCGATCCAATCACCGATTGGAAAGATGGTGAAACATCAAGAGAATTAGTACTTAAAGTTACTGGGCAAGCCTTGATTAAAGATACGGATACGATTGAAGATACTGTAAAAGTCATTGTACTAAGAGATACAGATAAAGATGGTAATCCGGACATAAAAGAACAAGCAGAAGCAGCTATCGAAGCGGCGGCAAAAGCAGAGCTTCAAAAAGTGGAAGCAGATACGACACTGTCCGGGGCAGAAAAAGCGAACGCCCAAGCAGAAATCGAAGCAGATAAGGAAAAGGCATTAGAAGCTGTAACAAACGCAGTGACACCAGAAACGGTAGAAACTGCAAAAGAAGCAGGAATCGCGGCCATCGAAGCTGATAAGTCAAAGCTGAAAGCGGAGGCGGATAAAGAGTCCCTTGTAAAGCAGGATGACGCCTACACGAAAGCGGATGCCGATAAGCAGAAAGCTTATGATGATGCCATCACAGAAGCAAAAGCCGTGCTGGCAAAAGCGGATGCGACACAGGCGGAAATTGATGAAGCATTGAGCAAGCTGAAAGCAGCAAAAGAGTCTCTTGAAAACCACACGGGCGGTTCTGGAAGCGGCGGAAGTAGCAGCGGTGGAAGCAGCAGCGGTGGAAGCAGCAGCGGTGGAAGCAGCAGCGGTGGAAGCAGCAGCGGCGGAAGCAGCAGTGGAGGAAGCAGCAGCGGCGGAAGCAGCAGCGGTGGAAGCAGCAGTGGCGGAAGCAGCAGTGGCGGAAGCAGCAGTGGCGGAAGCAGCAGTGGCGGAAGCAGCAGCGGCGGAAGCAGCAGCGGCGGAAGCAGCAGCGGCGGAAGCAGCAGCGGTGGAAGCAGCAGTGGCGGAAACAACGGTGGCGGAAACAGCAGCGGAAGCGACCATGCCCCGTCGCCTGTCAATGGTACGGCCCCGGCCCCGGCTGCGCCGCTCCGTCCGCTGGATAACGTCCCCAAAACAGAGGATGCCAGCAATCTGGGGCTTTGGGTGCTTCTTGCTGTATGCTCCGCTTTGTCTCTTGGGGGGCTGATGATGAGCGGGAAGCGCCGGAAAGAGCGCTATCACAGCGAGCATTTAAAGTAAGCATCGAATCAGAAGCCTGCGTTCCCCCTATTTCGGCAGGTGTTTTAGCAAAGACTGGGGCACCTGCCGATTTGGGACGCATATATCAGTTAAGAAAAATTTACAGAATGGAATAAGGAATCCTATGAAAATGAAAAAACGAGTTACATCGTTTCTTCTTGCGCTGCTGATGGCGGTGACATTGCTTGGCAATGGGCCATCTGTTTATGCGCAGACCGCCGATGGCCCGGCCATATCGGCAGAAGAAACGACCAATGAAATGGCCGAGGACGAAGCGCTCCTGGCTACGCCAAGTGAGGCGGAGCCAAGTGAGGAGCCGGAAGAAACAGAGGAACAGCCGGAAGAAGTTGTCGAAACGGCAGAAACGGAGGAACAACCGGAAGAAGCGGTCGAAACGGCAGAAAAAAAGGAAGAAACACCGGAAGAAGCAGCACCGGAAGAACCGGAGCTGTCAGAGACAGAAGTCCCAGAGAATGGAATGCCGGTGGCTACCCCTTCGGAACTTATGTTCCGGGCGGCACCTCTTTTAACAGAGTACCGTGATCGTAATGGAGCGGCTGGCTCCCTTATTGGCGACCAAGCATCCTGGTATCCTTACTATGCCTTGACTTTTCAAGAAGCACAGTTTAACGATGTTGATCCGTTGAAGATTCGTTATAAAGACCCCGGTTATGACAGTCCTTGGGTTTACTGCATCAATGCGAAAAAGAAAGCTCCTGATAACGGTCCAAATGGTACTGACAATCCCTATGATGTGTATCTATTTGATGCAAACGACGGCGCTTGGATTCAAAATAATTATTTTCAAGCTCCTCACACAGGTGAGAACGGGTTCTCCGCAGCGCAAGGGGTGTTTCAGGCCTTATACCGTGGTTTCCCGCACGACACGCTAGGTTTGAAAGACAAATATAATCTTTCCGATTGGGAATTGTATGCTGCTACGCAGATGGCCATCCACTTTTGGACTGACGAGATTTATCAGACCCATGCCGGCCCTGTCCCGTGGAATCAAAATCTTAATAAAGCCTTCTTCGAACTGATTGATCAAGACCCTGCCTCAGGTGAAGAAGCTCTTGGCCTGCTTAGGGCTAATATCTTTCTTGGGAAACCCTCTACTGACGGCACTTTCACACAGCGAGTGATGTGGTTGGATCCTGTCGATGAGGAAGAAGATAATCCTGAATACGAGATTCGTTTCCGGAAAGTTGACGGCTCCGGAAACCCGTTGTCTGACGCGACACTTATTGTGAAGAACCAGTTAACAGCTGAGATGTATGAGTGGGATACGGATACGGAAGCAGAAACTTTATCGCTTACGCCAGGATTATATGTGGTTTCTGAAACGAAAGCGCCGGATGGTTACGATAAAGTGACTGACTTTCTTTTCACACTCAGTGCAGAAGGCATTGTCTCTTTAGGCTATATTTCTCCAGAAGATAAGGTGCAATTAGAAGAAAGAGAAATCACCATCACCGATAAAACAGAGACCCATACCATTGATTTCAGCAAAACCACGATCGGCGGTATAGAACTTCCCGGCGCAACCATTCAGATTTTCAAGGGCAGCGACACAACCGGCACCATGGTAAAGGAATGGGAAAGCGGCAACACCTCCCACAAGTTACAGCTGGAAGCCGGTACCTATACCTTCCATGAGGAAGCAGCTCCCGATGGTTATCTCGCTGTCACCAACTTTACTTTCACCGTTGATGCCGACGGCAAGGTGGAACTGGGCGAGATCAAGAACGGAGATATTGTGAAATCCGAAGGCGGCAAGATCACCGTAACAGACAAAAGTAAGCCACAGGAATTTTCTGAGTACGAAATAAGTTTTCTGAAAGTTGATGAAGGTGGAAATCCTCTGTCCCATGCGACGCTGACTGTGAAGAATCAGCTCACAGCTCAGACATATACATGGAATACGAATGCTGAAGTACATACTCTCACTCTTAAACCTGGACTCTATGTAGTTTCTGAAACGAATGCACCGGGTGGTTACATTAAAGTGAAAGACTTTAACTTCACTTTAGGAGCAGACGGCGTTATCTTGCTTGGTGATATTGCTCCTGGAGATGTGGTTAAATTAGAAGGAAGAAAAATCACCATAACGGACAAAGCAGAACCCCACGAAGAAGAATTCGGCGTAGAGTTCAGCAAAGTGAAGCTTGGCGGTGAGGAACTGCCAGGCGCTAAGATTGAGATTTACAAAGGCACGGACAAGGTGGACGGCTGGGAAAGCACCACCGACAGCCACACGCTGAGCCTGGAAGCAGGCACCTACCGCTTCCACGAAGAAGCCGCACCGGAAGGATTCGTCGCGGTGACGGACTTTGAGTTCACCGTAGAGGCAGACGGCAGCGTCACCCTCGGCACGATTGCCCAGGGAGAAACTGTTGTAGCCGAAAACGGCAAGATCACCGTAACGGACAACGCGAAAAAGCATCAAGTAGAATTCAGCAAGGTGAAGCTGGGCGGTGAGGAGCTGCCGGGCGCACGTATTGAAATCTACAAGGGCGATACGAAAATCGAGCAGTGGAATAGCTTAGAAACAAGCACAGTCATCAATCTGGAGGCAGGCACTTATCGCTTCCATGAAGTATACGCACCGGAAGGATTCGTAGCAGTCACCGACTTTGAGTTCACCGTAGAGGCAGACGGCAGCGTTACCCTCGGCACGATTGCCCAGGGAGAAACCGTCGTAGCTGAAAACGGCAAGATCACCGTAACAGACAACGTGAAAAAGCATCAAGTAGAATTCAGCAAGGTGAAGCTTGGTGGCGAGGAGCTGCCGGGCGCACGCATCGAAATCTACAAGGGCGATACGAAAATCGAGCAGTGGAATAGCTTAGAAACAAGCACAGTCATCAATCTGGAGGCAGGCACGTATCGCTTCCACGAAGTATACGCCCCGGAAGGATTCGTCGCGGTGACGGACTTTGAGTTCACCGTAAAGGCAGACGGCAGCGTTACCCTCGGCACAATTGCCCAGGGAGAAACCGTCGTAGCTGAAAACGGCAAGATTACCGTAACAGACAATGTGAAAAAGCATCAAGTAGAATTCAGCAAGGTGAAGCTGGGCGGCGAGGAGCTGCCGGGCGCACGTATTGAAATCTACAAGGGCGATACGAAAATCGAGCAGTGGAATAGCTTAGAAACAAGCACAGTCATCAATCTGGAGGCAGGCACGTATCGCTTCCACGAAGTATACGCCCCGGAAGGATTCGTCGCGGTGACGGACTTTGAGTTCACCGTAAAGGCAGACGGCAGCATTACCCTCGGCACAATTGCCCAGGGAGAAACCGTCGTAGCCGAAAACGGCAAGATTACCGTAACGGACAACGCGAAAAAGCACGAAGTAGAATTCAGCAAGGTGAAGCTTGGCGGCGAGGAACTGCCAGGCGCTAAGATTGAGATTTACAAAGGCACGGACAAGGTGGACGGCTGGGAAAGCACCACTGACAGCCACACGCTGAGCCTGGAAGCAGGCACCTACCGCTTCCACGAAGAAGCCGCGCCGGAAGGATTCGTCGCGGTGACAGACTTTGAGTTCACCGTAAAGGCAGACGGCAGCGTTACCCTCGGCACGATTGCCCAGGGAGAAACTGTTGTAGCTGAAAACGGCAAGATCACCGTAACGGATAATGCGAAAACGACTCCGCCCACTCCGGATGATGAAAAGGTGGAAGTAGAATTCAGTAAGGTGAAGCTTGGCGGCGAAGAACTGCCAGGTGCTAAGATTGAGATTTACAAAGGCACCGACAAGGTGGACGGCTGGGAAAGCACCACCGACAGCCACACGCTGAGCCTGGAAGCAGGCACCTACCGCTTCCACGAAGAAGCCGCACCGGAAGGATTCGTCGCGGTGACGGACTTTGAGTTCACCGTAAAGGCAGACGGCAGCGTCACTCTCGGCACGATCGCCCAGGGAGAAACTGTTGTAGCCGAAAACGGCAAGATCACCGTAACGGATAATGCGAAAACTACTCCGCCCACTCCGGATGATGAAAAGGTGGAAGTAGAATTCAGTAAGGTGAAACTGGGCGGCGAAGAACTGCCAGGTGCTAAGATTGAGATTTACAAAGGCACCGACAAGGTGGACGGCTGGGAAAGCACCACCGACAGCCACACGCTGAGCCTGGAAGCAGGCACCTACCGCTTCCACGAAGAAGCCGCACCGGAAGGATTTGTCGCGGTGACGGACTTTGAGTTCACCGTAAAGGCAGACGGCAGCGTTACCCTCGGCACGATTGCCCAGGGAGAAACTGTTGTAGCTGAAAACGGCAAGATCACCGTAACAGACAACGCGAAAAAGCATGAAGTGGAATTCAGCAAGGTGAAGCTTGGTGGCGAGGAGCTGCCGGGCGCACGCATCGAAATCTACAAGGGCGATACGAAAATCGAGCAGTGGAATAGCTTAGAAACAAGCACAGTCATCAATCTGGAGGCAGGCACTTATCGCTTCCACGAAGTATACGCACCGGAAGGATTCGTAGCAGTCA
>NZ_VUMD01000015.1 GCF_009696375.1 Clostridium porci
TTACTGTACGGGCCTGGTTCTGATTTTGCAGCCGTTCCCGGTATTCCAGCATCTTTGCTTTTGTAATTTCCTCTCCATTTAAGAATTGAAGGAACCAAACCAGCTCATGGACATACTTTTGTATGGTTGCGTGAGATTTTTCATGTTCGGCCAAATAGGAGCGGTACTTCCTCAGGAGTTCATTGTAACTATTTTTCATAACTTCCACCTCTCTTAATATGATATAAACGTAGTATTCCTGAATCTTTTATACCGTATTCTTTGCGGGGGTAAAACGAAAGGATGAAGCAGCGCGTTTGCAGAGCTGCGCAGGGACGCGAACTGCCAAGAAGAAATCAGCGGGCGTATATGACATCTTTTTTATGGGGGCAGTAGAATAAGTCTCTAATCAAGAGTCGCCAGTTCTGGCGATTCCCTGGCAGGACGCACCAGCTTTACATTGAGGCCGTCGTAAATATCGTTCATTACATCACTCCAATCTGATTTTTAGGTAAGAAAAAAGCAGTCAATCCTAAGACTAACTGCTTTGTATATATCTGGTATATAGTTGTTAAATTGAGTTTATCAATTCTTGTACTTCATTAAAAAATCTGGATAAATGGAAACCATCTGCTACGGCATGATGAATATTCATTGTAAGAGGCATTATATATCTTTCTCGCTCTAATTCATATTTTCCCCAAGTAATAACTGGTGCAAGAAATTTTCCTTCGTCAAAAACATGAACATCAAAATGATTATATTTTACCCACGGCAAACAAGATACATCAAAAAAGTTCAAGGGTTGGTTTTCCACAAATGCACGTTCCATTTTATGTTTCTCTCTATCTAACATAAATCGTTCATGGAATTCAAATATGCTATCAGAAAAATCTGTAACCATTTTTGTGAAATTCTCATCTTCCTTATGAAATTCAGCATAGGACGGGGAAATATAGTCCCATTTAATTAAATTACCTTTATTGTCCCAACTATATTTAAACTCATCATGTTCATTAACAACCTTTGAAACAACCCATATCATAGCTGGATAAAATTTCAAATCATGACTCTTTGAAAATTCAATTAACTTTGTTACATCAATATCTACGGTTAAGCTCATAACGATACGCATATCATCAATGTAACTTTGAAACAATTTACCTCTATTCCATTTATTCAAATCAATTTTTGTATATTTATATTCCATGCCCATTCTCCTTTACATTTTGAAATTTAGTAAAATGCAAGGCTCTCTGGATAACATTTCACTCCATGCAAGTCTATTCCATTAAGCCTTGTATGGAGATAATACAATACCCAATTTCATAATATCCCTCCCTATCCAATAAACCTTAGTTTATTGTTTTCATACCTGCTCTTCAAAAAACTTCGCCTGAAAACCAATCCAGCGCTTATTCACTTCATCATAGATAGGATCTGTCTCCAATCCATGATTATTGGGATTCGCATGAAGATATCTAAACTGTTTATTTCCAGAGAGATTCTCATTGGCAAATAGCTGACGACATAAATCCTCAAACTTAAACCGAATCCCACGGGCATCATGATTATATGTACTAAAACTTTCCCAGTTTATTTGCATTTCTATCCCCTCACCTAATAAGTTCAAATCCTGGATATACCAAGTTTAGGCTTATTCTTTCTCTAAGTTACTTGCATGCGTATTATTTCATGAGATTTTCACTAACTATATTAGGGATAATCCCAATACCAATCTACATAGATTTTATCAACAATTTTTTATAACTTTTAAGTTCACTCTATCTTCCCATTTTATCAACATACTGCATAAAAGGGTCACCATTCTCTGGCAACCCGCCCATGCATTTCATCTTAAATTATGCGCCTCTTTTCCCATCTAAAGTACGCACTTCTTCCACTGTCAATTTTGAAAGTTTAGCAATCTGCTCATATGATAATTCACCCATCGCTAATAAATCTATTGCAAACCGTTTTCTCTCTTCCAACCGTGCTGTCAAAGCAGCCTCATTCCGCATATCTTCCATTGCCTTACACATTGCAGCCACTCCTTTCTCATCTTCCTTGAAATATCTTACACGTTCTGCCAATGTTCTATACTTCATATCCTTCGCATCTGTACACGAAAAATCACGCATCAGAATCCCTATGGGTGACTCATCCCGGTATGCACCGTTCACATATAAAATATATGCCTCATCGCCAAAATTCTCGCCGGTTTCTTTGATCACCCGGTGAATATGATAAATCGGCTGTCCCTTTCCCAGCACATCACGTTCTGCAATAAAGATCACATAAGTCTCTACCAGGTTCTCCAGCTTCTCTCCTGGCTCAGTCACATTGGCATCAATCAAACTGCTGTGATACCTGGCTCTCTTTGCTCCCGCACCACGATCTGCTCTCTGGATTTCCACATTGTACCTTTTCCCAGCGTGATCCGTGGCATAGATATAAAAAATAATCGATCTACCCTGCAAGTTTTTAAGCTGATGCTGAATCGCTACCTTTTCCACCTTCAGATCATCCCTGCCAAGCACAATCTGCAATACCAACTCCGTACACTCAATATTTTTCTTCAAAACAATTTGACATAAAGTCATCATCCATCAGGCGCAATCCCCGAAGGCGCTGCAGATCTTCCGGCCTGAATTTTTCTTCCCAATACTTACTCATATCTGCTCTTCCTTTCTCTGCCTGTTTTTATCAGAAGGGTATACTTCCCCTATCATACCTAAATTTTATCACAGGCACACTTTTGTTGCAAGATTCATTCCAATTCGTTTTATGTTTTTTAATCAGGCGGTCCCCACACTTCTTCTCTGATATCATTTTCTAATTTCCCCATACATCCAGCCTCTGCACCATTACGATCCCCGACCGGAACTGGATCTCTATCTTATTCTGATTGACAACCTTGACCGTCTGGATCAGGCGCCACACCAAGTCGTTATCGAATTCTCTGCTCAGCACCCCTGCTTTCTTCATATAAGCATCCATCTCTTCCACTCTTTGGTCATACGCTTCCGCCAGACGTTTTTCCTCCATGAGCTGCTCTTTCTTCTTTCTCAGATCCTTCAGTTTCTCCGTAACGCTTCGGTATTCCCGGTCAAAGGCTTCCTCTTTGCAGTTTCCCTTGGCACTTTCCTTTTTGATTTCAGAAACAGAAGCAACTCGTCAAATGTTGTTTCATCCTTATCATCAAATGCCGCTATTAACACTTGCATAAGTTCCCAATGTCAATGCACATGAAAAAACATGACCACCATTATAGTCCGTATGTTCTCCAATCAGATTCACTTGACCCGGTGCAAAATAAGTACGGATTCCATCACTTGCACCGTATATCTTCGTAAATTCATTCACTAATTTTGTTCTCATATGTTTACTCCTTTTAGGACTGCCCAACCTCCAGCTCGCTTTGGAAATAGGGCAGTCCCTTTACACTTTTAAACTACATCCTCAAACATACGATATAATTTTTTGTTAATTTCTTTCACTTCGTCTTCGACAAATTTCACTTCATCTCTGTCGTAAGTGAAAATACCATTGATTTCTTCTTCGATATCGCTGGTCTGTGTATAAATTGTACTGGAAAGACCATTCACAAGATTTGGATAAATCTCATTTTCCCAAAGTCTCTTGTAATTAGAAGTCAGTTCTTCTTTTGAATGATAAGACTGATATCCGAACTCTTTTTCACAGGCCAGATGACCTGGCATAGCATATGAATAACCGCCAAATTCAGTCAGGGCAACAACTCGGTCTTCCTGTGGTTTTACAGTAAGACCCGGTTTGTAATTGTGGATACTGTACATATCACCGCCCTGCTGGTCGAACCATCCACAGGCTTCATTAACAAATCTTGTCTTATCAAGACTTCGAATAAGTGCAGTTGCACGTCTCGCATCAAACTGTCCCCAGCCTTCGTTAAAAGGAACCCATACAGCGATAGATGGATGATTGTAAAGCTGCTCAATCATCGCTTCCAGGTCTCTGTAATACTGTGCTCTGCCTTCTTTGTCCTGTCGCTTAAACATGCCATAGAGGTTGTCACGAACTCCTCTTGCGAACCAGTCGAAAGCATTTGTAAGATATGTAACAAAGACCATATTGTAGTCTCCGCCGCCATTTGGCATATCCTGCCATACAATCATACCGATTTTATCGCAGTGATAATAGAAACGATCCGGTTCCACTTTAATATGTTTACGGATAGTATTAAAACCAAGTTCTTTCAGCTTTATGATATCGTATTTTAAAGCTTCATCCGTTGGATTTGTGAGAAGGCTTTCCGGCCAGTATCCCTGGTCGAGAATTCCGTTGAAGAAAAATGGTTTGTTGTTCATGAAAAATCTTAAGATTCCTTTGGAATCTTTCCCAACATGGAACTTTCTCATACCAAAATAGGACTGTACTTCATCTTCGCCAAAAACAACATTTAAATCATATAAATACGGATCATCCGGTGTCCATACATGCACCTGATCTAATTTAATAATAACATCTTTATTTGTCTCTACGATTTCTTCTTTCACAACATTTCCCTGTTCCAGAACACGAACTTTTGCTGTACCGGAAACATTGGTCTTGATATTAAGACGTACTGCCTTATCATCCAGTAAGGGAGTGATTTTAATCTTTTCAATATAATCTTTTGAAACACTTTCCATCCATACTGTTTCCCAAATACCACTTTGTGGAGTATAGAAAAGAGAGCCATATTTACCTTTTTTGACTAATTTCTGTTTTCCACGTGCATGTGGAGCTTCCTCTGTCATATCTTTTACACATAAAGTCAGTATATTTTCTCCATCCACAAGATAATCTGTGATGTCAAAATGGAACGCTGTATATCCTCCAATATGCTCCCCTAAAACATTTCCGTTCAATAAAACGGTGCATTCCTGATCAACCGCACCAAAATGGAGAAGAACACGTCCTTTATTAAAATCCTCTGGAATCGTAAATGATTTTCGATAATGTAAATAATCTTTAGGCATTACAATCTTTTTAACACCAGACAATTCTGTCTCTGGTGAAAATGGCACTAAAATCTTCCCGTCATATCGATTTGTTGTCTTTTCCTGGTTAATGCAATATTCCCATTCGCCATTCAGGTTAATAAAACTGTCTCTCACAAGATTTGGTCTTGGATATTCCGGCAGTACATTGGCGGCAGTTACCGTTTTGCCCCATTTACTCATCAATTGAATCATACGCTGTCCTCTCTCCCTTAGTCATTTTTCTTAGTCTTCTTTAAATTCTGGAATACTTCGGACTGTACACCTACAGAGATTAATACAAGTAAGCCCATGATTACTGACTGCCAGTGTACGGATACCTCTGGAAGATATGTGAAGATTGTATTAATTACGAAGTAAATCATAATACCAAAGAATGTTCCGGAGAATTTGCCCTCTCCACCGGATAATTTAACACCGCCAATCGCACACATAGCAATTGCATATGTCTCATAAACATTACCTGCACTAAGTGTTGCACTACCACTGCTTGATGCAAGAAGTACACCGGAAAATGCAGCAATGAGACCAGCGCAGATAAATGCTTTAATCTTAATTCTGTCTACATCAATACCCATCATGCGTGCTGCTTCTGTATTGCCGCCTACTGCATACATTCCCATACCGAACTTTGTATGTCTGCTGATAAACATGCATGTAAATACGAGGATAAAGAAGATTGGAATTAAGATGGACACACCTGCTTTTACACCAAGGAATCCTTTTAAGAACTTTGCGCTTGCAAAAGACATAATGCCTTCCGGAATTTCAACAGATGCTTTCGCAACGAGTGTAATCATACCACGAACCGCAAACATCATAGCAAGAGATGCAATCCAGGAAGAAATTCTCATCTTTGTATTCATATAACCAATAAGCGCACCGGATACTACACCAACCATAAGACCTGCAACAATACCAAGTACAGGATTAATCTGGCCGGTTGTACCCATAACAACACCACTTAAGGCAAATATAGCACCTACAGAAAGGTCGATTTCACCACAAAGGATAACAAAAGTCATACCAAAAGCAAGAAAACCACCGTTTTTCGCTGCTTTTAATAAAATATTTAAAACGTTTGGTACGGAAAGAAAGTTCTGATCCGCAAAAAGAATACTTGCTGCAATAACCAAAAGTAAAAATGCTAAAATAGTACTTTTGGAATAAAAGGAATTATAGAATTTTTTTATCTTGTTCATACTACCTAACCTCCTACTTCGCCTGTTCTCGCTGGATAAATACTGCGAATACGATAATAATCGCTTTGAAGATCTGTGCATATTCATCCGGAATGTTATTCATTACACAAGTAAGTGTGATCATCTGCATAATAAGAGCACCAATTACTGTTCCCATAACATGAGCTTTACCGCCACTCATCGGTGTTCCACCGATAACTACTGCTGCGATTGCATCAAGTTCTGCTAACTGACCTAAGGAGCTACCTGCGGCTACTGTTACTTTCGCTGCCTGGAATACACCTGCAAATGCTGCAAGAAGACCGGAAAGACCATATACGATCATTAATGTTTTTGCTGCATTGATACCTGCAAGAGAACTGGATTTGATACTGTCACCAACAGCCTGAATCTGTCTTCCTAGTACAGTCTTTTCTGCCATAACCCATACGATAGCAACCGCTAGAACGATAGGAACGATCTGAACAGGGATTACACCGCCGATTTTGTAAGAGCCCCAAAGTGCAAGCTGATCGCCAACTGCACCAAGTTTATTGAAGTAAATATCACGTCCGCCGCAGAGAACCTGTGCAGCACCACGCATTGTAAGCTGCATACCAAGTGTGATTACCATGGCCTGTAATTTTAATTTACCTACGAAGAAACCGTTGATGCATCCAATTGCAGTACATACAACCAGCGCCATAATAAGGGCAGGAACCAGACCGAATTCAGTCATAAATTTTGCTGTTAATACACCGGAAACAGCCATGATAGATCCTACGGAAATATCGATACCGCCAGTGGAAATAACAAGAGTCATACCCATACCGCAAAGGATAGCAGGGCAGATCTGTGTGATAATGTTATTTAAGTTACTGATAGCGAAAAAATTCTTTGTAAATAAAGAGTTGAAAAGAACGAAGCATAAAAGCATCGCTATCGCGCTGTACTGCTTAATCAAAGCCATTTTATCTTCTTTTGTCTTAGCCATTGATCGTTCCCTCACTTTCGCTGCCTTTTGCAATCAGTTCCATAATCTTTGTCTGATCGATAGCAGTATCAATTACTTCACCAACCGCTTTACCATCTCTCATAACTACAACTCTGTCACAGTTACGTTCTAATTCTGCGATTTCGGAAGAAATCATAAGTACAGAGATCCCCTGATCGGAAAGTTCCTGAATCAGGATTTCAATCTCAGCCTTCGCACCAACGTCGATACCACGTGTAGGTTCGTCAAGAATCATTAATTTTGGATTCATGCACATCCATCTTGCAAGAAGAACCTTCTGCTGGTTACCACCACTTAAGTTTTTAATAAGCTGTTCCGGAGTTGGAGTTTTGATTTTTAATCTTTCGATATATGTTTTTGCAATTTCGTCCTGTTTTTTCTGATCAACAAAACCGTTTTTCTGTAATTTAGGAAGAAGGGCAATTGTCATATTTTCCTTTACGGAAAGGTTTGGAATAATGCCTTCTGTCTTACGGTCTTCTGTACAGAAACCAATACCTATGTTAATAGCATCGATTGGTTTTTTGATGTTTGCAGGTTCGCCCCACCAGAATACTTCACCTGCATCCGGTTTTGTAGAACCAAATAATACATTAGCAAGCTCGCTTCGTCCGGAACCAAGAAGACCGGAAAGACCAACGATTTCACCTTTTTTGATTGTAAGGTCGATTCCATTCAGTCTCATGCCCTGTTCGATGTTTTTCATCTCAACAATCTTGTCTGCGTTTTCAAAAGCATAGCCTGTTTTCTTTCTTTCTAATTTAACAGTGTCTTTTCCAACCATTAAAGAAATCAGTCTGAACTGATCCAAATCTTTAATGTCATAATCGCCAACATACTCACCGTCTTTAAATACAGTAAGTCTGTCTACGATTTCAAAGATTTCATCTAATTTATGGCTGATGAAGATAACACTGATTCCGTCCTCTTTTAATTTCCTGATAATACGGAATAATACCGCAACTTCCTGTTTATCTAAGGAAGATGTTGGTTCGTCAAGGATAATTAATTTTGCATTGATACTTACAGCTCTTGCAATAGCAACCATCTGCTGGATCGCTGTGGAATAATTGCTGAGAGGTTTTGTAACGTCTACATCAATTCCTAAATCTTTTAAGATTCTTTCCGCTTCGGAAATCATTTTCTTACGGTCAACAGAACCGAATTTTGTTCTTGGCTCACGGCCGATGAATAAGTTCTCATATACAGTCTGAAATAATACTAAGTTTAATTCCTGGTATACTGTAGAGATACCTTCCTCGTTTGCTTCAATCGGTGTTTTGCAATCGATTTCTTTTCCATCAAATACGATTGTACCGCCATTTTTCTGGTAAATACCTGTTAAAACCTTAATAAGTGTAGATTTACCAGCACCGTTTTCTCCCATAAGAGAATGAACTTCTCCCTTGTTTACTGTAAGATTAACGCCTTTTAAGGCACGTACACCAGGGAAAGTCTTTTCCAATCCTCTGATCTCCAGTAAAGCTTCTGACATGTCTTTGCTCCTTTCTCTGCCTGTTACCTTTTTCATAACATAATTTACATCGTTAAAAATGTGTCTGCGACACTTCAACTCCCTAACCCTCAATTTTGAGGGAATTAGGGAGTTCCTTTTATATCATTTTTCCTTTTTTCTCAAAGACCTCTCTCTTTTGAATTGTCTTTTCTCTGCCGTCCGTAGTGTCATTTTGCGTATGTTCCACAAAATCAATAAATCTAAAAAGTTCACACCCGGTATCATTTGTGTCTTACATACTTTCGGGCGTTTCTTACAATGGAATCCCCACATCCACTGTCTTGTTTCTGAAGGTGGTGTTAGCGATGATGGGTTCTGGCGCAAAACCGATTTCTTCAGCTACACTTATCTTCGCAATGCTTTCTGTACTGCTTTATTAAATATGATGGAAACAAAGCTTGGTCCTTCCTTCAAAGCAATGAAAGGATATATTTATAAGCATTGTAAAAATGGCTTCTATATTTGGGGTAAACCTAATCTTTGTGACCCTAAAACAATTACTAAATATATTGGCCGATATTTAGGACGTCTTGTTACCGCCACCTCGCGCATTGATGCTTATGATGGTGAATATGTTACTTACCATTACAATCGTCATGAAGACAATAAACTGTACCAGGCCGTTTCAAAAGAAGCACATAAAATCTTTTTAGATTTTAATCGTTGGAGAACTGCAATTCTTTCTGTGTTTGGTTACGATCCACTAAAGTGTCCTCACTGCGGAAAGGCCATGCTTCTCTTTGAACTCTACTACAACCATAAACCTATTTCTTTGCAAGAATTATATGAAAGGTCAAAAGCCAAACACCTATGATAAAATTTGAATATCATATTTTGAATGGAGACAATGACTATGGAAATCATTACGGAAGAACAACTTGCAAAGGAACTCAGAACTAAATACATCAAAAATCCGCCAGAAGGCATGACCTCATCAATGATTAAAGAAATGAGCGATAATGAACTTCTTGATATGGATTACTTTTTACATGAAGAAGACATCGATTTCGGTGGGGAATGTGAAGAAGGCTTTTATATCTTCTAATTCACATTACCTTAATTTTCTGCGCCCACTTCCACGCAAGCTTTTTTTCATCCCTAGTCCTCCGCCAGGAGAACTTTCCTATTAAAAATAAAAAAGGACCACTGCAAAATGAACGTATTCCTTTTGCAGCAATCCTTATAGATTATGTTACAATCTTAGAATCCAACAGATACGTCTACATTATCAATTGTATAAAGTGTATCAGGATTAACAATATGTGCGTCTACTGTTTCACCAGCGATAATTTTTCCGATTGTTTCAACTACGATAGGTCCGAAGTATGGTGTACATGTACAAGAAGCTAGCTGTGTTCCTCTCTGTACTGCTTCTAATGCAGCGCGAGTTCCGTCTACACCCATTGTAAGGATGTCTTCACCTGGTTTAAGACCAGCTGCTGCGATAGCGTTCATTGCACCCTGAACCATATCATCTGTTACAGCGTAAACTGCATCGATGTTTTCTCCACCCTGAGCCTGGATGATGTTTTCCATAACTGCCTGAGCTTTGTCCATTAACCATTCGCCGTCCTGTTCAGCTACGATATTGAAAGCGATGCCGGATGCTTCTAATGTATCAACGAAACCGTCCTGTCTTTCTGTAGATGTAGAAGAGTCATAACCACCATTGATAACTACAACGTTTCCACCTTCTGGAAGAGCTTCGATTAACGCTTTTGCACACTGTTCGCCTTCCCATACGAAGTCAGATGCGATAGATGTTGTGAAGTGAACACCAACATCACCTTTGATTGCACGGTCAACTAAGATTACAGGGATTTCTGCTTCCATAGCTTCCTGAAGTGCGCCCTGAAGACCATTGTCCTCTAATGGAGCAACTACTAAGTAATCAACGTTTGCTGCTACTAAGTCACGGATATCAGATTCCTGAGTAGCGATGTCGCCACCTGCATCTTTAACGATGAATTTTCCGCCTGCTGCTTCAACAGATTCTTTGATACTGTCTGTTTCCGTTGTTCTCCAGGAAGACATGCTGTCTGTCTGAGAGAATCCAACTGTTTTTCCTGCAAGAGGGCCTTCGTTGCCGTCAGCCGCATCGTTGCCTGCGCCTCCGCCACATGCTGCTAAAGAAAATACCATAACAGCAGCAAGTAAAAATGCTACGAGTTTTTTGAGTTTCATAATTTTGTCCTCCTTAGACACAATTGTTTATTTCATATTTTATGATACATAACTCCTCAAATCTTGACAATAATAAATCTTTCTTTTTCATTTTTTTCTACTTTTTCACTAAAATACTTGCATTTGTTTTGTTTTTATCTTATATTCATTATATAAATACTGTATCTATTTTCCATTTGAAATATTTTTGTTGCACAAAATAAGATAGGAGATACCATATTATGATAAAAAGGAGAAAACATAACATCACCATAAGTAAACCGCGCGACACAGTTTTATACATCGGAAATGAAGACCATACAGACAGAATAACCAAAATCGGCAAAGCAATTTCTTCTCCGATCCGCCTTCAGATCCTCGACTTAATCAAGAGTTCCCCCCTATCACTGCAGGAAATTGCAGACACTCTACACATTCCTCTCTCTTCTACTGTACTTCATGTGCATAAGTTAGAGGACGCCAAATTAGTCGTGACAGAGAAGCAGCCCGGCATCCGCGGCACTATGAGAGTCTGTGTCTCTGCATTTAACAGTTTCACATTAGCAAGTCTTAATAACACTTTAGATTCAGTCGAGAAAACGGTATCTGTAGAGATGCCTATCGGCAATTATTTTGCTTTCAATATCACTCCATTCTGTGGTATGGCTGACGAAAATGGTGCCATCGGCTCCTACGACTCTATATACAGTTTTTATTCACCACAAAGAACCAGAGCACAGCTTGTGTGGTTTACGAAAGGATACCTGGAATACCGTTTCCCAAACATCATTAATCCTCTGCTCAGGCTCAGTGCCATCTCCTTTAGTATGGAGCTTTGTTCCGAAGCCGCCGGATTTTCAGAGCATTATCCTTCTGACATCACTATTCTGATTAATGACATCGAGATTGCCACTTATACAAGTCCCGGTGATTTTGGCGCCCGCAGAGGTAAAATCACACCAAAGACATGGGCAAACGGGCAGACACAGTACGGTCTTTTAAAAACATTCTTCGCGCGAAAAGATGGCTGCTATATCGACGGACATCTTCAGAACATGAAGACAACCCTTAATGATCTAAATCTGAAAGATTACCCTTACATCTCTTTGAAGATTGCTATCAAAGACGATGCAAAGCACATTGGCGGAATTAACCTTTTCGGCAAAACATTTGGTGATTATCCGCAGGATATTATTA
Organism: Clostridium porci; assembly: GCF_009696375.1. Taxonomy (GTDB): domain Bacteria; phylum Bacillota; class Clostridia; order Lachnospirales; family Lachnospiraceae; genus Enterocloster; species Enterocloster porci. The sequence continues at coordinate 12,076 of NZ_VUMD01000015.1, forward strand.
TGAATATTATTTATGAATAATCGAGTAGGAGGGAAAATTCAAAATAAATTTTCCCGGCCTCTGCTTTTACATCGTTTTCTTTTAAATTGTCCGTTATCATCAGTTACAACAACATGACTTTCGCCCGTCGTCTTGCTTGTGATCCTAAACGGAACATCTGCAAGACGCTTGTGCGAACCTGCACCAATTTTTACGCCCTCAATATCGCCACGTTTAATCTGGTTATAGATAGAGTGGGCTTCGTCAGTCAAATCAACGATTTTTCCATTCTCTGTGATTTCAAAATCAATCGGCTTTGCACCGTCAGTCAAATATCCCTCTGGCGGTTTTTGTTCAGACAATCTGTATTTTCCGTAAGGTAATAGGTCAGCAGAAGTAGAAGCGATACCCTCAATGTCGGTATGGATTGTCTTTAACACTTCATTTTTCTTGTATAACTTGCCCCCAACTAAGACGGCATTCTCATTTAAGGAAATGATTTCAAAGGCGGTATCTTTCAAAGTCGCACCGCCTTGAGCTTTCGTGTCTTTGGTTTCTAAATCTCGTTTCTGGATTTTCACACCGCCACGAATGACTTTATCAGAAACATGGTATTGATTGCTTCCAGACAATACGGCAAGGTCGCCGTCCTCTGTAATCTGTGTCAGATACATTCCTTTTATCTGTTCTTCGCTACCGTCAGCCTGCATATACGCACCCTCTAACAAGTAACCCGACGGACTTTTTGTTTCCTCAACAGTTAGTGTTCCTAATGGAAGTACGTTTTTACCGTCCTGCGTATAGAAGCTGTCCCCAGATACTTTATATTTGTCAGCTAAACGAGTAATGTAATGGATAGCACCGTCGCTGTCTTTTTCAGCGATAGTCTTTGTTATCCATGTACGAGTTGCTTCGGCAGGAAGATTATCCTTGTTGTAGTAGCCAGCGTAGAAGTTCCATGTAAACTCTGCTCCCTCTAAAGAAGCGTTTCCTTGTGGATTGGATTTCTGTGTTTCCATGTCAATCTTGAAAAGCTCAATCAAGGTATCTGTTACCTTTGGAGTATCAGATACTTTCAAGGTTGCCGTCTTTCCAGCCTCCACACTCAAACTGTAAATAGTTTCATCAATTTTAAATCCTGCTGGTGCAGAAAGTTCCTTGATATATACTGTACTGGCTCTTACTTCAACGGCTTCTGTATTTCCGCTGGTATCTGTCGTAAGAGTGGCAAGCTGTTTCGTGCAGTCTTTATCAGAATACACACCATACGTTGCACCAGCGATAGAGTAAATCCCGTTGCCGTCTGTAATATTGGCGTTGGTGGAAGTCTTTTGAAGTTTGGCATTTCCGACAGCTAACTTCGCCCAGAATTGTCCTAATTCCTGCCCCTCGCCAGAGTAGATATAACCGCCACATTCATAGCGTCCTTTATTTTCTTTCACAAACGCTTTTGCACCAGCAAAAACTTCATCTTGTATTGCCTTTGGTATTTCATCATAAGAAGCTCGCACATTATCACATTGCCAGCCTAAATGAACACTTAATCTTTGCCAGACAACAAGCTGTCTTAAAAGGTAAGCGTGATTTTTACTGATTTCACTATGACTATCCGTGTATTGCTTCACATATTCAATAGATAAGGCAACGTCGCTTATCTGCTCGGCACTCATACGGGAACTTGCGTCAGTTCTGGTCTTATAGCCGTTTTTAAAGTCTGTGTTAATGTCAATACAGTAAGCGTCCTCGCCCTCAACGGTCAAATGTCCCTCGTTAAAGGTAGAACCAATCGAACCGTCATTCATTACTTTTTCAACGATACCAACACGTTCCTCTGATTCCGTCCAATATTGCTTGCTTTCTGCATGGACGGCTGTACTCGGTAAGGCAGTAACGACAGTCGCAAGGGCAAGTACGCCCGTACACAATCGTTTCAATATCTTTTTCATAATTCTAAAAACTCCTTTCATTTTGGGTAAAAAAATAGACGCTCATTTCTGAACGTCTGCATTGAAAAGGGATACTCTTTTTACAAGTACCCCTCAAATTCAATATTTAATTTGTTGTGTTCCCACACTCTATATCAACAACTACTGAAACATTGATATAGTTTTTTATCTCTTTATTTCTGATTTTATCGCCCTCACTTGTAAAGACGATATGCTTAAAAAAGTACCTAAAATTAAGGATTTCTACGAGTTTTTCCTTTGTAGCAACACAATAGTCTCCACATGGGTAGAGGTGGTAAAAAGAATGCCAAGAGGGTATTTTCTCCCCTTGGCGGAATGTTTAAATCCACTTAAAATGATTGCCAAATAATATATGTTCGTAGGCTTTCATATTTGTAGACTAAATATTAAGTAAATAATACTAATATTAATGTGTTATGCCGAATGCCTTTTATTCAAAGGAATTATCTCTAATAACTTAAAACACTGCCTATACGGTTGTAATTCATCTCTAATGAATCTGAAGTCCTGAAAATCAATCTCCGTCTTTTTATCTCTTGCATCAAAAATCGCCAAGCACCCACACCTTAAGCTTGCTTCAGAAGTGTTCATCAATTCTTGTATGTATTCTAGCGATTGAGTTACTCCTTCCCTTGCCCTATAATCAGTATATGGTTGTGTCAATCCAGTGCCTGTATCATTTATAGCCACTCCAAGCCACTTGATTTCTATAAAATACATTTCACCTTTGACATCAAAATATATATCTAGCTCCCTTTTAGATTGTCCTAATTCAGGCTCTATTGTAAAAGTGTATCGCATATGCTCGTTTAAATAGTTTTTCAGGTGATCTCTCATATATTGCTCAGGCTTATTTTTCAAAATATTTCGCTTCACATATGATGCATCTATTTGTTTTAATGTTGGATTATCCGCAAAAAAACACATATAATTGACTTGTTGACTAACATTTTCCATCGAATATTCCCTAATAACCTGATCCAATTGCGATATATCTTTCTTCTCAAGGAATCGCTTCCTATCTTCACTGGAATAAAATATATTAGAATCCTCCATAGCACATCCACTAATATAGCGCGTAATCCCGCCTTCACCAAAAAAGAATACAAAATTTTTTGAGGATAGAGACATTAACTCTTGTTTCATTTTTTCTGTGGTATAATCTTTATAGCAGTTATTAATTATATTATCTTCAGCATCAATTTCAATAAAATTAGATGTATTGATCTTTTTAGATATTTCTTCAAATTTGCTTTGCACCTTGTCAAATTTTATATTGTCAATCAAAGATGTATTTAAATAAATACAAAAATATGACTTCTTATTCACTCTATCATCCCACATTTTTTGCATAATTCCCTTATAAAGGAATTGATAATTTCGATTGTTCTCAGTTTCGTCTTTTAAGGATTCTAGAATTTTACTTACTTCATCATACGTAAATTTCATAATTATTCTCCTCTTAAAACTCTTCCAAAAACATATTCAAAATACATCTCTAGATATTTTCTATTATTCAAATCAATGTTAACACTTAAATGGTCTTCAAATGATTTCTTAAAATCGTTTAAAAATTTAACTGTTTCATTATTCTCACCAATATCTAAATTATAGCAAAGTTCCTTATTAGAATCTAATGAAACTCTATATTCTGGATCTCTGAAAATAAAATCATATATTTTATCTTCTCCATATATTCCGATAATATATGATATATCCTCAATCCAACTACACTTCTCTTCAAAAAAAGGAATATCTGTAAATTTTTCTTCATAAGTATAATTTACCAATTTATATCCATCTTCATCGTGCAATATAGCTTCATTGCTCTCAAGATTTATCAATGCATTCTGAACTATTGCCTCTTCTGGCCCACTCAACGTTATATTGAAATGATAATTGTCTTCAAATATATTTTTATGTTGTGGAAACCTAAAAGAATATACTACAGAAGCCATATATATAATTCTATTTATTGATGTCTCACGAATACTACTCCATCCGACTTGTTTCATATTTTTAATAACAAGATAGACATCTCCACTTATTATCATCAAGTCTTCATGTTTGTCCATATATAATCTCCTCAATTTCCTTCGCTAACTCTTGCAAAGCCAAATGTTGTTTTTGCACCTTTGAAGCTTTACCATAACGTAATAAGTTAAGTACACTAACTCTCTTTGTTCTATTTAGAATGGCTTTTATAAATGTGCTATTATTTAAATTAGAAGTTAAAATCAAAGAATTCGGTCGTTCAATATATTTTAATAATGTATTAGCTGCATTCTCTTCATATGAAATATCTAAACTACTATCTGGAGTTTCGCAAATATAAAAGGTTGGACATTCATAGAAATAACCCAAAATACTCATTCTAAAAAAATAATCCACAAAAAAACGTTGTGATTCAGACAACTCATCTTCATCAAACCTCAATTTTCCATCTATTACGGGGATAAATCTCTTCGATTTTGCATTTCCAGGTAAATCAAATGTCAAAAAACATGGAACATGCAGAAATGCCTCCGCAAAATTTTCAAAAATAGAGGAAATACTTTTTGTACTCTTTATAAGGTCTTCTTCTATCCTTTTTACTATTTCTTTTCCTTCTTCACGACATTTCTCGCTTAAAATAGATGCCCTTTCTTTTTCCATAGAAAGTTCCTCCAACCGCTCCATCATAGCAATATAAGAAGATTCTTCCTTTGCTTTATCATTTTTGCTTTCTTCTGCATCTTCGATAGCTCTTAGCTGAGTTCTATTTTTAAATAAATCAACTTTTATTTTTCTAACTTCTGAATCTAAAATTTTCAGTTCCCCTTCTTGAGCAACAATAAAAACTTCATTTTTCTTTCTCTCTTCAGATAAGCTATTTATGTCAATTCTTAATTGTTTAATCAGTTCACTATCCTCTTTAGTTTGAACAAGAGAAGAATGGCAAAGAAAACACTTATCTTCATTATTAAATAAATTATTTTCGTCCTCACCAATTATCGAATTACACATTGGGCACAATTGATTAGAAAATATCTGTTTCTTATAGATATTATATTTAGGATTTACCCCTATCCAATACTCTTTATCTTGCTTGCTTTCTTCTTTCTCCTTTAATTTCTCTTTTTCGTTGATACTACTAGATATATCGGATACTTTCTTATATAATCTGGAAACTTCTTTTTGAATCTCATTCCTACTTGATTGCATATTTACAAGGTTTTTTTCCAATGTTTCTATTTTTTCTACTAATTCAAGCTTTTTATCTTTACCTGCATTTTGCGAATTATTTTCTGCATCTATTCGCTTCACCACCCTATTAATTGCCTTTATTTCCTCTTGTCTGTGGCGCGCTATACTATCTTGATATTTTGCCTCAAAATTAAGTTCTTTTCTTTTTGTCTCTAACTCTGGATTATTTAAATAATTGCTATGCAATCTGTCTTGAGCTTCTTCTGACCAAAGAACATTTTTTCTAGCCTCATCGAATAACAATATTTGGTTAATAAAAAAAATAAAATCATTAAAATCAGAAAGATTAGCCTTTTTCCTCACTTTTTCCTCATAATTAAACTGTAGATACTTTTCTTTCTCTTCATCAGATGAATTTTCATATCTTGCGTATTTATCTTGTTTTATGGCTTCCCCTTCAATACAATAAACCTTACCATTTTCTGTATAGGTTGCAGAAAGCAACTCTGTGTTATAAAGACTTCTTCTTACTGTAAAAGCTGTATCTTTAATATCAAAAAACAATTCAACATATCCGTCTTTGTCTGTTGCTTCTTCTTTCGTCCGATTTCTAAAATAGGTATTACAATTGGTATAAACTTCTCTAGTAAATCGTTTTTCATTATTATAGTTTCTCACTGTCAAATCGTTTTTATACAAGCCAATAAGTGCATATTTAACAATATTAATAAATGTTGTTTTTCCAACGCCATTTCCACCTATAATTAAATTGACGCCTTCAATAAAGTCATACTCAATATCCTTATTATACAGAGAATAATTTACAATTTTTACTTTTTTTAATGTTGGTAAATAAATAGTATTTTTCATTATATTTTCATCCTATTTTTGTAAAACAATAACACCTTCTAGTAAATTACCTATTTTTTCTTTTTGCTGTGGGCTTGTTTTTAATTTACGAGCCTCTCTAATCTCAATTACTTTAAATCCTTCATCTTCTGCAATAGATGCACAAATTTCAAGCGTATTTATTAATATATTAAAATATGCCGAATTGGATACATTAAAATAAATCTTACCTTTTTTCTTTAACTTTTTAAATAAGATCCTAAAAATATTTTGCATATCAACAAAGTACAGTCTTACCATATCAACTATTGATGTATTCCAAGTTTCTCCTTTATTTGCTGCCAGTTCTAATTTTTTCAATATTTCATTTAACTCGTCATTAACAACCGTTGTATTATCTGTCCACTTAATTTGCACATGTGAACGAAGTGTCTTTTCTCTCAATTCGCGAATATCATCACTATTCTTTGTAAACCCCATTGTTTTTAGTTCTAACATATATGTATCAGTGTAATCTCTTGAATTCAGATAGGGGGGTGATGTAATAACCAAATCAATAGATTCATCTTCTATTTTTTCAGCAATTCCTGAACGTGAGTCAAGGTTAAATAGTCTTTGTTTGTTATCAATTAATGTTTTTGTTCTGGAATCACGTATATCTGGTATAAGTTCATTTAATACCTTATTGTCAAATTTTTCAAAAACTTCTTTATCATTATATTTTCTATCTTTCCAATTCCTTTTATAAGACAGACACTTTCCATTGCGATAAAGGTTACTAACATCTAATAAAATGGAGGATAACGCTACCTTGAACAAATCACTATATACATTATCATCTATCAATCCAATTGCATAGTTCAACTTTTGTATATCCATAGCTACTTCCGTATTATAATTCCATTTTTCAATATCATCTCGTTGATATAGAGTTTTAAATTCTGTCTCTAATTCTATATTTCGTTCATCGTCTCTGTGTTCACATATAAATCGGAACCATTCATTAACCATATCTAATGAATAATTTTGTTCTAACTTAACACGTGCTATTAAATACATTAATGGATTAACCTCAAATGAATAACACTCAATCCCACTATTCTGCAACTCTAAAGCCGTAGTTCCACTCCCCGAAAAAGGCTCTAAGCAAGTCAAATTATTTGCTCTCATCTCTTTAATAATAGATTGAATAAACTCCTTTGAATATCCCTCAACAAAAGGATACCATCTATGGAACGGCTCAGTTTTATTCTTATTAAATTGCATGATTCGACCATAAACATTGAAATAATTTTTATAAGTATACATCGCCGCTCCAGCCTCTTTTCTTTACTGTATTAATATTATTATATCAAATCCACACTATTTCTACTACAATTATTTATAAATAAGCACGATATATTAATCTATATTAAATTCAAACTCCTGTTAAGAATAACCCTCTCATTCCACTGTCTAAGGATTTTATTTTTAACAGGGTTTAATGTAACTCCCTTCTGAATTGGCTCCCATCGCTTTTCAGTCCTCAAAATTTATTCGCTGTGTTATTGCAATGCCAGATTGAAACTGTATCTCTATCTTGCTTCATTGATGATTTTAACTATCCACAGCAGACGCCTTACGAGTTCATCATCAAATTCTTCCTTCAGACATCTCACTTTTTCATGTATATTTCCACTTCCTGCATCCTCTGGTCATAAAATTCTACCATTTATCCTTCCCAGATTACTTTGGCTTTTTTCTTCTTACAGTTCCTTGATCTCATCCGATAAGATGTGGCACTCTTTATCTAACACCTCATCGGCACATTCCGACTTGGTACCGTCCTCGATGAGTTCCATCGTCTGTTGCTGTCGTTCCTCAATCTGTTCGTCATATTCCGTTGGCTCTGTGGTTATGGAATAGCTTCTATTAAAAAATAATCAATGATTTTAAAATTGCTTTAGCACAATCTACAAATTTTGTATTCATCCTCTTCCACCAAACAAATAATAATCTGTCCCTCATAAACATCAATCCTTTTCACTTTTTCCTTCACAATATTCTCGTCATATATACCATCGCATAACACATCTGCAAGAATCTTTTTAATCTGTTCATCCTGTAAAGTAGGCGAATGTCTGCAAGCCTTCTTTCCTTTTTCCATTCTCGTACCACATCTCCACACGATTTTCCCTCGCTCCGTTCTCCTCCTAAATCCTGTGCCACAATTTCCACAGACCAGCAAATTGCTTATCAGATACTTGCTACTATACCGATTCCCACTGTTTACCTGTTCCCCGTTCTCATCAACTATCAATCTTGCCCTCCGAAACATTTCCTCCTGCACCTTATCAAAGATTTCAGGAGAAATAATTGCCGGATGACTTCCCTTTACATAATACTTAGCCCGCTGGCCTGTGTTTTTCTTTCTGATACCATGGAGATAATCTTCTGTAAAAGTCTTTTGCAATAATGCATCCCCTTTATATTTTTCATTTTTCAACATTTTCTGAATGGTCGTGACATCCCAAATTTCCTTTCCTGTCGCCGTTTTTATCTTCTGTTTTTCTAATTCCACCTTAATCTGTGAAAAGGTATTCCCTGCCAGATATAAATCAAATATATGTTTCACTACTTCTGCCTGTTCTGGCACTATTTCCAATTCTCCGTTTACACACCGATATCCCATAAATGCCTTATAATTTGTAAAAATTCCCTGTTCAAAGTTTCTTGTAACTGCCCACTGCATATTTTCACTCATATTTCTGCTCTCCTCCTGTGCCACCGCACCCGCTAATGTAATATATGCCTCAGTTTCGGGATTCATAGAATCCAGCTTTTCATTTTCAAAATACATTGAAATACCCCTTTCCTTCAAATATCTGACTATGTTTAGAATCTCCAATGTGTCTCTCGACACTCTGCTCACCGATTTTGTGAGTATGTAATCTACTTCCCCAGCCTCCGCCTGTTTTAGCATCTTTTCCAGCCCTGTACGCCCTTTTTTCCGTAATCCGCTTTTTCCAAAATCATAAAAGATTCCGGCAAATTCCCAATATGGATAATTCAATATCTGATTCATATATGCCCACATTTGACGAAACAGGCTGGCCTTCTGTTCTTTACTCCTTGTACTGACACAGCAATAGGCCGCTACCCTCAAACGCTTTGGTTCTTTAGGCGGAACCGGTATTAATCTGACTTTCTTCGTAAAGCTTTTCCACCTCCCCATAAGAAAAAAGACGTAAAAGCATGTTCGCCCTTACGTCTGCATATCCTCTATACTATTTTGTATCAATGATTTCCTCTGTTATCGACAGTTCTACATAACTTTTCTTATCATCTGCTACCCTTCGCAGATATTCCAAGCCACCATCTACACTACAGGTACCACAGGAACAGGCCTTAAAATCATACACCGATTTTGACTCAATCACCTCCCCACACACCTTACACTGAATACAATTTTTCAATATCTTCTCCATCTTACTTTCACCCCATATTTCTTCTTTCTCACCTCACCCTTTCCGCTGCAACAGGACAATGGACTCGCAGTGTGTTGGAGCTGTGAAACAAATTCTCGGAAGGCAGAATTTGGTCTTGGCGGGGGGCATTTATTTCATCAAAATCCATTCATGGTTTTTCTTTTTTCCGGTCTAGTTTCAAAGTATTATCATAATTCTTAATCCTTTTCTCTTGTTCTTTTTGCAAACTATTTACTTCTCACGTTCAACTACTGATTTCTTCCTTGATATTTCCTATATGTTCAATCATACAAGCCTTTACCTAAACAACATTTTTTAAATTTCTTTCCGCTTCCACAAGGACACAAATCATTCCTTCCAATTTTCACTTTCTTTAATGGCATACCCACTTCTACTGGTCTATACCCTTTATCGATTAGTACAAATTCTTTTATCCTATATAGATATTCTGCGACCACCAAGATTGCTTGGAATAAGTGTAGTGCTTCATTTTCAAATTCCAGAAGATATTCTGTTCTACTCTTTGATCTATCTTTAGGGTCTGGAATATATGTTATTTGTTGTGAAATCGCATCGTATTTAACATCATTATGTCCAATTGCATTACGCAATTTTGCATTAATGATAACTCGCAAATACTCTGTATAAATTTCTTCACTATCACATAAGTGATATCTATTCGCTTTGGAAATCCCAAAGAAATCATCCAAAGAATCAACTTTTCTTTCTAATCCAAGTTTAACTTTTTTGAAATCCCCTCGGAACTTTATATTGTTTAACGCAACTGGTAAAATCAATATATTTCCCAAAGCCTCATATACATCTAAATAAAACTGTTTTACCAAATCAAAGCTGCTGGTTGTCGACCCTTCTTCTACAAAGTCAATGCTATCTGCTTTACAAAATTGAGTAGCAAATGCTGGAATTAAGTATTGATAAACCTCAATAAACTCGTTCATCGTTTGATAGATGATTGATTGTAAATCGTCCAATGTATATCCTTCATGAGCATTTAAATAATCTATCAATTCTCTTATCTGATTAAAATCCAACTTTAGCACACTATCACTTACTGTACGTTCTGAAATCACATCACTCCTCAATGGTGTGATAAATCCCATAATCTCCACCAGATGCACCGCTCTTAAAATTTCCAATTCATTCTTCCCTGGAGCAAGCTTCTCTGGAATCAATTTCTTCACCTCTTGAATTAAATAGTCTTTATTTTCATTCTGAGACAAATCTAATATTCTTTTGTATTGCGCCCAGTTCTGTGCAGTTTCCATTAATCTGGATACACTTTTTGTAAACTTCTCATATCCATCATTCTCCTGCATTCGAATTTGGTTTCTCATAAATGGAGATAACACAAACTCTCTCTCATCAATACTCAGCTTTTTAGTTGGAAATTCTCCAGAACATTCAACAATATAATCTGACGATTCATTTTCTCTCAGAATTTCTGCATTCTCAAAACTGAATTCTAGCCCTGGCATATCCTGGCCTATTTTAACTTTTCCATTTAAAGAAATCCCACATTTTCTACACGCTACAACAATTGGATGTTCCTCCTGCCAACCAACTTGTAGCCTGATCCGTGTTACGCTACCACATACATGACATCTTATTAAGCAATTGTATACCAATTCACGCGCCTCCTCATGTAATCTATTTTAATGTCATTCCAAATTTTCTTTCACCCATCTTTGATAAACAGCATAGGAAAACGCAATATCTGTGACCCTTATTTCTAGTTTCCCTTCAGATTCTTCTTTTTGTACAATATGTTTCATAATACCATTCTCTTGAATCCTGTTTTTAATATCTACTGCGACTGATTCATCAAATCGCAAAAAGAATTCTTCAAAAGATGTCTTTTCGTCCTCATTCTCAAATATCAATATAGGAATTACCAATCCTTTGCGATCCGTACAAATATACTTACCATTTGTAAATAAGCCAAGCAATTTCCCATTGATAGAATCTTTGAGAAAATAATAATACATCCATCGTCCTATAATATAACTTTTCTCCGGCTTTGGTATAATACAACGCCCTAAATCCATATACCACAGTTCGGTTTCATATAATGTAGTTGTTAAATAATCCAATTTCAAATCTGCATAAAGCATTCTCTCATCATCATAAAAATAGCTTATGTAATCAAATCCTTCTGACGATTCTCCAGCAACAATCCTATACTCTGGATAATCTTGATGATATTGTTGTCTATTTATATCCCAATCTGCATCTGACCACCCTCTGAGATCATCCAATAACAAGTCAAATCTTTTAGCCGGCTGAAGACCGTAACCAAAATGCTTTCTCCATAAATATTCTGTATGTTCTATACTGGCTGTCCTATCCCTTGGAGTGTTCAAGCCGTTCGAGTATAAATTGCTCCAGCTCTCACTCTATTAATAAGTTTATGAGTATTCCCCCATTCCTTCCACAAATAATAAGGAGTATGTATTCCTCTATAAATCACAAGAATATCTACCTCATGTTCCTGGAATTTCAATGTATAAACTTCGGCTTGTGGTATATATCCTCCTGCAAACGGCTTATCTCTCAAAAATTTGATAATATCTGCTGTCTTATACCGTTTTTTCTCCGTGTTTTCAATTCCACAAACAGAGCCATCATCATTTGCTCCATATATTAAATAGGCATCTCTATTCTCTAAATTATTAGCCATGCAAATTATATCATGAAGCTTCTCCTCAGCTGTATCCGGATAATCCGATTTATAATCCCAATACCCACCTTCATATCCTCTTGCCAGTAATTCTTCGATAATTAATTTTAAATCCATATATCCTCCACATATCCTACATGTTCTGCCAATGTTCTATACTTCATGTCCTTCGCATCTGTAAAGGAAAATCATACTTCTGAATCCCTATAGGGGACCCATCTCGATATTCACCGTCTATGTATAAACTATATGCTTCATCACCAAAGTTCTCACAGTTTTTGAGCACCCGGTCAATATAATAATCTGCTTTACTTGATTTACCTACCGCATAGCTATCGAGGATAACGGAACATCCTTGCAAATATTTATCTCTTACAATATCGGTAAACTTTCCATGATACGAACAACTGCATCGCAAGTTTCCCCAAACTCAATCCCTGCAGCATAATCAAAATCTTTCTGGTAATTCTTCCACTGGCGATTCATAACTTCGCTGTTTCGAACCGTCTCCATACTCTTATGATATTGCTTGACAACTATTGACGACTCCCGCTTTCTAGTAGTTGCATCCAGCGCAAAGGCCAATGTTTCCGGATCAATATTTTCAGCCTGTAATTTGGTTAGTATATAAATGTCATAAAAATCTCTCGGTCGAGTATTCTGATCTCCACGGGAAATAACCGTTTCCAGTTTTTCAGCCAATATCGTTGCCATGTTATATGCCAGAACACAGATGCTGCGATTTTCCATCATCAATTTATATTTATATTCAACTTCACGAGGCGTAATTTTATCTCCGGTCGTAATGTCTAATTTTAAAGGCACTGCCATCGGAGGGTAATTCGCAGATAATGCTACGCGATAGCCGGTATACTCATCACCTTCACGTATTTCACCAATACTTTTGAAAGTAAAGGTGATCTCATCCTCCAAATTTATTTTAATAATTTCTTCTACCATTTTTTGAATCGTCTCTTTGCTCACAGGATATCGTTTAATTGTTGCATCCATATCCATCGTTGCCCTCGAATCCAGTCCAACCATAGAAGCAATTAGGAATCCACCCTTAATGATAAAATTATTCTGATATTCCGAAACCGATACCCGCTCTAAGAAACGCTCCAACATATAATTCTGCAACACAAGCTGTGCAGATATTTTTTTCTCTTTTGCAATATTCTTTACTACAGCCTTCAACTGCATCGCGTTTTTCACAGTAGTACCTCCAAATAAGATCTTAGTTTTTCTTCCACTTTCAGCACCCGTGCATATTCGGAAAGCTTCGGAATATTTTTCTTTTTATCAGCCACATATCGTTTAAATGCTTCAGAAACAATCTGTACATCTGTACGATTTTTTGTTCTTAAGATATCACATAATGTTCTTTCTGCACTGTATGCTCTGACGGCATTTCCTCCGGGAGTCATCAACTTATCAATTCCAAGACTGTAAAAAGGTTCTTTTGCACTACAGCACAAAATTCCTTCTGCTTTGGGGCCGGATAAATTGTACGTGTTTGGAAAGGTCATATGATATTTTTCCGGTGTCCTATCTGTCAAATCGCACAGGAATAATGCTGTATTAAGCGAAAAAACTCCCCGTTTATAACGGCTTTGGAGATTGACAAATTCATCTTCCCAAATCCCCGGTAATGTATAGACACCGCGTGAAGCACGTTCTAACCCACCGCTGTCAACCAGATGCTTTAAACTTCCTCGTGAAATACCTGCAGCGACAACCATTTCTGTAGTTATAATACCATTATTCTGCTGTGCAAGATTTAAAATCTGCTGAGAATGATTCATGTACCTCACCGCCCATTTGACTTTCTTGCTTAATATTATATATAAAATAAGCATAAAAGTCAAATCGAATTATAACATTACCAAGAAGAATAAACTATGACGAACTGCCAAGAACAAAATCCTCAGTCTATCTGAGGACTTTGTTCTTATCAATTTTTGTATCTGACAGGAACGGAAGAAAGTTCCTGTCGTTTCAATCATCAAAGTCAATTCGCTGTGTTATTAAAATTCCTGACCGGAAGTGAATCTCTATCTTATTTTCATTGATAACTCGTACCGTTTTCAAAAGCCGCCGTACCAGCTCATCATCAAACTCCCGTTTCAAGTAGCCAATCTTCCGGGTGTACTGCTCCATATCTTTCACGCGCTGTCCATAAGCATCCGCCAGTTGGCGTTCCTTGAGTTTCTTCGCCTTCTGTTTTTTCAGTTCCTTCATGCGGTCTGCAATCACACGGTATTCTTTATCAAAGTCCTCATCTGCGGTCTGCTTTCCGGCACTTTTTTCGATCAGTTCCAGCATTTTCTGTTGTAGTGTTTCAATTTGCTTATCATATTCTGTCGGCTCTGCAGATGCGGAATAGCTGCCAATGACTCGGATCACATTTTCACGGAACGCCTGCACGAATTTTCCCTGATCTTCCACCACGCTGCCGATGGCTGTCATAATCGCTTCATGGAGTGTTTTTTCTTTGAGGGTAGGGGAATGTTTGCACCGCTTGGAACCGTGCTTTAAACGGTTGTCACAGCGCCAAACCGCCTGTTTCTGTCCATACTTTGACCATACCTGCCTGCGATACGGCTGACCGCATTCCGCGCAGACCATGATATCCGACAGCACATATTTGGAACTGTATTTTCCTTTCTGTGGCGCATCTTTTTTACGGGATGCCGGACGGTAGATGCCGGCTCTGCGGGCCTTTTCCTCCTGTACACGGTGGAACAACTCTTTGGGGATAATGGGTTCATGGTCATCTTCAATGTAGTACTGCGGCACAATTCCACGGTTCTTCACTTTCTTTTTGGTCAGGAAATCCACGGTATAGGTTTTCTGCAATAAGGCGTCTCCCATGTATTTTTCATTTGAGAGCATCTTGTCAATGGTGGTTGCGAACCATGTTGTCTGCCCGGTTGCGGTTTTAACGCCATCCGCTTCCAGAATCCTTTTGATCCGGTAACTGCTGTTACCCTCCAGATACAGCCGGAAGATTCTGCGCACCACTTCCGCTTCTTCCGGTACGATTACAAGGTTTCCGTCCTCGTCTTTGGTGTACCCCATAAACTTGCTGTGATTGACGATCACCTTGCCTTCCTCGAATTTCCGGACGATTCCCCAGTGGCAATTCTCACTGATATTCCTGCTTTCTTCCTGTGCCTGACTGCTCAGTATGGTCAGCAGCAGCTCGCCGCTTCCTTCCAGCGTATTAATACTTTCCTTTTCAAAGAACACCGCAATGTTCTTTTCCTTCAGCTTTCGGATGTTGATCAGCGCATCTACTGTATTGCGGGCGAAGCGGCTGATGGATTTGGTCAGTACCATATCAATTTTTCCCGCCATACAGTCATCGATCATTGCTTGGAAATCCGAGCGTTTTTTCGTGCTGGTCGCGCTTTTTCCGTCATCGGCATAGATGCCCGCCAATTTCCAGTTCGGATTGCTCCTTATTTTTTCCGTATAATAACTGACCTGTGCCTCATAGCTGCTTTCCTGTTGTTCCTGCAGGGTGCTGACACGGCAGTATGCAGCTACACGCAAGGCTTTCATCTGTGGTCGGATATGGCGGTCATAGGTTCCCGTTGCCGGAATGACCGATATGTTCTTTTTTGCCTGTGCCATTTATGTTTCCTCCTTTATCGGTATGGTAATGCTCCGGCCGTTTTTCAGATAGAATTCCAGACAGGTATGTTTTTGCACCACAATTTTTCCTATGGTTCTCTCCAGCAATGTCAGGTCGCATGCAGTCTGTATTCCGACGCCACTCAGAGCATCTGCTGTTTTTTCATTCTGATAGGCTCTGTCATCGATGCGGATATTCCAATATTGTTCCGAAGCCCTCTGGAACGCCAGCTGTTTGACCTCCTGTGCATCACAACTCGGTTCTGCCAGCAGATTGTTGATCTGAGTGGTCAGCTTTCGCTCGGCTGTACTTTCCTGCTGCGGTAATTCCTTGAAGTCCGGCTTTAGATAGGAAGGTGTTTCTATTACCTGATTGACTGCCTGTATAAATGCCTGTTCCAATTGTTCTTCGCTTAAAAACCGGTTACGGCAGTGTACACGGTTACGATAGATGTAATGTTTGCACCTCCACTTCGGTGGTTTTCCTTTCTCTGTGTATTTGCGATAGGGCTGCCCGCATTCTCCGCAGACCAGCAGGCTGCTCCAGACGCTTTGATTCGCAAAGCTGTTTGGCTGGGCGGCTCTGCCCAAGTCTTTCACCCGTTGTATTCGTCTGCTCTGTACCTGCTCAAATATACTTTGTTCAATCAGGGGAGGGTAGAACTCGTCTCCTATATATTTTCGGTTCTCCAGAATCTTTCCGATAGATCCGTGGTTCCAAGTGGGTTTATGGCTTGCATTTAAGATTCCCCGCCGAGTAAAATCTTTTGCGATTCGATATGTGGAAGTACCTGCCAGGTATGTGTCGAAAATCTTCCGCACCAAATTCGCAGTTTCAGGCTCGATCTCAGCTTTGCCATTTTGTATATGATACCCAAGTGGTACATGCCTTTGCATTTACTGCACTTCCTTTCCATAGTGTTCTTCCAGTTCTAGACCGTTTTTCAGTTCAAAGCATAGCCTGTTGGGATACACTCTGATCCTTTCAACAATCAGTCGGAACAATTCTTCATCGAATTCTTCTATGATAGCTGGTCGGGTACGGAAGACCGTCATCAGATACTCGGTCTGCGCAATTTCCTGTTCCATCAGGTTCTGCTCTTTTAGGAACTGCTGCCTGCGGCTGATTTCTTCTAACTCGGTGTCCAGCTGATTCCGGCGTTCTATAAAAACAGCAGAGCCTACGTCGCCGTCCGAGAGGACTTTCTGCAACCAATGGCTCTGCTGTTTGAGTTCCTGTATTCTTTTTTCCAATGTGAGCAGTTCCTGCTCCTGTTCCATATCGTTCGGCACCGCCTTCAGTAGCGCAAGCAGGGGAAGCAGGACATCTTCCGCATGCCCGGCCAGCTTGTTCCACATGCTCACAAACATTTGTCGAATCACATCTTCCCGAATTGGTTTCTGCCTGCATTTTGTAATATCTGTGATATGCTGACGGCAGCTCCACTGAATCTTTTCATATGGCTTGCCGATATAGATTTTTTGCCGGCGGAATGTACTGCCGCACTCCCCACAGATGATCCGACCGCTGAACGCATAGCGGCTTTGATAAATCTCTACATTATCCATGCGGTGTTTCTGCCTGCGATATTCATAAATCTGACGTACCGCCTCCGCTTCTTCTCTGCTGATGATCGGTTCATGGTTATCCGATACCAGATACTTTGGCAGTTCCCCGTGATTATACTTTTTCGTAAACGGGATACCTTCCGTTGTATATGTTTTCTGATAGAGCAGATCGCCCTCATATACCGGGTTCTGAAGAATCCATTTCACAACACTGTCCTGCCATGATTTTGCTGTTCGGATAGTAGGAACTCCTTCTGCCTGCAGTTCTTTTGCAATCGCATAGGAACCTTTTCCACCGAGATATTCATCAAAAATCCTGCGGACGATAGCAGCTTCCTCCGATTGAATGATCAGATTGCCGTTTTCATCTTTCCGGTATCCATAAGCGGGAGAACTGATGACGAACGTCCCGTTTTGGAACCGTCGGACGATAGACCACCTGCTGTTTGTAGAGATGCTCTCTGACTCGCCCTGTGCGATGGAGCTTAAGATAGTCAGCAGCTGTTCACTTTTCTGAGACAGCGTACCGACTCGTTCTTTTTCAAAGTAGACCTCTATGCCAAGTTCTTTCAGCATACGGATGGTATTGATACTGTCCACCGTATTTCTTGCGAAACGGGTAACGGACTTTGTCAGGATGAGGTCAATTTTTCCTTGCCTGCAGTCCTGTATCATCTGTTGGAATCTGTCACGACTTTTTACTTTTGTACCGCTTCGCGCTTCATCCGCATAAATTCCGACCAATGTCCAATTCGGTTTTTCCTCAATGAATCGGGTGTAGTACTGTACCTGTGCTTCAAAGGAATTTTTCTGTTCCGCGCTGCCGGTGCTGACGCGGCAATAGGCGCATACCCGTTTAGGAGCGGCATATCCTGTGTCCTGTTTTTGCTTCACAGGCTCTATTTTTGTAATCTTCTTGCCCATGTTTTTCCTCCTTTCTCAGGAGCATTCCCTCCTGTCAGCACAACACAATACCACACCTTTTTTCAGATATCCAGTGTTTTTACGCATATACTTCCGCCAGTTCCGGAGAAAATGTTGACCGGTTCAGGGCATCAATTTGTGCATATTCCTCCGGCTCCAAAAAGCCGTTTTTCAGCATCAGATCCAGCAGTTTTCTGGACAGTTGATACTGCATTTCTCTGGTTTCTCTCTGTTCACTCACTGTATACCCTCCATTCTTCCGATGATACGCTGGAATCCGAACTTCAGTTTTCCCTCCAGCGGAGAATAAACCGCAATCCCCATCTTTTGAAGTTGTTCCAGTATCCTCAGTGCCTGACAGGTATCCCGATGAATCTGTGACAGGTTATGTACCAGTAAAACTTCCACCTGCTGCAAAGGGGCGGTTTTCAAAAAGTATTCCCATCCGGGGAGAACGTCACTGTTTCCGGCTGCCAGATCGGTGGAAGAGCCCTTCAACTGAAATCCCATCTGCTCCGCATAATCCATCAGCTGTTTCCTCTGTACTTTCAACATGCCCTGCACATCTTCCGGTGCATCAATACGGCAGTAAATCCATGCTTTTGGTTCCTGATGCATAACCATCCCTCCTGACTGTTGATATCTCGTGCTTATTTCTCTCTTAATCTTTGCTCCATTCCAAAACTGATTGCCAAAGACTGCTCCACCTCGGTCATTTCCTTTCGGTTTATTCTTCCGATGTACTCTCTTAATCTCGAAGCGTCAATGGTCCGTATCTGTTCCAACAACACTACTGATCCATATCGAAGCCCTTTGACATGGTACAATGCAACATGAGTGGGTAGAGGATGTTTGAACCGCCGTCCGGTAATCGCTGCCACAATCACCGTCGGGCTGTATTTATTGCCGGTATTATTCTGAACGATCAAAACCGGACGGATGCCGCCCTGCTCGCACCCGATGACCGGGGAGAGGTCCGCATAGAAAATATCACCTTTTCTTATTTGCATCTGTACCACCTCTTACTGCATAGACAGCTCCGCCATTGTGACTGCCTGATCTTCTTCCATAAAATATTCGTCTGCTGTATCTCTGTCTACGGCAAGAATTTCTCCCGGCTTTGCTTCTCCCATCTGGATCGGGGCAAGGAATTTTAAGATTTCACGGCAGAGATTCTGATTCGGACACCGATTCAAAAATCTGCCGGTCGTATCCAATATCAGCCGGTCCAGCATATCCGTTACAATCATCTGCCGGGCATCCATGAAATGGCTGCCGACAAAATTTGCAAGATTTTCCGGTGTGGTTGAAATCAAATACTCTTTGCGCTGCCCTCCGGCTGCAGGATACAAATAGGCGTATCCGATTGCTTCCGTATCCATAATCCGTTCCACCATTTGCTTTTCTTTCTGATTCATTCTGTGTTCCTCCTTTATTTTTTGCTCGGTTTCATAACACAAGGACAGCGGCAGTCCCGATTTATTCTCCTACATCATCAGGAGAGCAGCAGGGAACTGCCGCCGTAGTTTCTGTTATGAAAAACGACTTGTTCTTCGTTTTCTCTGGCTTCTATTCGACACTACTTCCCGAAGCCGGATGCCTGTGCATCACTGGGCAGCAGACACAGACCGGTCATGGTCAGTGACCGTCATGGGATTCTCACCCCTCCGAGGATCTCTCCGAGCCGCCCTCATTGCGTAATCCCGCTTTACACGGGGCTGTGACTGGACGGAAGTATCATTGTAGGCTGTTCAGGTCATGGCAGGCAGCCCACCGCAGGCTGCTTTGGAACGGATATTTCCCGCTTTGCGCCTTTGATGTGATCGTATTGACAGGTTTTTTTACCTGCAGGCGGTCTTGGCGTATCCTTCCGGTGCTTTTCCTTTTGGGCTGAACAGCTAATGTATCTGTGCTGCCGGATATGACTGCCTGTCAGCAGTATTTTTCAAAGAACAGATGAGAGAACAAGTCCTCTCACTTACTTCCACGTTGGCGGAAATCTTTGCACACCCCGGATCACAAATTTTCCAAAATATTTTTGAGTTTTTTCAGGATGCGGTTTTTTCGCTTGTGAACCGCATTGTGATAAATCTTCAATTCTTCCGCCAAATCACGTTCCGTCCGTTCCTCAAAAAACAGCTGTCTGATGAGATATTGCTCATCTTCAGAGAGCAGGGAAAGAGCCTTATACAGTTGTTCAAACTGCATATTCTGTATCGCCAATTCCTCTGTCTGATTTTCTTCCTCAAACTGCACATCTTGTTCCAGCAGCCGTTCATAGGAATCCTCACGGCTTGGGATTACCCGAACGGTCTGTGTTTTTGGGTCTATCATGGTTCTTTCTGTTTTCAGGTCATACTCCTGATACTGCATCTTCCGTTCCGTCGTTCTTAAAACAGCGATCACCTCTTCGCTGGCCTCCGGATATAATTTTCTGAAATCCGGAATTTTATATGGCTTTGCCATAGGCTTGTCCTCCTTTTCGAATTCATGCGAAAACGAAGGACAAGCGGCGGACTCCGGCAGTGACATAAATTCATATCAGAGCGCAAAAAAGCGCCTGCATAGACATAAAAGTCTATACAGACGCTTAATTCGTATTTTTTATGTTCTGATTGTTCCTCTTGTTGTCCGGAATATACCAATTGTGGGGATACGCTTTTTTTAAGCGTTTACCGTTATACAGACATCCGGTTTCAATAAATGGTGCTGCTTCGGATCAGCAGCATAATATCCCAACACATAAAAACACCCCTCCTTGCTCAAACGGAGCTTGAAGG
Source organism: Clostridium porci (assembly GCF_009696375.1). Classification (GTDB taxonomy): domain Bacteria; phylum Bacillota; class Clostridia; order Lachnospirales; family Lachnospiraceae; genus Enterocloster; species Enterocloster porci. The sequence continues at coordinate 33,134 of NZ_VUMD01000015.1, forward strand.
GGAATAATGTCTAGGCATACTCTTATTGCCCGTCAAAATACCGTTTTTTTTGACGGGTTTTATCAGCCTTTAATATTTGATAAAAAATATACACCTATTTGGATGCGGTTTGTATGTAGATTGGACAGTCTTTATCTGACTCAATTTTCTACCGGATTCTACTGATGATATTGGCAATCACCATCAGAAAACTCTCACTATCTTCATACCAAACTTTTTAAAAATTTGTTCTTTACTGCATAGCCGACCGGGATATTATACCAGAAATATCAACACGCCATATTCACACTTTGATAAGGTAACACCTTTTCCATTCTCTCCATTAACCGCCTGATAACAAACTGATTTGTAAAGAATCGGTGACGTTCAAATACTGTTTCGGCTCTTTCACATTCCACAATGGTTAAAGGACGATAACTGTCAGCATACATTGTCAAATGCCCCCATTACGTAGAACATTCATTGCATAACTGATACTGTATTTGGCATACCCCCATATTCCAGACAAGATCAATGTAGCGTATCGTACCTTTTTATTTTGCAGGATTAATACAGTTTCTAAGTAATCCTCTCCTGACACATGGGGTTTCAGCACTGCATCACCGCCCATGTTTTCCACATATTATTAAATCTGGATTTCTTACTTCTCGGAAGCTCTTAAAGCGTCCATTTGCTTAAATTCATTTATCATCATACCAACCGCAACAATAAATACTGTCACATCAGTAATAAGCGGAGCAGCAAATACGCCATGTACACCAAATCCAGCAATATGGGGCATGATGATGGCGGCAGGTATGTAAATGGCTATCTGGCGTAAGATAACTAGAACGCTCGCTTTTGTAGCTCTGCCAAGGGACTGCATCAGAGTCAGAACCACAATCCAGACTCCCAACAAAACATATGACAGGAAAAACAGTCGGAAATCCCCTACTCCCAGTTCAACTACAGATGATGTTGTAATAAACATAGAGAGAATTTTCTTTGGTACTAACATAATCGGAAGGTAGAAAATAAGTGCTAAGAAAGTTGCTGTGATCGCAAACACTTTCGTGATATGCTTTACCCTGTCGTATTGTTTTGCACCATAATTGGTTCCGACCGCCGGCTGATATCCCTGGGAAAGCCCCCATAAAGGAATAAATGCAAAAGACACTACCCGGTATGTCGCACCAAGTATAATCTGCCATGTATCTCCGCCATGCTGTGCTGCAAGATTATAAAGTGCGGTTTGCTGTACTAACATCATAACCTGCATGAGCATTGCAGAAAAGCCTACTCCAATGATTTCCGAGAAAAGAGTTTTTTCAATACGAATTGCATTGATTCTCACATTCTTACTTTTGATCTTAAAATACCAAAGAGAAGCCATTGCATACGCGATCTGCGAAACCAATGTTGCATAAGCAGCTCCATCAATCCCCATGCCATAACGCTTTAGAAGTAAAATAAAAATCGGGTCAAGTATAATATTCATAATAGCGGAACCAGCGCTAAAGAACATTGCCTGTTTCAACAATCCCTCTCCACGCATAATCATATTTGAGGACTGTGCGAAATTGACAAACAGACTGCCTGCAAAAATGATGCGTAAGTACCGAACTGCCAGCTCTAGAATTTCTCCGCTTGCACCAGAAAGCATTAAAATCTGTTTCGTAAAAATCATGCCTATCACCATGATGATAAGAGAAAAAATCAAAACCATGGCTATCAGATTTCCCATTATTTTGTCAATTGTATGCTGATCCCTTTTTCCAATCGCCCTGGACAGGATTGAAGCGGAACCGATACCAATGAGTGTAGAAATACCACTATTGGCAAGCGTAAATGGATATGACACAGATACCGCTGCCATAGCACTATCTCCTACCATTTGTCCGACATAAACTCCGTCCATAAAATTGTAAAGACCAACAACCACCATGCCGATAATAGATGGTACGCTAAGTTTTAATACTAAACTTTGCGGGTTGTCATGAAGAAGCATAGACCGAGTATCATTGTTATCAGTCATAATATCACCTTCTTATCTATTTTAATTGTCAATATGTTAAGTTACCGAAAATTGCTTTGTTTTCAAAAGAACTACGTCCCAGCCTAATATATGTAGCTGGATTAACTGCACAATTCTCTTTCCTTTGTAAACATTATTACCATCTGTTCCTTAGACTGACCAGCCAAGACTTTCCTGCTGTATATAGAATAATTTGCTGTACAGTCCTTTTTGTTCAAGAAGCTCTTTGTGTGTCCCCTGTTCCACCAGTTCCCCCTCGTTCAATACCAGGATTTGGTCGGCATCTACTACTGTCCGCAGACGATGGGCAATCATTATAACTGTTTTCCCTTCTACAAGTCTGGCAATGGCCTGTTGAATCAATACCTCGTTCTCCGGGTCAAGGGAAGCGGTTGCCTCATCCAGCAGAATAATGGGAGCATTTTTTAATAGTGCGCGGGCAATGGAAATACGCTGCCTCTCTCCGCCTGACAAGGTACTGCCATTTTCACCAAGGGTCGTGTCATACCCCTCCGGCAGCCGTCTGATAAACTCATCACAATGAGCTGCTTTTGCAGCCGATACAACCTGCTCATCACTGGCATTCATATTTCCAATTCTAATATTATTAAATACCGTGTCATTAAATAAGGTCACATCCTGAAAAACAAATGACATGCTACGCATTAAATATTCTGGTTCAATTTGTTTCAGGTCCTTACCGCCGATTGTCACAGTACCTTTATCTACATCCCAAAAGCGGGCAATGAGTTTTGCCAGGGTACTCTTTCCGCTTCCGGACGGTCCAACCAGGGCAGTAATGCTACCTGTATTTATTTTTGCCGAAACATTTTTTACTACATCTTCTTTTCCATAGGCAAATGTAACCTGATTTAACTCGATATCATAATCCTTAATGTCCTGTTCTTCTCCCTCCATTGCCGGTGTTGTCAGCAGTATACGCATCCGCTTTGTAACCGTTCCCAGATGGAACAAACTGGTAAGCTGTGATAGGATAGATAATATCGGTCCATAAATTTGTGTAGAAAACATCAATAAAACCAGGAGGGGGTATAATTCAATCTGTCCACCTGTAATCAGGACTGTACCGATAAATATAGTGATTCCCAGGCTTGCCTGTAAAATCAGGCTCGCACATTGCACAAGAATACCGGAAGCCAATTCCACTTTAATTGCCGTCTTTTTCATTGCCAGGAGAGCCTTATTCAGTGTCTGAAAACGTTCTCCGCTCAAGCCACAGGATTTGATAATCTTGATTCCCTCCAAATACTCCTGAATCTGACTGGACGCCGCCAGTTTCACCCCCACCTGCTGGTCAAACAGGTGTAATTGCAGTTTACGGCCACACCATATTATAAAGAAGCAGACAGGCATGGTACAAAATATTGCTAATGCCATGCGCCAGTCAAAAAAGGCCAGACATACGCATGTAAGTGTAACCGATATAATATTTGCTATGAGCGGAGGAATCGTACTGCTAAGCATGGATTCCATGCTGGCACAATCAGCCATCATATTTGTAGTTATATCTGACAAGTCTTTTGTGTTAAAAAAGCTCATAGGAAGCCTTCTTAAATGTTCAGCAATCCGTAACCGCGTGTTGCTTGCTTCCTTATATGACGCAAGGTAAGTTTTTTTATAATCATTCTTTGCAGCGATAAAGACCAGGATTGTTGCAAGCACTCCGATCACCAATAATACCCACATAGTTGACCAGGATATCTCCTGCCCCATAAAGGGCTTTAAAAGCTGGCCGAACAACAGAATTGGAATCGCAGATGAAAGCATAATGGACAGGTTTGTCAATGTGCAGGCAAAAATCGCTTTTTTAAGGTCTGAATATCCTTTATCAGATAATAACAGTCGTTCTTGTAAAAATTTCATTTCGTTACACCGCCTTCCCTGTATGGATTTTCCAATTGACTGATTCTACATAACTGTTCCACATCTGCGTGTATTTTCCGCCATTTGCTATTAATCCATCATGGGTTCCCTGTTCAATGAGATGTCCCTGCTCTATAACAAGAATCTGGTCGGCGTTACGGATCGTGGAAAGCCTGTGGGCAATCATAACCACTGTTTTGTCTTTAATCAATTTCTCAAAAGCTTTCTGTATTAAATATTCATTTTCCGGATCGCTAAATGCAGTTGCCTCATCCAGTACTATGATGGGGGAATCCTTAATTATGGCCCTGGCAATGGCAATCCTCTGCCGTTCCCCGCCAGACAAGCGGATTCCGGAAGAACCAATTACCGTATGATACCCATTCGGCAATTTTTCGATGAATTCGTGACACTGGGCCGCCTTTGCAGCCTCTATAACCTGCTCTTCTGTTGCATCAGGATTTCCCATCCGAATATTATCCAAAACACTTTGTTTAAAAAGAAATGTGTCCTGAAATACAAAACCAACCTGCTTCATCAGTTCCGCAAGGGGAATTTCACGGATATCTACTCCTCCAATTTGAATATTTCCCTCTGTCACGTCCCAAAAACGGGAAATCAAATTAGCAATGGTGCTCTTTCCTCCTCCTGACGGACCAACGATTGCTGTCACCTCTCCCTGTCTGGCATGAAACGATACGTTATCCAGCGCCTTAACAACCACATCTGCTTCAGCTTCATAAGAAAAGCTCACATGAGCAAAGACAATATCCATCCCCTGCTCTTTGGCGCCGCCTCTGTAATCCGGCAAAACAGGTATATGTAAAATTTCTTCCATACGCTCCACATTGCCGTCAATCTGGGTAAACGACTCCGAAATGAACATGATCTTATTTAAGATACCAGATATGGCCGGCACTAAAATCAAATAAAAGATAAAGGTTAGGGAGTAGTTTCTGTAATCCGTCACATTTCTTCCAATCAATATACCTACAGGAATCAGCAACAAATAGATGCTGTGGATAATCGCTGTAAACGCCGGCATGCAATTCCTCCACCCCATGGCATATTCCAATATGAAGGAGGTGTAATCAGTTATGGATTTGCTTAATCTTTTAAATGAATCTGCCGTCTGATTAAAGGCTTTGATTTCAGGCATCCCTCGCACATATTCCACAGATGCATTATTCATATCTTCCTGGGCAGACTGAAAACGGTGCATCTTCTCTTTGGCCGCCCCATTGAATCCTGAAAATTGAATGGCAAAGGCCAGCATAATTCCAAGAAGAGAGGCAACACCATAACGCCAGTCAACAGCCAAAAGAATTATGACTAAAATAAGCGGAGCCACAAGAGATGCAACAAAATCTGGGAATTGATGGGCGATAAACTTTTCAATACTTTCTATATTTTCGTCCATAATCTTCCTCATACGGCCACTTCCGATGGTCAGATGATATCCTAACGGGATTGCAGTGATATGATTCGCAAAGTTTAACTTCAATTCATATAATGTGCCAAATGCTGCCAGATGGGAACACATCAGAGCACAGAAATAGAGTACTACATTTCCAGCAATACCCGCCAAGGCAAACCAGCCGTACATCAAAATGGTCGTCATATCTGCCGCAGGCATATCTGGAAACACCAAGATCAGTTCCCTAATAACAAAATAAATTGCCAGATATGGTATAAACGAACATACTGCCGCCAACGCAGACAGAATTCCTGAAATAATCACTAATCCTTTGTGTTCTGATGCCAGTTTCAAGCAACGTGCCATTCCTGTTTTCCTTTTCTCCTCCTTATTCTTTTCCTGTTTCATTGTTTCTCCTCCAATTCTATAATATTCGCGCCGCAATTAGAATCAACTAACTGTAGTATATTATAATGAAAAAATCCACAGTTCTCTACTCCATTTCATAATATTTTTCTAAAAATAGCCTGAAATCTCAACAAATTTACCCTTTTACTGATAGTTCAATACCCCATTTTCTCCAGTAAATAATCGGCAGAATTTATCAAAAAATCATCTGTCACCTTTCCATCTTCCAACCTAAGTGCTCTCTGGCAACAAGACAGCACACATTCTGCATCATGGGTAATTACCAGAATTGTACGTCCTCTCTTTGCCAGTTTCTGAATAATATGGCTGACCTTTCTCATATTTACTCCATCAAGACCACTGGTTGGTTCGTCTAAGATAATAATAGGGGCATCATGCATCAACGCTACTGCCAATGCGAGCCTTTGTTTTTGCCCCCCTGACAAAGTGGATGGGTGTTGTTCCCTAAACTCATGCAAATCCAGTTCCATTAATATCTGCTTAGCCTTTTCCTTTATTTCTGGTGATTCTCCATTGCCCAGTATCAGCTCGTCTATCAAATCCTCACCAAACAACTGGCTATCGAGATCCTGGGGAATATACCAGACCGTTCCCCTTCTCTTTTTTATGTTGCTTTTCTTTCCAAACAAAGTAACACGGCCTGAATCTTCTTTTAATAATCCCGCGAGCATTTTTCCCATCGTACTTTTCCCCATCCCATTGGAACCTATGATAGCGATAGATTCTCCTCTCCTGCAGGAAAAATTGATATGATCTGCAACTACTAATTTACCAAATGTTTTACATAAATCTTTTACTTCTACAGTCACTTCATTGTTATTTTCAAATGGCATATGAAAACAAGACACCGCATGCAGATCAGGGCTTCTTAAGCCCAACTTACGGATTTCTTCTGTAGACAAGCGCCCAACCTCAGCTTGTGTAAATTCATGTATAATGCATCCATTTTTTATATATATAAACCTATCTGCAATTGGCATCAAGTAATAAAGTCTATGTTCTGCAATCAGAATTGTTTTGCCCTTTTCTTTCAATTTCCTTATTGTATTACCCAATCTCTCTGTTGAATCCGTATCTAAATTTGCGGAGGGTTCATCCATAACATAAATTTCAGGCTCTATTGCCTCAGCAGAAGCAATCGCTACTTTCTGTCTCATTCCATAGGAAAGGTTCCGAATATTATAATTTAATATATCCTCTATCCCCATACTATCAGCTGAAGCATGGACATGGGTTACAATATCTTCGTGCGAATACCCATAATTCTCACATCCAAATGCAATCTCCCCTGCTACCTCATTGGCAAAAAATTGACTCCGTGGATCTTGAAACACATTTCCTATAATCTTTCCTCTCTCCCAAGATGGATAACTTGAAAGGGGGTATTTATCTACAGAAACTGTCCCTTTTAAATCGCCTTCATAAAAATAAGGAATTAGTCCATTAATAACTCTGGTCAATGAACTTTTTCCACTACCTGACGGACCGGTTATAACCACTGTTTCCCCCGCCTTAATATTTAAATTAATATCAGTAAGTTGGGGGATTTTATGTTTATATGAAAATGTCACATGTTGTATTTCTATTTCTTTTCCCATTTTTATTCTCCATCTTCTAATTAGCTTCTCAGCTTTCTATAATCTTTTGGCAAAATGCCATAGACATCTTTAAACGCAATTGAAAACTTACTTGCATTGGAATACCCTAATGAAAAGGCAATTTCACCAATTTTCATTTCACCATCTAAAATCAGCTTTTTAGCAATTCCCATTTTGTATTTCTTCAAAAATGCATATGGGGAGTCTCCATAAATATGATTAAATATTGTTTGAAACATAGTAGTCCCCATATTTTTTTCTTTCACCAATTGTTTAAGTGAATACTTCTCGTCTAAGTGAGTAATCATGTAGTTCCAGATTTCTTTGACTGCCTCAATTTGGTCTTTGGGATAATATTGTTCCTCCTCAGCGTCATTTCGTTCGATATTTTGTAAATAGAAAAGAAGTTCTAGAGTTTTAATCGCAAAGTAACAAGAACTCTGCTTCCCTTTTGCCTCATAGATTTCATCAAACAATCGTTGTAATTTGGAAGGGATCTTGCTGATATACCATGCGTTATTCAATGATAATTTTTCCTCAATTGGCTTAATATCTATGGAAAAATTATCCATAATCTTTTTAGTGGACAAACTCATTTTTTTCTTGTCAATCACCAAAGTAATAGCATTAAAGTAACCGAATGGAAAATAATAGGAAGATGGCAAATGCTCCCCGCTGCCAATCCAGAAATGATCCTCCGACAGATGGATGCATCTATTATTCGCAAATTCACAGACAACTCTTCCCCTGCAGCAACAAGTAATCTCCAGAATCTCGCTGTATGGAGTTACTGGGATAAAAGCATCTTCGGAATTAAACTCCATAAATACCATTTCCATTCCCTCAAATGCTTTGTATGTAACAATCAAACCTTTTCCCTGGCATTCGTATCGTTCTATCAAACAATCACTATCACTGTGGATAACTCTGGCGTTTCGGCCGTACCATTCCTGCACCTCCTGTTTTTCTAACATATTTTTTATCCTCCATTATTCTTTTATCATATTGCAGATTATCTGCGGTTTCTTGATCAGTACCTCCGCGTGTCCCATATTCTCACAGGCATGGACAGTAACGGGATAAATACTGACTCTTTTTATTAAACCAACCGAATTAGGGGCATATGTTTCGTTACCCCCATACATAATGACCACTTCCATTGATATTTTCTCTTCCCTGCTCCGGATATCATACTTGTAGGCTGCAAGAGCAGTCCAAAATAACGTTCTAAAGGTTATGCCGACTTCACCCATTGGCTGAAGAACTTGGACATCATGATTGTGTAAATATCCCATTTGTTTTTGCATATACTTCATCATGTGCTTTCCATGAAAAACTCGCTTCATCTGCCACGACATAATAAGGCTAAATATGTATTTCATATTGCCCATAGATTCATATTGTCCACCATCTAATATCAATTTTTTTATTCTAATATCACCTTTGAGTGCAAGTTCAAGTGCAATACTCGCCCCCAGAGAAATACCATAAACTGCATCAACATAATTAATTCCTTTTCTCAGCAATACAGCACTGATATAGTCGGCACTAAGAATGACAGAAGTAACTGCACCATTGGATGAAGCATTATGACCTGACAACTCCGGAATTATAAAATAATAATTTTTCCCCAATATATGGAGTAGTTTATCGAAACAGTTCTTCCAATTGAATCCCATTCCATGTATGAGGAGTATTCGTTTACCATTTTTATTCCCAAGTAGATGAATCTCAGATTGATCCTTCTTCATAGTGTTCCTCCTTTTCCAATATTTTATCTGTCAAAACTAGGTCGATATTTAATTGTGGTAAATCATGTATTACAGCTTCTAAATCTATGATATCCATAGCATAATAAATTCCGAAGGCAGGTTGTTTTTCAATCAGAGCCTTAACTGTATAGGCGGCAATGATTGAACTGATATCACTACTGTACGAACTATGTACGTCTGCAGTTCTTATGTGATCCTGATTATTATTTGAACCAGTTACTTCAATATGTATATAGTTATATGCTGCTGTTGACCCACAAGTCATTTCAAATAGTTTGATAATAGAATCAACGCTTTGCTGCAGTGCCTCATCGCCTTGCTTCAAACTGTATTTGATAACTGCTTCCTGCATCAACTTTGTGATTTCTTCTCCAAAAGAGGCGTAATACCAGTTCGCCCTCTTAGGTTTATAACTTTGAGTAATCCGCTGCAATTCTATTGTATAGTAGTTTTGCAATGTGTACTCCTTATTTTCTACAATCCTGTATATTGGTATTTCATCTCTCTTTAACTCACCATTTTCATAATAGTTTAATGCAGATCCGAATCCGGCTGTATTCGTCAATATAAAATCTTTAATTGCCGATCTGCTCGGAATTTCATTTGTGATGCTCAACCCCATAATACAATCTACTGACTTTAAGCTCTCGCATAAATATTTCATCAACAGACCAGTCATTCCTGGAAAAAAACCACTGGATAGCACATAAACCGATTCGTTCCTTATATCTGCAATTCTGTCTTCTAAAAATGACTCACCAGAAGGGTCCACAACAGGTATGTGATATTTAGCCGCTACTCTTGCAATCTTTTCTCCATTGACAAATGAGGCGCCTGCACAATTTACGATAATACTACATTGGCTGCAAAAAGCTTCTAGGTCACCAAATATATCTACATCTAATTGGATATATTGGTTTTGTGCAGTAACTGGTGGTTTTGCCGAATGATAAGAAACTAACAACTCATATTGGTTCTCTAACAGTTTAACAACTCGTTTACCTATTTCACCAGTTCCGCCTAATATTCCGATTTTCTTCATATTCTGCCTCTTTTTCTAGGGTGTCCATCACTATATGGACACCCTTTGACAATTGTTAATAATTAAAATCCAAAATCTTAGAAATATTCTTTTCCAGATTATCACCAATAATACAATCAAAATGTTGTCCTGCAATTGTATTATATTTTAAATTACCCTTAATATAAGGTTTCCATGTTTCATAATCTTCCTCAAAGAATCCAGGATAAAAGTGGCTTCCTAAGATCTCACAACAGAAAATCCTTATGTTTCCATAGTAAGGTTCCGGTATGTAACTCGACACGCACCTGAAATTCTGTGAGAATATCCGGAAAAGTACATTCAGCATCTTCAGCTGATGTTCCATCAACTCACCATTTGGACGCTCAATCGTGCTGTATAAAGCATTTAACCTTTCTGAAATTGTATAGCTAGCGAGCCGGCGGAACTCTTCAGCCACATCTTCATACTCCCCGCCCGTTTCGCATAATGCTTTTACTGTAATTTCACCACTTCCATATCTGGAAATATGCTCTATATACTGCTGCAAGCGCTCATCACTTACCTGATAACCTGCCTTATATGCATCTGCCCCAATCACTCTTGCAAAAATCCGCTCCAACAGCAGTTCGTTATCCAGGCTTGAATGCAATGCATTACGGAATATCTCATCCGATGCGTCCGCTAAAATCGTGTTCTCCTTCTGCTTTGGAATACCAGTACTTATTAGCGTCACATCAGAAACGGAAACACCTTTATTTCTTAAATATTGTGCTGTTTCCAATGCAATCAAACCGCCCACACAATGACCTACAAGAATATAATTTCTATAGCCCATTTTTTCCAATATCTCACCATATTTTCTCCCAAGTAGCCGGAAGGTCTGACTTGTTTCCATGGAAATATACTCAGCATCATTTCCAAAAACAAAACCGATAATGCTTTCATCGTTCTTGCTGTCCTCTTTTATGCGAGACAGTAAATCCGTATAGGGTGTTAAGGTTCCTGCTCCAGCATGGAAGAAAACCTTTGCAATAGAATCCTTATTATTTAAACTGCTATTTTTCAGAATCATTAAGGACGGGTCATCAAGATTGTCTTATCATTTTGATGGTTCACAAGGCTTTCTGCTATCTGCTTAATAGTGGGTGCTTTCATCATTTCTGTCAAAAGGCTACTCCACTCCCAACCAGAAGCTTCTGATATGTTTTCCATCATCTTCCCAATGATTTGAGCAATCAGCAGAGAATCACCACCAACCAGATAAAAATCGTCATTTCTTCCCACTGAGTCAAGCCCTAATTCCCTACACCATATTTCTGCTATGCGCTGTTCCAAATCCGTCTGGGGCAATTCATCCTTTTTCTTAGTGCTCTCCTTACGATTCCAGTTCTTAAAATACTCTTTGATTTTTCTAGTGTCCACTTTTCGGTTTACGGATAACGGCATATCTGGCAGAATTAAGATCTGATTCGGAAGCATATATGGAGATACCGTACTCTCTAAATAATTTCTAACCTCCTCTTTCTCTAATTGTTCATATTCTCCCGCAAACCGAACTACGTATATTGTCTGTCCAGCCAAGTCTAATTTGCTGCTCTTATCAGGAAATTCATAAATCAGATGCCCATTATGTCTCTCAAAGATATTTTCCCATTGCACTCGTGTGAAGAATGTCTGATTATGTTCACTGCGTTCGTCCGTAAAGCCAGTTAATCCATCCTTAAACTCCATTGATGTCAACAACAAATAGCTTGTTCGTGTTTCTTCAAGTATAATAATAGATGCATTCTCAGATAATAATCCTTTTAAATTTTTCATAACACTGTTAATATTCTGTGAGTTATGAAGCACATTTGCACACAAAATCACATCGAAGCTGAAAGCCTCATATCCTTGAGATATGAAATCTTCATTGATATTAAAAATTCCATATTTTACCCAACTGTACTTACTGAAATTCTCCTGTGCTTTATTTAAGAAGAAAACTGAAAGATCCGTAAAATAATATTCTACATTGCACCCCTCAAGTTTAGGTATCACATCAAGAGAAGTTCCACCAACCCCTGCTCCTACCTCTAATATTCTAAAAGGTTGCTCTGGACTTCTTTTATTCTTCTTTTCGCACAAATAGCGTATTTCTTTCGTAGCAATATTGTTCAGCATTTCATTTACTTTGTTGTCATGGTAAGCTGCCAACGCTGGGTCTGTATCTCCCTTTGGAAATAGAATATTCAAAGGATCTTCTTTTCCTTGAATTAGTTCAGGAAGTAAATCACTTGATTCTTTTAAATAATCAACAAACTCCTTGCTGTATTGGAAATTATCCTCTATTTCATAAAACTCTTTCCAAAGCTTTTCAGAATCTAAATCTGCGTTTATCTCTGCAGCTTTATATACATTGGCTTCGCATGTGATAATTCCTTCATTAACCAATACCTGCAGCCATCTTTTAGTCAGTTTATACAGTTTCTCCGGAATCGACATAATCTCTACAATTTGCTCAAAACTGAATGCTTTGGATTTATCCGAAAAAATTCCACACTGTCTAAACGTGTTGTATATGTCCGCAACAACAACTTCCTCTGACTTTTTAATCCATTTTTCCAGTTAATCCTGATCCATATGCTCTTCATAGTATCGTTTTATGGACTTGAGCAAATATACCTCTTTATCATCCATGGCTTGTGACGCCACAGTCTTTTTCCTGACTGGCGAAATGGCTGCATCAATATGCAAATCCTCCGGACTTTCACCGAACGCTAAAGCAACAGCCCTTTCAATCAACGGATGTTCATTTAAGACAGAACTTATTTCAGCCAGTTCAACTCTGTGACCGTGTATTTTAACTTGATTATCACCGTCCTCACGTCCTTTAAAAATAATAACTCCATCTGGTAAATAACGCCCTTTATCCCCAGTTCTGTAAATACGTTCCCCACTCCACGGAAGAGTAGAGTACTTTTCACGATTCAGTTGTTCATCTGCCAGGTAGCCACAGGATAATCCGATTCCTCCAATGTACAGGCTTCCATCTACCCCATTGGGGCAGGGTTGCATTTCATTATTCAAAACATAAAATGTTTGATTTGACATTGGATATCCATATGGAATACTTTTTGTAAATGCAGCTTTTTTAGGAATATCGTAACTAATTGACCAAATTGCCGCTTCCGTAGCTCCACCAAGGCTGATAACACGACAATCACCAAACAGATCGTAAATCCTCTGTGGCATGGTTACGGGAATCCAATCACCAGAAAGCAATAACAATCTCACCTGATAATCTAAACTTACATTTGCGGATTCAAGATAAGAAACAATCATCTGATGCAAAGCCGGAACCGCATTTATAATGGAAATCCTATGTCTAATTATTAATTCCGCCAAATACTTAGGATCTCGAATTTTATCTGTACTAGGTAATACTAATGTTCCACCTGCTGAAAAACAACCAAACAAATCATATACAGAAAGATCAAAGGACAGATTTGACAATCCTAAGAATATATCCCTTTCACTAACTGCATATGTTTCATTAACATCAGCAATTGTATTTGATGTTGCACGATGGGTCATGATAACCCCTTTAGGTTCGCCAGTTGTTCCAGATGTGAATATAATATACGCTGGTCTATCATAGGCTATTTTATTGATAGGCAGTGTTTCTGTCGGTTCCGGTCTCAAGCTGTGGATATCTACAATATTACAGTATTCTTCTAAAGCCTCATTCCTTGCTTCTGCAAAAAGCAGTTTAATATCTGCACTTTTTACTATTTTTTCTTTGCGTTTATCCGGTTGCTGTACATCTATTGGCACATTTTCGTATATGTGACAAATTTATTTTTTCATCTGCAGCCATGATGAAAGCACAAATTCTTTCTCCCATTAGAAAATCCTCAACACCTACTACCACCGCCTCATCAATGTTCGGATGTTCACTTATTAATATTTCAATCTCTCTCGGTTCTATTTTCTCACCAGACCTATTTATTTGGTCCGTGATCCTTCCCTGTACCTGATATCCATATGTGGAATCCCATCTCACTTTATCGCCTGTTCTATAAAATCCGTCCGAGGTGAACTTATCTTTCATACTGACTTCCTGGTTATAATAACTTTGAATGGTAAACGGTCCACGAATTATCAATTCTCCTTCTTCACCATTCAGTACGTCCATGCCATTCTCATCAATAATCCGGATTTCCTCATAGCCAGACACCGAATAATGGTAGCCTACCGCATCGCCAAGATTACTGCGATCATAAATACTATACAAGGCCAGTCCTTCCGTTGCTCCATAAAGCGGTAAGACCTCACATTCCATCTTTTCAATTAATTTTGTAACAAGGCTCTCATCAACCAAGGAACCTCCAATAATGATCTTCCTGATGCTACTCACATCATACCGACACCCTTGACTCAGATACTGATTCCAGATTCGCGCTAGCGTTGGAACTAAAGCTGTAATTGTAATATTTTCTTTTTCAACTTGTGCAAAAATATCATCGCAGTCCAGGTTACTGCATAAAACAGCTTTTCCCCCTGCGAAAAACACATTCAGAATCCCGGGCGAATACAGCCCAACCTTATGTGCTATCGGCAGACAAGCTAAATAACTGTCAGAGGATGTAAACTGGAATTTCTGATTATATCCATAAATATGCCAATAAATCATTCTATGAGTGATTGGCACTAATTTAGGAATTCCGGTTGTTCCGCTTGACAACATAAGGAGGGCTATGCTATCAAGCTCCTTGTTTTCTTCGATGATATTTTCGGTGTCTTCTTTCAATCCTTCGGCTATGTCCTTGACCGCAATTTTACAAATCTGTCTGCTTGCACGCCCCTTGTGAATCCTTAATGATACTTCGTCCTTATCATAGAAAACCAATATTGAGGCATCCGTCTTATCAAAAATGCCCTTTAACTCATTCTCACCAAATAAAGAGTTTGTAACAATTGGGATTGAACCTATTTTAATTAACCCCAGCAAAGCAAATACAAACTCTTTTACATTCGGTATTCGCAAAACAACCAATTCACCCATGCTTATCCCACGCCTCTTAAAATAGCAGCCATACTGGTTGATTTTCCTTTCCAGTTGTCCATAGGTAATACGATTTATGCCCTCCACAATAGCGGTCTTATTTCTATTTGCTTTAAACGTTTCTCCCAGCCAGGTATCTATCGTTTTCTCCTGTACCGGTCGCAATTTCTTCCCATAGTTCATTCTCATTCCTCGTTCCATATGCCAAGCATGCTTTATGGCATCTATCTACAGCAATTTGACAAATCCGCCAAATCTGATCTCCGTAGCTTTCACTGCTGGTTCCGCCGATTTTTACAGAAAAAGAGGCGAAATCTTTATAAAGCCCATAGCCGATTGCCTTCACATAGGCTTCTTTCGCCGTCCAAGATTCAAAAAAGAACTCAATATTATTTTGCCTGATTACAGCTGCTGATTCTTCTGGTGAAAAATAATTTTCTGCAAGCCTTTGGTATTCCTGTATTTGTTTTATTGCCTGCACATCTACGCCAACCTGAACATTACGTCCAAAGGCAAGCATTACAATCTCTCCCGAGTGAGAGAGATTGTCATTTATAGATAGACGTTTTCCAGAACAGCACAGATATGGTTTCCCAAAGCGTCCTCTCTCAATTTGTATATCTTTTATATCTTTGCCAAGATAAGATAAAGAAATCTTTTTTACAGCGATTCGCCCTATTGCACCTCTCATCATATCTTCATACTTTACATATAATGTATATTGCTTTATCTCTTCTTCATTCAAGATTCCCCAATTCTCTTTTATCCAACCTGTCATGCTTCTCCAATGCAAAATCCAAACCTGTATTTCTTCCGGAGGAAGATCATTCATAAAGCAGTGCCGTGAAGTGAATGTAGGACGAATCACTTTAATTTTCACGATTGATAAGCTCCTCAGATTTTTGATGAATTAACTTTAATACATTTTCCTCATCTTCTTTTATAAAGAAATGCCCACCTCTGAAAAGGTAATACTGAAACTCGCTCTGCGTGTATTCAGACCATCTCTTTATATCAGTCAGGGTTGCTTCTCTATCCTCATTCCCGCCAATTGCCCAAACTGGACATATTAATTTTGATGGGGCATCCGGATAATAGCTTTCGTCCAGAATAAAATCCGATCTGATTATCGGCATATAAAAGCTCAACAGTCTTTTATCCATTTTTATTTCTTCCGGAATACCGTCATATCGTTCCAGGCCGGCCAAAAACTCCTGTTCTGTCAAATGAGATATCGGCTGTGGTTCCGGAATATGGGGAACTCTGCTTCCGGAGAATATCGCCAACTTTGCTACCCTTTTGTTGTTCTCAAGCATTTTTTCAACTTCAAATGCTATTTTGCCGCCCATGCTATGGCCAAATAGGATAAAGTCATTGTCAAACCTCATAATAGCGTCCACAACGTCTTTTACAAGTGATTGCATGTTCAAATATGGCTTCTCACCAATACGTTCTTCTCTTCCCGGTAATTGAATGGGGCAAACCGAAAGTTTCTTGTCAAAATATTGAATCCACTTAGCATAGAATGCGGCATCGCCTCCTGCATATGGGAAACAAAACATTATTGTACTTTGGGGGCTAATACCTTCTGAATTCTTAATCAATTTCCCATTGTATACCATAACCTCACCATAACCTCACCTCCTGAATCAAGACTAACCCGCCACCCCCATTGATTTAAACCCTGCAGCAAACAACAGCAATGATGGTACTGGACATTACTAAGAAAATATCTTTTGCAGTCAGTCTTATAATGTAATAGCTATCTTTCTTATACGGACTCTCAATTCCTCTGACAATGGCTGATGACGCCAGTTCGTCCGCTATTTTCAGGCTTCTGAAAACCATAGGGACAATTGCATATTCCAATGTACTAAGCGGGTGAAAAAGGACTATTCTTATAGACCGCAAAAAACCTCTTACCTTCATAGCGTCTTTTACTTCACCAAACTCATGAACAACGGTGGGAGCAAATCGGAGCATGACAATTAAAATCAGCATTATATTTTCGGGAATCGGTAACTTCCTTATACTGGAAGTCAGTTTGCCTGAAGGAATATGCACTATCAGGCACACAATCATCGCCGGCATCAATAGCCGATAAAGCATATGAAATAATAGCGGAGATGGAAAAGCGATATGGTATTTTGTATTAATGGCCAGCCAAACTACCGACAGGATATATGCTCCCAGCATTCCTAATCCCATCGTAAATAACTCAAAATAGCATAACAATAGAAAAAGCCATATCATATATAGACCATGCCCCAGTAAACTGGTGCTCAAGAAGGAAGTGAAACATGCGCAGACAGCCAACAGCAATACTGTCCTGCCATCAATCTCCTCCACTTTTCTAATGTTACTATGATTCATAATCATTCCAAGATACCAGCTTTCTGAAAATGTCTTCTTAATAATCTCTGTCCGAACAGAACACCTAATACAGCAAGAAGACCGGTTATTGCACAACCCAAAAGCATCAGCCCCGGATGGGTTGACATTAAAAACTGCATATCTAAGGTTTCCTGTGAAAAGCCACTATTTAATGCCATTTCTTTATAACTGTCCCATGCCCACCATAGAGGCACCGCACAACCAACGAAATTCCCAATACTGTTTAAAGCCCAGCCAATCATATTGCGGACCGGCTTTCTGTATGTATTTTTTCCAATCATAGACAGCTCGGAAATAACGCCTACAATCAGGAAATATGGCAGCAAGAAGGCATAACCCATAAGTGCCTGGATAAGGCCATACACAAATGCCCAAACAAACAACAGCCCATGTTTGTTCACCCGGTTTGCCGCTACAAGGAAGAATACAGCTCCTAAAAAGCCGTCAATGGCGGCTGAAGCATATAAATACACTTCTGAAAATGGCA
This sequence comes from Clostridium porci, assembly GCF_009696375.1. GTDB lineage: Bacteria > Bacillota > Clostridia > Lachnospirales > Lachnospiraceae > Enterocloster > Enterocloster porci. Next base: position 51,200 of record NZ_VUMD01000015.1, read on the forward strand.
ATGTGACAGCGCTGACCACCATTGCTATCATATAATTGATTACCAACATGGCCGCCAATGTAATTGCATCTCTGATATTAAACTTGCTTTTCTTTGTTTTATTCATATATAATTCTCCTTATATAATTATTTTATTGTAGAGTAGTAGTTAATAAAGCCCATCTCCAAAGGCTGTGCTACACTGTAAGGGAGGTTTGGGATTAGCGAAATCTTCCTGCCACAAGATAGTTTTTAAGGTTTCAACCATAGTTCCTTACACTTTTGTTAATCAGTTAAAATTCTAGCGGATGTGTTCATCATCTCTAATACGTTGGATAGATTTAACTACCCGTTTCGGAAAATCCAGCGATTACATCACACCACAAGGCAAAATAAAAATAGGGTTTGAAACGACCTAGCAATACACTCGCATAAATCCTCCTTTGTTAGTCTGCGCAGAAGTTCTTACGGGTCTTTGCTTTGTTATACCTTTTTTGATCCATCTGTTTTTTATCACCACCATTCATTTTAAAAGTTGTTTTTTAATAATTAATCATTAAAATCCTTTAAGTTAGCCAGAACTAACTTATGTCTAAGCTTTTCTGTTGGTTATAACTAACTATCTTATAGTTTACTATATCCCGAAAAATATTTCTACTCCATTAAATGCTTTATTTTAAAAAATAGCCCATTTTAACACCTGAATATATCACTTTAACAGCAGCTGGCTATATGACACAATCTGATCACAAATTTAGGATATTCCTTTACTTTTGTATAGTAGATTTGCAAAAACTTTGTTCTACCTACCACGGTATAAACATGGAACTGTTTACCTTCAGCCTGTTTTCTATCCTTGCTGTTACAAAAACCATCAGTGTACCTTTACTTGTGAAACGGTGCATATTTCCAATCTCCACCACAATCTGAGGTTCAATGATTAGTCTAGTTCCTTGCATCCCCACAACAACCTCGTATTCAGGGAACGGTGAATCCAAACGCTGCCTCTCATTGGACAAGATTTTCAAAATATTATAAACTCAGGCTGTCTACAACTTGTCTAATAATAGTCCTTGTGCAATTATTCTTATTCAACATGACAATGTCATTCTGCATCAACTTGAGCAACTTAAAGAAATACTGAAATTTTTGAACTACAAATATTGGTATTATGAAACAGCTACGGAAGCCAGAACCTATTCTGTTCACGATGCAATGAAGCCGAAGATATTCCATAGGAACATCTTCGAACATATTTAAAGAATAGACTTCTTTAATCTCAGCTCCATATCTCTACTCCTCTTACTTTCTTCAATTACCTGCTATCTTTCTTTGAATATTTTATTCCTGTTTTACATGAACTCATAGAGCGTTCCCCCTCCAACACCCGAACTGTAAAATGGTATTGGAGGTGAACTGACAGTGGCTGAAACAGAGAAAATGGATATTTCCTACATGGGACCTATTTTCAAAAAATACCGTGTAGATGCAAATCGAACACAGGAAGAGGTTGCAGAAAAGGTGGGGATTACCGCCCGATTCCTCATGGCTTTGGAAAACGAGGAAAAACGTCCAAGCATTGACAATCTTTTACGTCTTGTTGACACCTTAAACATCCCCAGTGATGCCATCCTTCATCCACAAATTCAGCACACAGACAGCGAGGATCAACAGCTTTTACGTCAGTATATACGACTGAACGACCGTGATAAAGCTGTTATCCGCGCAGCAATTCAAGAGATGCTGAACAACAGATAAGAGACTGCCACCTTTCACGGAAGGTGGTTCTTTTTCTCTGTCTATTAGGATTTCTTCAGGTGATCCCTTCTGCATACGCCGCAGTGACATAATCCATACGCCACCAAGAGGACAAACCTTCCCCTTGGTGGCGCTATTTTTTAATTGCAGTCTGTCAGGGTAAACAGCAGACTGCTCCTGCCGCCGTTCTCCCGCCAGCGTTGTTCCTTCTTTAAGAGCCCGGCTGTGATCAAATCCTGAATCGCACGTTCCACCGTGCGCCGGGACAGATGCAGTTCCTTTGCGATGGTACCGATCGCCGGATAGCACTGTCCCTGTGCGTTGCTCCGGTCTTTCAAATACATGTACACGGTTTTGGCACGATGGGGCAGTTCTGCTTTGTAGATGTTAGAAAAATACCCCATACCCGGATCACCTCCTAATCGGTTCGCAGCGGAGGACGTCTCGGTATGCTGCTGTGTTCTCTCGCTGTCTGCACTCGTGACTGTTGCTGACCGCCCTTGCGTGTTCCATCGGTATCTGACATTGGCGTTTCTTCCCATTCATCATCTTCCGTATCTCTACGCCGTACAATCTCCTGCTCCAGTTCAAAGCGATCTGCATATTTCACACTTCTGGCAGCCTGCTCCGGCACCTCATACGCATCACCAAACTGAATCCCCCATTTAAGAAACAGAGGAAGCTGTGTCTGCATAGGACAGTTTCCCGTTTTGGCAAGAATAAAATGTCCCTTCGGAAGTGTTTTCAATTCGTCCGGTGACATCAGAGGCCGACTCATCATCTGCAGGCTCTGGCTTGGATCGTTCTTTCCTCTGGAGATGGAACCGGACAAAACAGTCCGGTTTCCAAGTGCTTTCGATAAAATCTCCGCACTTTCCGAATTCGGTGCAAATCCGCCAAACAGAATGTCCTGACAGTTATCGATAATGATGCTGGAGCCTTCCTTTCCATAATTCTTTTCCAGTTGTGCAAAGCTCTGGATAATGGGAATCATACTGATCCGTCTGGAACGTCCTGCAGAGAACATCATCTCCATTGATTCAATTTTAGGGATCGTACCAATCTCATCCGCAAACATCATTACACGGTTCGGCAGCTTCCCGCCATGCTCGTCAGCGATGGTCAGCATTTCACGATACAACTGCTGCAGAAACAGTGACACCATAAAATACTTTGTATTATCTTCCTCCGGAAGAACAATAAAAATTGCGGATTTTTCTTTACAGAATGTTTCCGTATCCAGAGAACTGTCAAAGCAGAGAATCTGTTCCATCTCACTGTCCAGAAACGCATTCAAGCGGGACATTGCGGTGGAAAGCACAGACGCCATTGCCTGATCTGCACTGTTGAGCGCAGCTCCGGCAAACCATTTTGCCTTATGTGTTGGCGGCAGCTTATCCATTAAAAGCTGAAACAGGCTTCGATTCTTGATAGGGGATGGAGCCAGCAGATCCTGAATCAATTTAAACACGGATATGATATGGCGTTTCTCAGGCTCACAGTATTCCGAAATCAACAGAATCACAGATGCCAACAGTCCTTCCGCTGCATCATAAAAAAACGCATTCTGCCCATAGCTACTGGCAGACGCACCATCGGAACAGATGATGGTTTTTGCAGTAATCTTTGCGTATTTTTCGGCTTTTGCTTTTGCCGCAAGATTACGGTTATCTTTCAGATATTCATCCATGTACTTGTTGACCAGAGTAAGAATGTTATTTCCATCCGAGCGGGTAGGATTTCTCAAATCCAGAACAGAGATTTTATATCCGTAATACTTTTTCGCAATTCCGGCATAGTTTCGGAACAAATCGCCTTTCGTGTCTGTGGTCAGAAAACTCATACCGGATGCACAGGCATACTCAATATTGGGGTACAGAAAATTAGCGGTCTTACCGACACCGGCCGCACCAATCATCAGGCAGTGGATGTCTCCGCTGTCCACCAGCGCAGTAACCACTCCACTTTTCTTTTTGTATCCGACCACCAAGCCCTGTTCCGCCGGAAGCGATTCTCCTTTCCTCCATTTTTCAGGCTGATAGGGGATATGAGCATACGTTTCCCGGATTTCTTTTTCAGTGGCAAACCGTGCAGTTCCGTGCTGGCCGTCTCCAACCGTCCGTGACTTGATCCCATTGAGTGTATAATAATTGGACAGCAATGCCAAGCCGCCAATCACAGCGAACATACCAAGCCCAATGCACACAAATAATACAATCTGATGTGTCTGCATGACAGCCTCCTTTCATCCCATCTGCATGACTGGTTGTTGTTTCTCTGCCGGCTCAGGCGGCGGCTTGCTCAATGCCTGTAGATCTTCATTCCAGTCTTTCAGATTTGAAAAGAGCGATAATACATTTCGGTATCCTCGCTCTGCAAGATGTTTTTGTATACGCTCCCGTGCCTGCACTCCCGCTTTATCGTTATCCAGACACAAAGAGATTTTATTCACATGCGGTGCGTCTGTCAGCAACCGCATCAATGCATGCTCTGCTACACCGCAAAGTGCCACATAGCTGTGCTGTTTCCAGTTCTGCCGGTAGAGGGAAAGAAACGAAAGCATGTCAATCGGCGCTTCGAATACATACACTGTATCGCTTTGCCCGATCCAATGAAAACTGTACCGCGGATCACAGCTGTCCACATTTCCTTTGAACGCATCACCGTTGGTATACGTCCCGCGTTTATGCGCATGACGAGGGATTCCTTCCGCATCATATCCCACAAATACCGCATTGTGATATTTGGCATCCTCATAGAGCATCTTCGCTTTTGCAAATTCTGCCACGACTTCGCGATCCAGACACCGTGTCTTAATCAGGTAAGCAAACACACGGTGCATATCGGTATGCGCTTCCGGCAATACAAACGGCTTTGCTGGTTCCGGTTCCTGTGGTTTGCTCTCCCGATAGATCTGTCCCTGCTCTCCGCCAAGCAGCATCGTGACTGCATCCGGGAAACTCTGATTATAATATGTCCGGACAAAATCGATTGCAAAACCTCCTTTTTCTGTTGCATGGTCATACCATCGATTTCCGCGTATGGTGATACTGTGATCACTGGCAAGCCGTTTTTCTCTGCCGGAACGAAGCAGTTTTTCTCCCTGCCGGACAAGAAAGTCCTCCAGATCCACGGCATTGGCCCGCTGTTTTTGTTCTTCTGTAAAATAAACGTATCCCGGCATTTACACACCTCCTGTCAATAAATCTGCCGAATGGGTTCATAGTCATCCCGTTTATGTCCCTGTGCCTGTTTTTTCTCGGCCAGCTTGCGTCTGCGTTTCCGGTCAATCGAATAAGAAGTGCCGCCGGTTGTTTTGCGATAATCCTCACGGAACAGACTTTCAAGACGATGCAGTAAACGGGTAGCTGCAAGAAACGCAGACGGATCTCGAAAAGAATCCAAATGCTCCAGCAGAAACTTGGCATACAGGTTCCCCTGTGCGGCGGATGCTTCCAGATAACGCACCGCTTTTTCTTTGTCACGGGGGATGTCCTTTCCCTGCAGGTACAGCTTCCCCAATGCATATTGGGCAAACTGATTTCCGTTCCCTGCGGATGTTTCCAGATAGCGTACCGCAGTTTCCACATCTTTTGGAACCATTTCTCCGGTAAGATACAATTTTCCAAGTTGATAGGACGCATATTCGTTCTTCTGCTCTGCAGACGCTTTCAAGTAATCCAGCGCTTTTTCAATATCCCGCGGCACATCTTCCCCGCAGAGATAAAGTTTCCCTAACGTATATTGGGCATAGGCATTCTTTTGTTCTGCAGCACACTTCAGCCACTTTACTGCCTGTTCTGCATCTTTTGGAATTCCTTCTCCGGCAAGATACAACTTGCCAAGCTGGTACGCCGCATACTCGTTGTTTTGTTCAGCGGATAATAAAAACAGATGTACTGCCTGTTCCATATTCTTATCTACATGAATCCCGTCCCGATAACACTTTCCCAATGTGTATTGTGCCGGCGCATGACCGCCATCCGCCGCTTTTGTTAACCATTGTAGTGCTTTGGATACATCTCCGTTGTTTATTTCCAGCCACAGCTTTGCCAAAGCATACTGGGCATGGACATTTCCGAGCTTTGCGGACTTTTCCCAATACTCTGCCGCAGCTTTCTCATCTTTTTCTGTTCCGGTTCCCGTATGCAGCATTTGTCCCAAACGGTACTGCAGTTTATCGTCATGACTTTGCTTTTCCAAAGCGGCAAAACCATGAAAAGCGGATTGGAAAGACTGTTCCGCCTGTTTCGGCTGTACCGTTGTTCCGATCCCATCCCGATACATTTTTGCTGTTTCATAATCTGCATAAGGATTCCCTTGTTCCGCAGAGCGACAGTACAAGTGAAATGCCTGTTCATAGCTTTGCTCTACACCTTGTCCGCGGTAATATAAACCGGCAAGAGAATACTGGGCATACTTATGGTCGGCTGCAACCGCCTGCGAGAACCATTCGGCTGCGGTTTCATAATTTTGTTCTGTACCAAGCCCCGCTGCATACATTTTCCCGATGCGATACCAAAGATAGGGGCGCTGCTTTGGCTGAACACTCTGCTCTGCTGCATGGAATGCAGACAATGCTTTTGCATACCACTCCTGTGACAATTCCGGATTGATTTCACATCCCAAACCGTCAGCGCACATCCGTCCCAGATCATGCATCGCAAATCCGTTGCCTTTTTCCGCTTCCTGCCGGAACATATGAAACGCCTTTACAAAATCCTGTGGAGTGGAATCATCGCCATATAAATATTTCCGTGCCTGTTTATACTCTTTGCTCCACCATCCGGCGTCACGATTCTTGTGATTTCCTTGCTCCGAATACGGTTCATACTGTTCCGGAACAGCATCCATGCTTGGCATTGCATCTTGCAGTATCATTTCCGGTTCTTCAGTGGATTCCGTCATCGCTTCATCTTCAAATACAAAGTTCTGACCTGCAAGCTGCATTGCTTCTGCAATGATCATGTTCTTAATACTTTTAAACACTTTCTGTTGAGACAGGGGAGGCAGGGAAACACCCTGCGTTTGGTAAGTCAGCAGAATTTCGTTCTGCCATTTGCCCCATGCCTGATAGAATGCATCCACACGACTGTCCTTTGCAAGTTCATCCACAATCTCATCGATCAGGCTTTTTACATCCCGCTTGAGATAACCGTATACTTTTTTTCCGGTGGTATTTTGCAAACGCTTGGACAGCCGGATCATCTTTTTTTCTATGACAGGATTTACGGTTGTTCCGGTACGCAAAGCGGCTGTCATCTGCCGCATGACTTCTTCGGCTTGGGATTTCAAATCTCCGCGCGCCTGATTTTGTTCCTCATAAATATGAGCAAAATCCTGACGGAAAATGTCATGCGCCAATTCTGAACGCATTGCTTCGATGGATTGTTTTGTGAGATATCCGTCATTGTCTTTTGCAGAGTAGACCATCAGATGCACGTGTGGGTGGTGACTCTCATTGTGAAAAGCTGCATACCATCTCAGATTGGTACTGTCGATCTTCATATGCCTGCACAGCATAGCCCGTTTGGAACGCAGCAATGCCATCCACTGTTCTGCGCTATCATATCCGAGCCGTGCCGCATCTTCCCGCCGCAGAGAGACCACATGTGTCCAGACCGCACCTTTATGCCGCATCACTTCTTCCTGTACCTGCCGCAGCACCACCGCTTTTCCTGCGTCTGTAAACAGACCGTGTTCTCCGATGCGCTCCACACGGGGCCGGTTTGAAATATAATCCACATAGTTTTCACGCTTTGCGACCAAATCCAGATGCTGCTCCAATGCACAGGAGATCAGTTCCGATGCGTTCCCGATGGTTGGATGCAATAAAAAATCCGCATACTCCAACATTTCTTTTGCCTGCGGAATATCACGGATTAATTGTCTGATAAACTCTTTCTGATGAATGGTCGCAGGCAGATGCCGCTTGCTTTCATCAACTTTTTCTACACCCTCACGGGTTCCGATGTATCGGACATAGTTTTCTAATTGCTCCGGAGGTGCGTCACGCAGATAGCGGGAAGTAAAAATGATTTTTGGCATAGCACCATCCCTCTACAAACAAAAAAGATCTGCCGCAGCAGACCTTCCTTTGCAATCCATTACAGCACTCCGAGTTTCTTTAATAACTCTACGCAGTCCTTTGCGCCCTGCACATAGAGGTACTCACACTCATGCTGTGCGATTAAATTGATTGTGACAATGTAATCTTCCACCACCTGACGTTTCTCCGGCGTGAGTTTTTCCAGCACTTCCTGTTTCTGCTTGGAGAGCGGATGCTTTTTTGTAGAGTTGCTGTTCCGCTTCTTCGCATGTCTCCCTCCGTATTGCCAATGCGCGTTCTGTCATCTCACAGATGACTGTTTCCAAAATATCTTTTTGATCCATATTGTGTATCAACTCCTTTTTACAAACCATATCCGAATCACCGGAAACAATCCATATCCAAAACCAACAAAGATTTTTTCACTCTTTAGGTTTCACGTTTCTGGTATTTATATGCACTTTCAAAATCAATGGCGCCGTTGATGCGCCGGACTTCCTCCAGACATTTCAGATGCAGCCGTTTCAATGCATCCTCATCAATGTCATGGGAATATGCAATCACCTGCGACAGCTTGGACAGCTCCACCGCTATTTTAAAATCCATCCGGGCCAGTCTGTTTTCACTGTCCTGCACGGTTCCTGTCATCACGGATGACAACGACTGCAGCAGATAATCTTCCGCCTTTTGAGCTGTGAGAAAGCCAAGATAAAACCGCAGGGCGTTCTCAATCAGTTCTGTCCGGTTTTTTACCGTGGAGCTTCGGATATAGGTATCTGCCAATTCCACCAAGTCTGTGTCCACCCGAATGGAGAACTTGGTCTTTTCTGCATTTCCTCCCATAAAGTCCTCCTTTCCTGCTGTTTTTGCGGAATGCCACCTGTAAAACCTCCTGTTTTCCCGTGATTCGGTTGAAAATGCCACCTGAATTTTAGAAACGGGATTTTCCGGGTGGCAGGCGAAATCCCCGCACGGCTTTGCCGGGCGGTGTAAATCGGGCGAGGGGGCTTTTTAAAGCCACCCGCCCTTTAACCTGCACACGTTTCGACCCTGCAATCTCATCGCCGCAATCGGCTCTTATCCACAATTCCCCCATACTTTTCGGACTCCGTTCACATTCGCCCGACAGCCCGCAAAACGCCTGCAAGGGTATACGGATGCCACCCCTGCCCGAAAAAGCCCACACAGGGGCGTACAGGGGGCAACACGGAGGTTCAGTGCGCAGACTGGTTTCCCGCGCCTGACCGGTTTTGTTTGTTTGATGCTGACCGTCCATAGTCAGCATCGTATTTAAGATTCCTCCTGGGAGGCGAAGCTTTCGGAAGAATCTGCGATACGGACGGAACGGCGGGGGCGATCCTTTACCTTTGGCTCACGGGAAACCTTGTCGTCAATATATTCGCGTGTCGCCTGCGGCACATATTTTTCATAGAGTTTCTGAACCGTATCATTGAGTTCCGCCTGCAGATCCGTATCCTTCTTCTCCATATGGAACCGCAGGGCGTCCAGTTTTTCCGTATTAAAAGTCACCGTCAAAGTCGTATTTTTCATATTGTCCTCCTGTTCTTTCCGGCAAACGAAACAGGCGGCAGGCAGCGCCTGCGCCCATTCCGGGATTCCATTCAGCGTTTTAAAAACCGCAGAAGATCGATCGCGTCTGACAGGTCGGCCTTATAATACCGCTCCCGTTCCTCCACCGGAACCGTCAGCTGTTCTAACAGCTGCTTGTCTAACCATTCCCGTTCTTTTTCCGGCAGCATTTTAAGAATCCTGTCCATCCGTTCCACATCTTCTTTTATTTTCTTCTGGTATGGCTGTTCCCTCTCGCCCTCCATTCCCCTGCGGATCTGATGAACCCTCTGTTCCACGATCTGGTTCAGCTGATCTAGTAGTTCTTCTGTCATCTCTGTCGCCTCCTTTCACCGACAGACAATACCTGCTGTCCGTCCGAAAGTCGATACCGACATCCAACAAAGTTTTCCACTGATTTTGGGAAAACTTTTTCGTTCACGCCCCCGTTCCGGGGATTATCACACAATCCCTGTTCCTTTATTTTTTCTAACCGGGCAGTCTGCCCATCGCGTAGAAATGACTCGACCAATAGGCCGAATCAATATTTGCGTATCCGATTGGGTTGCCGCAGTGCAGCATCTGGTTCTTTCCTACATAAATTCCGATATGGCTGACCGGGCTTCCGGAAGCATAGGTTCCGGTAAAAAATATCAGGTCACCGGGCTTGGCTTCCTCACGGGAAACCACAGAACATTGGTCAAAGATTCCCTGTGCTGTCGTGCGGGGGAGGTTATAAACACCGGACTGGGTATAGACCCAGCACACATAGCCGCTGCAGTCAAAGCTGGTGCTTGGGGAGCTGCCTCCCCACACATACGGCCAGCCGATATACTTTGTGGCTTCCTCCATAAGCGCTTTAAAACTGCCGTCTCCCATTGCAATTCCGGGAGGCAGACCGTTTCCGCCTTCACCGCCTCCCGCAGAACCGTACTTTGCCTGTGTATAAATCCGCTGTGCGTTACTCTTATCTTCCGGTGTAATTACCCGATTTAGCACAGACTCCAAGTTGCTGTATATGATTTCTAAATTTGTAATCGGTACCGCCACGGTATATGAGTTTCCGTCCTCATCCTGCCGTTCCGCGTAGGTTACAAAACAGTCTGCGAAAGTTCTGTAATCCTCATCGCTCATTCTGGGCTGATCCGCGCCGAAGAACAGAGCATAAAAAATGGCCTTTACCCGGTAATCATCAACCCCTCCATCCTCACACATGTCATTGATCTCGGTCAAAACCTCGTCCAAGTCAGAAAAGCTTTCCCGCATTTTTTCAATATACATCCGGTACTCCGCGGGCATCTCGGAAGATAAATAGCCGCCGTGGAATGTCAGATCCACAGCGGCATTGTTGTGGTTTGCGGTACCCGACAAGGTACACAGCAGGACCACGATAATCAAAATAAAAGGTGTCAGCACAGCCGCCACCACGGAAAGGACAGCGGTTCTGGCTCTTTGATCGGTTGCTGCGACAAGTGCCGCTTTTACTGCAAGCACAGCCGCCGGTGCTGCCATAGGCGATTCCTCCTTTCGGGACATCACAAATAAAGCCCCGAAGGAAAGGCTCTATTTGATTGTCTTATTTGTCTGTTTTTCTCTGGCGATTTCCAATGTGTCCAATCTGCAGCATGGTTTCCTCATCGCATTCTCTTTCATCTTTCTCATTCCTTCATCCTGTATTGCTGATACTCATTATACTCTTTTGAGGTGTTTTACTCAACTCTATTGATGATGTTTATATGCTATTGAGTAGGATAAACTATTGTTATTGAGGATGAAGGCGGTGAACCCATGACGAAAAAATATGACAGCAGTATTGGAATGCGTATCCGTGAAAAGCGTGAAATGTTAGGCTACAGCAGGGAGTACGTTGCGGAACAGGCGGAAATGTCACCATCCTTTTTATCGGATGTAGAGCTTGGAACAAAGGGTTTTTCTGCTTCCACACTGATGAAGCTTTGCAAGGTTCTCGGTCTTTCTGCCGACTATATCCTGTTTGGCACTGCTGACACATTTGACTATATGAGGGTAGCGGAACTTCTTTCAGGGCTTGATCCCAAATATCTTCCTCATGTGGAGGAGCTGCTGGCAGCCTATGTGAAGTCCATACGTCTCTCTGAGAATTAAGCCGTATCCGTCCGGGTACGGCTGTTTTATTTGATTCCACCCATTCCAAACAAGGATGTCTGTTCCGTCGCTTCCTGTTGTTCCTGATGCCTTGTCAGTTTAATCGCTTTTTCTACGGCATCCTCTAAAATCTGCGTATCAAATCCGGCAGACTCGTATCCCTGCCAAATGGTATCAACATAATAGTCAGAGGGGATTCCGAATTCATGCCCCGGAGTCATGATATATACCATCGCAGACACAGGTTTTCCATCCAGTTCCACATCCATCATCTGCTTATCATAGAGGCGGGGATAGCCTTCATAAAGGTCGAGAGAGGCTTCATCTCCCTCATGGATTCTCCAAAGAAGCACAGGCACTGTACTGCCTTCTTTCTGTTCCACCGTAGCCACGGCGCTTCGGCGGCTGCCGCGAAACAGGAGTTCATAATCTTTTAACTGACTTGCCCCCACCACTTCCGCAGTCGGACATCGATGTGCCATCTGCGGCAGATTCAGGTTACTGCCATAGGCAATATACAAAGTTGCTTTTCTGTTCATTCGTTTTCTCCTTTACATATGCATACAAAAAGCCGGGGATATTTCTTCCCCGGCTGTCTCATGTTCCTGCTCACGGGCAGGCGGTTCCGACAGTTGTTCGGCCTGCTGCTGTTCCTTTTCTTTTTTCTGCCGCATCCGTTCTTTTTGTGCTTCCGCCTGCGCCGGATCTCTCCATGCGATGCAACCGTCCAGGTTCGCCAGCAGATGCTGGCGGGCGGTCGCAAACTCATCCCCGTTTAAACCGATCCGCAAAAGCCATGTACGGAAGGTATATTTTTCATTTGTGGTCTGCGTTTTTTTGCGGCTGGCACAGCTCTGATTAAGCGCCTGTGCGCCAATCGCCAGACAGAATTGGATGTACGCTTTGATCTTTCCGGCATGGAGCGTCCCGTTAAACAGACGGAACTCAATGGTCCCTTTTTGAAAAACCGAATGGAGGTTCAGGCAATGGTAACGGCTGTCATCGTAATGTTCATAGCTGCGGCTTGACCCGTCATACCAGATCCGCTCTACCTCCTGCATGGAAGCAGGACGCCTCCGGTTGAGTTCTTCCAAAAATCTCTGATCCACAGGTTTGCACCAGCGGTGCTGGCGATCCACCGATACATTCAGTGCTTTATAGATCAAATCCTCTTTGGCAGCCATGATGTTGGTGATATTCCGCAGCTTTTTTGCATCAAAGGGAGAGGCGTCGATATGCACATGGATGCCGCAGCTCTTATTTGTAATGGCTCCGTATTCTTTTAACTTGCGGATGATCTCCTGAATCGGTACGATATCCTCATAGGTACAGATGGGGCTGACCATTTCCGTGCGGTATTCCTTTCCCGCATCTACCCTCTGTCCATCTACTTTCCGTTGTGCTGTGATACTCCCGTCACTCATAAATTTCCACTGACGCCCCTGGCTGTCTATGGCCGCATAGGTATCATAGTACGTTCCGACATAGTGCGTCCGTGTCCCGAAATATTCTGCTGTCACCTCTGCCGCTTTTTCTCTTGTAATGCCGGTCATTTCAATTTCAATGCCAAACCGCTGCTCCCTGAGATCCATAGACTGTCACCTCCATTAACGCCCACCAGCCTTTCCGAACAGTCTGGCTTTATGCTCCGGAGCCGTCACCATCAGGTTGTATCGTTCATTTCCGCATTTATACAGGCACACGCCGCGCTGCGGATAGCGGATCAGATTATATTCACTTTCCTCCAACTGCAGGGTATCCGTATAAAATCTGGCGTCAATGCTTCCCGCATTGAACAGGAACTGGTGGGTAGGGATAGAGAAGAGGGGCTTGGTGTATTCTTTGACGCCATCCAGATTAAAGTCCTCCAGGTTCTGGCTGGCGATAATGACGGCAGAGTCCTTCTTCCGAACACGTTTCATAAAGTTGCGGACGTATTCCACTGCGGTCAGGTTGGTAAGGAACAAATAAAACTCATCCAGACTTGCCGCCGTGTTTCCCTCTGTCAGAAGTTCATTGCTCATAAAAGACAGCACATTGAAAAGCAGCGCATTTTTTAGGCTCCTGCTGGCCTGCAAAAGCCCCTTGACACCAAAGGTCACAAAGCTGGAATCGGTAATGTTGGTATGTCCGTTGAAGAATTTACTCTCCGCACCCACACACATAGAATTGAGTCCCAGCAAAATGCTTTGAAGCATCTCCGCGGTATAAAGCTGCCGTTTACTCTCATCAAACGCCTTATATTCCGCTTCCATAAACGCATATAGGTCAGACAGGATCGGGTAATCGTTGGAGGTCAATCTCCCGAAGTCCGTCTGATCTGTGATGTTCCATTTGGCATACAGCTTCTGGAGCATGATCTCGATCACATCAATTTCCCGGTCGGTAAAGTCTTTATAGGTTCGGAAGAAATCCTTGAGGAAACTGATGTGCTGTGATAAGCGGGAACGGATACGGAAGGTCTGCGGCGCGTCCAATTCCTCCGGACTGCCGGTTTCATCCCACGTTTTTGGCTCCAGCGGGTTGATGATGAACTCTCCGCTCATCAGGTCAATGAAACAGCCGCCTAGGTTATTGGTGAGATCCTCATATTCCATTTCCGGATCGAGCGCACACACATGCATCCCCGTCTCCCGCAGATTGGTCAGCAGGAGCTTCAGGAGATAGCTTTTGCCCTGACCGCTGTTGCCGAGGATCAGGATATTTGCGTTGGTTTTGTCATCGGCACGGCGGTTAAAATCCACCAGCACATTGCTGCCGAACTTGTCACGCCCGATATAGAATCCCTGTGGATCGGTCTTGCCGGAATAATTGAACGGATACAGATTTGCCACGCTGCTGGCGGGAAGCACCCGTTCAAACTGGTCACGGAACAGATTCCATCCGGTGGGCATGACGCACTGGAACCCCTGCTGCTGGCGGAGCATCAGCCGGTCCACATTCAGCTTGGAACGGATAAGCTCGGTTAACACCTCTGTCTGGAGCAGTTTCAGCTGGTCAAAATCATGGGCGCACAGTTCCAGATACACAGCGGTATGCAGGAGCGGTTCACGGTTGCGGTGCATCTGTGCCACAATCGTGGTCACGTCCTGCAGGTTGCTTTCCGCAAGCACCGTCTGTTGCAGATCGTTGGTGTTGCTCCGGTCCATGCGGTTTTTATTGGCGGCGTTGCTGATGATTTTCTTTTCTTCTATCGGAGTGACATGGCGGGTGTAGATCCGCAAGGTAACACCGTCCTTTTCTCCGAGATGAGACAGGATGGCCTGTTCATCCGTCGCGGTCGGATATTCTCTTAACGCCCACACACAGCGGTATGTGTTGCCGCAGATGAAATGGTCTGTTTCAAATTTGATCACAGAGGGGGCGATCATATCCAGGAATTCCTGAATGTGGACATCGCCTTTTACTTCTGTAGGGGCAGTTTTTACTCTTTTCAAAAAGGACACCTCCCGTTCCTGCCTGTTTTCAGGCATAAAAAATACGCCGGATACCGTAATATCCGACGCACTTGACTGTTTCTTTTCTGTTTTATGGTTACATGGTCTGCGATTGTTCCGGGCTTTGCTGCGGTGCTGCCATCTCCAGATAGCGATCTATCTGCTGTTCCACCAGTCCGGCAATCATATCCGCGAATGGAGACAGATTGCCCTCTACCGCATAGGCTTCCAATGTATTGAAATACTCCAGACGGTTTTCTTTTGCAATCGAAACCGCAGGAAAGCCGTTTGCCAAAAGCTGATAGTTCATAATCAGGCGGGAAGCTCTTCCGTTTCCATCCAGGAATGGATGGATTCGCACAAATTCGGCATGCGTCCATGCCGCAAGCTCAATGGGATTCAGTTCTTTCCCTTTCCATGTCAGATCGGAATAGAAATCTTTGACCTGATGGTACATTTCACCCGGAGACGGGGGAGTATGCTGCGCACCCGAAATATAAACATCAACATTTCGGTAAATGCCGCCGACAAAAATATGATCCATCAACATGGCATGAATATCTTTTATGATTTTTTCATCCAGAGGCATCCCTTTTTCGATACATTCTTTTACATAACGATAGGCATTGCGGTGATTGACTGCCTCATACAATTCCCGCAGATGCTTTCCGCCTACGGAAATCCCATCTTCCAGCAGCACCTTTGTTTCAATCAACGTCAGGGTATTCCCTTCGATAGCCGTGGAGTTATGGGTGTATTCTATTTCAAATGCCTGCTCATAGGACTGCAATGTGTATTCGGGAATGGATGTGCGCTCTGCCTGATAGCGGTCACGCTTTTCCACTAATTCCTGATAATTCAAGTCGTTCACTCCTTCCTTGTATACTATTTTCATTATACCACACTCTGGTAAAAAAGAGTAGGAAAAGACCGGACATACCATTTTAATCTTCCGGTATGATCCAGCGTTCTCCATCAAAATCTTCAAACTTTTCTGTGGTCACATTCTGCTCATAATACACAGCCAGCAAACGCTTGATATCTTCCTTGTCCGCTCGTTTGACAGAGAATCCCTGTTCTTTCAGGGACTTTTCAATACGGGACAGGTAGGGGAACACCTCGGATTCTTTCTCATCCTTTAAGCGGAGCAGGATCAGAAATTCACGGGCTGTCGCCATCTGCACCTGTATCCGATCCAGATGGTTCTGATCTTTTTCCAACAGTCTGCGGATTACCGGATTGTCCTCCTGCTCCATCCGCATTTTCAGGAACTGTTTATTGTTCTCAAAGCTCTCCCTGCTGTTTAAGCACAGCATCTCAATCTCCGCCACGCCCTTCAATACAGTCATCAGCGCATAGATTCTTGCACCGATACTTGCCTCGGAAAGCACAGAAATGTTGGATGGCTTCACAATAAAATAAACCAGTTCCCCCTGCCCATAGGTGACCAGACTGTAGTCGGTAACCGCTTTTACCCCGATCAGCTGTCGGGTGGAAGCACGCTGCTTTGCTTCCTTTTTTTCTGATATTTTCTTTTTCTTCATTCGGTATACCTCCATTCATAGAGCTGCTGGCGGGTAAAAAAGAACGCACACGCATAACGGATAAAATCCAGAATACTGGTGTCCTCAAAGCGGATCGTCAGAAACGCATAGACTGCCGTCAGCACAATGGGAGGAAAAAAGCCTGTCTGCGTCAAAAACAAAATGGAGACCACAGCGCAGGCTCCGATGATTCCGATATCCTTCAGCTGCCAAAGCCACAGAGTCGCTTTGGATTTCAGATTGTCAGGGTAAATGTACAAAGGCTCACCTCCAAATAAAAATACCGCCGGTTTTTCATCTGCCCGGCGGCTTTAGAATCCGTTATTCTGTTTTTTCTTCTGATTGTTCAGGTGCTTCTTCCTCATTTCTTTCTGCATCCTGCAGTGCCTGCTCGATTAAGGTGATCACAAAATCTTTCTGGCTCTGTCCGGTCTTTTTCAGATGTTCCTTAATACGCATGAACAGTTCCTCCGATACCTTAAATGCCAGTGTCCTTGTCCCGTTTGCCATCGCTTTTCCTCCTTCAAAATGTTCTTTCAGTATCCTCTCGACATATTGGCTTAATGTCAGTTCCAGCTGTTCTTTTTCAGAACATACCTGCGCGTACAATGTTTCCGGTATCATTGCACACAGATTTTTTCGTTTTTCCATACGGTAAACTCCTTTCTCTTTTCATTCTGTGTAAGCCAAGTATATCGGGAATGTTATGGAATAGCTATGACCATATCTGACAAGGATTAAGCGGAAAGTGAAGCAAAAGCACCAATGTTACATAGTCATTCCTCCTGATTTTGGCGTAAAAAATAAGCGATGCCGCGCAGGACAAAGTCCACACATGGAATCGCCACACTGTTTCCAAGCGCCTTATATCTGGCGCTGTCTGAACCTCCCGGTATATCCGTCCAGCCGTCTGGAAATCCCTGCAGGCGTTCACATTCAAGGGGAGTCAGCCTGCGGATCAGCCGATGTTCCGGCTGATTTTCTCCCTGCATAGCCACCAGATTTTCACTGCCCCCGCCATGATCTCCGCCGCTGGCACGGAGTGTTGTGCATCCTTCTGCATAGGCTCCGTACTGGGATTGTCCGAAAATATCCGGCTGACACACAAGGTCAGTGGCATCTTTATGCTGTCGGGCGCTTTGAGTAGACGCCACCTCATTTTCAACCAGTTCATCGCTTCGCTGCCGGCTGAACACAGCATGCCGGTCCATACCGGTCAATGTATAACTGACGTCCGGCTGACATCCCAGTCCGTTCCCGCCGTTTTTTACCTTCCTGTCGATAATATTTCCCGCAATGCAGTAGCTTTCCTGCAGGATTGCAATACCGCCCTGATTTTTGCTCGGATCTGGATTTGTTGTATCAATGGTTCGAGATGTTGTGGTTTCACGGCATCCGGAATATGGATTGGATGATTTCATGGAATTACTGTCTTTACTGTCGAGACTGAATGCAATCGGCTGTGACAGGAGCGGAACATTGTTTCCCCCTTACCATAGGTTGCCGCTACAGTAGGAGCCACCTTCAGCGGACCGTTATATCTGCAGTCTTTTCCATGATTGTCAAACAGTATCGGCTGGTTATTTCCACTGGTTCCGGCTGCTCCGGTAATGGTCGGGCAGACTCCGTCCCCGATTTCTGCGCCTCCTTGTCCACCTGCAAGTACAAGCGGCTGATATCCATGCTCCTGCGCCCGAAGCGTCCCTGTCACTTCTTCTGACAGGTGCATCTGTGTTCCGCCCTGGTCGTTCAGGCAGAGGACAGCCGGAGCAGTTCCCGTTTTCAGGGTAGCGGAACGCTCGGATTGATAGCCGATCCCTCCGGCTTCCGCGCTTGCATTACCACAAAATCCTACTGTTAAAACACAGGGGTATCCCTGACCGGCCTGTCCTCCGCCGCCTGTCAGGGAAGTATGAACATCCGGTGTCAGGAAACAATCCCCGTTTCCTTTTGTCACAACTCCGGAAACCGCTGTCTGTTCGGCAACCAATGGGGGATGACCACTCATTCCTGCTCGGAGTGTAGCGGTAAAGCCTTCGGTTACATCCATCCGCTCACCGCCTTGATCATTCAGGCATAATATCGGCTCTGTATTTTCCTGTCCTTTTTTCTGGACATATCCATGTCCGCCGCCCTCGCCTCCATACAATGCCGGCCAAACGCTATCCTCTGAAAAAACACGGCGGCTTTGTACATCCCAGGGAGTCAGGCAAGTCCCGCCTGTATGAGCAGTGCCTTGCGTAGCTGCTCTGGCAATTCCTTGCCCCGCGCTTCGGCTCTCCGAAGAATCCCCAAACAGGCGGTCCTGCTCAAATAGTATTTTGGGTGCGGTGCGTCCTCCAAAATCTGCGACAAGGAAGATACGACGGCGACGCTGGGCGACTCCCCAGTATTGAGCGTCCAGGACTCGCCAAGCCAGGCTGAACCGTTCTCCCAATATGGCAGCCCCAGAAGGTTCCCAGCGCCCGGTGTCAGGTCGAGGCACATGATAGGCACTGTCCTTAATGCGGACAATTTCCTCGATGACCGCGCGGAAGTCCTCGCTCTGTGCGGAGCTGAAGGCTCCTGGAACGTTTTCCCAAACGAGGTATCGAGGTCGAACAAGGTGATCTGGTAATCCTCGGTTTTCATCTGCATTCCTCATCTCCTTTACAATCCGAACCTGTTCCATAAATAAGCCTGATCGTTCTCCGGCAAGCCCACGCCGCCGTCTGGCAACCGACAAATCCTGACATGGACTGCCCCCGCAGATAACATCCACAAGGGGAAGCATCTTGCCGTTCAGCTTTGTAATATCGCCTGTATGCTGCATCTGTGGAAAGCGGAGTTTTGTTACCTGAATGGGAAAGGCTTCAATCTCGCTTGCCCAAACGGGTATGATTCCATTATGGATTGCGGCAAGCGGGAAGCCGCCGATTCCGTCAAACAGGCTTCCCATTGTCATCATCAGACCATCTCCATAGAACGATCCGGTACTTCCCAATCAAGCAGTTCTTCCGCCCTGATTTGTTTAATTGGGATGCCCCATTCTTTTGCAGCATCCAATTCTGCCTGCATCCCATGTGAAATGAAATCCCCGCATACCCACAGTTCATCACATGCTTTCAAAACACGAAGCCCCATTTGGATTCCGGCAGTACGCTCATCCGGAATCCTGTCATCCAGAATCTGCGGATATAACAGATGCACCGCAAGCGGTGTGACGCCTTGCGATACTGCAAAGCGACAGGCGTCTTTCGCAAATTCCACATTGGATTGAATATCTCCCGCGTAAGGGGAAGCGATATATACCAATCTGCTTTCTGTCACCGAGAGTCCCCCTTTCTATTTTGCTACTGTCTGTACAATGGTTCTGGTCAGGTTCACGGCGCCCTGCGCTGCGTAAACCGCCCCCATGATGTTTGCCCTGGTTCCTGTGTCCAAGCCGAACTGTCCTGCGATACGGGGAATTTCTCCGGCCGACAGCATCAATCCAAGACCTAACAGGGCATGCTCCTTGACGACCATCAGCCCCGCAATCAGCACGGTAGCCTGTAAAAATGTGGTCAGGCACAACCCGATCACTTGCTTGCACCATCCAGTGAATCCGTCAATATACCCTCTTGGCACACTGAACATATACAGGCTTCCTACCGCGATCTGGATAAGCAGAATGCCGCCCCTCTTTAAATTTGCAAAAAAGACCTTAATCACGGCATACCCCATAAGGATCAAAATAAAAATCATTAAGATCGGGCTTGTAATACTGCTCAGGCCGCCGAACACGCCCGCGCCCACGGCTTCCTCCCATGTCCCGGCATCCTGCAGGGAAGCGATGATTTCAGACGCTACGGTTCCGAAGTCCTTTCCCAATCCGGTGATCCCCGCGGTAAAGCTCCCCTGCAAAGATACGCAGAGTTGATACAGCTTTACCGGCACAATGGTAAACAGGCTGACTGCCATAAACCCTTTGATGGCGTTTAACGCTGTTTCCCGTATACTGCCGCGGCCATTCTGACACTCAATCCCGCATTCAAATGCTGCCACCACCAGACCGGTCACATACAGCGCCCAAGCCAGATAAGAAAAAAACAGTACCACGGACTGTACCCACGTCATCTCGAACAGGTCAGCTCCCATATTTCCCATCTGCATAAAAAAATCACCGAGAAAACCTACGATTTGTCCGTAAATCCAATCGATGATCTGTCCTAACACAGTGTCAGCCACAAAATCCCATATAAACACCTGATACGCGCACCTCCTTCCACAGAAAACAGTTCGGTGTTTCATCACTGAACCGTCCATATCAGCTCAAACTTCTTCATGTCATTTTTCTGCCTTTAACACATCTTCTGTCCCATCTGTGTTTCCTGTACCGGCTCACGGAACACATCCAGATAATTTCCGGCTGCCTCCGTCAATTTCTGATAATCTTCAGAAGTAGGGCGGTATGCATACCACTCCACTTTGCCATCGCAGTCCCACAGGTGCGGACACACGCCCTCTCTGAAATTCGGATTATTCGCGACCGGCTTGATTCCCCAAATATCTTTTAACCGCAGTACCAGGCTGTCAATTGGGCCTTCATTCCGGTTGAGAAGCGTGATTTTCAATCGGTCGTACTGATTCGCAACAATGCCGGTCTGGAAACTGGCCTTTACCCGGATCTGGTCGGTCAGCCTTCCATAGCAGGCATTGCCTACAAACCGGACGTCCGAAAACAGCTTGTCATGATCAAATAATTTCCGCAGTTCCTGCTCAAACTTTGTCATATAGGTACTCCCTTCTACCAGTGCAACACCTGAAATTTATGGCATCTTTCACATTCCAAGTCACCGGTTTCGTTTTCGCAGTCCGCATTGGTTCCCTTCCAAACATGCCCTTCCTGTTCACTGATGCGTTCTGCTTCCTTCTGATAGTTTATTTCTCCGGATACCTGCAGTTCTGTCAATTCTCCTTTCTCCAGGTCACTTGCAAGCAGCATATCCATGCGCAAAATCAAATGCTCCATATGCTCCTGCCAGCCAATCCAGTCCTGTTCTTTGAACCATCCGCACCTTGGTGTGTTTTCGGCTCTTTCACAGCTGTATTTTAAAGTATCGCTTAAATAGTCCCGCAGCCACTGTATGGTGGCTTTTTCACCCGTAAAAGAAGAAAAACGGGAAAATCTTTTGTCTTTCTGATAAATTTCTCCAAAGTCCAGCTCTGCAGCACATCCATCCAAAAAACGGACAATCACTTCTGCCAGCATCATCGGGCTGGTATGTGACTCGCACCTGTGTACATCCACAGGTGCATTCCACGCATCTCTTTTCAATTCAGCAAGGATATCCTCCAGTTTCAGCGTCCCGTCTTTTTGTATTTGTGTTCGGATCGCTGCCAAAGCATCCAGACCGGCATCAGATTCAGAGGCTGTAATTCCCCAGCATCCCATTTCCTTTCCTCCCTACATTCCAAGAATCTGCCATACATACAAAGGCGCTGTTAAAGTGAATACCAGACACGCGAACAGGATTGCCGGCCCCGCCCATTCAAACTGTCCATGCTTGCGATAATCAAAGTAAGCCGTCCCAAGTTTGGCAAAAAAGAACACCGCGAGGATCAGATCGATAGCAGGGAACACTACATTGTTTACAACCGTTTTGATCTGTTCGGATGCCGTATTCCATGTCCCCTCAATGGCTCCAGCCACATCTCCGTTTGCTGCATATGCCGGTACACAAAACACACAAGCGGTCAGAGCTGCTACGCAAACAAGCATCATGAGTCGTTTCATTTTCATTGTTTTGATCTCCCTTCCTTTTCGTTGCTGCAAAAAGAAAGACTGCAGAGCAAGAAAGATTGCCGTGCAGTCTTTTTTCTGATGTTAGTTCGGATTCTGTGGCGCGATATGCCAGTCACTCCACAGGTTTCCGTCAATCGTAATGGAATCGTTCAGATTCATGGAAAGCATCCCTGTCGGTGTCCAGCAGTCGATCAGCCAAGTGTATGGCGTATAATCTCCATTCGGATACCAAATCGGAGTGAAATGCGTTCGCCTTTTATAGGTGCTATATCGGTTTTCTTGAAACTCATGCCGCATATCGTAGCCGCTGCTCATGCGGTCAAGAAGCCGCCAGAACCCCTGATACTGGAACTCTGGGAAATAGGTGACCGCATTTTGCGCCGGAGTAACTGCGGAACTCTGTGTTGTGCTGACATGGGTACGAATGGTTTCGTTGATCCCATAGCCGGATTTCATGGTTTTTCCGTTTGCGGTTGGTGCCTTCTCATCCGGTACCACCGACATATCGGCAGTCAGACTCGCAGAGTAGCGGTCGTAGTCAAACTCCCACCACCCGTGGTCGCACCAGTATCCATCGTCATCGTCGTCCCCGCTGTGCCATACCCAGTATTCCTGCCACCACGGCCGCCAGACGCCCCAGTTTGCAGAGGTCGTCTCCTCTTTCTTCGGCACGGCAGGGCGGGTAAAGCCATCGTTTCGGTCATCCGCGTTGGGATCAGGAGGTGGGTTCTCGTTTAAATCCACAATATTTACGTGAATTGTCCCATTGTTCACATGGCCGCCGCCATGGACCTGCACCGTAATCGTCATGGTCTGCGGCTCTTTCGGCGTCGTCCAGCGAATCCACGCCAATTGGCTGTCCCCGTCAGGATAGCACACCTGATCTACTGTATAGGTACTGCCCTGTACATGGAATGTCACTGAAACCGGATTATCCGGATCGCTCTGGCCGCCACGCACTTCAACTGCTGTAATAACTTCTGTATCGGTCCAATATTCATAATCGTAGGCACTGACTTCCGGCGGGGTAGTAATTTCGTTGAACCTGACAATGCCGATTCCTAAAGAAGACTTGATATCCGCATTGGATGCTGGAGATGTTTTGCTTCCGTTCCATGCCGGATACCCTAAATCCGGTGTTTCCAAAAAAATCGAAAGTGGCAAATTTTTATAATAAAAAGATACCATTTTGGAACGCAGTTGACCTCCAAGCTGCTCGTCATACAAAGCCGCTTCCGTCGCTGTTGTAGCAATAAATATGCCCTGAAAGGTGTAATAACCTACCGGCTCAATCAGAAGCTTATATTCTCCGGCCACCATTGTATCAAAATCCATTCCCGTCAAGCCGGCAATGCTCCGCAATACCTGCTCATCTGTAAAATACCTTTTTATTTCTTCAATACTGGCAGCCCCAAGACTTTGTGAACTGATAATCTTTGGCAGTGCCTGTGCCGGATTGATAAATTCGTAAGTGGAGCCACTGGGTGAAAGGGAAGAACCACGGTTATAAGAGACTTTACTGGCTTTCCCAAAATGTGCCTGTACATTGGTTGGCTTTTTATTGGTCAGATCAATAGGCGTTGTAACTGGTGTGCCATCTTCTGCTTTCACTACCGTCACACGAACACCTTCCATTCCCGGACTCCATTTATTCTGACTGGTCCCTTGTCCCATGCCGCCTCACAGGGTAAGCGCCCAACGCCTTGCCATATTGCTATGGTAGGTTTTCAGACACTCCCCTCCGAACCGTACGGACATCTCTCGATGTATACGGCTCTCCGTTTATCTATCAGTTTTAGTCTAATTTACCTGCGTGCAATTTTTGATGGCAGTCCAAGCAGAGTACCATCGTTTTTCTTTTCATAGCAATCATGTGACGCTCCCAATTTTTCTTGCCTTTGAGGTTTTTCAGCTTTTTGACATGATGAATTTCCATGGGTACATTTGTTGCCCCACAGTATTCACACATATTCGCTTTTAATCTTGCAATTAACCCCGAACGTCCATATCTTCTACTAATTGACGGAACATTGTCAACACTGGCACTGGTTATCACCTTAATATTTTGCTTGGTGAACCCCTCGTTGTACAAAAACATTTTTTGTTTTCCCTGTTTCGTTTCGTACTCTATGCCAAATTTCTTATCATACCCAAACTGCTTTCTGATTTGACCTATGCGCTTTTGATACTTTCTGCCATAGGTCTTAAACAGGCTAAACTTCATCACATAAAAGAAATTGTTCAGCACGCTCACATTGTCCGCAATCCGATAATAATTGTAGAATCCACGGATTTCAGAATTATACTGCATGAGTATTTCAAGGTCATCATTGTTGACTAAATAGTTTCTGTGAACAGGTTTGTAGATTTCTTGGTTATTGTTATTCTTGTCATATTTGATTTGCAAAGCACCGTAGTCCAACAGTTTACCCAACCACTTTTCTTTTGGAACGTAAAGCTGTATTCTGCCCATGCGTGTACGTCTGGTCTGACCGTTTTTGTGACGCTTAATGCTTTCGTCTTTGGTGGTGTAGATTTCATATCCCAAAAACTTAGCTTTGCTGTCACTACTATGCGTAATGAGCGTTTTTTCTTCGGATAACTCCAATTTCAGCGTTTCAGCCAGATACTTTTTAATATCCGCCTTGATATTTTCCGCATCTTCTTTGCTTCCGATTACTCCGCACAACCAATCATCTGCATAGCGTACATACACAAGTCGCTTGTAGCCCTCGTCCATTGGATTTGAGTAGGGCAGGGAGTGCATTTGTTTCTTTAGACTTTTTGCATATTTGATAACAGGTTTCTTTTCTTCGGCGGTCATACATTCCCATTTGGCTTTGGGATATTTCTTGTGACGAATGTATTTTAGTTTGTATTCCCATTGCCTGTATTCCGGGTTGTTTTCCTTACCGTTACCTTGGTCAAAGCCATTTTTGTAGTTTTCCATGTACTTATCAAACTCATCTAAATAGATGTTTGACAGTATCGGACTAATGATAGAGCCTTGCGGGGTGCCAGAATACGTTTTGTGATATACCCAGTCCTCAAGATACCCTGCTTTTAGGAATTTCCACACCAATGCCAAAAAATATTCGTCCTGTATTCTCTTACGCAGTAATGCCACCATGATTTGATGGTCAATGTTGTCAAAGAAACCTTTAATATCCCCCTCAATGAACCATTTCACCGCTGTAAATTCACACTTGATTTGCTTTAGGGCTGTGTGACAGCTGCGATTTGGCCTAAAACCGTGGGAGCGTTCACTAAAACTGTCATCATAAATACTTTCCAAAATCATTCTGACGATTTCCTGTACCAGCTTGTCATCAACTGACGGTATGCCCAATGGGCGCAATTTACCGTTTTTCTTTTTGATGTAGGTTCTGCGTGCTGGTTTTGGCTGATAGCTGTGGTTTTTCATCTGCGCTATCAAGCCGTTAATCCTGT
Source organism: Clostridium porci (assembly GCF_009696375.1). Taxonomy (GTDB): domain Bacteria; phylum Bacillota; class Clostridia; order Lachnospirales; family Lachnospiraceae; genus Enterocloster; species Enterocloster porci. The sequence continues at coordinate 76,877 of NZ_VUMD01000015.1, forward strand.
TCATTCCCATTCCGTCAATGGTTTTGCCGTCTGCTCCTTCTGTCATATTCCCCTCGTTGGCGTAGATATTTTGGTATGCCAACAGGTAAAAGTCAGGGTTGTACAGATTGCGGTACAGCCGTTCAAATTTGTAGTTTTCATTGCAGGATTTTGACTTCAAACTGTTTAATACATCAATCGGATTTCTCAATGCCTCACGCACCTTTCTTCAATTTGTATTAAAAGATAAACTGTCCCCCTTCGCCGCGAGGAATTTCACCTCATGTAATTGGCATTACCCAATCGCAGACTACTATGGGGACTCTGTTACCATGTCGGATATTCAGTGTCATCTTCCTTGACTTTTTACATCTTGGAATTTATCCCCTTTCGGCATTACACATAGCTATTTACATAGCGTTCCGATTTAGGCAATCTCCGCTTAGACCATTAAGAACACAGCTTGTTAGATTGTCGGATATGACGTTCGCCTTTTCCCATTTACAATGGGTGGTTGATGCTAGTATCACGAACTCTTGCACGCGGGCGGGTATGCAACTTCAACATCACTCTGACTTTTCAACTATCCTTACATCAGCGGCTCGACTATGCCACCTCAGACTGTCATTCAAGTAATAAAACTTTTATCCTCATATCTAACCTTTTACCTTGCCATTACATCTAAGCCATGATAGTTAGGCTCATTTACGGCGTTACAGACATGCTACACTCCCTGCGTTGTTTCCATTGCAGATAAGTCTGTTGGTAATCGTGCGGTTAATTTAATAACCTTTGATACTTTTACACGACTGTCTTGCCAAAGACAGATTTCTTAATAGTCCACATGCATAGTATTTCTACGCACTTACGGACGCAGCTCCGCTGTCAACCTTTCCAACAGTTCTTCCAATGGCACACAGCCTGCCACAAGCCGTTCACGCAGGCAGATACAGCCATCCGCTTTTTCACATTTTCTTTTTCTGCTTTTATAGGCACATAAGCGGCAGTCACAATCCGCCGCGCTGTACCGGAAGCGGCTTACCGTCAATCCGCTTCCCCGCGGATGAAAACCGGGGATGCGCTGCATTTCCAGTTCTGTCCTTGCGTATGGGGTACCACTCATAAATCTTGCGGTCATAATATTCTCACTCCTTGTTTTTGAAATTTTTTTATTGAAATGTCATTCCGCCTCTTTCCTGCGTCGGTGTTTCCAATTGCTCTAAGGCTGCAGCCGCTTCTTGCTTTGAATGGAATAATCTTTGCGGAGAGGCTCGATGAAAAAGCCCGGTATGGCTGCGTACCCCGAAGTACCTCCCGTCATAACTCTCCACGGTATATTCACAGGTGCTTTTCTTGGCTTTATTGGTAATCATCACGCAAGTATCACCACGGTTCCAGCCGTATGGAAAGTCAAAATCCTGTTCCTGTCGCTCTGCTTTCATAATTCGTTATCATCCTTTCTGCTTATCAAAAATAAGCAATAAAAAAGGCCGGTCAGCATAAGTTCTCCACAGAAACGCTGTACCGGCCCGGTTATTTCTTTTTGCTTTAATAAAAATCCATCCCCATACCTTCTTCCGGTTCTGCGGATGTGATATTCACATAATCGGCAATAACCATCAGCGCTTCCTCATAGCTGTGGCATTCTCCGCCTGTGATTCTCTGCCGCATTTTTTCCGCCTGCTCATACATTCCATTCTCTTTCAGAGTTCGGGATGCGATTCCCATTAGATTAAAAATATTTCCATCTTCACCAATGAGCGGACAATCCGGTTTTACCTGCTGTCCCGCTGCAAAACCGCCCAGTTTGTTTTCCACATAATCGGAGAGCCATATCCCTCCAAACTGTTCATGACTTTGGATTCTCCAGATAGCAAGTTTTCCGATATCCAGTTTGTGTTCACCAAAAGCAAACAGCAGATTGGTAAGCCCTTCATGTTGAAAGACTGACACATCGTCCAGTGGCTTTCCGTCTAAAAGAATTCCTTGTTCTTGGAGAATCCCATTGATTCCATTTACCCATTCTTGAAGGTCACCGCCGCAGCCTTGCAGGATCAACCCCTCTCGATGACTCATATTTTTTAATTCTTCCGTTGTGATTGTTTTCATACCAGGCTCCTTTCCTTATGTGCGATTTTGAATCTGAACACAAAAAAAGACCGGTCTCACTGATCCAAAACGGATCGAATGTTCTCCGGTCAAACTTCTGATATGCCCATAAAACGGGGCATATATAAAAAAGAGAACAGGCAGGTTTCTCATCTGCTCGTCCTCTGATTTTTCTGTTTTCATCTGTCTAAACCCCGATGTCATCTGTGAAAAGGGCAAAAAATCAGGGGCAAAAACGCTCATTTTTTGCCCCATTTTTCGTTGATTTTTTCTTCCAAAACCACAACATCTTGTGGCCAATCCCTGTTATTTCTTCTTATCACCACAATACGTCATCATTATCACGACCTCAACGGTACTTTCATTGTCCCAACTAAGTTCTTCTATTTCCGAACCATTGAAATACACCGGAAAACGAAACTTAATGTGCTTCAGGAATCTGCCATCCGGCTGCTCCTGCTCATAAATGTCTACCTGTTCTACAAAGCTGTTTAAAAATTCTTTTTTCTCCAGATCAGTGAACTTGTCATATAGTTTATCAAAATACAGTAAGAATTGGTAGACGTTATCTTCTGATATTTTCTTCTGTTTGATATTCAGCAAACGGTTCTTAACCTCACTGATGCCGTTCTCCACACCCTCGATTTCATCATAGAGACGATACAATCTTGTCTCCATATCCTGGTATTTTTTCTCATAAAAACGGTCTGTAATATCCAGGCTGTCCATCTGCTGTCCAAGCCGGTTCTTTGCTCCTGTCAGCTGTCGGTGCTGTTTTTCTAATTCTTCAATTTCCTTTTCCACTTCCGATGTGTCAATCCTTGCACCGATTTTATTCAAAATGGCTTCTTCAAATTTTGGATTCCGTACCAGCTTCCGGATTACTTCTTCTACCGCATCGTTCACCTTATCTTCGCTCCACTGTTTGCGGTAGCTGCAATTATGACCATCCACCAGTCTCCGATGCTTGCAGGCATAATAAAAATAATCCTTATATAACGTACCGTCCTTTCGTTTTTTCCGATTGACATTCCCATACATTCCACTGCCACACAGAGGGCATTTTAAAATACCGGATAAGATATGTTCATGTTCCAGACTGTGTGTCTTTTCATAGGATACTCCTGTTTTCTGACGTTTCTGATGTGCCAGTTCCCAATCCTCTTCGGAAATGATTCCTTCATGAATACCATCGTTCAGCATATATTCTTCCTGCTTCACAATCCGGTATTCATTTCTTGTTCCGGGAACTTTCTCATTCTTTCTGCGGCCAAATGCCAGCTTTCCACAGTAGACCGGATTATCCAGAACACCTTTGATGAATGAAGTTGCAAAAGCATCCAGCGTATTATTCTGTCTCTTTTTCTTTTTATATCCATGCTGGTTCAGCCATGATGCAATTGCACTCATTCCCATATTGGTATGGATAAATTTATCATAGATCAGCCGGATTACCTCTGCCTCATCTTCTGCAATCTGAAGTTCTCCATTCACCAGTTTATAACCATATGGGGCAAAACCACCGTTCCATTTTCCTTCTCTTGCTTTCTGTTTCCGTCCTTCCATCGTCTGCACCAGAATATTCTCACGTTCAATTTCTGCCACCGCTGACAAAACGGAAATCATCAGTTTTCCACTGTCTTTAGAACTGTCAATGCCATCCTCTACACAGATCAGATTTACTCCAAAATCCTGCATCCGTTGTAAAGAATTTAATACATCCGCTGCATTACGTCCAAAACGGGAAAGCTTAAATACCAGCACAAACTGTACATCGTCCTTACCATCTTCAATATTGTCCAACATACGCTGAAATTCCGGTCTGCCTTCTACGCTTTTACCTGATTTCCCTTCATCTGCAAATTCCTGTACAATCTCCATGTTCTGATACTCAGCATATTTTCTCAGTTTATCTCTCTGAGCATCCAGGCTGTAACCATCCACCTGCATGGTTGTGGATACACGGATATATACATAACATCTGATTTTTTTGTTCTTCATATCATTTCCCCATTAATAGTTCTTTTTTGAAATACATCATGACGCCATCAAATATCTTTTCTTAATCTAGTGTAAAATTATACCCCATAATCTGAAGCAACGGTGGACAAGGGGCTACAAGCGGTATAAAGAAACAAGGGGTTTGATAGAGTGGAAAGAGTGTCAGATTTTCCACTCTATCTTTACATAGTCGCTGGTTGCGCTGATTGAAGAAATCAGACCGTCAGCGGCTTTTCGTTTGTCCTCAAAGCTGATATTCTCCCAATCGTCCAGATACCCGGACAGCAATTCAATCTGCTGGGAGGACAGCGTTTCAACGGACAAGTCGGCAATCGCCTTGGACAGCGTTTTGCGGCGGTTGTCCAAATCCTCGATTTTCTTGTTGGCGTAGGCCAGCAAGGTGGCGTTGGCCCCGGTCAGCGTATCAAGCAGTTTTTCAATCTCGGCCTCTACCTGTGCAAGCTCCACCTGATAGGCAGTAATCTTCGGGTTGGCCTTTTCCTCGCCGCCTCGCAGTAGCTTGAACTCTCGGAACTTTTCTCCCATGGCGGTAAAAATGAACTGCTCAAACTCCGTCTTGCGGAGAGTACCGCACCCCGGACAGCCCTTGTGGTCGGCCCGCTTGGAACAACGGAGGTATTCATAGCCAGAGGGATTGTGAGTCGTTTTGAGTGCGTACCCGCATTTCCCACACTTGATTTTCCCGGCCAGCCAAGTGTTGCGGGCCTTGCGGCCATTCTGGAAGGTGGTGTTTGTCATCAGCTTCTTGCGGCACCTCAGCCAAACATCGGAGGACACGAAGCCCTCATGGGGCGCAATCACAAGGATCTGATCTTTCAGGCTCTTGTCCTTGTCCTCCTTCACATCCCGGCCTTGGTAGAGGTAACAGCCATTTGTCCCGGCGAAGTCGGCGGCATCATTGACTACCACCGTACCCTGACTTTTGAAGAACTCATACATTTCCAAATCGGCCTGTGCATAGACAGGGTTGCGTAAGAGCTGGGATAAGTAGGAGCGTGTCAATGACTTCCCATAAATCTTGATACCCCGTTCCTCAAAATACCGGGTAATGTCTCCGAAGGAAGTCTCGGGCTCGGCGTACATTTCAAACATCAGGCGCACATGGTTTGCGGCTATGGGGTCAGCTACCATCATCTTTGTGCGGATATTCTCTACCACCGTCGGCTCCAAGTCGAAACCATAGGGGGCTTGGCCGCTCATGTGAAAGCCTTTCAGACACCGGGAGTAGTAAGCGTCTGTGACACGCTTCTGAATTGTCTCCCGCTCAAGCTGGGCGAATACGATACAGATATTCAGCATGGCCCGGCCCATGGGGGTCGAGGTGTCGAACTTCTCCGTGGAGGAAACAAACTCCACATCGTATTCCTGAAACAGCTCCATCATGTTTGCGAAGTCCAGAATGGAGCGGCTTATTCTGTCCAGCTTATAGACAACTACCCGGCGTACCTTGCCTTTGCGTATCTCGCCAAGGAGCTTTTGAAACTCGGGCCTGTCGGTGTTCTTGCCAGAATAGCCCTTGTCCTTGAAAACCCGGCAACTGCCTCCCTTCAACTCATACTTGCAGAAATCAATCTGGCTCTCAATGCTGATACTGTCCTTGCGGTCTACGGATTGTCTTGCATAAATTACATCTTCTCGAATGTTCATGTTGGGCTCCTTTCCTGTGGAATGGAGCTACCAACCTACAAGTATATTATACCATTGATAGCCCCGAGGGGCAATGTTGTCGATGGTCAGGCCGGGGTATCCCCGGCCCTTCTGTACTTACTGAACACTTCATAGAGACAGCGTTCAATCTCTTTTTTCCGCTTCTCCTTTTCCTTCGGGGAAAGTACCGGCGTAAGACTTTCCAGCACGATGCTTTTCCCCTGAAAAGATACGGTCTTGGTTTCGCTCTGATAAGTAACGGATTGTACCATCCAAGCCTCCTTTGCGTAGTTGGTTGACTGCCAGCATTTCCCGCATTGTCTCGATGGGGAAAAGCGAAAGGACAGCACCCGGCAAAGAGTGCTGCCCTTTCGTTCTTCTCCACACTTCGGGCCAAGTTGGCCCGAGGTCAGTATTGCCAGTTTTCGTAATAGTGCGCCGCCTCCTCCACAGCGCAGAAGTCAAAGACTTCATAGAGCTCAACAAGAACCTGATGAATGTCCTTTGACTTGAAGCCGCAGTTTTCCATGGCCTTGATAACATAGCCACGGCAAGCGTTGTTGCTCCATTCCTCATTCATGGTCAAAACCTTCTTTCTTATAAAGCTGGGGGCGCTGGCCCTGTATGTTCGGCCTGTCGCAAGACAACAATGATTTCAGCCAGCACCCCCGCTGGATCGTGCGGCAAATCGGAGCGGATAAGCCGCCAGCTTATCCCTTGCGGCCCGTTGCAGATCGTGGCCGTGGGGATGGCTCGTCCCCACTTGCGGCAATGGTAGTTATCGCTCGTTTCCCTCACGGGAAAGTCTCTGCGTACCTGCCGCCCGGCTCCTTACCGGGTACTCCGAGTTGCCCGCTATTCAGTTGTGGGAGGATTGTTTTTCCTCTCATTAACCGTGTCGGTTTGAACGGAAAAAGGAATAGGCTCACAGAACATTTTTCAGATATTTTTTCATGTTGTCCAAGCCCCGCTGGATAGCGGCGCTGACAGCCCGCTCCGTCACGCCCTCTGCGGCGGCAATCGCCTTGACCGGGTGGCCCAGCAGATAGTGCTCAAACACCCGTTGGCCCTGTGCGTCTGGCAGACTGTTCAGGGCATGGCAGAGATATTCAAAGCGTTCCATGCGCTCGATCAGCTCCTGCGGAGAGGGGTTGGAGAAGCAGGCGGAATACTCGATACCGTCCTCGGCGTCCAGCGAGTAGTGCGCCTTGTTGCGGTAGACACGGCGGCGGCTGGCCTTGATGTACCGCTGGCCCGCCAGCAATTCTTCCGCAACTTCCTCCGTGACCTCAACCATCACATCTTCCATATACCACGGGTAAAAATCCCGTAAATTGATTTCCTTCATTGTGTACCTCCGTTTCGGTGTTGGGTGTTGACGAGTGACCGAAACGGAGAGCGGCGGAGAGCGACACCGGGGTTGGACTTCGGGCCAAGTTGGCCCGAGGCGGCCCCATGAGAAAAGAAAAACGCCCGGACGGTATGAAGCCGCTCGGACGCATGAAATTACATTATCTACATTGTACTGATATATTGTACCTGCATAACCAGACTGTCCCGGAGGGGGAGCTACGCTTTTTTTAGCTGGTGAAGGTCATGGGAGTTGTGGAAAAGGAAAATGAACACGGCAATACCTCCAAGGCACCGCCGTGTCCTTAAAAAAGGGTGACTTTAATACACCCTCCGAATTTCCATTTTTGAAAAGAAAACGGCGGCTTGAAATCGTTATTTCAAAACCGCCGTTAGGCAACTATATTTTGTTTAGGCGCATGAATGTTCGGCCGCCGAAACAACGGTTTTTTTTTATTTCCGTTAGGCGGCTTAAAATATAATTGCAGATTATTGATTACTACAACAATGGATTTTGATTGCCTCTCCAAAAAACTCAGCTACATTCCATGTGGCAAATCTATTGATATAAGCGGAAAAACGTTCATCAGTTTGGTAAAGAGCACCCAAATTCATTAACATATCGTCCGAACATGGATAGAAGTTTTCAGAAATATACTCTTGCCATTCTACAACAATAGATTGAACGGCAGCTAATGTAGGTTCTTCACCTTGAAATTCAGCCAATCGTTCAAAAATTCCTTGCGAACGCATTAGGAAATCGTTCCATTTCCGATTTCGTTCTTTTTCAGCCTTGAGTGAAAAGAACGTAGAAAATTCTTGATACTCGTGCGTACTCCCCCAACGCTCTATGACCTCATTTCTATATTTCTCTTGCAGAGCAGAAATTTCAGAGTTAGAAAATGCCGCAAAAGAATAGTTGTTTTTCCCGGCCAGAGTATCATTGACTAAACAGATAAGCTCCTCAATCTTCTTTTTCCTAAGCATAAGCAGTTCCGAATGTCTTTCTAATGCTTCTCGCTTACTATATATAGGTGCTGATAGCAGTTCTTTAATCTCTTTTAGTGAAAAACCAACTTCTCTGTAAAACAAAATTTGTTGTAACTTCTCTAAATCATTTTCGGAATACAAACGATATTTTGTCTTATCCGCTTTGGTAGGTTTCAGTAATCCTATTTCATCATAGTAATGTAGTGCTCGTATGGTAATGCCGGTTAGTTCCGCAACTTGATGTACGGTCATTTTTTCAGGCTTCATCCCAAAACTCCTCCACTTCTCTTAATATTTCATCAGCAGGTGTTAAAGTGGCCTCAATGATAGATTTCCGTGTCTTTTGCAAATAATATTTTATCATATGGTAGCCACAAGCATATCCTGCACAATAAGGCAGACCAACGGGGAAATAGTTTTGCATTTTAGCCATTTCATCACCATACAGATATGCTGTCAGGTTATCTAAACCTTGCACACCAAGACCTTCCTTAATAATTGGTTTGATGTATCCGTTTAAAGTCTCTATATCCGTTTTACTTACCCAAGGTCCGACATTTTCTTTACCATATAAGTGAGTAGCAAAATTCTCTGCAAGCCCCTCGCTAATCATCATTTCAGCAAGAGTAATGTCGTTGTGCCACTTGATAAATTGAAAACGGATGTTATGATTTGTTTCATGTGCCAACGCTATGGGAAGTCTGCTCTTGGTGTGTTCAGATGGAACGAGCCATGTAAAAATGTAGCCGGGAATACCACCATCACCACAGTAATTATCATTCATAATCGAATAAGGGCTTTCAGGATCAGCAAGCAGAATGGTGTAGAGATATTCTTTTACCGGCAAATCAATTTTTGCATCAGTAAAGCATTTTAAGGAACGCTCGATTGATTTTTGGCAGTTGTCCCAAAACTGGTTGTCGCTCAGTAGAATAATACTTTCTGACGATTTTTCATCAATTTTTTCTGGCAGAAGAAAACCCAACATACCACTTGCCATAATAACATCATATCCATTCGGTTGAGCGGATTTCATTGGCACATTGTAGCAGGCCCATTTCTTTTCAAAGGGTTTCATCATTTCATAACGATAAATATCATTTTTTTTGCAAGGCGGAGCCTCCATAATCTTTTTATAGATATTGTCAGAACGAACCGCCTGCACTTTTATAATACTCATGTGTTGTACTTCCTTTCAATATTTGTGATTTTATTCTACGGTATAACGGAACGTCAAAGTCAATAGTTTTTTCTAATTTCTTTCAAAACAAAAAAATGCCAACAAGAAATAGAATACTACCAAAACATAAAATTATGTTTCGTTCTCATGATCGCACCTGAAATGTAGAATGATATAGGAGTGATATGAGAATGTACCAAGACACCAGACCGCTTGACTTCCACGCATTAGGCCGGGAGATCAAGCGCAAGAGAGAGGCGAAAGGCTGGACACAGGAATACCTTGCACAGCTTGTAGACCGTACCCCTCGTTCCATCATGTATTTTGAGAACCGGGGCCAGCATCCGAGCCTGAACACCTTTTACCAAATCGTCACCCTGTTGGACATTTCCGTAGACCAGTTCTTTTATCCTGATAGGCAGAACGGCGAAAGCGACTGCCGCCAGCATATTGACAGGCTACTCAATACAATGGACGAAAAGGAATTGACGGTCATGGAGGCCACAGCAGAGGGACTACAAAAAGTCAGAGAAACGGAGGTCAAGTAAGAGGGCCTTCGTTTTTCTCGTTTTTAGGGGGCTTTTCGGGGGGTGCCGCTAAATGGCAAGCAATGCTTCTGTGGCCACAGAAGCTATTTTTGACATTCCGGCCTTGCGGCCAGAACGCAAAAATTTGCTTGTAGGGGAGCCTCCCCAAACCCGGTGCTTCGGGCCAACTTGGCCCGAAGTGGTGGCGTCGCTTCGCTCCTTATGCGTCACAGTCCCTAACGCTCCTGTTCCTTCTTTCTGCCCGGCTCCGAGTAGCCCAACAGATAGTCAATGTTTGCCTTGATGGTCGTGACCTCCTGCATATCCGCCTTGGCCTTACGGTACTCGGCGTAGAGCTTCTTTTTCTGCTCGGCCAACTTGCGGCCTTCCTCTTTGAGTGCGTCCATCTTGGGGAGCTTGCCGCCGTCCAAAATGCGCTTGAAGTCAGCGCAGGCCGCCCGGTAAAGCTCAATATCCGCCTCATGCTCCGCAAGAAATTTCCTGCTGTACTTGCTGGCCTTGTACTTCTCAAAGACAGGCCGGGTCTTGGCATACTGCACCGTTGCCGCCTTTAATTCCATGTTGGTATGGAGGGCTGCTTCGGTGCTTTTGATTTGGTCGGACAGCTTGTGAAAACGCTCCGCCGCCGCTGTGGCTTTCTGCTCCAACTGTTCGTAGTCTGTCAGGCCGTTGTCCTGCAAGTAAGCAAGAGCGGCGGCCATCTGCTTGAGATTGAACACCTTGGCCCAACGCTCATATCCGGGGCCTTTCCCTTGGAGCCGGGATTGAATGTCAATAGCCAGACTGACCTTCTGGCGGGGCTGTCCGGGCCGTTGACGGGAGCCGGATATAGCGGCCCGTATATCCGCTTCACCGTAGCCGTCCCCGAGGGTATCAGAGCGTAGGCGGGTAAACCGCTCCTGACCGGGAGCCCGAAAGCTGACCGCTCCCCGACGCTGCTTGACCTCATAGCCTGCCTGCTCCATCAGGGAGAGAAATTCCGGAAAGTCGGCGGGCCTCTTGGCAAGGGCGGTATCAATGACGGCCCGCAGCCTGTCCTGATAGGTCAACGGCCTTTTCCGTCCGGCCAGCCATTCCCCGTAATTCCGAAACTTGCCCTTGCTTCGGGGCTTGGGATTTTCCACGATAGACAATCCGTTTTCCAGGCACAGGCGGTCAGAGAGCCGCCGCAGGGCAAAGGACGAGCCCCAAAAGTTGCGGAATTTCCGGGTACAGTCAAGGGTCGTGGAATTGTAGTAGATGTGCGAGTGAATATGCTCCTTGTCCGTGTGGGTCGTGACGATGAAGGCATGACGGCCCTTCGTCCAGCGCATAGCCAGCTCATAGCTTACCTGGTTTGCTTCTTCCGGGGTGATCTCTCCGGGATAGAAGGACTGACGGATCTGATAACACAGCACATCCTCGCCTTGCTTTTGCTCCCGGCCCGTCATGGCCTTGTAGCTGGCCTTTGCCAAAAAGAACTCGGCGGCCACCGTGGCCGGGTCGCACTCATAGGAAGATATGTATTTTCCGTTTTCCGTCTTTTCGGGATTTTTTCCATAGTCCAGGCAATCCCGGATAGCTTCGGATATGCTTTCTCCTTCGTTGGCGTGGCGTTGCAGTAAGGTGGTCGTTGCCAGAGAAAATCCCTCCCTTCATAAAGAACGGCGGCCCCACCGAGCCGCCGTCAGTTTGTTTTACTTCGGGCCAAGTTGGCCCGAGGTTGTCAGCTTGTGATGAACTGGCGCAAAGAAAGGTTCAGACTGTCCAGCCCCGTGATAACAACTCCGGTCACCGCCTGCAAGCCATAGGGGGAAAGCAGGAACGCAATCCCCAGATAAATGACGCCGCCCACCGGATAGCTGATGAAGAACAGCCCCACGCCCAGCAGAGCCATGATGACCGAGGCCACCGTCAGGAGGAAGGAGGACAGGGAGAACAGGAACAGCAGGACGGCCACAAGGACAGTCAGTAGCACCACAAACGGCGCAGCGATTAGTTTCAATAATAGTCTCATAGGTTCAGCTCCTTTCTATCATCTTTCCACCTATATTTTACCATGCGGGCATAGGGTCAACAATGTTGTAGACGGTTAGTAAATCTTGTCCCTATTTTTTCAAATTAAGAAACGGATGGTTGAATAACACCATCCGTTTCTTAAGTATATTCTATTTTTCTGTTTGGGTGGTTTGTTCAACTAATTGAGCCTTTTGTTTCTCAATTAGCCTCGAATAAACCGTGTATGCAACATTTTGAAAATAATCAATATATGAACTCTGGTCGCTCGCGGGCAAGGGAGACAAATGTTCTATACCATCATCCTCAAGTTGATATGTCTTTACAATGTTAATTTTTAAATCGGTTTGCTTAAAATTTACATCGATTACAATCGTTATGGGAAGTGTTTTGTGCGAGAATTTGTAACTCATACTTGAAAAAATAAAACCTTGAGCCATACATTCCTTCACAAAATCATTGTTTCTCAACCCATCACCTTTTAAAATCGCACTGCTGATTCCCGAAAGCCGTCCAGTTGGTTCAGAAGCGTCAATTTCACTTGACAGAGTCTCGTCATTTTCGTCATCAATGGTCTTTTCATCTTTGTTTACAGTAACATTAATAATGTCCGTTAGTTTCCATTCTTTATGAGAATATGCTCCGAAATCATCAAAGAAATCTACTTTGTGTGCCTTTAAAAGGCTTGCTAAAGTTATTCTTTTAAGGCCAAACACAGCCTGTTCACTATCTTCTTGAATCATTTCATCCAGTAACGAAACAAACTGTTTTGATTCAGACATTCCTTCGTGCCGTATGCTAACTTTATATTTCTGTGAATCATCTTCTAATGGAGAAATTGTAACATCCAAAGTAACCGTTCGCGTTTCAGCAATTTTGATACGTCCTCTTTGAGGTTTTTTATAAATATATTGCAATGTTACATTGGATTGATTTCTGGCTATGTTTTTTAATGTATACTTAGTATTTGAAATACGGCCTTTATTAACAAATTCATCTGCTATGCTCGTCAAAAAATCTTCTTTGGACTGTTCGCTTTTAGGAGAGATTATGACAACTGTAGATTTCAAATTGTTTTGTTCGAAATTCATAACCTCTTGCATTTTTGTCATAGTATCAGAGCCAAAGAAATGATGGTATATTAAATCAGAAAGAACCTCTGAATTAGTGCATACAGGAAGAATCCCTTTTTGCCGTAAAACATATTTGACGCTTTGTGCGTTAATTAGTTTATCTTCTATTAACTTTTTGAGGTCATCCCCCTTAACAAAGGATTGAACTGCCATTATTCTCGCCCCCTTATGACTCATAATAAATTCTTGATAGACGACGATTGTCCATCAGAAAATATTTGAAAGTTTTTTTGTTTGCAAACATCTTTGTGAAGGATTCTTTAATGTGATCTATGTCTTGCTCTGTTTCAGGATAAAAGTAGAAATGAACTTCTTGATATCGATCACTTCTCGATTCTAATTGCAATTCATTAATCATATCCTGTAAGTACTTTAAAGAATCATCTGTAACATGCTCAAAACAAAATAATGCCTTTATATCAACCTTTGTTGTGCTATTTTGGTCAGTCACATTTTTAATATAGGAGGCCAAAATATAGTCTGAAAACAAATATGTTGGAGTGACAACAGGTGAACGGTCCCATGTAGAACCACCAATAGATGGATATATAATGCCAAAGCTATTCTCAACACTGTTTTGTTTGATTTTGGCAATTTCAGCATTGAAAGAATGCCATTTTTCGAGCCTACTATTATCCGCAAGATAAATCATAAGCGGATGACGACGTCTAGGAACTTTAATTTGGGAAATGCTATTTAATGCACGTTCCGTCTCATATTTATTATCGCTTGAATTATATAATAAAATTCCACCAATCAAAGTGTACTCTTCTAAATATGTAGTTAAAATAGGAGATGTTGAAGCGCATTCTATAGTATTGCACAACTCCTCGACCCATGTTGACAAATTACTTGGAATAAAGTTAGACCATTCGCGGTGTTTGCATTCTATTACAAAGGCTTCTTGGCGCTTAGTGAAAGGATTATAATACCCTGCTAATATATCCACACCATGAGTTTTTTTATCTGAAGATTTTGCATTCTTATGTGCAGTTCTTATACAATCAATCTGAACATCTTGAGCCAAAATCTTCCAATCCAGATGTTCAAAAATAGAATTTCCATAGTGTTCTAATTTCTTGCCAATTCGTTGACTGAGTTCGCCCATTAATTTTCACCTCCATTTAGCAATATTTGATGGAGAAACAATATTTCTTCATCGTCCAGTGAGGAACGAGATTTATAAACAGTAACTCGGCCCTTTGCTGTAATCCGGAGTTTAATTGAGCTATTATCGCAGAAAAGAATAATAGTCATACTTGAGATTTTATCATTGTATTTCTGTAGTATAGAAAACGCATCACCATACGACGAAAGATCTACAGTAAAATTGCCAACAATATCTTCTGTAAAAAGGAAATCCTGAAAACACACCTTAGAAACCTTTAACTTGTAACCTTTTAATCTTTCTAACAGCATGTTAATCGTAATTTCAACGCTATTGATAGAGATAGGTTTTAACAGGTTTGATAACTCGAATACTAACTTGTTTGCCGAGGTTTTGTTCCCCCAGATTTCCAAATAATTATCTGTAATACTGAAAGAAATAACATTTGCCTTAGGAACTATTTTAGATTCAAAAACCCTCTGTTGCGGGTTATAATAGGATTCCTGGGCGTTTTGGACAATAACATATTCGCCTAGCAGTTCATTGCTGCTGATTAATTCCAGATTGAAATAGGTATTTTCATCTTCTGGATAATCTTTCAATCGTAAATATATTGATTCCACATTGATTTCCGCCGATGAACACAGTTCATATATAAAAATACTGCTGGAAGCCATTGAGTTACCTCCTTTAAAAAAATTGTCAGAATCTACAACTGATTTAATTATACGACGGCATGGGAAAGTTATCAATGTATAGTAAGCAAAATTCATCATCTAAATAGAAAAAGGAGGGCGACAGGCCAGGCCCGCCACCCTCATCTTACTTTTCCACCAGCACAGACAGCTCCATGAGCACATCGGACACCTGCCCCCACAGCTTTTCATAATCCCTCTGGAGCCCGGCGATTTCCTCCGGGTACACGCCGAAGGTGTTGGCATGGATGGCTACCTGATTGAGATTGTTGGCGCACCGCCGCTGTAACGAAACCAGTTCCCGGACAGGGGCAAGGTCTACATGGAGAATATAGCCATTCAAGGCCATCTTTCGCATATAAGCACCGGCGTTGGTAATGCCCGCCTCGGCCATGCGCTCCTGTATCTGTGCCAGCTCGTCCGCCGTCACCATCACATGAAGGTGCCTGTCACGCTTGCGCCGGGCCGTCAGCGTTCCTCCCGTTCCCGGCTACGTTTGTGGGCGGGCGGCTCCTTCACCTTGTCCAGTTCCTTTTTCTCCGGCCCCTTGGGAAGCGGCGAGGGCGGCAGGTTGTTCAAAATACCGTCCAGCATATTGTCGTTCTGTTCCTCGGAAAGCTCGGCAGTATGCAGATAATTGTCCTTCTCGTTCATGGTTCCTCCTTATCTGTCCTCATGGGACTTGTTGTGTTTGGTCTTGTCAGGCTCCTTGGGGGCCTCCAATCTGCGGGCCGCCTCCTTGAGCTGGGCCGTGATGGAGGGCCGGGCTGCCCGGTCAGGGTTTCCCGGCGCAGGGCGCAGCTCGTAATCGTCCATCTGCTTATCCGTCAGGGGCTTCAAATAGGCCAGTTCGCCCCATGCCCGCATGGTGCTGCCCTCCACCGTGCACCGCTCGTCAAAGTTGATGATCTCCACAGGTGCATTTCCGGGCGGCTTCGGGAAGGTGCCGAGGTCAACGGGCCGCTGGGTGGAATAGTAGCGGTAATACTCCGCTGGCTTCTGGCCCCCGGTGCGCTCCTGCACCTGAAACAGCTCTTTGTAATCATCAATGCGCTTGGCGAAGTCCTTTTCCGCTATCTGGCCGTCGCTGTGATAATGGCCCCAATAATAGTCCCGCTGGCCGTTCTCCGTTTCGGTAAACTGCCATGTGACAAAGGGACTGGGGGCCGCCTCGTTATAGCCCAGGGCAAAGCCCCGGCCGTTATCGAAGGTGGCGGACTTCAAAATCTCATAGCCTTGGTTGTTTTCTATGTGGTTTCCTCCTTTCCAGCCTCGGGCCAAGTTGGCCCGAAGTGCATGAATGTTACGAAATACCCGGTCAAAACGGGGCAGAAGGTATTAGGGTATTCCGCCCCGGAAAACAGGCGGGAAAAGCCCCGGAATACCGGGCTTTTTCTTCGGGCAAATCGTAACAGGTCTATCCGTTTTTCAGCCGCTTTTTTCTCATGCGCTCCCGGCTCCTTCTGCGGTTTCCCTCGGCCTTGCAGGCGTCGGAACAGTATGCTTGCCGTCCCTCCGGGAGAAAGGGCCTCCCGCAAACGGCGCACAGCCGGGTATCCGGGGCCGGGCCGTCCTCGCAGATGGAGGCCATCAGCACCGGGTCAAGGGGAAGAACGGCCTCCCGGAAGTAGCGGCAGTAGGCTCCCGTCCAGCATTTCCCCAGCATATAGCACTCACAGTCCAGCGGCAGGCAGCCATACTCCCGGTCATAGTTGGCGCACATCTCCGCGACCAGTTTGCGGATACCTTTTCGCTCGTCACGGGACAGCTCCCGACACATCAGGACTTCGGGCCAACTTGGCCCGAGGTACGGAACTGCTTGCGGCATCGGCCCTTCTGGCTTCTGCACTCCTTCAGGTAGCGGCACCCGGCACAGCGGTCAGCGCCGCCACGGCCCGGACGGGGGATCTCTTTCATCATCTTTTCATAGGGGCTGTTGGTGAAATTCATTCCTCGTCCTCCGTTTCTTCCTCAACCGCCATATCGCCGTAGGGGTCGTTCTCGTCATAGTCGTAATCGTCCTCGTCCAGATCCGGGGCCTCATGCTTCGGACGGTAGACCTTGAAATAATAGGCCGCTCCGCCGCCTACCAGCAGGACAGCCGCTACCATCAGGAGATTGCCAACAGGAAATCCTGCATCTTTTTCAGGTTCGGGTTCCGGCTCGGCAACAGGCTCCGGGTCAGGCTCAGGCTGTGTGACAGGCTCCTTGACCTCGGGTTCCTGGTCGGCTTCGGCAAGGGCCAACAGGTCTTTTTCCGTGACAGCGTTCAGAAAATACACATTTTCCTCGGTGCGCTGACGGTCGATGACCAGATAAAAGACATTCTCGCTGGGGGTGGTGATGGTGAAAAACTCCTTGCCGTCCTCGTCGGTGGCATTGTCCACCACCGTTCCCGTCCCATCCGGGGTGAAGGGCTTGGCAACGGTTTCCGTTGCAGCATGCGGCGTGGTTTCCTCTGCGGGCTCGTCACTCTGGGCGTAGGCCGTGACGCTCATACAGGTAAGAGAAAACAGGGCGGCGGTCAAAACCGCGGCCCTGCGAAACAGCTTATTCTTCATGCTCGGTATCCTCCTTTGCTTCATCGGGCTTCGGGCCAACTTGGCCCGAGGTGGTGATGGTGGGGTTGCTGAAAAAGGCAGCCAGCTCGGAGGGCGTCAGTTTCAGGGAGCGGACAGCCTGAACGATCATGCTGTTTTCTTCCTCCTGACGCTGTTTCTCCAAGTCCCTGACCTTGGCCTGCCATTCGGCGGCCTTCTCCCGGGCCTTGTCCAGCTCCTTATCGATTTTTTCAAGTTTGGTCATATCGTCGCTCCTTTCGGGAAATCAGTTCAAACGCCCAAAGGCGTAAAAGTGCTCCTGCCAGTAGTTTGTATTGATACTGGCGTATTTGATGGGGTCGCTTGCGTGGATCATCATGCCGTCGCCTACATAGATACCCACATGGGAAACAGGGCCGTCGCAGTCATAGGTTTTCGTAAAGAAAATTAGATCTCCGGGCCTTGCGTCAGCGGGTGATACATAGGCGCATTGATTGAAAATCCCTGTTGCCGTGGTGCGGGGCAGGTTGTGGACGCCGCTGGCCGTATAGACCCAGCAGACAAAGCCGGAACAGTCGAAGGAGGTAGAGGGGCTGGAGCCGCCCCACACATAGGGCCAGCCCAGGTACTTTTCCGCCTCCGTAATAAGGGCCGCAAAGGCAGGGTCAGAAAGAGCTTCGCCCGGTACGGTATAGTCACTTCCGGGGTCATAGCTGCCACCGCCCGTGTAAATGTCATCCCACAGATAGGGCTTGTTGCCTTTGAGCTCCAAGGTAATGTCGTAGATTTCTTTCTGCTCGGCATCCAGCAGGGAGTTCACCACCACAGGCAGGGTCTTGTTCTGGAGCCGCACATGGAGAATGTAATACTCATACGGCACCTCGTAGGTATCCGTATGGGTGGTTCCGTCCTCGTCCGTCCATGTGTCCGTTTCGGTGCGGTAGCGTATCTCCACTTCCTCGGTCAGCGTCAGCTTGTACTGCGCCTCAAACAAGGCCCGGAGCTCACCCTGCACATTTTCACGGGTATAGGTGCGGAGCTTGGCAATCAGGTAGGAGGTCAGTTCATAGGGGTTGTGGCCCAGCTCGTCCACCTGATAGCGGTACTCGTCATAGCCGGGGTGGGTGTGCTCAATGTTGGCGATCTTCTGCCGGAGCTTGTTTTCAAGAGCCGTATAGTCCTCGTTGGCCCCTAAAATATCCTCGTCCTCGGCGGTGTAAGAGGTGCCGACCACGGCGTTCATCATGCCAGTACCCAGCGAAGGGAGGGCGGAAAAGACGGAGTTCAAAATCAGAAACAGGCAGAACAACAGCAGAATGATGATTACTCCGCTTTTATGGCGGCGCACGAACCGGGAGGCATAGGTCACCGCCTTTTCGGTGGTAGTGGCCGCCGCTCCCGCCGCCTTGGCCCCCTGTCTTGCAGCCTCCCGGGCCTGCTTGGCATACTCCCGCTTGATTTTCCATTTCTGGGCCATGCGGGAAAGGAAGCTGCTTTGAAACTCCGGGTGCTCCTGCGCCATCTGCTGGTAGTGGAGGTTGGCATTGGCCTTCATGGTCTTGTGTTCCCATTTCTCCACCTGCCGGGCCGGGTGCTCCCGGATACGCCGCTTGGTGTAGCGGGTGGCCTTATGCACTCCGGCCTCCGCCAGAAGCTCGGCCTTGTGGGCGCTCTCCACACCCACATTCTCATGCTCGACCTCATGTATTTTGCGGTGGGTGTAGGCCCATACACCTGCCCCCGCCGCCGTTGCAGCCCGCTGGGGGAGGCCGGGCGGCTTCTGGGGTTTCTGCTGGGCCAGCTTTTCCTTGGCGGCTTCCAGCTTGACAGCAGAGTGTTCGGCCTTGGCCTCGGCCCGTTCCTTCTTTTTCTCCTGCTTGTCCTTCCTGGCCTTTTGGGCGTCCTGTTCCTCATGGGCGGTATCCCTGCGGGCCTCGTCATCCTGACGCAAGCGGGAGGACGGCTTTTCCCGTTCCTCGTCCTGCCGGAATTTCCCGCCGCCCGCTGGCTTCGGGCCAACTTGGCCCGAGGTGGGCTCCCCGGCCTGACGGGTCACTTCTTCCTCGGTAAAATGGAGCCGCCCACGCTTGACCCGCTTTCCGGGCGGCCCGCCAGAGTGTTTTGCGATAGAAACGACCTCCTTTCTCTGGACATGAAAAGAGCCAGTCAATATCGCTGGACATTGAACTGGCACACCTCTTTGTTGAATTGCGGCTGTGAAATCGGGCGATACTGGCCCGGCCCCGTCCGCATGGTAAACCGCAAGTCCCCGTCCTTGGGGTAAGATAGCCCCGCATACTCGGGATAGGCCCGCAGGATACGCTTTGCCTCCTTGGTAAGCGGGTACAGGTAACGGAACATTCGGCCATTGATCTTTTCAATACCCTTGTACTGGCAGTAGCCATAGGTCAGCCAATGCCGCCGGGCTACGCCGTCAAAGGCAGCGTTTTCTTCCAGCAGAAGCCTTGCACTTCTCGGGTGTATCTTTTCCCCGGTCACGCTGTCCCGGTAGACGCTGGTGGTGAAGCTCCCGCAGTATCGGAAGTTGCTGGCCTGATAGACATAGCCGCATTTCCCCATGATACCGTCTGCCAGCGTATAAAGGAAAAGAAAGTCTGTGTTTTCCCGGAGCCACTTCACAAGGGCCGAAATGACAAGGCTGCCAAAGCTCTTGGTGCCGTTGTACTCGGGAAGAAAGCACATCTTTCCAATTTCGATATAGTCCGCTGTCACCAGCTCATGCCGGGGAAAAATCTTTCGGATTGTCTGCAAGGGCTGTGTTCCCCAGCCCAACACCACCACACCACAGAGGCGGCTGTCCACGAAAAAGCCTAAATGGTACTTGTTGAGCCGGGGCATGACCTTGGAATAGTGGTACTGCCGGATAAAGGACACCGCCTGTTCTTTGGGTATCTCCCGCACCGTCAACCGGAGCTTCGGGCCAACTTGGCCCGAAGCGGTCTTACTCATTCTGCGCCTCCTTTTCCTCCGGGCGGGTAGTCATAATGGAGTAGAGCTTGGTATTCTTCGGGAAACGGTCAACAAACGGAATGGTCACATTTCCGAAAAACAACAGCCCCTCGCCGGGATTGGAGTGGGTCACATAGGAAAGCTGGTGCGGGCTGATACCCAACTGTTTGGCAAGTATCTGCCTGTCTCCCTGCGCCTGCGACAGAAGCACCATAAAGTCGGAGTTTTATAGTGATAGGTAAGCCCCTGATATCATCTCAGGCTTTTCCCCCACTTCACACCGTGCATGCGACTTTCACCGCACACGGCGTTCCATCGGTTAGTAGATTTCGTTGTCTAAACAATCAAACCTGT
>NZ_VUMD01000016.1 GCF_009696375.1 Clostridium porci
CTCACCCGTCCGCCACTCAGTCATCTTAAATTCCATCCGTAAACTTCCTTTATGATGCTTCGTTCGACTTGCATGTGTTAGGCACGCCGCCAGCGTTCATCCTGAGCCAGGATCAAACTCTCATGTTTAAGTTTCCTCTTCCCAGGCTTCCTTTACGCCCTTGGCTTAAAGGCTTCCCTTAAGAGTGTTTCTTGGTTAAGACTACTTCGCTTGGCTTTTTCGTTCTTTCCCGTCTTACTGTTGGTTCTGTTCTGGATTTCTCTCAATCCAAGGCCCTAACCCGGCCTTTGTTTTCTTAGAATTTTCAGGGTTTTACATACTGTTTAATCTTCAATTTTCAAGGTGCTTTCAACATTGACGCCAAAGCGTTTCAGCGGCAACTCCTCTATCTTATCACAACCATTCCGCTTTGTCAATCCTTTTTTAACTGCTTTCAGAATATTTCCTTCCAGCATACCCCCACGTTAATGTGGCGGACTTTTAATATAGCACTCCGGTTTTCATTTGTCAAGAGAATTTGTATCACTTTTTCAAACAATTTGTAACTTTGTATTAAAAACTACTACATATGCATGTTTTTCTTGCTTTTCCTCTATAATTTGTGGCAATAAGATAAAAGATGAATCACCGAAAAAAGAATCTTATCTTTTGCCGTTGATTTGCTTTTTAATTAATTGAATGTATGTTAAAAACAATTTATACTGCTCTTATTCTAAAAAATCCCCCTCATTATCCCTCCAAAAAGGATCGAAAGTAGATTATAGCGGTAAAGGAAGTTAAGCCACCGGCTTTGGTTCACCTGCTCTATCAGCATTCCTCCGGTTGGTGTGGCAGAGAAAAGCTTCATCAGAAATAGAGCCATCCACAAGAGCAATAGTCCGTAGGCCAGCCCCATCACTGCGCCAGCAATATGATTCAGTCCATGTATGATCGGCAGCCGGGCAATAATATCCAGCCATTTTACCGCCAGATGAATCAGAATGAATACAATCAGAAACAATACTGCGGATACAACCGCATTGATGAGCATATCAGCCAGATAGAGGCTAATATATTCCGCGAACTGACTGACTCCCAGCATATGATAAATCTCACTGTTGTTATTTTCCAGGAGAATTTCCTTTACCGGCTCCGGCAGATTCATTTTCTCAATGGATATTCTCTGGGCGGCAGGAATTCCCGTCTGATTTTCCGCAGGCGCTTCCCATCCAGCCGCTGAAAGAATGGCGTTGCCTGCGTTTTTCCGAATAGATGGGTTATCCTTTAAAAAATCAGTTATATAAGGTGTTGACAGTTTTACAATTACTATAGTAAGAACCAAAGCTCCCAGAGATACGCATTGCTTCAGCAGACCACGGTAATGTCCATACAACATCATTCCAATTAAAAATATTCCTGCCCCTATGGACAGCCAATGCTCCAATATCATATCACCTCTTCTTTCAGTTCCTGTTCATATTCATCTAAATTTAACACAGTATTAGCCTTTCAATAGCGGCAGCCACTCCGTCCTGGTCGTTGGTTAAAGTCAGCTCATTAGCTGCCGCTTTGGCTGAATCCTGCCCGTTTTCCATAGCTATGCCAATCCCGGCTGCCTTCAGCATGGAAATATCATTTTCCCCATCTCCAAATGCCATGGTAGCTGTTCTTTTAATTCCCAGGTGATTAGCCAGCCATAGAAGAGCCTCTCCCTTAGTGGCTCCCTGGGCATTCAGCTCCAGATTATTATTCAGAGAAGAGCTTATGATAAGCCCCTCAACCTGTTTCAATTCCTCTCTTACAAGCTCCCTGTCCTCCGGCCTTAAAAAAAACACGTTCAGCTTTTCTACATCATAGCCAGTTTCTCTTACATAGGACTCTGTATCTGGTACGATATATCTGGTTTCACGGATCATTTTTTGAATAGCCGGTTCAATCCCATAATTATCCATATGCTCAATAAAAGCAGGCTGTGAAATGCCTCTTCCATTTATGTATGGATCGTACATCGCATGGTATTTCTTCAAAATGCCTATGAGTTCCAATACTGTTGCGTTAGAAAGAACACAGCTTTTAAGCACTTTTCTTGTATCCAGGTCAACTACAGCCCCTCCATTTGTTGTAATCGCATAGCGGATTCCTGGAATCTCCTGTACCTTCTTGGGTATACCGTCAACTGCCCTTCCTGTAGCAGGCACAATCCATATTCCCTTCTGCGAGCAGCGGCTTAGGACCTCCAGAGTGTGCTCTGAAATATTTTTTCGGCTGTCAAGTATGGTACCATCTAAATCAAAGGCGATGAGGCTGATATTTTTCATATAAAATGCTCCTCTTTTAATATTAGCAGGCCCTCTTTGTCGTATTTGGATGAAAAAATTCCTGTAAGGCGCTTGAAAAAGGACGGATGTTCTGCCTTATCAGCTGCCTCCTCTATCAGCTCCTCCGCATTTTCTTTTATGAGAGGGATTCCATCCTCCTCCATAATCTCAATTCGCTCATAAAGGGCCAGCATACTTTTTCCTGAAATACTACAGTCGATTTCACCAGCATACTTACAAGCATACTTGGCGAATTCGTCAATGTCCATCTCCTCCTGCTCATCTTCATACTCTGGTTCTCCAGGCTTCCCAGAATTCTCCGCAGACGGAGGCGCCTCCCCATGCCATTTATAAGCAAGCGCGCTTTTGGAAGGGGCTGCTGCCTGTCTAGATTGTATCTGAACCGGCTTTGGCTGGGCCGCAGGTTCACGCCCCGGCTTTGGCTGAGGCTTTGGTTCTGCCATAGACTGTGGCTTTCGCTCTCCTATAGACTGAGACTTTCGCTCAGGAATATCCCTTGGGGCGGAAGTCTGAGGCTCCATCTGCCGAGGTCTCGCGGTAGGAGCCTCCGGAGTGGCTCCGTCGTTAAGCGGAACAGGCCTTCCTGCATTTTCCCTCTTAAGCTCTATATGTCTTACAGGGCGATTGTCCTTCTCAGGCTCAGCTTTAGATACAGATTCCTCAACCGTCTGTGCCTTTGTAAGCTCAAACTGTTTCGCAAAACCGGGATAAATCTGGTAAAGCTTCTGCAAACGATCCGCAGAATCAATTAATACCACGTTCATGCCTGTCTCATCTCTGGCTATCAGCTGATTCAACTCCTGGAGGGTACTCTCGGCCATCACACCAGCCTGTTCCACGATGAGATCCTTGCCTGTAAGCTTATCTGCCACCGCAAAGACGCCCTTCAGATTCAGCTTTTCTCCAGTAATTTTGGCTGCCTGATTCTTAGAGCCTGTTTCCCTGTGGATCTTCTTTAAGGCATCCACCGCCTGTTTCAGTCCCTGCTCCGGCGTCTCTGCTTCTATCATGAGGCGGAAAGCTACAGGCGTAGCCGCTCCTCGCTTGATATCCCGTATATCGGTGAGCACTCGTGTCTGAGCCATCTCCAGTTCCGGCTGGAAGCTGGGCCCCTCTGAAAGCCTGGACATTTCAGAGGCAAGATTGGCCTGAGCCTCAGCCTCGTGAATCCGTGCTTTTAATGCTTCATCGGATATGACCGACGGAGTAACAGGCTCCTGCGGCGTCCACTGGGAAGGTTCTGGCCCCTGGCCCTCCCCTGTTTCCTCAGGCTCTATGGTAAGCCGGGAGGACTCAGGCGTCTCATCTTCTTCGTCCTCAAAAAGCTCCTGCCTTCCCTCTCTGACAGGATGCTCGCCTTGTTCCTCATAACTGTCCTGGGGCCTATTTACAGAGGCTTCCTCATCAGCCTCTTGGCTGCTCCGGCTTTCATCTCTATATGCATCTCTCCGGCTTTCACTCTCAGGCTCCATGGTGTATGCAGCCTCCTGGCGGGCTCTGTAGGAAGGCTCCTGGTACCCGTAGGAAGCTGCCTCTGCCACAGTTCCTTCCTCGTACTCCCCAGATCCTCCCATATGGTATCCTTGCTCCACCGCCTTTAATCTGGCTTCATATTTATCCCGGTTCTCCACCAGGTCCATCTGATACTTTGTAAGTGGGGCCAGCTGCATCTTAAGCTCCATGGCCTTATCCACGTACTTGCCCAAGCCAAACATAAGCATAATTTTATCGCAGGTCATTATGCAAAGATCGTCTAAGCCCGCCTCTCTGTAAAGCTCCGCCAGCTCGTAGAGCCACTTCTCATCCAGCTCCAGATTACAGTACTGCTCCAGCGTATGAATCAGCTGCTGGGCAGGAGCTCCCTTGGCGTCCAGAATCAGATACCGCAGTATATATTGCCTGGGATCATCAGGAGCCAAATCACAAAATTCCCTGTAATAATCTTCCGCCTCCCTGAGACTTCCCTCCTTAGCAGCCAGCTCCGCCAGCTTATACAGAAGCCGCTTCCCAATGGGCGCCCGCTCAAAGGCCAAAAGCAGAATATCCTTAGCCTCCTGATACTCCTCATTTTTCTCATAAATGGCAGCAGCCATGGACAGGATATTGATGTTGCGAACTCTGCGCCAGTCAATGGTGTCGGCGATCTTCATAGCTGTCACATAATCGCTCCTTGCCACCATTTTCTTAATCTGCTCAACCTTAATGTTAAACTCGTATTTATCCATCTTTTGCATCTCCCTATCGCAATTTCCGGTTTGGCAATAAGCACCCTGATGATTTATAATTCTGTTCTGCCTTCCAAGGCCCTAAGAAGCGTTACCTCATCAATATACTCCAGATCTCCGCCAACAGGCACACCGCTGGCAATTCTGGTGACCTTTATTCCTGTAGGCTTAATCAGTTTGCTTATATACATGGCTGTAGTTTCTCCCTCCAGACTGGAATTAGTTGCTATGATGACCTCCTCTACCTCAGACTGAAGCCGCTGCATCAATTCCTTTAGCTTAATATCATTGGGGCCAATTCCAAGCATAGGGGAAATAGCTCCGTGAAGCACATGATAGACCCCTTCATATTTGCCCGTCTTTTCATAAGCAGCCAAATCCCTGGTGTTCTCCACTACCATAATGATCTTGTGATCCCTTCTGTCACTGCTGCAAATAGGACACAGTTCCTGATCCGTAAGGGTAAAGCATTCTTTGCAGTAACGGACATTCTTCTTGGCTCCTGTCATAGCGCCTGCCAATTCTTCCACCTGTTCCATTGGCATATTAATAATGTGAAATGCCAGTCTCTGAGCCGATTTGGCCCCTATCCCCGGAAGCTTTGACAGCTCCTGGATTAATTTAGTGATTTGACTGCTGTAATAATCCATCAGAAGGGGAAACCTCCGCCTAGGCCGCCTGTAAGTTTAGCCATAGCTTCGCTGCTCTCTGCTTCCATCTGACGGAATGCCTCGTTAGTAGCCGCTACAATTAGATCCTCTAACATTTCAATATCGTCCGGATCTACCACCTCCTCTGCCAGCTTTACAGATACCACTTCCTTTTTTCCCGATACAGTTACAGTAACCGCGCCGCCTCCGGAGGCCGCCGTGTATTCCCTGCTCTCCAACTCCTTTGTTGTCTCCTCCATCTGGCGCTGCATACGCTGTGCCTGCTTCATAAGGTTATTCATATTGCCAGGCATGCCGCCTGGAAATCCGCCACGTTTCGCCATGGTGTTTTCCTCCTGTTATCTTACTCTTTTTATAGCTATGAACGCTTAAACCGTTTCCTTTAAGCCCCTGTGCGCTGCTTCTGTTAATCTTCCTCTATTATATCTATATGAATCTTTTCCTTCAGCTCTTCCTCTGTAACATAGATCGTATTCAGCCGTTCTCCCCGTCCAGCAAGCCTAGTCTTAAAATAGATAGCCCTTCCGTAACTGGCCTCCACATACCGTTCCAGCTCGCCGATGACCTTAGGACGTTTCCCCATATCATAGCTCATGGAATCCATAAAAACAATGGTAAGGCAGCCTTCTCCTCCTGGCTCTACCACAGTGTCCCTCAGATAGGATTTGGCCCCTCCTCCGATGCTTCTTACAATTTTGGCCCATTCATTGCGAACCAGCTTTAAATCCTCCATCTGAGCCGGCGGAAGAGCTACCCGCTCCGGAGGCGTCTCTGTCTCTACCGGGTGGGACGCAGATACCTGACGCATTTCCATAGCCGCGGTACAGCCATCAGGACTTGAAGCCGGGATGGCAATCCGGCCTGCCTCCAAATCCTCCAGCTGGGCCTCCAGCGCTCCCAGACGCTGAAGGATTCCATCCAGATCAGGTTCCATGGCCGGGCGGGTAAGCTTGATTAAAGCCACCTCCACCAGCACCCGCTTCTGAGCGGCATAGCGCAGTTGGTTGGAAAGCTCAGAAAATACCCGGATGTAACGCATCAGAGTAGGGCCATCAGACCGGGAAGCGTCCTCTTTCAGCAGCTTTCTATTCTCCTCCGACATATCCACAAGGCCTTCCACATCATCCGAGCTTCGGATCAGCAGGAGATTCCTCATATACCAGATAAAGTCTGTGACAAACTGTCCCAGCTCTCTGCCCTGGATCAGGATTTCTTCCAGACTGCAGATGCAGTCTCTGGTTCTGCCCTCCCGGACGGCATTGAACATCTGGCTGAATACCGCTGTGTCTACGGCTCCCAGCACCTCCAGAACATTTTCGTAGGTCAGAAGCTTCCCATAATGGAAAGCCGCACACTGATCCAAAAGGCTTAAGCCGTCTCTCAGGGAGCCGTCCGCAGCCTTGGCAACGTACATGAGAGCCTTGTCTTCCACTTCGATGGCTTCCGCCTGGGTCAGCTCCCGCAGGCGAGCGGCTATGGTTTCCAGGGAAATGCGTTTAAAATCATAGCACTGGCATCTGGAGAGAATGGTTACGGGAATCTTGTGAACCTCCGTTGTGGCAAGTATAAAGATAACGTAGGAGGGCGGCTCCTCCAGGGTTTTTAGCAGAGCGTTGAATGCTCCGATGGACAGCATATGAACCTCGTCGATGATATATACCCGGTATCTTCCCTCAGTGGGAGGATACTGAACCTGATCCCGGATATCTCGGATATTTTCCACGCCGTTATTGGAGGCAGCGTCGATTTCCACTACATTCATAGAGGACCCGGAAAGGATCGCCTGGCAGGTTGGACATTCATTGCAGGGACTGCCGTCCACAGGACGCTCACAGTTGACAGCTCTCGCATATATCTTGGCAATACTGGTTTTTCCGGTGCCTCTTGTTCCGCAGAACAAATAGGCATGACCGATACGCTCCGACGTTATTTGATTTTTAAGAGTCTGAACAATAGGCTCCTGTCCTTTTACATCTTCAAAGGAAACAGGACGCCATTTGCGGTATAACGCCGTATATGACATGGTGATTACTCCTTATTCCTTATATAGTTAGGTTAGGCTTTACTCATCTCCAAAGCTGATTCCTACCATCTTGGCCTCCTGGATCATGGAGCATTGTGGGTCTACTGTCTTAAGCTTTCCTGCCACCTCCGAAAGAGGAACCTTGTTAATATTGTTATTCTTAACCACTACCATATATCCATATTCTTTGTCTCGGATCAATCTGGCTGCCACGGCTCCCATCCGGGTAGCGAGAACCCGGTCATAGGAGCAGGGCTCCCCTCCTCTTTGCATATGGCCCGGTACCGTTACCCGAACCTCCATGCCTGTTGTCTCCTGAATTCTGGCTCCGATTTCGTAAGCCACCGAAGGGTAAATGACGCTGCTCTTTTTCTTTTCCTTTAGCTCCTTCTTGGTCATCCCAGCATCCTCCCTGGAAATGGCCCCTTCCGCAACAGCAAGAATAGAAAAGCGTTTGCCTGCCTTCGAGCGCTTCATCAAAGCCTCACAGACAAGATTGATATCGTATGGAATCTCCGGCAGAAGGATGATGTCCGCGCCTCCGGCCAGCCCCGCATATAAGGTAAGCCAGCCTACCTTGTGACCCATGACCTCTACGATGAACACACGGCCATGGGAAGCTGCAGTGGTGTGTATGCAATCAATGGCATTCGTCGCTACATCCACAGCGCTTTGAAAGCCAAAGGTCATATCTGTGCCCCACAAGTCATTGTCTATGGTTTTTGGAAGAGAGACAATATTAAGCCCCTCCTGACTAAGCATGTTAGCTGTTTTCTGGCTTCCGTTGCCTCCCAGAACTACGAGACATTCCAGCTTCAGCTTCTTATAGGTGTGCTTCATGGACTCTACTTTGTCCAGTCCATTCTCATCAGGAACGCGCATCTGCTTGAAGGGCTGACGAGAGGTTCCAAGAATCGTTCCTCCCTGAGTCAAAATACCAGAAAAGTCAGAGGGCTTCATAACCTGATAGTCAGCGTACATCAGGCCCTTATAACCATCCTCAAATCCGATAATCTCCACGTCGTCAACCATGTTGTACAAGGACTTTGCTACGCCGCGCATAGTAGCGTTCAGTGCCTGACAGTCTCCGCCGCTGGTCAGCATTCCAATTCTTCTCATATCGCACTTCCTCCCTATCAGACTTTTTCTTTACTTGTTATAAGCTGGTGAATGGTCTATTATTCCCATTTTGTAATTATAACCGAAAGGAACCCCTGGGGCAAGTATAAATTAAAGCTTATGGCCGAAACAGCAAGGCTGACCCCCGGATATCAAACAAAGGGGATATAAATCTGCCGGCACAGCATATCCGTATCGTCAGATTTATATCCCCTTTATTTTAATTCCACGCGCCTTGCTTTGTGTAATGGCCACGGACGTTACTCATGCAGTTAACTCAGTCCAGGCGACCTTACGGCACACGGGAGCTTCTGCTTAGTGCTGCTGCATTCCTGCCCTGACACGGTTCACAGATTCCCGTTGCGTAAGACCCAAACGTCAACGCCACTTGCATAAGGCAGCTTCGCAGCCCATTACCCGGGGCAAGGCATCACCCCTGCTGGAGCGGTTTGCAGGTACAGGGCACCGCTATCTCCCCGGCTGCGTGGAAGCTTTATAACTGAATCAGGCCTGTGAAGATAACCGGAATCCGGTCAAAGCTTCACAATCGCCTGTTTAGTATACTCTGCACAGGACTATTTGTCAAGGGGGCGATAGCAGCCCGTCTCCTATTAGCCCTTATCCGCATCCTTAGCCCGCCTTAAATCCTGAAAAAATTCCTTCATTAACAGAGAGCACTCCTCTCCTAAAATTCCCATCTCTGTTTCTGTCTGGTGATTAAAGCCCGGCTGGTGAAGCAGATCCAGAACGGAGCCGGCACAGCCGGCTTTGGGATTGGCGCAGCCCATCACAACCCTGGGAATTCGGGCCTGGACAATGGCTCCGGCACACATGGGACAGGGTTCCAGGGTTACATACAAAACGCAGTCCTCCAGCCGCCAGTCCCCCAGCTTTTTACAGGCTTTTCGGATAGCAGACACCTCGGCGTGAGAAAGGACATTCTTATCCGCATTCCGGCGGTTATAGCCTCTTGCTATAATCTTTCCACGCCGGACCAGAACGCAGCCAATGGGCACATCCCCTGTACAGGCTGCTTTCCTGGCCTCTCCAAGGGCCTTTCTCATAAACATCTCATCCTGCTTTCGTTTGGCTTCTTCCAGAATATGAGCCTGTTCTTCTGCCATTCTTTTCTTTTCCATACGCTGCTCCCAACGGCGCTGCTTCGTGGCACGGCCTTTTTCTTCCTGAGTGAGAGCGCCAACGCCAGGGCTGCTGTTGCTTGCGTCCCCATCAGATGTCAGCAGCTCTCCAGTTTTGATTGACTCTGTTGTCATAAGCTTCTTCCTCTTTTTTTTCAGCTTTCAATATGCTATACTAACAAAACAGATATATGTTTTATTATATAGAACAAACCAGGAAATGAAAAGGTGCAGGTTATAAGAATTATGAACATATGCGGATTGCAAAAAACCACGCTGCTGGATTATCCCGGACGGGTGGCTGCTACTGTATTCACAGGAGGATGTAATTTCAGATGCCCCTTCTGCCATAACAGCCAGCTGCTCAAGGAGCCTCTGACTGCGGCTTATTCCTCGGAAGAAACGCTGGCGTTTTTAACCAAACGGAAGGGCGTTCTGGAGGGTGTTTGTATCACAGGCGGGGAACCTACACTATGCTATGATTTGGAGGATTTTTTAACAGAGATCCAAGCATTGGGGCTGGCTGTAAAGCTGGACACCAACGGCTATAATCCAAACGTTCTAAAAAGGCTATGCGACAGGGGCTTGGTAAACTATGTGGCTATGGATATAAAAGCCTCCAAAGAAAATTATGGGAAGGCGGCTGGAGTGCCAAAGCTTCGGATTGAGTCTATAAACGAAAGCGTTGAATTTCTTTTATCAGGCAGCGTTCCTTACGAATTTCGGACAACTGTTGTCCGCGGCCTTCACACCAGTCAGGATTTCGACGGGATCGGGCCGTGGATTAAGGGCTGTTCTGAATATTATTTGCAGTGTTTTGCAGAAACCGGTCACATACTTGCACCCGGCCTGTACAGCGCATTTACAAAGGATGAAATGCTGGGCTTTGCTAAGCAGGTAAGCCCCTTTGTAGGAAAGGTGGTTCTGCGGGGGATAGAGTATTAAGCCTTAAGCCCGCTTCTTGACGTCTAAGCCATTTATCAATTTTATTAAAGATACCTACTAGAGCTAATCCTGATTCTGCAAGCGGATATCTGTATACCAATAGCCGAAGCGGCCGTCCTGGGACGGTTGTTTTTTTGACAGTACGAAATGGGGGAAACCAAACATGGAAGCCATATATTTTTCGTTGCTGTAGTAATGGCCCGGCACCCCCAGAATATACCGGATCTGGCTACCTTCTCCTCCGATGCGGGCCAGAACTAAATAGCGATAGTTATAGTATCCATGGAGAAGAAAGCTGTTATTTCCATAATTCCAGTTTTCTCTTGGCAAAAGTCCGATGTCCTGCGGCTTGATTGTGAGAATTTCACATCCGTTGGCACTGTCGAACGCTTGAATCTTAGGATACCGCTTCCTAAATCCTTCCCATATTTGCTGAGGCTGGCTGTATTCCTGTTCCTCTTCCTCCAAACGAGCCAGCTCCTGGGGATCACTTAAGAACAGCTCCTCCTCTCCAGAGTCAACAATCGGCTGCCTCTCCTGGGCAGACGGGCAGCCTATATCTGCTGCCGGAGCGTCCTGAAGGGGCGAAGACGCAGCGGCAAAAGAAGACCGTTTGGAGGCGGGAGCATTATCAGCAACAGATACGTCCTCTGATACAACAGCCGGATCATATCCAGATTCTGATAATCCGGCAGGGCCAAACGTCCTGCTGAATGTATATGCCTCATCACGAGCCAGCTCATCTAAGCCTTCCTCCTCTGGAACACGGTTAGCTTCACTCCATACTACCAGATTCTGTTCCTTTATCGGCATTCTCTCCTGGCCTGCCGGCTCATTCCTCTGAAGCTTCTCTGCCTGCTCCTGCTGTATCACCTCCATGGCAGAAGCCTGTTTAGCAGGTTCCCCAGAGACAGATTCTTCCTCCTGGCTTATGACTTCCTTCTGTTCTCCCATTCTGTCTGCCTCCGTTATCCCCTCTGCCGTCTGAGTATTCTCTTTTTCCCACTGCGCTTCTGCCTCGATCTCCTTTACTGCCTGGCCCTTCATCGGAGCTTCCGTCCCAGCCTTCTGGAGCTCAGTCTCCTCCTTCCGGCTCTCCTCCGTATCTGCGGCCCTCATATCAGGCGTATCTTCCTCCGGCTTCACGGATATTTTAATAATCTCCGGCTCAATATCCGATTCTGTCACAGGCGCCTCTCCCAAGGCCTTCTCCTGTGCCTCCAGCTCCCGATCCAGTTCCTCCATCTTTTTATGTATCTGCTCGTCTGCATTTCCACGATTTTCGGAGGTGACGCTTGCCAGCTCCAGCTCCGCAGCCTGGGCCACCGCATCCTCCCATATGGTGGTATAGGCTCGCCAGGACTCTCCTTTTTCATGGATCGTAAGACCATAGCAATGTTCCATGCTGCAGCCGGAATCGGCAGCATTGTCCACTGCGACGGCAGCTCTGAACTCTCCGGTTCCTCCCCGGATAAAAATACTTCCCAGGAATATCTCTCTTCCCGGAGCCAGCAGATAAACCCCAAGGTCGCTGCCTCCTACATAGACTTTTTTTACATTGACGCTGAGCTTACACTGTCCGTTCCTAGACTCCAGCTTGGCAAAGCCAATATTTCTGCCCTTTACTTCGCCCTCGTAAGCATAGATATAAGATATCAGTCTTCGATAATTGGTCATGCTTTCACTCCTCCCACCTTTATCTGCAGCTGCCCTGAAAACGGCCTATCTGCTTTTATAAATATTTTATGCAATTACCCCTTGAAAGTATGTTAGGAAAATGCTATCCTATGTTCAGACATAAATAAAAAATAAAATTTTTTCATAAAATGCAGCCCGGAGTTAGATAACTGCGGAAATGCAACTATTATGCAGTGTAATAGAAAGGTGGCAACAATAATGAGAATCATTCAAGCATCTGATTACAATGACTTAAGCCGAAAGGCCGCTAATGTGATCGCAGCACAGGTAATCATAAAGCCTGACTGTGTACTGGGCCTGGCAACCGGCTCCACGCCGCTTGGCACTTACAAGGAGCTAATCGAACGCTATGAAAGGGGCGATCTGGATTTTTCCTGCGTTAAGAGTGTAAATTTGGATGAGTACAGGGGACTTACAAAAGACAACGATCAGAGCTATTACTACTTCATGCATAACAATCTTTTTAAGCACATTAATATTCATCCCGAAAATACTAATGTTCCTGACGGGACCGAGCCTGACAGCCATAAGGAATGTACCCGCTACGAACAGATTATCCAGAGCTTAGGCGGCATTGACCTCCAGCTGCTTGGCCTTGGACACAACGGTCATATCGGTTTTAATGAGCCAGACGAGTCCTTCGCCCCTGTTACTCACTGCGTGAATCTGACAGAGAGCACCATTGACGCCAACAAGCGTTTCTTTGCCTCTGCCGGCGACGTTCCCAGGCAGGCTTATACCATGGGTATTGGAACCATTATGAAGGCCTCCAGGATTCTTTTGGCAGTAAGCGGGGAGGATAAAGCTCAGATTCTTAAAGATGTAGTCTTTGGACCCGTTACCCCTCAGGTTCCTGCCTCTGTGCTTCAGCTACATAAGGACGTTATTGTAGTCGCAGATGAAGCTGCTATGTCTAAGTTCTAGTATAAGAGTTTTTTATCAAACGTTATCTGCCCATTGGCAGCAGCTGATTCAGACGATTCTAAAAGCAAGCTAACCTAATGGCAGACGGAATGATAATCAAAAAGGAAAGCTCATGGTTTCCAGATTGGAGCATGGGCTTTCTTATAGCTAAAAATATTCTCCGGCTCACCGGCATACCAAATAAAGGGTTCCCAATTTGGCTGATTTTCTCCTATTTTCGCTAAAATCAGATCTGGAAGCACTATAAATACATCTACATCAAAACAATTCAATATAGCTCAAAACGAAGTTGGCGTTACAAATTCAACTAACCCGCAAGAGAATTATGTCCTGAACTTTAACAATGGATTTTAGCCTTCTCCCCTCTGCTATCGATTCCAAATGCAACAGTATATCAACCAAAGTCATATCCATTCCGTATTAAAAAAATACGGTTCCAGCAGCTATAAAAGCCACTTAGAACCGTACTTTTTATTTTACAAAGGCTAAATTTTCAATTTACTATCGTGTTTCTGTTATCCTGCTCATAATTATTTCACCGATTTGTAGTTTGTGTTGTAGGTAATAAAATCACCATCCCCTTGCTTAATGGTATTACCCTCAAAGTTAGCTCCATTAACCTTCAGCTTCAGCTTAGCAAGCCCAAAGTTCTCTGTAAAGGTATTGCCAAGCTCAGTGAGAAACATTTCATCCGAGTGCCCATAAGCGCTCT
This sequence comes from Clostridium porci, assembly GCF_009696375.1. GTDB lineage: Bacteria > Bacillota > Clostridia > Lachnospirales > Lachnospiraceae > Enterocloster > Enterocloster porci. The sequence continues at coordinate 13,775 of NZ_VUMD01000016.1, forward strand.
CTGCGTGGTTCAGATCCAGCGTTCCCACAGCTTCCTCTGTCTGAGCCTCTGCTCCCGGCCCCTGGGAACTTGCGCTATCTGCTTTCTTTCCCTCCACTGTAAAGCTTAAGACCTTTGTCCCTTGTGTAAGAACACCATATTCTATCAGCTTATCTACCAGAAGTTGCGCGTCCAATTCGTCTGTGTCCAGAGAATCCATATCCTGAATCAGTCCATCATCCGTACCATGATATATAGAAACTACAGCCACTGGCTTTATGTTAGGATCTGGAACCTTGTCGCTGACCCCCCCGGTGCTGTGAGGCACCATACTCTCCTGGGCCTCTCCTGCCGCTGCTGTCGTCTGTTTATTCTGCTTCTCAGTCGTAGGAGTACAGGCTGCCAGAGCAACTGCCGTCATAACTGCCATCACGCCTATTAACCATTTTTTCATATTTGATACTGCCTCCTTTAGTTCTCTTCAAAGCTTCTGAACCAGGCATTCAGCTTAGTCAACGCCTTTACGAGGGCCTCCAGCTCATCCTCCGTCAGTTCCTTCACTACCCCGTGGATCATCTGCTCGTGAAACTTCTTATGATGCTGATAAGCCTTTACCCCTCTTTCTGAAAGGGAAATATACACAACCCGCCGATCCACGCTGCTCCTCTGCCGCACTACATAGCCCTTTTTCACCAAGCTGTTCATGGAAATAGTCAGAGTTCCCACCGTAACCGACAATTCCCTAGCTATAGACGACATATTTTTAGGCGCCTGAATACCAATGGCGTCAATCACATGCATATCATTATTGGTAATGTCCTTAAACTCCGGGGTTATAATGGCCTTCTGCTCAATGTCGTTTACATCCCGAAACAATTTTACCAAAACCTCGTTCAGCGTATCGTAAGCTTCCACACTTCTCCCTTTCACTTTCTATTTCAAAAGCTTCCTACTGATTGTACAGTATTTTAATTATTCGCACAAGCCCAAAATCCTTATAAAATTCTTAAAAGACTGTGTACTTTTCTTGTATCTTCTGCGTTTTTCAGGATTACTTATCCAGTACAAGACGCGCAAAGGCCTTCCCCCGCTCCTCAAAGTTCTTAAAAATGCCATAGCTGGCCGCAGCCGGAGACAAAAGGCAGCTCCGCCCCGGCCTGGTTATCTCTCTGGCCCTGCGGACTCCTTCCTCCAAATGCTCTGCCAATATCAATCTGGCCTTGTCCTTAAAATCAGGATAATACTTGTATATTTCCTGATAAATGCGCTTGCCTGTAGACTCCATTAGGATGATATGGGGCACCTGGCACAGGGACAGATACTCTATCAGCTCCCGGTAATCAATTCCCCGATCCATACCTCCTATTAGTACGGTATCCGTATCCTTCAGGGTCTTAAGAGCCTGAATCGTAGTGTCACAAATAGTGGAAATAGAATCATCATAATACTTAACTCCATCCCGTTCCCCAAGATATTGGAGCCTGTGGGGCAGCGGCTCATAAGATGTAAGGCCCTCCTCAAAGGTTTCATCATCCATTCCCAGAATCACGCACACGCTGTAGGCAATGCCAATATCAAAGTAATTATGCTGTCCCAGAAGCTTAATCTTGTCTCCGGGAATCCGAAAGGCTCTGTCCCTGAAATAAATCCAGGTTTCTCCCCCTTTCTCCCTTACATTCAGCTCTGCTTCCGGCTCATCCATTCCCGCCCGGATCAGGCAGGACGGACAAGTACCGGTCTCCGGCAGACATTGAACATTGCAGATAAGGATATCCGAGTCCTTCTGATGCTTATAAATCTGGCGTTTGGATTCCACATATTTTTCCATAGTGCCATAGTGATCCAAATGTTCTTCATGAATATTGACTAAAATGCCCATATGGGGAGATACCGTCATATACTCCAGCTGATGACAGGACAGCTCAAAGACGATCTTTGTCTCCGGCCTGACCTCCTCTATATGATCCAGGCAGGGTATTCCAATGTTCCCCACCAAAAGGGTGCTTTCCCCTCCCGTCTTCAGAAGGTGGTACAGCAATGTTGTAACTGTGCTTTTGCCCTTCGTTCCGGTAATGCCGATAATCTGATCCCGGAAACAATGGAAAAACACCTCCGTCTGGGAAAGAATCCTGCATTTATACTCATAAGGCTCCTTTTCCAACACAATTCCTGGGCTTTTAAATACCACATCATAGTTATCCAGGCATTTCTGATAATCCGGCCCCGTTATCCACACCATCTCCCTGTCAGGCAGCTCCTTTGGGGATGACTGATCGGCAATATCCAATTTTGCATAGCTGCCAAGCTGCCGGAGCACATGATAGGTAGACTGGCCTTCCCTTCCAAAGCCCAGAAGCAGTACCCGTTTTCCCTTAATCCAGGGCTCTATTCTTTCAATCACGTCATTTCTCCTTTACAGGCACAATGGATGATATTATCCATTTACACAGCTGTCCTTCACCAGACTTGCCCAGCGGGCAGGCACCAGATTTTCTTCGTCATAATAGGAGGAATACAGGTTCCCTGCGGCCTTATACCGCTGGTACAGCCCTGTGGTTTTATAATAAGCCAGAAGAGCCGGGAGCCTTCTCCCCTTCGCTTCCATCCTGTCAATGGTTTGAACAATCGCCGTATTAATCTCATCCCGGCTTCCTACGCACTCAAAGGGCTTTTCCTCATGAAGCCCCACCAGCTGCTCTAAGGTCACTTTCATTGTCTCGTCCTCCAGTATATTCCGTCCGAACATACGCACCATCTCCTCCGGTGTCAGAAAGGGAGACAGAATCAGATACACGAACAGGCATTTGGGACACCGGCCGCACCAGCTGTCTGTTTTACTTCCTACGTTACAGCTTCGGAAAATGCTGTGGTACTGCTTCCGGGACGCAAAATACCGGGCAATCTGATATTCGCTTAAGGGGCGAAGCATACTGAAATAATATGCGCTGCCTGGTAGGTATTCTTCCGTGTATCTGTGGAAATCTGCCTCAAACTTAAAGCTCTTGGAGTACTGGTGGTTAACTGTACTGCCTTGAACGGTGCTTTCATTGGCACTAGATTCATTGGACAGGGCAACATAAGGCAGATCATATAATCTGGCCGCTAATATGCTGGAAAATGCCACCAGCGCGGAAAAAGGAGTATGCCCGTTTAAAAATTCCTTCTGGTTCAGCTCCAGCATATGAACATCCAGCGTCCGCTTTACATGAATCCTATGGGCCGCATCCAGACCTGCAACCTCCGCAGTATGGAGGGTGGCTCCTCTGGGATTGATAACGTATGCATACAGCTTTTCCCCTGCCTGTCTCATAAGCTCCAAAGTAACGGCGGAATCCTTGCCGCCGCCGATAGGGACAAGAACCCCTTTGATGGGCCGTTCTTGGGTTCTTAAGGCAATGCCAGCTTCCCCTGAGAACGTTCCCCCGGCCTCTCTATGATCATCGGCCCCTTGAGCGCCGGCTGCCCTTTGAGCTTTTCCGGCTTTGATTTCCATAAAATCCTCAAGCCTGGCTTCATTGATCCGATTTATATAAAAAAATTCCCCCAGTCCATTAAAATATAAATCCTTCCACCAGTCAATCTGCTCCTGGCTTAAGGAGCCGGCTTCCACCACTACCTGAGGAGAGCAGGTAAGCTTCCAGTAGCTGACCAGCTCTACCAGTCCCAGTGAAAAAACCAGCTCCTGCAAAAGCCTGTCCCTCTTCCAGCAGCGTCTGTCTCCTTCTGGCCTGGGAAATATCCATTCCGGCCGAAAAGAGGAAAGCCCTTCTGTCTCGAAGCTGTACGTAAGCTTCAGCTCTTTCTTAGACTCTTCTATCTTGTATCCTCTGTAAAAAAAGCGTGGGTACTGCTCACGCAGCTTCAGGTATGTTTCCATAAGCGCTCCTTTTTCTCTCAAAAGCATAAACCCGCTGTACGCTCTAATGTCATACAGCGGATTTCCATAGTTATTATAGTCAATAACCCTTGATTTTGCAACGTTTTTTTCTAAGACATGACTCCTGCCATTACCACGCTGGCAGCAATTCCCACAGCCGTTGCTATGAGCCCGCCTGCCAGAGTATACCGTGTTTTTGTAATCCCCACAGTTCCAAAGTAAACGCTCAGGCAATACATCACTGTCTCTGTACTGCTCATGAGGATAGAGGCTACAAGCCCCAGGTAGGAGTCCGTACCATATTCCTTGAAAATATCCAAAACCAGCCCGGTAGCCGCTGAGTTAGAAACCAAGCGCACCAGAATGACAGGCACAATCTGGGGAGGCAGATGAATAAGGGCAGCAGGCATTGCCAATATACCTCCCAAAAAATCCAGAAAACCGGAAGCCCTCAAAATTCCTACGGAAACCATCAGTCCTACCAGCGTGGGCAGGATTCCAGCCACTGTACTCATTCCCTTTTTGGCTCCCTCTATAAAATCATCCAACACCGGACGCCGTGACAGCAGACCAAATCCTACAATATAGAAAATAGTTAAAGGCACCATAACCTCTGATAAAAATACAAGAACCTTCACACTTCATCACCTGAAAATGTCTCTTGTTCTCATTCTATTACTGGCAGGCTACTTTCATGAACAGGACTCATATTTTATAGCTTCGTTCTTTTGATTTACATTTCATATTCAGAAACGATTCCTTCAGACAGCAGCCTGATATGATATTCAGCTGCCTTTATTCATACCAGATCCATTATCCAACTGCCCCTGGCAGCACCAACGCAAAAATCAAAGTCAAAACCATAATCGATATTGACATAATAATCTGTGCAAGAGTATAGGTCTTTAGTCCTCCCTTTACATTAAAGCCGGACAAATTACTTACTACCCAAAAGCCACTATCGTTAACATGCCCAACACTGATTCCGCCTGCCAGAGCTGCCAGAGCGATATATACCGGATGAATAGCAATGCTTGGAGCGATGGTTGCCATAATCGTCATAGCAGTAATACCTGCTACAGTTCCGGAGCCCTGTGCAATACGGAAAATACATCCAATAAAGTAAGCTAGAAATAATACTTTAATTACAGAACCACTGTTAATGCTTAATGTATTAACCAGTGCATTTCCAATATCTGTAGCAGAGATAACCGCACCAAACGATCCCCCTGCACCTGTAATCAAAAGCACAACGCCAGCCTGTTTTAAAGCCTCATTGGCAGAAAGCTCTACCTTATTTCTCCCAAGATATTTGTATCCAATCAAATAGGCGCAAAGAGTACCTAACATAATCGCAATAATCTTATTTCCTAAAAACTGTGCTGCCACAGGAGTATTATCTCCATAAATAGCAGATGCGCCGGTTCCTAACAAAATACATACAACAGGTATTAAGATAGGAAGCATTGATGCAAAGAATGAAGGTGTTTTACCAGCTGCTTCCGTTTCTAACATTTCCTGATTCAATTCCATGATCTGATTTGTATCTTTTTCCGGTTTAAAAAATCCTGTATTATGAATTTTGGTATATACGAAAACAGAAATTACGGTTGCAATAGAGCCAATAATCAACCCCATAATTACCATAGAGCCCAGATTAAAGCTAAGTAAATCAGCTGCTGCCAGTGGATTCGGCGTAGGAGGTACTAAAGTCTGAGCAATACCGTCGCCAATTGTTAAAGCACCTACCACATATGCCAGAGGTTTATTCACCTCTTTAGCTACAGCAATTCCGATTGGGATTAAGATAATAAATGTTACATCAAAAAATACTGGAATAGCCAGAATAAAGCCTGCACCTGCAATTGCATATAATACGAACTTATTAGGTACCGCATGTACAATTGTTTTTGCAATCACCTTAGCAGCGCCTGTATCGCTCATCAGCTGTCCCAGAATAACACCAAAGCCAATCGGAAGACCAATACCGGCCATCATATTTCCAAAACCTGCTCCGATTGTGTTAATTGACGTAACAAATCCCAAACCACAAGCTACCCCCATATATAAACTGGCAATAACCAGACAAATAGCAGGATTCAGCTTTGGAATCAAAATCAATGCTATCATAATCGCAATTGCGATCACCAGATTCATAACTAACAATACACCTGACATACTAATTTCTCCTTTTTTATTTTCACTTTATTTATGATTCCTTCGTAGCTATGTAGGCTCCCTTTGATGCAGTTGCGACATTCTTTCTATACTGATAGAGGCAGCCTTGTACCGGTGTTTTCTCTTTCCTTACGATTTCATGTTTTCTCTGTTCAAAATCCACATCTGCTTCTACCGTTCCCTTCAGTATGTCTACAGTAATCATATCGCCATTCTTCAGATAGGCAATCGGACCATCATCAAGCGCTTCCGGACAGATATGTCCCACAAAGCAACCATTGTTAGAGCCTGAAAAACGTCCATCTGTAATTACACAAACCTTACTTCCTAGCTTCATACCTACCAGTACCTTCATTACTTTGTACATCTCCGGCATTCCCGGACCGCCTTTTGGACCTTCATTGCGGATTACAACAACTTCTCCGGCCTGTACCTGATGTGCCCTGATTCCTTCCAACGCCTCATGCTCACTTTCATAGATTTTAGCCGGACCACAGAACTTCAGAGCCTGTTCCGGTATTGCAGACGGTTTTGTAACTGCTCCGTCAGGCGCTACATTTCCTTTCAGAACAGCAATTCCGCCTCTTGTATGTACCGGATGATCCAAGCTGCGGATTACATCCCGGTTTTTATTCTTTACGCTGCGTATATTATCTTCCATACTTTTGCCCGTACAGGTAATGCCGCCCAGCTTCAGGATGGAAGACAATTCTTTCATTATAACCGGAATTCCACCAGCTTCATAAAAGTCCAGCAAAGTATATTGACCTGCGGGAATCATAGGCACCAGATGAGGAACCGACATGCTTACCTTTCCAAACTCAAAGATGTCCAGGTCAACTCCTGCCTCATAGGAAATTGCCAGAAGATGCAGCACTGCATTCGTTGAGCCTCCAATTGCAGAATTTACTTTAATAGCATTTATAATAGCATCCTTTGTAACAATATCTTTGATACAAATATTCTTATTCACCAGATTCATTACTGCTACACCGCTCTCAAAAGCAATACTCTGACGGCGGCTGTAAACTGCAGGCACTGCTGCGCTTCCCGGTAAAGATAGTCCCATAGCCTCGGCTAGACAGCACATTGTATTCGCCGTTCCCAGCATTGCACAAGAACCGATTGTAGGAACTGCATTATTCTCAATCCAGTCAAATTCTTCCTGTGTGATGCTACCCTGGCTTAAAGCGCCTTCTGACTGTTGAATAATAGAATGATCAATATACTCCCCACCATAAGGATTCCCTTCTTTCATTCTTCCCGGAAGCGTAGGCCCTCCATTGACAAATACCGTTGGAAGATTCACGCGCAGCGCTCCCAGAATCATTCCCGGAACAATTTTATCGCAAGATCCCAAAATCACCAGTCCATCCAGCCGATGCGCCTCTATCATCGCCTCAATATCATCTGCAATCATCTCTCTTGCCGGAAGGATATACTGCATTCCTTTATGGCTCATCGCCACACCGTCACAGGCTCCAATCGTTCCAAATTCTACGGGTGTTCCACCTGCTGCATAGATTCCTTCTTTCACTCTCTGCGTAAGTTGTTTCAGAACCGCATGTCCGGGACACACCGTATTATAAGAATTTGCCACCGCAATCAGTGGTTTCTTCAATTCTTCCTCCGTAAAACCGGAGGATTTATAGAGTGCTCTGACATTGGCCCATTCTGGCCCTTTTAAAATATCACTGCTTCTTCCCATATCCTTCTCCTTTTCTTCGGTTTTATCATAATGTCATCACGTTGTATGATGATATTATTATATGTTATCTATATTTTTAATCAATATACAAAACGCCAAAATAGCAAGATTGTTTTTGTTAAATATATCTAAAAATCAGCGGTTACAAAACACGGCTCCGACTAAAATACTGCACAAAAAACACGGTTTCTAAATCGCTATAAAAGCCACTTAGAACCGTGATTTTTTGTTTTAGAAAGACTGCTTTTTATTCAATTTACTATTGCATTTCTATTTTACAATATCACCTATCGATTCGTTTCACTTCTTTTTTAATAATTCCAGATTCTCTCGATTTTCCTTCATATGTTCCAGCATCGAAGCGTAAGCTCCCTCTGAATCATGGCGTTTGATAGCGTCCACCACCTTTTGATGTGTAATGGCTGCCGAACCTGCCATATTGTGATTAGTAAGGTTCACATACAACGATACCCCCTGTGTAATTAATGGAATCAGCTGGGGTATTACAAGATTACCTGTTATAGTGGCAATCTTCACATGAAATTCAATATCACGTTGACTATAATCTTCCCCCCTCTTTATCATTTCACTTACATCCGTACAAATCTTCTGCAGCTCTTCAATGTCTTGCTCCGTTGCTTTTTCAGCAGATAACGCTGCAATCTCAGGTTCCAATATGCACCGCAGATCGCTTAAATCCTCTGCCAGTTTTTTCTTATCATGAGCAAAACGAAATCCCAGAGGATCTCCTACCATCCCTAGATTATCACATATGTAAGTTCCCTTTCCACGGCGAATCTCCACAACATTTCTAGACTCAAGAATTTTCATTGCTTCCCGAATTGTTCCTCTGCCAACACCTAATTGAGAAACCAGTTCTATCTCATTAGCCAGTTTATCCCCCGAATTCAACTGATTATCTATAATTAATCCCTCGATTTTATCCGCTACTCGCTCTGCCAGAGAACTCGTATCTATACTCTCTAATCGCATATAGCATCTCCTTATAATTTACTCATCCTTGAATTAAGTATAGCAGTTTCTTAAAAATATGGCAACATTTCATTTTATGTGTGAACCTTGTGGCGCTTGCTTCCGATGGTTCTTGATCAAGCTTTTCCTGAACATAAATTCCTTTTAAATTCTCCTGATAGAATCAATCACATCCTAAAGCAATATTTTTTCTAATCTCCATCCCCTGACCTCCGGCTCCTCCGCGCATACAGCTCCCCGGCAGCCCTCCAGTTCAAATTCCTTAAAATAATATGTATTTTCATTGACCTTCTGCTTTACAGAAATGTCCTCATCCTCTATCCGAATCTCGAATGCATTTAACGGCAGCCTCATACCTAATCCTGTAGCCTTCAAAAAGCTTTCCTTTAAGACCCACATACGAAAAAAGCCCTGGATACGCTCAGCCTCCGAGGATAAGCCTTCCAGCCAGCGAAGCTCACTTTCATGAAAAAAACGCCTGGCAACCTCTTCCCCATCACTTCCTACCTGTTCAATATCAATTCCTACCGGGGTGTGGGCCCACACCCCCGCCGCATAGTCTCCAGAATGAGTCAGATTAAAATGAAGCTGGGAGCAATGGGGGATGTAAGGCTTTTGATTCTCCCCATATTCCAGAACTGTCTCTGATGAATTTAAACCAAATTGTTCCAGTATTTCGTTCAAAACCAGTCCTGCCCCCAAGGACTGGAGCTTGCCTGATACCGTTGCATGGCGCTCCACACGCTGCCGCCGATCAGGAGAAACCTGCTCTAAAAATGTTTCAAAAACACCAGGAGTCTTTAGCTGGTTTATATTCAGCACTAATATTTGTTCTCTTGCCATCTTCCATCCTCCCGGCTCTTTCCTCCTGTGTGCTGCGTCCAACCATACCTTCTGATTCCAGGTGTCATCTTGTTTCAACACCTAAAGGTAAGCAATGTAATCATCAAAAACCCAAAGGCCATTACGTCCTGAAGGTTAAATTCCATCTGCACCGCTTTCCATCTTTTGGTCAACGCCACCCTGCAACACAATTTTGTTTCTTTTCCAGTATATCATACCGCTCTATCAGGAACAATCCCAAATCTTCTTTCACCCCCGCCCCATCCAGCTATTTTAAAACTAAATATTTGAAATTTTAATTTGTGAAGCTCTGGATTGTAAAATAGCCGTCCTACTCTTAGTAAAGTCTGATCATATCCATTATTCAACCATTAGTTCGTGGTTTTTTTGATGTAAAGTTGTAGAATATAAGCCTTTATTTTGTTCATGTATTAAGTTAACTTTTTGTGTCTTTTCCAAAAAACCTATTGTATTTTCAAAAAACAGGGTGTATAATGTTTAGCGAAATAAATACAGGGGAGCTTGTGTTAGCAGGCTGAGAGGAAGTAACCGAACTTCGATCCTATAACCTGATGCGGATAATACCGCCGTAGGAAGTCATATACAAGGATTTTTTACAGGAGGCATCCAAAAGGATTGTCTCCTGTTTTTATTTTGCAACTGAAAACGCAGGGGAGCTTGTACTGACAGGCTGAGAGGAAGGTATCACCTTCGACCCTTATACCTGATGTGGATAATGCCGCCGTAGGAAACACTTGCGCTCTGTTACAGGAGGATACCACAAAAGGTATTCTCCTGTTTTTTCTTTATCTTTTGAGAAAGGAGGAAACGAGATCCACTTATGTGGCGGACTGAGGGGGAGAGCCCTGAGTCTTGTATATCAGCGATGGGAAGCCGTGTTCCGGCGTGAGAGGATGCCAGTAAGCATCGACCGAACTTCCATGCAGTTTCCATTGGGGTAACTGTGACTATTTCTGGAAGCGCCGCTGATGACTGACGTTTCCTAATTCACTCAAAGGAGAAATTGAATATGAACAAAACTAACACAAAAAAATTAGCGATTGCCGGTGTATTCTGTGCTGTTGCTGCTGTGGGAAGTCTCTTTTCTTTCCCTGTTTTCGGGAGCAAATGCTCTCCTGTTCAACACATGGTCAACATCTTGTGCGCAATTCTGCTCGGTCCCGGTTATGGACTGGGTGCAGCCTTTGCAGCGGCTTTGATTCGTAATCTGCTTGGTCTTGGAAGTCTGATGGCTTTCCCTGGCAGTATGTTTGGTGCATTGGTGTGCGGCGTGGTTTACGCTAAGACCAAGAACATCTTGAGAACCTTGATTGGCGAAGTATTTGGTACTGCTATACTTGGTGGTCTGTGTGCTTACCCGATTGCAATTTTCTTTATGGGACAAAGCGCAGCCGGTCTTGCTTTTTATGCTTATCTCTACCGCTGGCGGCGCGATTATATCCGCAGTTTTGATTTACAGTTTGAAAAAATCCAACATTCTGCATATCATGCAGAAATCTCTCAACCGATAAGGAGGAAGAAAAATGTTTCAGACTATGCTTGAAAATGTACGAAAGAATTGTCCGCTGATTCATAACATTACCAACTATGTGACAGTCAATGACTGTGCAAATATCGTGATTGCCTGCGGCGCATCCCCTATCATGGCTGATGATAAGGAGGAAGTTGCGGAAATCACTACGATCTGTTCCGGTTTGAACATCAATATCGGTACACTGAATAGCCGAACGATTGCATCCATGCTGATTGCAGGCAAACGAGCCAACGAACTGAACCATCCCGTTGTGTTAGACCCCGTGGGAGCCGGTGCATCCAAACTGAGAACCGAAACCGCCATGCAGCTTCTCGAAGACGTAAAGTTCTCCGTTATCCGTGGTAATATCTCTGAAATTAAAACCTTGGCTTCCGGCAGTGGCACAACAAAAGGCGTGGATGCTGACGTAGCAGACAAGGTGACGGAAGAAAGCCTCGATGATGTGATTGCTTTTGCGAAAGCATTTGCAAAGAAAACCGGAGTGGTCATTGCCATCACCGGTGCTATCGACATTGTAGCAGACAGCAATAAGGCTTACTGCATCCGTAACGGACATCCAAAGATGTCTTCCATTACCGGAACGGGTTGTCAGCTTTCTGCTATGACTGCGGCTTTTGTAACTGCAAATCCCGATCATCCTTTGGAAGCTACGGCTGCTGCTGTTTCTGCTATGGGTTATGCAGGTGAGGTGGCTCACAGCAGACTCACCGAAATGGATGGCAACTCTACCTACAGAAATTACATCATTGATGCGATTTACAATATGACCCCAGAGATGCTGGAGAAAGGGGCAAAATATGAAGTGCGATAAAAAAGCAATGCTGCTCTACGCTGTCACGGATAGAGCTTGGATTGGCAAACAGAGTTTGTACGAACAGGTGGAGTCCGCCTTGAAAGGCGGTGCAACTTGTGTTCAGCTCCGTGAAAAGGAACTGGACGATGAAACATTTCTGAATGAAGCTATGGAAATCTCGGCTCTGTGCAAACGGTACGGCGTTCCGTTCTTCATCAATGACAATGTGGAAATTGCAATCAAGTGTCATGCTGACGGCATCCATGTTGGACAGGAAGATATGGAAGCCGCACAGGTTCGCCAGAGAGTTGGCAATGATATGATGATCGGTGTTTCTGCACACTCGGTTGAAGAAGCTCTGGAAGCTGTCAAGAACGGCGCAGATTGTCTTGGCGTAGGTGCAATGTTTTCCACATCTACAAAAACGAACGTAAATGTTCTGCCGAAAGAAACGCTTCGTGATATTTGTGCTGCTGTTGATATCCCTGTGGTTGCCATCGGCGGCATTGGTAAATCCAACATTTCTCAGCTTGCTGGTACTGGTGTAGATGGTGTTGCATTGGTCAGTGCCATTTTCGCAGCTGATGACATCGAAAATGAGTGCCGTTTGCTTCGCAAGCTGTCAGAAGAAATGGTGAACGCATGAAGATAAAGTGTGCGATCTTCGACTTTGACGGAACGCTCTTCGATTCCATGTTCATTTGGGACAGTATTGGTGAAATCTATCTCCGTTCCCTTGGAAAAGAGCCGAAACCATCTATGCGTGAAGATGTCAGACCACTGAGCCTTTATCAGTCCGCCTGCTATTTCAAGAAAGAATATGACATCTCTCTTTCTGTAGAGGAAATTATGGCAGGTGTCAATCAAACGATTGAGCAATTCTACATCCATGAGGTTTTACCGAAGCCCGGTGTTGTCGATTTCTTGGAACAGATGAAAAAAGCTAAGATCCCGATGTGTATTGCAACGGCATCTGACCGCTATCAAATCAAAGCTGCTCTTAGCAGATGTGAAATGGAACACTATTTTGAAGCAATCTTCACTTGCAGTGAAGTTGGACATGGTAAGGATGAACCTGTCATTTTTCAAAAGGCAATGGAACATTTTTGTGCTGATCGTAGTGCTACCATTGTTTTTGAAGATGCCATTCATGCTATTCAGACAGCCAAAGCTGACGGTTTTGCAGTAGTCGCAGTATTCGATAACAGCGAGAAACGGCAAACCGAAATCCGTGATCTGTCAGATTGCTATATTACGGATTTTGAACATACAGAAGAATTTTGGGAGCTTGCTTCGGCTGAGTAAGCCGAAAGCTTCAAGCGGCACATTGGGGGCACCACCTTATGCCGCTATATAAAACGATGCTGAAAACGAAAGGAGTACAAAACTATGAAAATGAAAACAGCATTGACCATTGCAGGAAGTGACTGCAGTGGAGGCGCCGGTATTCAGGCAGATATGAAAACAATGACCATGAATGGTGTTTATGCCATGAGTGCAATCACAGCACTGACTGCGCAAAACACAACCGGCGTGAGAGCAATTCAGGAATCAACACCAGATTTTCTGAAACAACAATTGGATGCGATATTTGAAGACATCTATCCCGATGCCGTAAAAATCGGAATGGTAGCATCCAGCGAGCTGATCCGTGTCATTGCGGACAGACTGAGATACTATGATGCCAGGAACATTGTTGTTGACCCTGTTATGGTGGCAACCTCCGGCTCTGCCCTAATGAAAAATGATGCAGTTCAGACCTTGATTGAAGAATTACTGCCTCTTGCCATCCTCATGACTCCAAACATTCCGGAAGCACAAGTTCTTTCCGGTCTGACCATTGAAACAAAAGAGGATATGGTGACTGCGGCAAAGCAAATCGGAGACAGCTACCATTGTGCCGTTTTGCTCAAAGGCGGACACAGTATCAACGATGCCAACGATTTGCTTTATGCAAACGGAGGGTCTCAATGGTTTGAGGGTAAGCGTATTGACAATCCCAATACCCACGGCACAGGATGTACACTCTCAAGTGCCATTGCATCCAATCTTGCCAAGGGATTTACACTCGCTGAATCCGTTCAGAGAGCAAAGGACTATATCTCTGGTGCTTTGGCAGCAATGCTTGATCTTGGAATGGGTTCCGGTCCGATGAACCACTTGTTTGACCTGAATAGTAATTACATGAAGGAGGCTGAGTAATATGACCAATTCTGTATCTTACCGCCTTCATGATGCGGCAGCTTCCATTTGGGAAGCGTGCCTGAAGCATCCCTTTGTCACCGGCATTGGTGACGGAACGCTTGCCGTAGAGAAGTTCCAGCATTTCATGTTGCAGGACTACCTCTATCTGTTTGACTATGCACGCGTTTTTGCCTTGGGTGTGGTCAAGGCCAGAGCTCCCGAACTGATGCGGACTTTTGCCGCCAATGTGGACGCTATTCTGGGTGGTGAGATGAAGATCCACCGTGCCTACATGAAACGTCTTGGTATTACAGAGGAGCAGGTATTTGCGGTGAAACCTGCCCTCGATAACCTCTCTTACACCAACTATATGCTATCTGTTGCAAGCTCCGGTAGTCCCATGGAAATCGTTGCCTCTATTCTCGCCTGCTCCTGGAGCTATGCGGAGATCGGACAGGCACTTGCCACCATCCCCGGCGCAGCGGAGCATCCCTTCTACGGTGAATGGATTCAGGGCTATGCCGCTGAGGAATATGCCGCTACGAATCAGGCTTTGATTGAATTGATGGATTCTCTGGCGGCAAATGCCACCGAGGAGCAAATTGCATATCTGACAGAGGTCTTTGTCAACTGCAGCCGGTATGAGCTGGGCTTCTGGGATATGTCTTGGGAAATGCGGACATGAGTATTCTGAGCTTCGACAACGTTTCCTACCAGTACCCCAGTGAGGATTTTGATATCATCGACCGGCTCTCCTTTTCCGTGGAACCAGGCTCTTTTCACTGCATCATCGGCATCAGCGGCTGCGGCAAGAGCACCATTTTTCGCATGACCAATGGTCTGCTGAAGCCGAAGGCCGGCAACATCAGTGTCAACGGCAGCCCCATTACCGGGCAAAACCATTACTGCGGCTATATGCCCCAAAAGGATATGCTGTTCCCATGGAGAACGATCGGCGAAAATCTGGCGCTTCCTTTGGAGATCCAGCGGAGGTATACAAAGTCAGAGCAGCGGGAGCTGATTGATGCAGCCTTGGCAGATGTGGGTTTGGATGGCTGTAGGGACAAGCGTCCGGACGAACTCTCGGGCGGTATGCGCCAACGGGCCGCTTTTGCCCGTACTATGCTCACCGGCAGTGATCTGCTGTTGTTAGACGAGCCTTTTTCTGCACTGGACTTCCTTACCCGCATTTCCATGCAGGAGTGGCTTCTGGATCAGTGGCAGCGCCATAAAAAAACGATCCTGTTCATCACCCACGATGTGGAGGAAGCCGTATTTCTGTCTTCCAGCGTATTGGTAGTGGAGAAAACGCCGATTCACACGCTAAGAGAGATTCCGGTTCCCATGGACTATCCCCGCACCCGGCAGGATTTGACCCGCCCGGATATCGTGGAGCTGCGGGAGCAGCTGGTGGATATGCTGAGAAAGCAGGTGACGGAATGAAGAAAGCCTGTAGAAGCAATCTTCCGGCCCTCATTTTCCTGTTTGCCTTGCTGATGCTGTGGCAGCTTGGGGCGATGAAGGTAAACGCTGCCTATATTATGCCTACCCCCATTCAGATCCTGCAAAAGCTATGGGAACTGCGTACTGTGCTGTTTACCGTACATCTTCCCGCTACCATGCTGGTCACTCTTGTGGGGTTGGCCATCTCGCTGGTGTTTGGCTTGGGTCTTGCCATACTGATGGATGCCAGTCCATTTTTCCGGAAAGCCATGTATCCGGTGGTCGTGGCATCCCAGACGATCCCGACGACTGCCATTGCGCCGTTGTTCGTGCTTTGGTTCGGCTACGGCATCTGGAGCAAGGTGCTGGTGACAGTACTCATCACATTTTTCCCCATTACCATCACAGTATATGACGGTTTGCAGTCTGCAAAGGTGGAAATGACGGAACTGCTGCTGACCTACGGCGCAACAAAGCGAGATATTTTTTTCAAAATCAAAGTCCCCTGTACGCTTCCATACTTTTTCTCCGCTATCAAAATGGCCATTCCTATGAGCATCATTGGTGCTGCCATCGGTGAATGGCTGGGTGCGCAAAGCGGTCTGGGATATTTCTCCCGGCGCATGATGACGCAGCTGGATGGCGCAGGTGTCTTTGCGCCTATCGTACTGCTTTCTGTAGTTGCGATGCTGGCTGTGGCGCTTGTAGCATTGCTGGAGAAAAAAGTTGTTCGCTGGCGGGGAGAATTTTAAGAGAGGTTATCATTATGAAACGTATATTATCTATCCTGTTAGTTTGTGTGCTGTTACTTTGCGGATGCAGCACAACAAACAATAACGGAAATTCTGACAAATTAAAAGAATTGGACGTGGTACTGGACTGGTATCCCAACGCTCTGCACGCCTTTATGTATGTAGCCATTGAGAAAGGATACTATGAGGAAGAGGGTTTGAAGGTAAACATCCAGTTCCCATCCAACTCCAATGACGCTATTTCTCTTGTGGCAGCCGGACAGGCAGACATTGGCCTGTACTATCAGCAGGATGTTATTCAGGCCCGCACAAAGCAGAATGTTCCTGTGAAGTCCATCGGAGCTGTCGTGCAGGGGCCGCTGAATATTGTGCTGTCTCTGAAAGAAAAGAATATTACCACCGCCGAAGATTTGGTGGGCAAGACCATCGGTTACGCCGGTACGGAGCTGTCGGAGGCATTGATCCGCAGTATTATGAATTATGTGGGTGCTGACTATAGTGATGTGACCATGATTGATGTCGGCTTTGATCTGATGAGTTCAATGACTACCGGAAATGTGGATGCCACCATCGGCTGTCTCGTCAACCATGAGGTTCCTCAGATGGAGGAAGAGGGCTTCGCTGTGAATTGGTTTGCTTTGGATTCATATGGCGTCCCCTCCTACTATGAGGGTGTGTTCCTTGCCAATGATGAGACTATCGCTAATGATAGCGAGATGCTCAGTGCTTTTTTGCGGGCATCTGCCAAGGGATTTGCCGATATGAAGGCTAATCCGGAGGAGGCACTACAGATCCTGCTGGCCAACCAGAATGAAGAGAACTTCCCTCTGTCTGAAACAGTAGAACGCAAGAGCATGGAAGTTTTGCTGCCTATGATGGAAACTGCGGATGCCTCTTTCCTGTCCCAGTCTGATGAATGCTGGCAGGAAAACATTGACTGGATGCTGGAGCAGGGCCTCATTTCTGAAACGGCCGCTCTGGATGAAGTCCGCATCAATCTGGTGTACTGATGATGGCACGCTGTGTAATTATAGGCGGTGCGGACATCAATAATTAGAAAGCTCTAACTGAGCAACTAAGCAAACACAAATAAAAGAGCATCGGAGGACTGTGCATCGCAATGCACTGGGGCAGATTCTCTGCTCCTCGGTCGGATAAGATGTCGAGTGCGCTCGGTTATGAAAATAACCGGGCGCTGATTTTTTAGAAAGGATTTGATAACAATGAACTTATTGAAAGACAACATCAAAAAATGTATTTTAAGTACCTTGCCGCAGCCTTTGGCTCGTCGCTGAGCAGTACGATTTACGGTTTTGTGGATATGATCGTGATCGGCAGATACGAAGGCCCTGCCGGATGCGGCTAAGGCTGGCATTTCTCCTATCTGGAATATTATTTTCAGTTTAGGCTTATTATTTGGTATCGAAGGAAGCGTTTATTTCAGCAACATCCGAGGCAGGGAACAAAAAGACGGCGAGAATGAAAACGAATACTTCACCGTTGCTACCATTGGTGCGGCATTTTTCGCAGTGCTTTGTACGGTTATTTTCGTTTTCTTTGACAAGCAGATTTTGATGCTCTTTGGTGCGGATGAAGCATTTCTTCCGAAAAGTAAAGAATATCGTTGTTACCGGCTTTTCCTCTTTCTTTGTAGATGTGGCAATGGGTATTGTCACTGCCCTGCTCAACAACCAGATTATGAAATACACCGGTGCAGACGCAGATCGCCAGTCACCGCAGGCAGCAAAAGGATGCTGCCACACAGATCTTCTCCGGTCTGGTGAAGTGTGCGGACTGCGGATGGCCGATGCGTTTCGGTACTAACAGTCAGAACAAGAAACCGTACAGCCATTACATTTGCAGTTAATATGGGCAAGGATTAAGACAATGTTCTGCCCACTATATCCGACTATATCCGCTATGACTACCTCTACCACTACGTTCTGACAAGAATACAGGATTTATCGAGACAGGCACAGTTGGATGAACAGGCACTTCTGCATCGGCTGCTGAAAGCGAGTGACCAGGAGATTGCCTCCAATGCAAAAAGGCAGAGCGCAGAGCTTACAAGAGCCGAGAAACGCAGAACAGAGGTTGACCATGACTTCTTACTCCTTGTGTTCGCAGGATGCTTTGCAACAGAGAGTATTTTGTGGCGCTCAATTTTGATTACAGCGGGAATCATTATCTTTTCTTGCGGAATATGGGTAGCACTATATCTTGAGCGAGAATCTGGTTATTATAAATGTGAAAAATGTGGTCATATCTATGTACCAGATGCTGCAAGCCACTCTTTTGCCATGCATTTGGGAAAGACACGCTTCATGAAGTATCCAAAGTGTGGACAAAAAGTTGGCAGAGAAAGGTTCTAACGAAAGAAGGCAAAGAATAAGACTTTCAGTTTGATAAAACTCCCAATTCATCCAGCCCAAAGCTGCCGTTGCAGAAGCCATTCCCACAACGGCAGTTTTTATTTTCTCCTGAGCCGGAAGTTCAAGCGTTTTGGATTTCAACTGTGCGGCAGTGAGCGTTTCAGAATAGAGGTTCCCTTCCGCATGGCGGTGCTGGCGGATGGGTGTGCCTCTAATCTTCCAGAAAACTCGTTCCTATCCCAGAAACGGGCAGTTGCATGGCGGTCTATGTAAATCTCCGTGTCATCATAAAGGTAGCGTTTGGTATTAGCAAAATGCTCTACGGAAATCGTGCATTTGTCTTCCTTTCTCATAAGCATATTTGCGATATACCCCTGGCTATAAAAGGAACAATATTCCAGCCCCCAACACATCCGCAATGGAATGTGATAAAAAGAAGGGGTATAGATTTTTCCTTCCGCTTTTTTCGTACAGAACATAATACAGAGTACCTAAAAGCAGCCCAATACCAGCTGCGGATACCATGCCTTGATAGGTGTGGAAGGAAAAACGCACAAGAAGAGAGAATAAAAATGCGCCTCTTACTTTTTTCGGATTAACGCATAGGCACATACCTAGGAAATAAATTTCCTCATATATTCCATTTAACAGGGCATAGATAAGAATCGAACCATCAATCACAGGTAAGGAAACCGGGACGGCTGCGCTCATTACCGCATCATAAGCGCCAATCTGTACATAGGAGACTACGATAAAATAAAGGTCCATCATCAAAGCGGCTACAGCAAATAAGCCTACGGAATACAACGTCGTTTTAGGCGTAACATGTATCCTCCATTGAGAAAAATCAAAATTCCGCAGCCACAAATAAAAAAGGGCAATCAGCAGCAATATAAGCTGCAGCATAAAAGCGCCATAATTATCTGCCGCAGAAAACTCAACCGCTTCCTCAAACGAGCCGGTATCGGTATTAGCGAAATAACCCCTAGTAGATGTACAGATCGCATTTCCAAACAGGATTACAGTGAGAATGCCTATATCCCACCATCTTAGCTCCCTAACTGGTTCTTTGTTCCTTTTTAATCGCTCTAGCAGTTTCAATGTTTCCTCCTTATGTTATAATTCTTTCCGCCTAGGCGGCAATGCAGCAGAACTCTTTTTTAAAAAGGCTCCGCTCCTTTTTGAACAAGCCGGCCAACAGCCTATATGTTAAAAATCACGCTTCTCTAAAGCCGTTCTTGCTCAAAATCAGACTTTTTTAATACATACCGCTTTCTTCCCAAAAGGCTCTCGTCCCCTCTGTAGGCATCCTTTTCCTCCAGACGAGAAAGCGCCTTGTCCTGCAGAGACTTTTTAAGCGCAGCCAAAAGATGCTCTCTTAAAAATTTAGGATGCTCTCCTCTTTGAATGCCAATAACCCCTTCTATAACAGCAGAACAGTAAAACGCCTCCTGCCTATGCCGTACCCGGAGCTTTTGAGCAATCGGATGAAATATCAGGTTTGCCAAAACAGAGCCGTAGAAAGTGGTAATAAGCGCCAAAGACATATCTCTGCCCATGCTGAAGGTTCCACCCATGCCAGGTTCCATGCCCTTTAGCATATTGATCAAACCAATCAAGGTTCCTATCATACCAAAGGCCGGGGCATAGGTGGCAGCCTTCTCATAGAATCCTGCCGCCCGGTCATGACGGTTCACCATATCCTCCAGCTCCTTTTCCAAGACGCAGCGTATCTTCTCCGGCTCCTGTGCGTCCACAGCCATCAGAAGGCTTTGCTTAAAAAAAGGCTCCTTTATTTCCTCTGCCTTAGACTCCAAAGCCAACAGGCCATCCTTTCTGGCCAATATCGCCAAATCTACCAGCTGATCCACAAGCTCCACAATATCATACCTGTTACCCCTAAACAAAACTCTTATGTGTCCTGGAATATCACGCAGGATGCTAGAAGAATAGCTTGCGACAGAGGCTGCCAGAGTGCCTCCTGCTACGATTAAAAAGCTGGAAATATCTATAAAATTACTGACACTTCCAATTCCAATGCCATTGATAATCAATAAAAAGCCTGCCGCAATCCCAATCATTGTCATTAAATCCATACTTTTCCCCCTTGTTCATTATCTGCTTTTTCCAGCAGTATGCTCATTCAGAAGCCTATTTTTAAGCACTGTCCGCAACTAACGGTTCAAACGTTACAGGCTCCTTAATACAAATCGTATTCTTGCGTCACCAATTATGAGAATTCGTATTACTCAGCCTTTCCATCTGCAATCTTAACGATTTTTTAACTTATGAACAAAGTATATCAAAAAATATATTATATTTCTACTTAAATATATCTTCTTTTCATCATAGAATCTCAAATGCAGGCACATGAAGGATTGTGCTTTCTAAAAATACCGATTCTCCTATGATTTGTGAAAAGCACTAAAGCATTGCCCCGCAACAAGTCCTTGACAAACCACAGACTCTTGTAATCACTGATAGATACCCTTCGATCATTCTGATTTAGCATGTTACAAAAGCAAATTTCTCGCTCAAAGCCTTCCAATATAGTAAAATGAAAGCTCCCTTATCAATCTGCCTTTACACAGAACCATTTTCTGTGAGAAGCAGAACCGGCTTCTTTTATTTGTCCGGTCGAAAAGGCGTTAGCATAGAAACGCTTACAGCCATGTAAATATGGGTATACTGGGACTATCAGACAGAGCAAACGGTTTACAGCTCAGCCGAAACATGGGGAAGGATTGCGGAGAAATATATCAATTATGGAGGAAACCATGGAGAGAACGACATACGGGTATATCCGTGTTTCAAGCGCCGATCAGAACGAGGATCGTCAGGTAATCGCTATGCGGGAGCAGGCGATTCCAGAACAAAACATCTACACAGATAAGCAGTCCGGAAAGGATTTCGATCGGCCCCAATATAAACGCCTTGTAAAAATGCTGAAAGCAGGCGATCTGTTATATCTGTTGAGCATCGATCGCCTGGGGCGCAACTATGAAGAAATACAAAACCAATGGCGGCTTCTGACAAAAGACATTGGGGTGGATATCTGCGTGTTGGATATGCCCCTTCTGGACACCCGGAATGGAAAAGATTTGATGGGAGCCTTTATTGCAGACCTGGTACTGCAAATCCTTTCCTTTGTAGCCCAGAAGGAACGGGAAAACATCCGAAAACGTCAGGCGGAAGGGATTGCAGCAGCTAAAGCCAGAGGCGTGGTGTTTGGCCGGCCCTTTGTAAACGCTCCAGATGATTTCCTTCAGATCGTAACAGAGTGGCGAAAAAATAGTATCCCTTTTTCCGAAGCCTTAAGCCGCAGTGGTCTAAGCTCATCCACCTTTTACCGCCGCCTGAGAGAGCAGCAAATGGTAAAAGCTACCAGAGAATAGCATCAAATGTCACAATGTACACCTTTTGATAGCTGCCAATATACATAAAAAATAACATATAAACTCTTTATTTTCAATATAATTTTATTAATTTTCATCCTCTTTTTGTCTAACTAAAAAGGGGAATTTCTACCATTTGCATCCTGGGGCATTTTATCAAAAGGTGTACTTTTTGACAAAGTCTGTATGAGAGTGTCCCAAAGGTACTTCAAACTCAAACTTGTACCTGATATAGATATATTAATAAATCTATTATTAAATATTATAAATTCTATATAGTATCATTCCAAAAATTAGAATGACTTTTGAGACACTACCATAAATTTATAGCAGGAGGTGAAGAAAATTATAACAGTCAAGTACCGAGATAGCTCATCATCTGATCAGATGATAGGGTATCATCCAATCAAAGGAATTTGACCTTCTGAATTTACCGGAAACAAACCGGAATTCCTAATCTATCCGGCCGTTGGTATCCCAGACTCTTTAAAAGGATTTAGCTTCCGGAACAATGTCCTACATTTCTCAAAGGAAGCTTCTCTCTAAAAACGAAATAAAGCTCTGAACTGCCTGTCAGCCCTATTTTCGCCAAACAAATAGCAGCAACCAGAGCCAGCCTTTTAATGTATCTTTAGGAAAGGGCGATTCTATAAGGTGTTCCTGCCTAAGCAATCACGAAGTATTAAGTTTCTTTTTGGTTATACCTACTGTTAAACAGCCTATATTAAAAATCTTGCGAAGAGAGGAAAAACTATGAAAAAGCGTGTTTTATCATTTCTGCTATGTTTTATAATGGTGATGACACTATTTTGCAACAAACTTCCAGCCTATGCCAAAGCAGGCAGCTCCCAAGAAACCGGCACAGAAAACCTAGCAGAGGAAACGAATCTAAAGGGAACCTCTTCAGAGGCTCGAAGAAAGGAAGCTGACAGCCAGCCCAGAAAAGAAACGGCAGAAAGACAGGAAGCGGATCTAAAATCAAACAGGAGTTCTTCCAAGGAAGAAGGATCGGACACCGAACCAGCCACTCCTTCTTCCGGTAAGAGGAATACTGACGCTGAATCAGCCACTCCTTCTTCTGGAAAACGAATGAAACGGACAGCAGAGACGGATTGGGCTCTGCCCCAGGCCGGACCTCTTGCAGGCAGCTCTACCACAGGCCAGCCCATGAACGGGGGAACTGGAGGAAGTCAGAACTTCCGTATTCCCGCAATCATTACCCTGCAAAATGGCTGGCTTATGGCGGCGGCTGATACCCGCTGGGGAACCGGTGGTGACGGCGGAGGTCTGGACACTATTGTCAGCATCTCCAAGGACAATGGCGACACCTGGGAATACAGCTTCCCCATTTATTTTCCCGACAGCAACGGCTATGCAGGCAATCGGGCTACCACGATCATTGACCCGGCTCTAATCCAGGGAAGCGACGAAACCATCTATCTAATCGCCGATGTGAACCCTACCGGCGTCACAACTATGGGCGGCTTTAAAATGCCGGGTGCCGGCACCGGCTACATCAACATAGATGGTGTAGAGCGTTTGGCTCTGACTAACAACTACAGCAAAGTCAACATTTCTCCTACTAATAGCGATATTACCTCTTATCCCTACTATGTTGGCGATGTGGGCGAGAATGGTTATTCACCTGTAATCGACCGTGCCACCAGTCAGCCCACTGAATATGTAGTAGATGAATGGTTCAATCTTTTCAAAGTAGGAGAGGACGATTCCATCCTCGTACTGACGCAGAAGCAGGTGAACACCTCCCAGGATATTAAGCAAAATGTGTTCTACAAGGGTTCCGATCTCCACGTCTACAATACCGGCTATATGTGGCTGCTCACATCAACAGATAATGGAGCAACCTGGAACATGAACGATCTGAATCCCCAGATCAAGCGGAACACCGAGACCGGCCTGCTGGTTTCTCCAGGCCGTGGCACGCTGCTTAGGGACGGCACCATTGTTATTCCGTTCTACAATCACTTTGATTCTGCCAGCAGCACTCCTAACCTTGAACATTCCAGCTTCATCTGGTCCAAGGACGACGGCGCCACCTGGCACAGAACTGAAGATGTACCCGGAACCAACGGCTTTAGCAGTGAGTGTGAACTGGTTGAATTAGACGACGGCACCCTGCGTCTGTTTGTCCGCAGCAGCCAGAACGCAGTCGCCTATGCGGACGCAGTCTGGGATGGCGAAAACTATGTATGGAACACTGCGGTCGTTTCCACCGGCGTGCCGGCACGCTCCGGCTGTAACGTCTCCGCCATCATGTATTCCCAGCAGATCGACGGCAAGGACGCAATCTTGGTCGCTTGCCCTGGCAATCCCAACAGCCGTTCCGACGGCCGTATTTACGTATTCCTGGTGGATGATGACAATTCTATGACCCTGGGCTATACCTTTGCAGTCAATAACGCTTATTTCGCTTACTCCTGCCTGACCGAGCATGCTGACGGAAAGATCGGGCTGTTATGGGAACATAAGGGATCGGCCATTACCTACAGTATCTATGACATCACAAAAATTGCCTTAAAAAGCGCAATCAACGGAGAACGCCGGCTGACGGTCCCTCTGTACGGAACCCTGACTGAAAGCGCCTATGGAGGATTTGAACCCGATCCTATGCCCGATGGCTCCATACTTTCCATTGATACCCAGGAGTCCAGCGAAACTATGGCTCTTTTGGGAAGCAACCATACCTTTAGCGGCAAATCAATTTCTCTTAGGGATTGTCTGTACACCTTTACCGGCGATAGTATTAAAGGCTGGACCGTCAGAAGCGTCAGCAACAACAGCATTTATTTAAACCACAGCGTCAAGGCTGGCCAGCCAAACTCCAACACGCCTAAAACGATTCAGGTAGAAGCTGGGCAAAAGGAAGGATTCTCCCTTAAGACAAAAGCTGCCAACAATGCTGATACCTTTCTGTATTTCTGGAAGAATGAGCAGGTTGGCAAAACATACAGTTTTGACCGTCAGGGAAATCTCGACCAAAGCGGCAAAACCGACTTCCTGCTTTATCATCCAGCTGACGGGGAAAAAGGCAGCGCTGAACTTCCCGGCTATGTCAAGGTGACCGATAAGGACGCTATCGTCAGCGGTGAACGTTATCTGGTGGTGTCCCATGTAAACGACAGCTACTTTGTCCTCCATCCTACCTTCAGCATTACCGATCGATACGCCCATGTGGCAAAGGCAGGAGGCGCTGATACAGTTATCCAGATCACCTACACCGGCCTTAAGGACGGCTCCGTTACCTTTACCGACAAGGTAAGCGGCTATAAATACATCGTCAACATTATTGCTCCGAACCTGGTGGAGGTACCGGTAAAGGCAGGGGATACTGTGACCTTCGATCTGAACCGTACAGAGGTCACTCACAAGGCAGATGATACCATCGCCCTTGCAGAAGCCGCGACTACCAAAGTTACCACCACCTATAACGGCTGCCAGGGCAATCTGGGTGCAAATTCCAGCTATACCGATGCCGCCGTGCCCATGAGCAAAGCTCTGTATACCTTCACTTCCAAAGACGGCGGGACTTCCTATAAGGTTTCCGGACAGACGGTTGACGGCACCCCGGTATATTTGAGCCTTCGCGATGGTCAGGCCGGCTATCCCCAGACCTTTGACGCCGCCAATGCCGGTACGATTTCCCTGTCAGCAGACGGAAGCGGAGGCTTCTATATACGCAGTAACACAGACAGCTACAGCGGATACCTGCATTTCCATCATCAGGATGCCAAGGCATTCCGTTTCGACCAGCAGAAGAACTTCGAGACGTTGGATCAGCTTAAGTTCCAGCTTTTCCGTCCTGCCAGGGAGAGCGAGCCGCACGGCGAAATCCCCGGCTATCTGCAGGTGACTGACGCAAAAGAGATTGTCAGCGGCCAACGCTATCTCATCGTTCATAAGGTTAATGGAGCCTACTATGCTCTATATCCCTCTGCCAGCGCCGGCAGCTATTATAGCCACGTCATCAAGGCAAATCTTGGCAGCGGCATCGTCTCCGATACCATTACTGACACCTTTCACACTCTAACCATCACGGGTGTTGCCCCTGGCGTCACTGACTTCATGGTAAACGGAGTGGTTTACCGGATCAGAGTTACCGCTGATCAAAGCTCCGAAGCGGAAGCAGCTACCAGCTCCAATACCGGAAATCTGACAGTAATCAGCTCAGGAACAGATGACGGCAGCGTCTTAACCTTTACAATTATCTTAGACAAGCCGGAGGTTTCCGGTACCTTTGGAGATATGACCTTTACCAGCGGAATTGCCAGCTTCACCCTAAAACCCGGAGAGAGTAAAACGGCAGCGGGCCTTCCTGCAGGGACGTTCTATTCCGTAGAGGAAAAGGGCAACCACAATTATAGCCTGGCTAAGACCAATACCTCTGGCACTATTAGAGACAGCGCAACCGTTCTTGTAGCCTTTGAAAGCTATAAAGGAGGCTCTGGCTCAAGCGGTCAATCAGGAAATTCCGAAACAAGCAATGACGGTGGAAGCAGCCTTACAACAGAGACACCCAAAGTACCCCTGAAAGCCACCAATGCCATAAACGGCCTGATTCCAATCAGAAGCAGCTTCACCTTTTTTTTGAGGAACGCAAACGGGCAAACGCTGCAGGTAAAAACCAATCAGGGAGCCAGCATCACCTTGGACACCCTGATGTTCAATCAGACAGAACCCTTTACCTACTATCTTCTCCAGCATCTGGGAATGATAACAGCATCAGCTACACTACCATATCCTATAAGATAAAGGAGGCCTGCCGCTACAGCCACGCAGCCAGCGCGGTATATGAGAAGGTTGTATCAGTCAATCACAATGAGGAACATGTATTCCGCTCCTATGCCTATACGGACTGAAGCAACCCGGATTTATGTCCCCAACACATGGAAAAAGTAAGGAAGGCATCCCTCTATGACACCGGAATTTCGGCGTCATAGAGGGATGCCTTATTAACCTGTTACATGCCGCTATCACACGGAGAATGACGCTTTATAACAGTAGACTAGAATATCCCAATCCCACACCCCAGGATACAGAACACAAAAATCCCAAGAATAATAGCAATGGTTTTCACATTCCGGTTAAACAGCCAGACACACAGAAATGTGGCTCCCAAAGGAAGCAGGCCAGGGAATATCTGGTCGAAGATGGACTGCAGCGTTGTCTCTGTACCAGAAAGGTTAAAGGTCAGGGAGGTCTGCAGCGTCACCATGGTTCCAATCATGGCTCCAATAACAGCAAGTCCCAGGATAGACGCCCCGTAGGACAGTTTCTCAATAAGATGATTTTCTGCCGAATGTTCCAGGAATATGGTTCCCATCTTGTACCCTGCGTTACCAGCGATATACTTTGTGAGGAAATGGATTGCCGTGTACAGAAAGAAATACAAAAGCGCTCCCAGTATGCTGCCCTGCTGGGCAAAAGCAATGCCAATGCCAGCCGTAATGACACGGAATGTTCCCCAGAAGAAGGAATCTCCAATACCGGACAAGGGCCCCATAAGTCCCACCTTCAGATTATTAATGGACTCCTTATCAAAATTATCCGTCTTTGCACATTCCTGCTCCATTGCTACCGAAAGATCAATGACGAAGGGAGATACATGCGGCGTGATATTAAAGGTTTCCGTATGCCGGTGCAATGCTTCGAAATAGTCGTCGTCCTTTGGATAAATTTTCCGTAAGGGCTTCTCAATGGAATACATAAATCCATAGGCCATCATTTTATCAAAGGACCAGGAGGACTGCATGGTAAAGGATCTTAAGAATACACTGCGCAAATCCTTCTTTGTTATAAGGGAAGTTTCTTTTGTTTCCTTCATTTAAAAATCCTCCTCCTCTTCAAATTTCATATTTCCCACAGCAATTAGGGCCATGCAAAGGCCTGCTACCGCAACGCCAATCACATCCATTTTTATGTACATAACCGCGATAAAGCCCAGAAACAAATAGGGCATCAGCTTTTTATTACCCATCATCTTGATTAAAAGTGCAAGTCCCACACAGGATAGAACACCTGCCGCCACATCAAACCCATCCAGAACTACCTGGGGAATCAGTTTGATGGCCTCGTTGATGCTACCCGCACCAAAATACATGGCAAAAAATACCAGCAGCATGGAAGGAACTCCTACCATCAGAGGCAGCGTTATGAGATGCCACATATTGGCCCTTCTTAAATTCCTCTGGGCCAGCGCTTTTTCTATCTGCTTTCCTCCCCAACTTGCACCAATAGCATAGCAGCCATTTCTCCACATCTGCAAGAATATGGACAGCGGCAGAGCCAGGGCAACCGCTGTCCCCACTCCTTCTCCACTTTGAATGGCAATGGCTGTTCCCAGCACACTGGAGGCATATACCTCCGGCGGGGTAGCGCTCCCTACCATGATAGAGCCCATAAACATCAGCTCCAGAGTGGCTCCTATCATGATACCGGCCTGGAAATCCCCAAGTATCCAGCCTACTATGGGCCCAGTAAACAGCGGACGCCCCATCATAGATGCCCCAAATGTATATTCGTCAATAGAAGCCAAAAAGGCCACAATTGACACAAGTATCGCCTGAAGCATAATCCCTTCTCCTTTCTACTACTCTCATATATCCCTTATATCAATGACATTGCGTCAATCTCTTTGTCCGTAGGTACAGCCCGGCATTCCACTACTACCCCAGCCTGTACCATGACACGGATATTTTCAGCATCATGATCGTCTATAGCAAGGGAATTGGTGATGGCCCTGCGTCCCTCTGTCTTTTTCATATTGCCCAGATTAATGTGATCCACCTCCTTCACATTCTCTGCCAGCTTCAACGCGTCATCCGTATTCCCTACAATAACAAATATTTTATATTTACCCGTTTTATCCCCGTTTAACAGGACAATGGCGTCTTCTACGGACTTTATGGAAAACTTAATTCCGGCAGGCGCGGCCAGCTTAAGGGTGGCGGCACGTATCTTGTCTGCCGCAGCATCATCATTTACAACCAATATGCAGTCAGCCCCCAATGAATTGGTCCATGCAAATGCCACCTGCCCATGTACCAGCCTCTCGTCAACTCTTGTTATCTTAATCATGCGAAATCCTCCTCTCTTTCTTCTGAGATCCGCTTCATCCGATCATTGATGAACACACACCCATCCCTGGCTGACTGCATTCCCTGCCGAATCAGTTCCTCTGTCGCCATGGCACTGTCCAGCATAGGAACCATAGCCAGCAGCATAGGAGCATTGACCCCGGCCAGAACGTAAATCCCCGGACGGGAAAGCTGCCTGGAGAAAGCATTGGACACACTGCCGCCCAGAACATCCGTCAGGACTATCAGCTCATCCCCCTCCTCCGCCCCATCCATGACAGCTGCTACTTCTCTGTCCATATCAAAATCCGGCGTGGTATATGCATTCAGGATTTCTACCTTATCATTTCCGCCCAGAACAAAATCCATCATCTGCTTCAGTCCTCCAGCAAATTCACCATGAGTCGTAATCAATATCCTTCTCATCAGGCCTTCTCCTTTATCTGGTTCATATTCTAATTAATACTCTACTGTCCTGTAATATCTGCGTATGTCCAGGCTGTGATTCCTCACATGTTCAAAATGGGCGCTGACCCGCTCTAACTGGGTAGACATCACCATGGGAGAAACATACTTCCTCATATCAGCGTCAATCCCCTCCAGAGAGTAATCCTTTGTATCCCACACCTGCACCACATCCGAATACTTCCTGACAAACTTCTCTACTCGTTCAACCAGGCAGCGTGTCTCATCCTCACCCTTAAAGAGCATAAAGCTCATATTCTTATCGGTCATCTCCACAGTACCGTGGAAAAATTCCGCTGCATGGATGGACTTGGTGGGAATCCAGAGCATTTCCTCTAATACGCACATGGCAAAGCAATAGGTCTCTCCCCAGGTGTTTCCAGCCCCCACACACATATGGAACCCTGTATCCTTATGCTTTTCGGCAAATGTAAGCGCTCTCTCGTCATTTTCTTCCCGCACCTTTAGCAGTACTTCCGGCATCTTCCTGAGTGTTCCTATAAACCGCTCATATTCCGGGAATTCTCCGTTACACATCATCAATCTGGCTCCCAAAGCAAACAACTGTATATGCAGCTCCTCCACCAGATTATCATTACATGCTGCATTCTCTACCACATAATCTGATACAGCCGCCAAAGGAGTTGTCCTGTCCCCCACAAAGGAGATGACCGTTGCTCCCACACTCCTGGCATACTCCGCTGCCGCAATGGTTTCCTTCGTCGTTCCTGATAGCGAAGAGGTAATAAACAAAGAATCCCTGGTCAGCGACTTGGGCTTTGCTGCCAGGAGTTCTGCCGCAATCTCATGATACCATATCAGTGTGGAGTTTGTTTTTAACATATAGGCCAGCGGACTGATGATAGCATAGGTTCCTCCAGTTCCAACCAAATAGATATTTTTATATCCCAAATCACTTACCTTATCTGCAATTTTATTAATCTCATCTATCCTGGAAACCGCTCCATTTAATGTTTTTAAGAAATCCTCATTCTGAAAACCGTACATTTTCATCCTCCTTATAATTTAATCAGCTGAATTTAATCTGCTATTTCAGATTGCGCTTGTACAAACCATCTTATATTTTTAATATACCAACATCATTCAGCTTTGTCAATACTATTTTAGAACCAATTCTATTTTATTTTATACTAGTCTTTATTTTTTATTTCTTTTTCCTGAAAATATGATATAATAAAACGAGAGCAGACAATAATGGCGGATAATAAATACCAGAATTGGGAGGCAGCAGATGCAAAAACAGACAAAAACAGAAACAGTCACCCAGGCACTGAAAAACCGTATACAGGCGGGCATCTACCCTTACGGAACCGCACTTCCTGCCGAGCGCGACCTGGCGGGAAACTTTGGCCTCAACCGCTCAACCGTAAGGGCTGCCATCCAGGCCCTGGTGGATGAAGGATTGTTAAAAAAGGTTCAGGGTAAGGGTACGTTTGTTATGTGCCATCCAAAGGATGATAAATATACACATTTCCGCGGTATGAGCGAATTACTTAAAAATAATGGATATACCCCTTCCTCCAGAATTTTATATACCGGCTGCAGTGGAGCCGGTTTCAAGCTATCCCGTCTGCTGCAGGTGGACGAGAACACGGCTTTGTACCGCATCATGCGTTTACGCCTTGGGAACGGGCAGCCTGTATCCATTGAAAATACCTTTGTTCCATATAAGCTGATTCCTGATATTGAGAAAATTGATTTTCAGATTTATTCCCTTTATGATGCGTTTGCCATGAATTCCCTGCGTATTGCAGATATAAAGCAGGTTTTTTCCACCACCCGGGTACGCAATTCAGAAGCAAAGTACCTGAACACGGAGCATGGCAGCCCGGTGGTATCCATAGCCATTACTTCCACCAGTAAAGAAAATGGAATCATTGAGTACACCAACGCGCTGGTACTTCCGGAATTCTGCAAATTTTATTCAGACGGCATCATCCAGGAGAACAAGCTTAATGTATATGCCCAGTCCAATTAAACCACTATGATTTTTTAAGATACCAAAATGCACCCATCTCATCAAAGCTTTTAAACAGAAAAGGAAACCAGTATGCCAAAAGTTTTCAATCTTCTAAGTTACGACATCGCAGAATATATAGAAAGATACATTCACGAACACAGACTGCAGCCTGGCAGCCGCGTGCCAACGGAACGGGAACTGGCTGCCCAGCTGGGCATTACTCGTGTCAGCGTGCGCCAGGGATACCAGCGTCTGCTGGATCAGGGCGTCATTCGATCCGAAAACGGATACTATGTAAACCCTCCTAAAATAGACCGCTCCCTGATTGCCTATTGCTTTCCCTATGCAGATCCCCTTTTAAGACCAGAGGAATTTTCCGTAAAAACCACTGAATATATGCCAAAGTCTATCCGCAATATATGCAACAATATGCTAAATGCTAATGACCATTCCCATCTGAACATGAACCGTTTTATAGAATATCTGTCCGATATTCCTGTAGGAATTACCTATACAGCCCAGACAAGCACATCCATGCTGTCGTTTCCCGGACTATTTTATGTCCGTTCCATTCCAGAGGGACTGAAGCAAACTCAGTATATGCGGATTCATCAACCCAGCCGGACCGAATACCAGCTATTGGGGCTGAATGAATATGACAGTATGCTAATGCTAGTAAATGGCTTCCAGTATGAAAGCAGCCCTATTGCTGTCAGTGTCTCTCTCTGCGTTGGAACCAGGATGAACCTGATTACTTCCATTACCATATAAATTTATATGTACCAATCTTCTTTCATCACAATCCCTCTCATAACATATCCACTAAAAGCAGGGCTTAATCAGGCAAAACAACAAAGGGGCATCTCGCTGTAATCCGAGATACCCCTTTTTGATTTATCCTACATTATTTTGCAAGCCCTTCTTCTAAGTCCTGCAGCATGATATCCAAAGCTGTGATTCCACCCTCGGCAGTGTACCATACTGCCGGATGGCTGAGGTATACGATATTTCCCTGTGCGTATGCCTCTGTCTTTTTAATCAGCTCATTTTCAATAATTTCTTTGGCTGCTTTTGCTCCTTCCGTCTGTATAGCAGCATCCCTGTCCATTACAAACATGTAGTCAGGATTTAAACCAAGAATCAGCTCAAAGGAGGACTCGTTGCCATGGGCCGCTGTGGAGGCCTCTTTATCTTTCTTTTCTTTTTCATCCTTTTTACTTGCTGCTATATCAATTCCGATATTTTCAAATCCAATATCCGTGGCAATCATTGCCAAACGGCCATCATTCCCCAGCACATTAAAGCTTCCGCTGGTTGTCAGCCCAAGAACAGCCGTCTGCCCTTCGCTATCTTTTTTCAAAGCATCAATCCGCTTGCCGAATTCTGCCATTTTAGAAGCGACCTGATCTTCCTTTCCGAAGATTTTTGCGATTGTCAAAGCATTGTCCTCTACGCTCTTAACCAATCCCTTCTCTGCATCCGTTGCCAGATAAACGACAGGGGCGATTTCCGCCAGCTGATCATAGGATTTGCTCAATCTTCCGCCAATAAAGATAATATCTGGGTCAGCCTTCATAACCGCTTCTAAATCAGCCTCTTTGATGGTGCCTAATTTTTCAATCTTATCATTGTTAGCGTAGGACTGGAGATACTCTAAGGAAGTTTTGGCGCTTCCCACAACCCGCTCTCCCAGACCCAGATTATCAATAATATCTAAGGACGCCATATCAAGAATCGCGATGCGTTCCGGATCATATGGAACCTCAATTTCTGTTTTCTCCCTGCTTCCGTTAAGTGAAGTAATCTTAACGGTTTTTTGATTCTCAGCCTGGATTGTTTCATCCTTTGGCGCTCCGGTGCACGCTGATAAAGCAAGCGCCATTAGCAATGTCATGCCTAGTGTTATCATTATTTTCATATGTCTTATCCTCCGTTAATAATAAATAGATAATGGTTTTCCTTCAATTCTCATAATTTCAAATTCTACATTATAGATTGAAGAAAGAACTTCTTTCGTCATAACCTCATCCACTGTGCCAAACTTAGCAACCCGTCCGTCCACAAGTGCACAGATGTAATCTGAATAAAATGCCGCATAATTGATCTCATGTAATACCAAAATTACAGTCTTATCTAATTCATCGCATAACCGGCGGACGATTTTCATCATATTGGTTGCATGATAAATATCCAGATTATTTGTAGGTTCATCCAGCAATATGTACTCTGTATCCTGAGCAATCACCATTGCAATATAGGCTCTTTGGCGCTGGCCACCGGAAATTTCATCAATAAATTGGTGCTGAATATCTTGCAATTCAAGATAGGCGATGGCTTTTGAAATAATTGCCTCATCTTCCTCTGTCAGGCGGCTTCCAGAATAAGGAAACCGCCCAAAGGCCACCAGCTCCCGGACTGTCAGCTTCATCTGGATGTTATTGCTTTGGGTAAGGATCGCTATTTTCTTTGCTAGTTCCTTGCTTTTCCATTTCTCAATATCTTTTCCGTTAAAATCCACGATTCCTGCGTCCCTGGCAATAAGCCTGGCCAGCATATTGAAAACAGTGGATTTTCCAGCCCCGTTTGGCCCTATCATAGAGGTAACGGCCCTTTTGGGAATTTCAATGCTAATAGAATCAACAACGGTTTTACTCCCATACCGCTTTGATAGCTTATCAATGATCATTATGATACACTCCTGTTCATCAGAAGCAGATATAGGAAATACACTCCTCCTGCTACTGTAATAAAGATACTGACCGGGATCTCATAGGAATATATCCTTTCTACAATCGTCTGGCCTCCCAGTAAAACCAGCATTCCAAAAAGCACGGAGCCTGTAACCAGATATATGTGGCGGTATGTTTTCAGCAGCTGCCGGCCAAGATTTGCTATAATCAGGCCTAAAAAGGAGATTGGCCCAACCATGGCCGTTGCAACAGCAATACATAAGGTAACTCCAAGCAAAAGCTTCCTGACGCAGTGGTCGTAATCTACGCCAAGGTTGACTGCCTGATTCTTTCCTAATGTAACCACATCCAGTAATCCCAATTCCTTTCGCAAGGCAAATAGGATAAGGGCTAACACAAAGACTGAAAAAAGTATAATCTCTGTATTTATATTACTAAAGCTTGCCACCAAGGTTGATAATAAGGCATCATACTCATTTGGGTCCATAATTCTTGTCATACTGGTCTGCACACTGGAAAAAAAGGAGGTTAACACCGTTCCTATCAATAATACATACAAAATATTGTAGTTCGTTTTCTTGAACATATAGCTATAGATTCCGGTGGCTACGATCCCCATTAATATCAGGTCAAATATAAAGGCTATGTTATCATTTGAGGCTATTACACTGGAAGAACCTGCTGCAAATACCACAGCTGTATGAATCAGGGTATACAGAGAATTCATTCCAAGCAAGCACGGCGTTACAATCCTGTTATTGATGATAGACTGGAATACAATAGAGGCCCCGCCAATGGCAAAGGCTGCTATAAGCATAGCTAATACCTTTGGCGCCCTTATCCCCATGGAATACCTGAACAATTTAGAGTTTCCAAAATTCACCTCCAGCAGCAAATAAGCAAGAGCTGAGGCTATAACCAGCGCAGCAAGTATGATCAGCTTACGTTTATTTTTTTGATGAGTCAGGAACATTTATTATCACCTCCCATGAATAAGCGGATTGATTTCCTGCCATGGCGCAGCCGATAGAACAACAGCCCGATAAAAAGAAAGCTGCCAATTATTCCAATAATCAAATCAATCGGCAATTCGTACGGAAAGATAATTAACCTTCCTAAAATATCACAAACCAAAACAAAGATAGCGCCAAACAAAGCGGTGTCAATGAGAGTTCCTCTGATTCTGTCTCCCTTTAGGATGGCTACGATGTTCGGTACAATAAGGCCGATATAGGAGATAGAACCAACAACCACAACTACGCTGGCCGTTATCACCGCCGCAATCGTCAGTCCCATAAACAGCACCAGATTATAAGGCACGCCCAGGTTTTTGGCAAAGTCCTTACCCATACCAACAATATTGAAATGATTCGCAAAGATAAAAGCCAGCGCCACAAGGGGAACCGTAAGATACACCAGCTCAAAGCGGCCTCTGAGCACAAGGGAAAAATGCCCTACTAACCAGGTGGAAAGAGCCTGAGTCATCTCATACTTATAAGCGAAATAGTTTGTAATTCCTCCTATAATGTTTCCAAACATAATCCCTACTAAGGGAACCATAACGGTATCCTTAAACTGTATCCGCTGTATGAACCATACAAATACCCAGGTGCCCAGTACTGCTGTTGCAAAGGAAAAAAGGGCTCGATCCCAAAGAGTTGCTTTCGGCAGAAACAATAATGCCATCAAAATACCAAACTGCGCAGAAGAAATCGTAGCTCCGGTTGTAGGCGATACAAATTTATTCATGCACAACTGCTGCATAATCAAACCGGCCACACTCATTCCAACACCTGTACACAGTATTGCTAACAGACGAGGCAGTCTGGAAATCAGGAATATCTCAAGTGGCTCTGTATCGCCAGATAAAAGGGCTGCTGGTTCTACTTCCAGGACTCCGATAAATAAAGATACGGCAGAAATAAGAATCAGAATAATTGTTAAAAATATAGTCGTATAGTACTTTTTAATCATACTCCTCCTTTCTCATAAGATTTTTGTTATAACTAAATCTTGAGGTTTTACTGTTTCGCTATACCAAATGATGATTGCCCTATATAAGTTAGCACAAACTAATCAAGATAACAAGTATTTTTTCTTATATTCTTTGTTGTTGATAAAAAGTTTCGTTTTCCCTTCGCTTATTTTATCCTGCCGGCGCTCTTCCACCAGAGGTTCTTACATAAAAATTTATTTGTAGAAATTTTCCTAAAGCTGTAGACTTCTGGACTGTATGACAGAATTTATATACTCTAATCGGCTTTTCTCATGCTCATACTAACTATGAAGCCAAACGGCAGCAGCAACAATGAAAGGAGTGTGTTCAATGAATTTTTGCGATTGTAATTCACAGCCAACGGCCCAGAAAGAAACATGGGGCGATAAGTCTGCCTCCCCTGGACCTGGCCTTCAGCTTGGTATTGCTACAATTCCCATGCAGCCATGGGAAACTCCCTATACGCCTGCAAGGGCATTGAAGCAGGGTACTATGTTCCCCTGTCTGGATCTTCCGTTTTTTGTAACAGGAGGTGAACTCAATGGCTGACCGCTGTAGGCTTCTTCAGGAAATAAATGAAGTCAGTTTTATTGTGAATGACTTAACCCTTTATCTGGATACCCATCCTCTGGATGCAGACGCCCTGGACGCATTCAGCCAGTCTATGGCAAAGCGGAGGCAGCTTTTGGATACCTACGCAAAGGAATTTGAGCCTCTCACCCTAAACTGTGTGTGTCCTGACACGAATAATCAATCGGAAGCTCATACAAACTACCCGGGCCAAAAGCATTTCTCCTGGACTGACGGCCCTCTGCCCTGGGACAATCAGGATGAAAAAGGAGGTGGAAAATAATGTGGATCTATGAAAAAAGGCTTCAATTTCCTGTAAAAATAACTCAAACCTGCCCTAAGACCGCATCTCTGATTATCAGCCAATTTGGCGGGCCTGACGGAGAATTAGCTGCCTCTATGCGTTATCTTTCCCAGCGCTATACCATGCCATGCAAGGAGGTGGGAGGACTTCTGACAGATATTGGAACAGAGGAGCTGGCGCACCTGGAGATAATATGTGCTATTATCTACCAGCTGACCAAGAACATGACGCCAGAGCAGGCTAAAACAGCAGGCTTTGATGCCTACTATATTGACCACACGGCTGCTCTCTGGCCTACTGCTGCCGCAGGCGTACCCTTCAATGCCTGTGAATTCCAGTCTAAGGGAGATGCCATCACAGACCTTCATGAGGATCTGGCTGCAGAGCAGAAGGCCAGAACCACTTATGATAACCTGATTCGTGTTATTGAAAATCCGGAGGTAAGAGAACCCCTTAAGTTTCTCAGGGCACGTGAGGTTGTGCATTTTCAGCGATTTGGTGAGGCCCTGGAAAAGATTAAGTCCAAGCTTAACGAGAAGAACTTTTATTATTTCAACCCAGAGTTTGATAAGCAGTTTGTCAATAAGTAAAAATCGTTCTGAAACCCTTTCAGACTAATCCTTCAGAACGCTGTAAAAGGGCTGCAGCAATATAAAACTGCGATTCGAACCTGAACAAAAATCACTAAAAAACACGGTTTAAGAAGCCTTTATAGCTACTGAAACCGTGTTTTTGTGCAGTTCGGAGATATCCATAGTTTTTCGCAAACGCAGTTGATAGAATGTTTCCTCAAACACCTTGACTACGATCCATAGGATTTAGAAAATGCTGTTACCCTCTGTTGCTGCAACGCATTTCATTTTATGAGTTTAAGGCGTCCTTAACGTGATCCACAAACATTTCCTGAATCTCGGTAAATTCTCCCAATCCCTTTACGATGCACTCCACCTGGTATCCCTTTTCTGAAAATCGGGTTTTCCAGGAGTTCTCATCGTCCCCAGCCATGTCCTCATTGGCATGATCCCCGGCCACAATCATAAGAGGCTGAAGCACTACTTTTTTGACCCACATCCCCTCAACCGCTTTCAGGCTGGCCTCTATATCTGGCTCTGCTTCAACCGTACCTACAAAGTAGCGGCTGTGGCCTGCCTTATGAAACATTTCCCCTAATTTATGATAGGCGATGTTGGCTCTATGGGCTGTGCCATGTCCCATAAATACCATCGCCGTATGTTCATCCAGCTTCTCCTGGGTGGAAGAGATCAGAATATCCCTCAGCCTCAGATAGTCCTGCTCCGCTCCAAGCAAGGGCCCTCCATAACGGATCGAATCAAACTGCTGCTCAAAGGGCTTAACCTGGCTCATCATATCATCATACTCTTCTCCTGGCATCACATGGGTAGGCTGCACCACCACCTCTTTAAATCCCTTCCATACCAGTTTTTCCATGGCTTCTCTCACAGTATCAATCACAAGTCCATCCCTGGATCTTAACTTATCAATAATCATCTGGCTGGTAAAAGCCCTGAACACCTCATATTC
Organism: Clostridium porci; assembly: GCF_009696375.1. Classification (GTDB taxonomy): domain Bacteria; phylum Bacillota; class Clostridia; order Lachnospirales; family Lachnospiraceae; genus Enterocloster; species Enterocloster porci. Next base: position 52,489 of record NZ_VUMD01000016.1, read on the forward strand.
CGGAAAAGCCTCCCCAATGGCCTTCTCAATGGCCCCTATGGTCAGCTCCCTGGTTTCTGTATAGCTGGTACCAAAGCTAACTGCCAGAATTGCTTTCTTTTTCATTCTAAACCCGCTTTCTAAATTTACTATTTTCCAGCCGATTATAGCATAAACTATCAGAAAAAGAAAGCGTCAGAGACAACCTGCTGCTGATTCCTGTAACCTCATACGTAACTTCTTTTCTGCCTTTTCACGTTTATAATCCTCAATATCTATAGCTACAAACTTACCTTGTCTATTTCCATCAAATGCTAAAACACTATAATACCTGCTTAATTTAGCTTCTTATTAAATTTATAACCAGCTCCCTATATCATCCTCAAAATAACCGTAAATTATCTTTTATTTACGGTTATTTTGACAATTCTTTTGTCATATCAACACATAAAGAAAAGTCCCATAAACACGAAGCTTACAGGACTTATTCATATGATTTTTTATTTTAGAAATCTTCTATTAGCAAACGCCCTGAGCTAACATAGCATCCACTACCTTCTCAAATCCGGCAATATTAGCGCCTGTCACATAATTTCCAGGTACTCCATACCGTTCCGCCGCATCCGCTGCCTTTGCGAATATATCAACCATAATCTTGTGAAGCTTTTCATCTACTTCCTCGAAGGTCCAGGACATTCTTAAGGCATTCTGGCTTTGCTCCAGGCCAGAAGTAGCCACACCTCCCGCATTTGCTGCCTTTCCTGGCATAAAGAGAATTTTCTTCTCTACAAACAGATCCGTCGCCTCTCTTGTAGATGGCATATTAGCTCCCTCTGCCACTGCAAAGCATCCGTTGGCCAAAAGCGTCTTTGCATCCTCCAAATCCAGCTCGTTCTGAGTTGCACACGGAAGAGCAATATCACATGGAATGGTCCAGATTCCCTTACCCTCTGTAAATACAGCAGTAGGTACCGCATCTACGTACTCTTTGATTCGTCCTCTTCTTACTTCTTTAATTTCCTTAACAACATCCAGCTTAATGCCGTCCTTGTCATAAATGTAGCCGTTGGAATCACTGAATGCAACTACCTTTCCGCCCAACTCTATGGCTTTCTCTGCTGCGTAGATAGCAACGTTTCCAGAACCGGATACCAGGACGGTTTTGCCTGTCAGCTCTTTACCGTTGTTTTTCAGCATCTCGTCCAGAATATAAATCAAGCCATAGCCGGTAGCCTGGGTTCTAACCAGAGAACCGCCGAAGTTCAGTCCTTTTCCTGTAAGAACTCCCTCGTACAATCCTGTCATTCTCTTGTACTGTCCGAACAGAAAGCCTATCTCTCTGCCCCCTACCCCTATATCGCCGGCAGGAACATCCGTATCCTTTCCGATATGGCGGTACAGCTCTGTCATAAAGCTCTGGCAGAACGCCATAACCTCACGATCGGATTTGCCCTTGGGGTCAAAGTTGGAACCGCCTTTGCCTCCGCCCATAGGCAGGCCTGTGAGGGAATTTTTTAAGGTCTGCTCAAAACCAAGAAACTTTAAGATGCTGACGTTTACGGAAGGGTGGAAACGCAATCCTCCTTTATAGGCGCCGATTGCACTATTAAACTGCACTCTGTAGCCCTTATTCACCTGAACACGGCCATTGTCATCTACCCACGGCACGCGGAATGAGATAACTCTTTCAGGCTCTGTAAAGCGCTCCAGAATACCGGCTTTGCGGTACTTCTCCTCGTTGGCGTCAATCACCAGCCTTAAGGAATCCAGTACCTCCTTAACAGCCTGGTGAAATTCCGGCTCTCCCGGATTCTGGGTTACTACTCTCTCGTAAATCTCATCAACATATGACATTTCATTGCCCTCCTAAGTTTTATGTAAGATATGAAGTGTGGGGATGCCAGTGTTTTAATGACACACACTTAAAAAAAGTATAACAAGTTAATTTGTTAAAGTCAAGAAAGATATGAGATGAATTCCAAATCGACCAACTCAAAACGTTCTTTGCTCTAATACATATCATAATTTCCGGTATAAAACCATAAAAGAGCAGGCCCTATGCCAATAAGCGTAGAGCCTGCTCCAAACACAAAGGATAAAGGTATTTACCCACAATGGGCCGAATTATTTACCGTAATAAGCTTTCAGATACATTTCTTTAATCTCACTCATAAGCGGATATCTTGGATTTGCGCCGGTGCACTGGTCGTCAAATGCCTGCTCAACCATTTCATCCAGCCTGTCTAAGAAATCCTTTTCCTCAATACCGTAAGCGGCAATGGTCTTCTTAACTCCTACCGCTGCCTTCAGCTCCTCAATCTTATCAATGAGCTTCTTTACTGCCTCTGCGTCATCCTTGGCATTAATGCCACAGAATCTTGCGCACTCAGCATATCTGGCCTGTGTATGAGGATACTGATACTGGGAGAAGGTACCCATCTTACGTGGATTCTCCGCTGCATTAAAATCAACTACCAGAGAGATTAACAGCGCATTTGCAATACCATGCGGAAGGTGATGGAAAGCCCCCAGCTTATGCGCCATAGAGTGGCAAACGCCCAGGAATGCGTTGGCGAAGGCCATACCGGCCATACAGGATGCGTCAGCCATCTTCTGACGTGCCTCTACATTGTCCGGCTCGCTGTAAGCAGTGGGCAGGTAGTCAAATACATTCTTCATGGCTTTTAATGCCAGGCCGTCGGTATAATCAGTAGCCATTACAGAAGCGTATGCCTCCAGAGCATGGGTCAGTACGTCAACACCAGATGCGCTGGTAAGGCCCTTAGGCTGGCTCATCATATTATCCGTGTCTACGATTGCCATATTAGGAAGCAGCTGATAATCTGCCAGCGGGTATTTTACGCCGGTCTCCTGATCGGTAATAACTGCAAACGGCGTAACCTCAGAACCTGTACCGGAAGAGGTTGGAACAGCGATAAAGTAAGCCTTCTCACCCATCTTCGGGAAGGTGTATACACGTTTACGGATATCGATAAAACGCATTGCCATATCCATAAAGTCTGCTTCCGGATGCTCATAGAGTACCCACATAATCTTAGCCGCATCCATTGCGGAGCCGCCGCCCATTGCGATAATCACATCAGGCTCGAACTGTGCCATCAGCTTGGCTCCGGCCTGAGCATTGGCAAGAGTCGGATCCGGCTGTACATCGGAGAATACCGTGTAGGTGATGCCCATTTCATTTAAGCGGTCTGTAATCACATGCGTATAGCCATTCTTATACAGGAAGGAGTCAGTTACAATAAATGCCCGCTTTTTATTCATTACGTCCTTCAGCTCGTTTAGCGCTACAGGCAGACAGCCCTTCTTAAAGTATACCTTCTCCGGTGCACGGAACCACAGCATGTTCTCTCTCCTCTCAGCAACAGTCTTAACATTCAGTAAATGCTTAACGCCAACGTTTTCGGATACGGAATTGCCGCCCCAGGAGCCGCAGCCCAGGGTTAAGGATGGAGCCAGCTTAAAGTTGTACAGGTCACCGATTCCACCGTGGGAGGAAGGTGTATTGATAACGATACGGCAGGTTTTCATCCTGGAAGCATGCTCCATAATTTTTTCTGTTTCGTTAACATTGATATACAGAGAAGCAGTGTGGCCATAACCGCCGTCTGCAACCAGCTGCTCTGCCTTCTGGAGAGCCTCCTCAAAGGTTCTGGCCTTGTACATAGCCAGTACAGGAGACAGCTTCTCATGAGCAAATTCCTCGCTTATATCCACAGAGTCCACCTCGCCGATGAGAATCTTGGTATCCTCAGGCACTTCCACTCCTGCCAGCTTGGCGATAACAGCTGCCTTCTGCCCGACAATCTTAGCATTGAGCGCTCCGTTTACAATAATGGTTTTACGCACCTTATCGATCTCGCCCTGCTTTAAGAAGTAACAGCCTCTGTATTCGAATTCTTTCTTCACTTCCTTATAAATGGACTCCATAACAGTTACAGACTGCTCTGAAGCGCAAATCATACCATTATCAAAGGTCTTAGAATGAATGATAGAGCTAACGGCCATCTTAATATCAGCAGTATCATCAATAATAACCGGTGTGTTGCCCGCTCCAACGCCCAAGGCTGGCTTTCCTGAGGAGTAAGCTGCTTTAACCATTCCAGGTCCGCCTGTTGCAAGAATCAGATCTGCATCCCTCATAACCTCATTGGTCAGCTCCAGGGAAGGCACGTCAATCCAGCCGATTATGCCTTCTGGTGCACCTGCCTTTACCGCAGCATCCATAACGATCTTAGCTGCCTCAATGGTACAGCCTTTTGCCCGTGGATGTGGAGAAATAATAATGGCGTTTCGCGTCTTTAACGCAAGCAATGTCTTAAAGATAGCAGTTGAGGTCGGATTTGTAGTAGGAATAACAGCCGCGATCAGGCCGATTGGCTCCGCGATTTTCTTAATGCCGTACTCCTCATCCTCCTCAATCACACCAACTGTCTTCGTGTTCTTATAAGCATTGTAAATGTACTCTGCCGCATAGTTATTTTTAATGACCTTGTCTTCAACGACACCCATGCCGGTTTCAGCTACTGCCATTTTAGCCAGAGGAATACGCATCTTATTTGCTGCGCTTGCTGCCGCGAAAAAGATTGCGTCTACCTGCTCCTGCGTATATGTAGAGAAGATTTTCTGCGCTTCCCGCATTGCGTTCATCTTTGCGTTTAATGATTCAACGCTGTCAATGATTTCCGGAACAACAACTTGCTCAATTTTCTTTGCCATTTCCTTTTCCTCCAAATTTTCCTTGTGTTTGTAGTACATAAGATTGCTTCTGTTTGGTTGAGGTCGTTTCTTACAATTTGTTAATTAATTATCAATCTTACTGTCTGCATTATAAACCTTCGTTAAAAAAATGTCAATATGTATTTTAAAATTTATCTCTTTTATTGCCGGACAGACGAACCCGGTTTACAAAAAAGCAGGCTGTGCAGCAGCTACAAAAATATATGCTTAATTTTTCTGTATCCGAAACTTCTTAATCAAATCCTTCATTAGCTGAGCCTGGTTTGACAGCTCCTGACAGGCTGCGGCGCTTTCCTCTGCTGTGGCCGAGCTTGTCTGTACCACTGCTGATATCTGCCGGATTCCCTGAGTAACATGATTTACCGACTCTGCCTGCAGGCTGGAAGCCGCCGATATTCCATTGATAATTCCCGCTACCTCCTGCACGCCTTCCAGAACATACTGCATGGATTTTGCCGTCTCGTCTGCAATATGAGTTCCATTTTCCACCGCCTTTAAGGAGGTTTCTATAAGAACCGTGGTATCTTTGGATGCCTCGGCGCTCTTGGAAGCCAACTCCCTGACCTCGCCGGCTACCACGGCAAATCCCTTTCCTGCCGCTCCTGCCCTGGCCGCCTCTATGGCTGCATTAAGGGCCAGAATATTTGTCTGAAAGGCTATGTCCTCAATGGTTTTAATAATATTCCCGATTTTCCTGGAGCTTTCTGCAATATCACCCATAGCCAAGAGCATTGCCTGCATGCGTTCATTGCTTTCTGACGCCTCATCGCTTACCATCTCCGCCTTTTTATTGGCATCCTCCGCATTTTTGGCATTGGCGGTTATCTGCTGTGAAATTTCGTTAATGGTCTCCGCCAGCTCTTCAACCGATCCGGCCTGCTCCACACTTCCCTGGGAAAGTGACTGGGCTCCTGACAATACCTGATGGGAACCTCCGGCTACCTGTTCTGCTGATTCATCGATCTGACCAAGCGTATCATTTAGGGACTGGATGATATGATCCAGGGCCTCACGAATAGATCTGAAATCCCCCATATAGTCTCCTTTAACAGCTAAATTCAGGTTTCCCTGGGAGATCTCCTTTAATATATGGGATATATCTTGAATGATTTCCCTTAATGCCTGCATGGTTCTCCGAACACTGTCTGCCAGCCGGCCAATCTCATCATCGCTCTTTACGCTTATATCAATTCCCAGATTACCCTGGGCAAACTTCTCCATACTGCCGCTGATATCACTAAGAGGCTTCATCATCTTTCGAATAGTCACTACAATAACAAACACCATCGCAGACATCAATGCCGCGGATAGAACCGCCATAGTAGCTATAAGCTTATTACGGGTAGAATTTAATTCTGACACAGGCAGATTAGCAGTTATAAGCCATCCGGTCGTTCCACTTTCCCTGAATATGGATTTATAGGAAACTCCACCATAGCTGTATTCTGCTATTCCTTTATAACTATTCCGTACCTTTTCCTTATAGTCATCTGATAGGTCCAGGGCATTTACATTCTTTCCGATCAGCCCCTCCTGTGCGCTGTATATATATTCCCCATGATTGGAAATCAGCTCCAGAAAGCCGGTTTCTCCCACTTCCACCCCATCCAGAGTCTCTGACAATTTATCAATATTTACGTCTAATCCCACATATCCATATATTAGTTTTTCATTAGGAGCCATGACAGGCACTACAATGGACACAATGCTCTCACCTGATACAGGGTCCGGATATGGATCTGAAACCACTGTCTTTTTTGTAGAGAGAATCGTTTGATACCAGCCGGTTTCCTCCAGATTCGCATCCACTATCTCTCCGGTAGCTCTCACATATTTTCCAAGTTTAGAACTAGTTATCCACACCTGCTGAACGCTTTCATCCTCCATAAATTTAAGGGTATCCTTCAGCATGTTCACAAGGACATCCATCTGTTGATAGGACTCCAGCCTTGGTCTGATGGACAGATTATAAGCGTGAAACCGTGCGTCGTTCCCCAGAATGCTGACCGCAGTAATCTTACTGTTAAAGAATCCGTCTACAACTGAAGCCACATAGTCAGTCTGAGCTTTCAGGTTCTTCTCATTAAGTCCGGAAATACTCCTCGCTGCCATCAAGAAGGAGATTATAATCAAAAGCAGAAGAAATGGAGCCAGAACAGCCATTAAGCTAATACTGACTTTAAAAGAGATAGATCCCTGCTTTCCGGTTTTTATTCCTCTTCTCCCATGTACGTTCCACCGTCTTATCATATTTAATAAGTCATCCCCCTCTGGTTTTATTCTCTTGTTACCCACTTTACATTAGCAGGCATCTTTCTTCCGATTATAGCATAGGGAATCTAAATATAAAATATAATTTTATTCTTTTTTAATATTAAATTATTTTTTTGTGATATTATTCTTCATAAATGGGGGTCTTTCAAATAAAAATGAACTAGCATATTCAACAAAAATCAACTCTTCTGAACAAAAAAACACGGTTCCAGGCAGCGCACCATTTTGTAGCTACTAGAACCATGTTTTATTGTTCAGCATGTTGGTAAGAACCTGTTTTGCTAAGCTTCGTGAACGCCTTTCTTGTGGCAGCTTTCTGTGAAATACCTTTTCAGAACAGTCCCCTGATCGATCACCCTTCTGATACTAAATACAGCTCTTTAACAGCTCCACCTTATCAAGGCGCTCCCAGGGCAGATCCAGATCGTTTCGTCCGAAGTGTCCATATGCTGCGGTCTGCTTATAAATAGGACGGCGCAGATTCAGCATCTGAATAATTCCCGCCGGTCTCAGGTCAAAATTGCCGCGGATAATCTCTATCAGCCTTTCATCACTCACCTTTCCGGTTCCAAAGGTATCCACCATAACAGAAGTGGGATGAGCCACGCCAATGGCATAAGACAACTGAATTTCGCACTTGTCAGCAAGCCCTGCCGCTACAATATTTTTAGCCACATAGCGGGCAGCATAAGCAGCGCTTCTGTCTACCTTTGTACAATCCTTGCCAGAAAACGCGCCGCCGCCATGACGTGCATAGCCTCCATAGGTATCCACGATAATCTTACGCCCGGTTAGACCGCTGTCCCCGTGAGGGCCTCCGATGACGAAGCGTCCCGTCGGGTTAATAAAGAATTTGGTGTTTTCGTCAATCATATCCTTCGGAAGAATCTCATCAAACACATACTTCTTAACGTCTGCATGAATCTGCTCCTGAGTCACATTCTCATCATGCTGAGTGGATAATACAACTGCATCCAGGCGGACCGGCCTGTCATTTTCATCGTATTCTACCGTTACCTGAGTCTTTCCGTCAGGCCGGAGATACTTTAAAGTTCCGTCCTTTCGCACCTCTGTCAGGCGTCTGGCCAGCTTATGTGCCATAGCGATCGCATAGGGCATATACTCCTCCGTTTCATTGGTAGCAAAGCCGAACATCATTCCCTGATCACCAGCTCCTATTGCCTCGATTTCTTCGTCGGACATTTTTTTCTCCTTTGCCTCCAGAGCCATATCCACGCCCATGGCAATGTCCGCAGATTGTTCATCAAGCGATACAATTACACCGCAGGTATCACAGTCAAAGCCATACTTAGCACGGTCATATCCGATTTCCCTGACTGTCTCACGTACCAGCTTCTGGATATCTACGTAAGCCTTGGTTGTAATCTCCCCCATTACCAGAACCAGTCCCGTAGTGATTGCCGTTTCGCAGGCAACACGGCTCATGGGGTCCTTTTCCAGCAATGCATCCAAGATAGAATCGGAAATTGCATCACATATCTTGTCTGGATGTCCTTCAGTTACAGATTCAGATGTAAAAAGTCTTCTTTCCATTAAAATGATCTCTCCTTTTTCATTAGCCTTAGTATCACTATAGCTGCTGCAGCATATCATCTTTACAAAAAAGAAAGTCCGCAGCAACTGCGGACTTGAAAATAATCTTATAATCTTCAAATCCTCTTATTGCTCGACTAAGTATGCCCTGTTATAGCTCCGGCATACTCCTCGCTCAGGTTGGCACCTTCCGGCCCTTTCGTATATCAGGCAGATATACTCAACCGGGGTTGCCGTGACTTCACAGGTCCTTTGTACCTCCATCACTCTGAATAAGGGATATATACGAACTTTTTAATTGTAAAAATGTTATTTATATAATAATTCATTTATACAGGCATGTCAATACCTTTTTACTTTGGAATATTATTTTATTTAATTGTGATTCTTCCCTGTCCTGCCGGATCGGCATAGCCGGCTGTTACCGTCCCCCCCAGGCTTCGTATGTATGCGGATAGAATATCTACATCTACCATAACATCATCTTTAACCACTTTGGAGCCTTTAAACATAGTCATACCGTCACCGCCTGATTTCAGCATATAATTATGGGATGCCACAGTATATGTTTTGTTCACATCTAATGGAGCTCCTCCTACTGTGATATCCGTTACACGGTAAGTACCGCTTACGCTGATAAAGTTGCCCTTATCATCCGTCTTTACATTGGAGCTTACGGAGGTATCTATGGTGTAGGCAAGGCCCGATACCTGGAGAAAACCGCCGTTCTCCTGGGGATAATTTCTGGAAGCCATCTCCAAAGCGTCTTTTATTTGCTGTCCTTTTACCTCCAGGACGCAACCCATATTTCCAAAGGGGAATACCGCCAATGTATCATTATAGGTGATAGCTCCTGGTTTAATGCCGCTTCGGATTCCTCCCCCGTTGGAAAGGCCAATATCTGCTCCAAGCTGAACTCTGTAGGCATCTGCAGCCAGATCTCCCAGATTGGTTTCACCATTACGTACTCTACGCTCTCCTGACACCGGATCATTGACTGTCAGCTCGTAATCCGTAGTTCCCAAAACTGTTTTTAAGGTTTCATTATACTGACTCTGCAGCTGTTTAATAAACTGATCTGTATCATAATCCACAGCTCTTCCCTTTTCATTCATGATACAGCCTCCTGGAATTACCAGATGGGTCCCTACAGGAAGAATATTTGGATTCTTTATTTTATCCAGATTGCTGTTGTATATCTCCAGCCAGCGATCATAAGAACCCAGCTCTCTTTTTGCGATTCTTCTTAGAGAATCATTCTTATGAACCACATAGTCCCTGGCTGTTCCTGCTGCAGGAACCTCTGTTACCAGCTCTGATGTAATCTCTCCGTTGGGTTTTATGGTCATTTTACCAATATTATTTAACTTGGAGCCTGTCTGTGTGACAATCACATTTTTACCATCTTTATTCTGAAGCTCCTGCGAAGGCATCGTTTCATGAGAGTGCCCGTCAATAAAGGCATCTGCTCCCCTTGTATTTCTTATAACCTCCCTGGATGACCAACGCTGCGTTATCCCCTCGTTGCCAAGATGTCCTACAAGTATAACATAGTCTGCCCCTTCATTTCTGGCCGAATCTATTGCAGACTGAACCTGGCTGTAGAGCGCTTCTCCGCTTTCATCCTCACAGAAGGTATAGAGATAATTCCCGCTTCCATCCTGAAAATAGGCCGGGGTAGATTTGGTAAAGCTCTCAGGAGTGGACACTCCTACCAGAGCTACCCTGGTACTGCCGTAAGTAAAAATTTTATAAGGCGCAAATACAGGCGCTCCGCTTGCCAGGCTTAAGAAATTGCTGGAAAAATAACCGCATTTTAACCTGCCTGAAAGCTCCATGAAACGCTCCATTCCATAATCAAATTCATGATTTCCAGGAACAGCAAAGTCGTATCCCGCCTGATTCATAATATCAATCAGATAGCCTCCGTCCGATAAGGTTCCAATGGGAGCCCCCTGTATGGCATCTCCTGCGTCTACCAAAGTTACATAGGGGGTCTGCTGTTCCATGGCTTTTTTATAAAGCACTAGCCCCCCATAACCAATGTTGTCATCCACTCCACAGTGGACATCGTTGGTATAGAGAATCACGATGTCCTGATCCGCGCCATAAGCAACAGCTGTCATTCCTGTTATCAGAGAAATGGCCATTGCCAGGGTGAAAATCAGAGATAAAAGTCCCTTTTTCAGCCTAACCTTCATAGTTTTAAATCCCCCTTTATCTGTTATTTAATCATGCCCCCATTATAAATTAAAAAGCAGAGAAAGTAAAGTATATGGCAAATACCGTGCTTTACTTTTCCTGCTTTCTTTCTTTTTCACAATTCTAAGGATTCTAATAGACGGCTTCACTTTCAGCCTACTTTCAGCTTGAATTTCTGAACCTCCCTCTCAGAATCTACCTTCTCGATCATAGCTCCAAGTCCCTGAAGCTTCTCCTCAAAATTCTCATACCCTCTCTGTATGTAGCCAATTTCATCTACAATGGTATAACCCTCCGCAGCCATGCCTGCAATCACAAGCGCGGCCCCGGCACGGAGATCCGGAGCATTGACCTGAGCTCCTGTAAGAAGCTTCACACCGTCTATCACAGCTACATTTCCCTCAACCTTAATGTTAGTTCCCATACGGGCAAGTTCATCCACGTATTTAAAACGATTCTCAAAAATACTCTCTGTCACCATACTGGTTCCGGCAGCCAGGGCCAGAGTAACTGCCATCTGGGGCTGCATATCTGTAGGAAATCCCGGATAAGGAAGGGTCTTAATATCGGTATGCCTCTGACTGGGTTTTCCCACTACCCTCACCGCGTCATCAAACTCGATTACCTCACAGCCAATCTCCGTCAGTTTAGCAGAGATTGCTTCCAGATGCTTGGGGATTACATTTTTTATCATGACATCCCCTCTGGTTGCCGCTGCTGCGCACATGAAGGTTCCAGCCTCAATCTGGTCAGGAATAATGGAGTATTCCGTACCGTGAAGTCTGGATACGCCTTTTATACGAATGGTATCTGTACCAGCTCCCTTAATATTGGCTCCCATGCTGTTCAAAAAGTTGGCTACGTCTACAATATGGGGCTCCTTTGCTGCATTTTCAAGGATGGTCTGACCCTCCGCCAAAGCAGCCGCCATCATGATGTTGATGGTTGCTCCTACTGATACCACGTCCAGATAGATATGGCTTGCCACCAGGTCAATGGCGTGAGCAATCACTGCACCCCGCTCAATAGAAACCTCAGCTCCCAAAGCCCGGAAGCCTTTAATGTGCTGGTCAATAGGTCTGCTGCCAATATTGCAGCCGCCTGGAAGAGGCACCTGGGCGCTTTTATATTTACCTAATAAAGCACCTATAAAATAATAGGAAGCGCGAATCCTGCGGATGTATTCATCATCCACAGATACCTCCTTAATATTGCAGGCATTGATCTTTACAGTGTGTCGGTCAATCCGTTCAACCCTTGCGCCAATTTCCTGAATGGCCTCTAACAGTACATTAATATCTCTTACGTCAGGTAAATTATCAATCACCACATCGTCATCTGTCATAATAGAAGCAGCCAGGATGCCCAGCGCGGCATTCTTAGCTCCGCTTATGGTCACATCTCCCACCAACGGATTACCGCCTTTGATTATATATTGTTCCATTCCACACCTCTGATACTGATAGAAACAAATTGCAGCTATACCATATTTCATCAGAACAGCCGACTAAGGTTTATTCAGGATGTTTCTCCTAAATAAACCTTAAATATTTGTTCATAATTTATTTACATCTTAATTGATTATACCAACATCCAGAGGATTTGTAAAGGGGGAGGAGAAACCCTTGCCAAATTTCCTTTTACCTATTCCACAGATAAAGCACAGATAAAATCATTTTGCAGTGCCCGGAAATATTCCCCTCCATCGTTCAGCCCCATCTTCCAGGTCTTTTGAGTCTCCGGGTCATAGAGAGATATATTATAGGAATCGTAGCCTGTCAGCATCACATATCCTCCACTTTCCACATAGGCGATGACCGGAATTCCTTTTCCGATATAGTACAGTACCTGATTTAAGGTACACCCTCCGCCATCAATTAGAATAACTCCATCCTCGTACTGTTTGCTTCCGCTAAAGGAATCCAGATATTTTATGATTTTGCTGGCCTCGTCTGCAGGTGACTTAATGGCTGCCACATTTTTCCTGTCAATCCTGTCCCATACAATATGCTGATTTCTATCAGTTACATAGCCCATCTGGTCATAGGCCATCTCCATGGCTGTTACAAAGCTCCTGCTGGAACCGATATAGTGTCCATTTCCATAAGCGTAAAATATCATTTCTGAATCAGCCTGAGCCGTCTGGGCGCTCTCCACATCCAGTATACTTGTATTTTCATAGGAAAATGCTTTTGGAGCCGATACCTTTACACTGTCTCCCTCTATATCTACATCTGTCTGAACAAAATATACCTTTCCCTTTTCACCAGAGGCATACCATCCGATTCCCTTCATAGAACTCTCATCTATCTTCTGGTTGCAAACAATGGTATCCTCATCCTGATATACATACTGATTTTCACTCAGCTTTACAAGGCGCTTCAAATGAATTCTTCCATCTTTGGCAGAAACATCTGAAAGATAGATTCCATCCCGCTTATATTCATCTTCTACCTGCATCTGATTATCCACAATGTACATTGCATACATTGGAATTCCTTTCATCCGTCCATTGGTCAGCCATACATCTTTCGAACGACTGAGTCCATAGATAAGATCATTCCCTACAAATCCCAGCACTCTCACATAATCATCCTCAGCTCCCTCAATTTCCTGCTTACCGGCAGTGTTAAAATCCATTACATGAACCCTCTCTGATTCGTAAAGGCTGGGGCCCTCCTGCCATGCAAAGCGGCTGCCGTCATTGCTCACTGCAAAGCTTCCTTCTGTAAGTCCCTGAGCTATAACAATAAATTCATTGCTGGTAAGCTCAATTCCATATACATTCCCCTGAAGCATAAGATACATCATATTATTAGGAGCCAGATAAGATAAACGGTTCACATCCTCCCTTATCTGTTCAAAGGACTCAGCGGCCGGAATAAAGAATTGTTCCTGAAGGGTGCTGCTGTCTGCCATATACCGGTAATATACGACTCCTGTACGGCCCTCATATTTTCCACGGTTCATATAGCCGTATACAAGAAAATCCACAGTTCCGTCTTCACCTACAGACATAATCTTAATATCATGTTTTTTGTAACTGCTTCTCACTCCATCATCCTGATTGCTTTCAAAGGTAAAAATCCGGATCATCTCTTTATCCTTCTGATCATAGCACCACAAATCGCCGTTGACCTGAAAGGCCAAATACCGGGAGCCAGAGCTCTTCATGATATGAACACGATTGTCACCGCTTATGCCCAGGAGAATCCTCTTTCCTGAGTAGGATTCTTTGTCTCCTGTAAATATTTCGTTGGCATTACGTTCAAAGTTCATCATATAAATTCTTTTTTCATTCCACTTCATTGAAAAATTGTCTTCCGTATCTACCAGCGCCTTTGTTCCGTCCTCCTGACTGATCAACACTTTATAGTTTACCTGGATACGCCCCATAATACCGTCAAATTCCTGAAACGTTATCTGCGGCTTTCCCTGCATTTCCACAGAAAGACCGTCCCAGGTCAGATGATGAAAGCTGGACTTGATTGTTACGTGGCCTAAGGAACTGTTATCCTCAGTATTATTGGTCTCCAGATAAGAGGTCAGCTCTCTGGCCTGATTATAGTCCATGCTCTTTCTGGAAAATTCGTCTGCCAGCCTTATCATATCAGCCGCATATGAATTATCTGGCCAAGTAATTCTGGTATAGTAAAATATTTCCTTTTCTCCTGTTCTGAGAATAAGCTTCAGAAGATACGTTTTATTTTTAGTCAAAATATTCTGAATAGGAAGTGTAGCATTGGTTATGCCATTTAAACTGCTCCAGTTTTCTACCTCCGTCCGTTCAACTAAACGATCCATAGACAAATTTCGGATTTCATAGCTAATCCCCGTAATGGTTGTGCCATATTCAACAATACGTATATGCAGATCACGATTTTCAGGCAGCACAGAGATGCTGTCTCTGGCCGCCTGATTTCCCATATCCCGCATATATCCATGCAGGCCGTTAATCTGAATTCCGCTAAGTTCTGTATATATCACAGGAAGAGTTGGTTCATCCATAGAGGTATAAACCGTTGTTTCTTTTTCCATTACGTTTCTTGCGCTGATAAAGTATACCACAACTGCTATTATAAATATCAGGACCAAGATTCCAACTTTTTGTAGTGTTTTTTTCATATGTGCATTTGATTTCCTTTAAGGTTATTTTTCTATCTTTTATTTTATATAATAACCAAAAAAACTACAACTTAATCTTTTCTAAATTTTATAAAGGCACATTTACCGTTTCAATTTCTTCCTACAAGCTGTTCTTGTCTGCAGCCGGAATTTTTAACAAATCAGACTTACTCCGTTTTTTATCTGCAAAACCCTCTGGCACACCTGCGGTTAAACATTTCATTAAGCAGAAGCACCTTGATTATATCTCTGAGCCAGGGTGGTCTTGGTCCTGGAGGCGGAGGTACTGGCCGAGGCGGGCGCCCAGGACCGGGGTTCATCGGCGGACGCCCAGGGCCGGGGTTCATCGGCGGACGCCCAGGACCGGGGTTCATCGGCGGACGCCCAGGACCGGGGTTCATCGGCAGGCGCCCAGGGCCGGGGTTCATCGGCGGACGCCCAGGACCGGGGTTCATCGGCGGACGCCCAGGACCGGGGTTCATCGGCGGGCGCCCAGGGCCGGGGTTCATCGGCGGGCGCCCAGGGCCGGGGTTCATCGGCGGGCGCCCAGGACCGGGGTTCATCGGCGGACGCCCAGGGCCGGGGTTCATCGGCGGGCGCCCAGGGCCGGGGTTCATCGGCGGACGCCCAGGGCCGGGGTTCATCGGCGGGCGCCCAGGGCCGGGGTTCATCGGCGGACGCCCAGGGCCGGGATTCATCGGCGGACGCCCAGGGCCGGGGTTCATCGGCGGGCGCCCAGGACCGGGGTTCATCGGCGGACGCCCAGGGCCGGGGTTCATCGGCGGGCGCCCAGGGCCGGGGTTCATCGGCGGGCGCCCAGGACCGGGGTTCATCGGCGGGCGCCCAGGGCCGGGATTCATCGGCGGACGCCCAGGGCCGGGATTCATCGGCGGACGCCCAGGACCGGGATTCATTGGCGGACGCCCATCCCATTCCATATCCTGCATCTCCTGAAATCGTAATTCCTGTGTTTCCAAAGGTTCCAGAGCAAGATCATCTATCAGTGGATTCTTTTTTTCAGCACTTTCTTCCTCCTCTAACTGTTCCAAATTCTTGCTAATCTCTTCAGCTTCCATAGCTCTTTGATCTGTTTCTCTTATGTTCCACATACTTCTAATTCGTTCAATTCCTTCTGAAGAAACCACAGTATCGCAGATAGTATCACAGAGCCGGTTTACCATCATAGGATCTGGAAATTCGTCATACATGGGGCTGTTATCATAATCCAACCTGTCACAAGCCTCTGAAACATATTCCTGCAGCATCTTAATACCCGCTGGATACATACTTTTCAAATATTCAATATCCTGCATCTACTCTTCCTTTATCAATTTTCTCTTGCTAATATCATATGCAGCTATCTTTGTCATTCTTCCTTGTTTCCTAAAAAAAATAATAAGACGCCCCGGAATAAAACGGCAGCGTCAAAAAACATATCATATATTTACATGTTTAATTCTTTTTAATATATCCTAAAGCCTGCTCCAATGCCTCCTGTTCTTCATTTCCCAGAACAATATCTGTCTTACCCATATCCACTTCCTTAATATAAAGGTAACATCCTTCTCTGCTATGGACACAGTTCAATATAAAACCACTATTGGTATAATCCAGCATAGCAAATGCAAAACTCAGATTTCCACCCATTCCTTTGAATGCATTGTACTTTACAACGCCATATTTCTGGAAAGAGGCCCTAAAGTTCCGGTTCAGGCTACGAATAGAATCCTTATTTGCTCTGTCCTCCGCTCTTAAGCTGCGAAGCTCATCCATCTCATCCAGAATCACATCCTCCATTGTTTCTGCATCCTTACCTCGCATAAAGTAATCATACTTGCGGCTCAAACTTTTAATCTGCATCATATTTGCAACTGCCAATATGAGCAGTAGAATAACCAATGCCAACAATCCCCCAATTATGTATGCAGGGTCAAAAGGAATCTGATTTAAAATACTATTATCCATTCTATCTCTCCTTTGTACTAACGAATTGATTCAATCATTTCCACAAGCCGCTCTAGCTCTGCCTTTGAATAATACTCTATTTCTATACGGCCTTTGTTTTTATCCTTATTATGGATACTCACCTTTGTACCCATAATTGATTTCATCCGTTCTTCCAAATTCTGATAGATAATCTCCATCGCCTCATCCCTAATTTTTTCTTTTTTTTCATCCTTTTCTGAAGAAGCTTCCTTTACCAAACGCTTTACAAGCTTTTCCGTTTCTCTTACACTGAGTCTTCCATCCAGGATCAGCTTTGCTGCCTTGAGCTGCAATGTCTTATTCTCCAGAGATAAAAGAGCTCTGGCATGACCACTGGTTATTAAATTCTGGATCAGCATTTTCTGTATCTGCTCATCCAATTTTAAAAGACGCATAGAGTTAGTAATCGTAGCCCGATTTTTAGCTACTCTAACTGCGATTTCCTCCTGGGTCAGATTAAATTCCTTCACCAACTGCTGATAAGCCAGGGCTTCCTCAATAGGATTCAGATCTTCTCTTTGAACATTTTCAATAAGAGCAATTTCCATGGTTTCCTGCCTGCTATATTCTCTTAATACTACAGGAACCTCCTTTAGACCTGCAATTTTAGCTGCCCTCCATCTTCTCTCTCCTGCTATTAGTTCATAAAAACTGCCTTTTTTCTGTACCAAAAGAGGCTGTAATATCCCATAACGTTTTATAGATTCAGCCAGCTCTCCCAACTGCTCCTCATTAAAATCTTTCCTAGGCTGCTCATGGTTGGGTTCAATCAGAGCTAGCTTAACCATCAGCTCTCTTCCATTTTCCTCTGTTTTTTCAGTAGTCTTTCCTTTTATACTTTCCTCCTGGCTCTCTTTTATTACATCTTCTCCGAAAATAGCGCCCAGACCTTTCCCTAATCCTTTTTTCGCCATTATATTTCCTCTCCTCTGCTCATTACTTCTGCTGCAAGCATTCGGTAACTCTCTGCTCCTGTTGATCTAGATTCGTACACGTTGATAGACATTCCATGGCTTGGTGCTTCTGCCAAACGGACATTTCTGGGAATAATCGTATTATATATAGTACGATTCAAACTATGCTTAACACTCTCCACAACCTCCAGAGAAAGATTCGTTCTGGCGTCATACATGGTAAATACCACACCTTCCAGCTCCAACTCAGGATTCAGCTTTCTTTTTACTAAATCGATGGTTTTTAACACCTGATTTAATCCTTCCAGTGCATAATACTCACACTGAATGGGAACTATTACAGTATCAGCTGCTGTCAATGCATTGATAGTCAAAAGATTTAGGGACGGAGGACAATCAATCAGAATAAAATCATATAGATTTCTTATCCGTTTCAAATAGCCCTGAAGCATAAATTCCTTATTTTCTTCCTCCTGAAATTCTATCTCTGCTCCTGCCAAATTCATATCAGAGGGAAGTAAATCCAAATTTGGCTGAATTTCTTTTATAATGCATTTATCTGGAGCTGCCTCCTCTGTAAGCATATGGTATACTGTATTTTCAAAATCTTCCTTTTCAAGCCCCAGACCGCTGCTTGCATTTCCCTGCGGATCAAAATCCACCAGCAATACATGCTGTCCTGCTTCAGCTAGACATGCAGAAAGATTAATGGCCGTTGTAGTTTTTCCAACTCCGCCCTTTTGGTTGGTAATTGTAATGATTCGTCCCATGGTAATGTTTCCTTTCTCGAAAAAACCTCTCCTTTCGATTGCTTTTATGATTATAGCACATGCATCTTTCTTTTCCTATAATAAAATAGGACAAACTTATATTTTTCCTTTTTACACAAAAAATGTTTCACGTGAAACATTTTTCTATCATAAAACTCTTAAGAATATTTTAATCCTTCGCCCGTTGTAATCCCTTTTAGCTTGTATTATAATTAAGAAAAATAGCACCCAATAAACTGGATGAAAATCAGGAGAATCAAAATCAATGAAAACCAGAAACAAACTGCTAACCTTACTTATATTATCAGCAGGAGCAAGCACTGCTACCGCTCTTATTAATAAAGCCGTTAAGCTATCCGCCACCTCCCGCAATATACTTCAGGAGACAGAAGCACATTGTTTTAAATGGAGGCTTGGAAACATCCATTATACTAAGTCTGGCAACGGAAAGCCCGTCCTGCTTATCCACAACCTGTCTCCTGCATTCTGTGGATATGAGTGGAAAAATTTATCTGATAAGCTGTCAGAAAATTATACCGTCTATACCATAGACTTATTAGGTTTTGGACGTTCAGAAAAACCAAATCTTACCTATACAAATTATCTCTATGTTCAGCTTATATGCGATTTTATCAAATCTGAGATAGGCCATAGGACTGACCTTATTACCTCCGGATCATCTGCTGCATTGGGAGCCATGTCCTGTTGCAACAGCCCAGAGCTTTTTCATAGGCTTCTTTTTATTAATCCTGAATCACTGCTTTCCTGCAGTCAAATTCCAGGAAAGAATGCCAAGCTCTATAAACTTTTCCTAGATCTTCCGATTGTTGGTACTCTTATTTATAACATTGCCTACAGCAAACAGTCTATTATAAAAGAGTTTATGACGAATCTATATTACAATCCATATTCTGTTAAAACTAAAATGATAGATGCCTGTCATGAAGCTGCTCACCTTGGTGACTCTCCAAAATCTGCATATGCCAGCATTAAATGCAACTATATAAAGTGTAATATCTCTAATGCTTTGAGAAAAATTGATAATAGTATTTATCTCATTGGCAGCAATGTGGAAGGAATGAAGGAATGTATGAGGGAGTATAAGGAGTGTAATCCTGCGATAGAAACCGCAACAATTCCCAATGTGAAGCTACTTCCTCATATGGAAAAGCCTACTGATGTTTATAATTTAATTTTAACTTTTTTTTCATTATAATCAAAAAGGAATGTTTCACGTGAAACATTTGGTTTGAAAAATTCACTCCGAACTCTTTCTTTTATACAGAAATCAACAATCCAATAAATGAAAGGAAACAAGCCATGCTACGAATCGGAAGTCACCTGTCGTCATCAAAGGGATACCTGTCCATGGGGAAAGAAGCCCTACAGATAAATGCCAATACGTTTCAATTCTTTACCCGAAATCCTCGGGGAGGCAATGCAAAAGCAATTAACAAAGATGACATAAAATGTTTTCTATCCTTAGCTGAAAATGAAAATATCACACCTATTTTGGCTCATGCACCCTATACCCTCAATGCTTGCTCCGCAGACCCAGCTCTTAGAGATTTTGCTAAAAGAACCATGGCTGACGATCTTGCGCGTTTAGAATATACACCTGGAAACATGTACAATTTTCATCCTGGCAGTCATGTAAAACAGGGGGTAGAAGTTGGAATTTCCTACATTTCAGAAATGATCAATGAAATTCTTACTCCTGAACAACACACCATTGTCCTTCTGGAAACTATGGCAGGTAAGGGAAGTGAGATAGGAGGACGTTTTGAAGAGCTAAAAGAAATACTGAATCGCATAGAACTCTCCCAGCATATGGGCATATGTTTAGATACCTGTCACGTCTGGGATGGAGGCTATGATATCGCGAATCATTTGGATGAGGTTCTCACAGAATTTGATAAAATCATCGGTCTTCAACATCTAAAAGCCATTCATCTAAACGACAGTATGAATCCTCTGGGAGCTCATAAGGATCGTCATGCAAAATTAGGAGAGGGTCATATTGGATTAGATACCTTTAAGCGTATCGTTAATCATCCTGTTTTAAAATCACTGCCTTTTTATTTGGAAACTCCCAATAATCTGGATGGGTATGCAAGAGAGATACAAATGATGCGGGAATCCTCCATTTAGCTTTCTATCTTCCAGATAAAATGCACATTGCTCATCCACACATACCTTCATCCAGGTGAATACATAAATAGAAATTCGGGAAACTACCTCCCTAAAGTCGTTTAGGTAATGCCTTATTAACGATTCTCCAAAAGCTATCGTAGTATTTGAATAGGAATTACAATCAAAGGAGCCTAGACAGCAGAAAATTCAATTAGAATATAGCCTTTATTCCCGGTGGTTTGCTTACTAATTCAATATCCTACTAAAAATACGGTTTCAAATAACCTTTATAGCCATTATTGGAACCGTATTTAATTGGCAGAATTTCGTAAATACTTATGTTTCATACACTCCACAGCGCTTATAAATATCCCTTATTCCAAAGGCTCCTTAGCAGGAATTCCCGCTTTTCTGGGATATTTTTTTGACAAGATCCTGCTTTTTTTAATTATTACCAATGACCTGGCAGCATCACTTCCAGGCAGTATAAATTTTTTTAGTCCTACTATTGTTCCTCCTAACATATCAATCGCCTTCTTCGCCTGCTCCAGCTCTGCCTCTATCTCTCCTGACTTATAGGAGATAAATAATCCGTCAACCTTTATGAAAGGCATGCAATATTCTGAAAGAGTAGAAAGATTAGCTACCGCTCTGGAAACACATAGATTATAGTTCTCCCTGTGCTCCACCTTTCTGCCTGTATCCTCAGCTCTTCCATGTATACATTTCACATACTCCAGACCTAATTTATCGCAAACTCCCTGCAAAAATTTTACTCTCTTATTTAAAGAATCCAATAAGGTAACTTTCATTTCAGGAAATGCAATTTTCAATGGAATTCCAGGAAATCCGGCTCCTGTACCCACATCAATTAATGTTTTTTCCCCCTCCAGGTATCTTTTAAATTCATCTGCACCTCCAAAAGCCCTCACCAATGATAGGCTGTCGCTAAAATGTTTTGTTACAACCTCCTTCTCTTCCGTTATGGAAGTCAGATTCATCACTTTATTTGTTTCTATCAGCATTTTATAGTAGGTGTAGAACTGCTCAAGCTGTCTATCATTCAGATCGATAGCAAGCTCCTCCACTTCCTTCTTCATCTGTCTGCAAAAACTATCTGTCATACCTCTTTCCTTTCACTTTCTCTTTGTAAAATGAACTAAAAGAACTGATATATCTGCCGGTGAAACCCCTGATATACGTGATGCCTGACCTATGGTAGCAGGCTGAATCCGATTAAGCTTCTGTACTGCCTCTCTGCGCAAACTCTTTATCTGGGAATAATCAAACTCTTCCGGCAATCTTTTTCCCTCCAGTTTTTTGAATTGAGCTACCTGCTGAAGCTGCCGTTTTATATATCCTTCATATTTAATTTCAATATTAACCTGCTCTTGCACATCCAAAGGCAAATTTGGTCTGTCCTTATCCAGCTCTGCAAGCTTTAAATAATCCAGCTCAGGTCGTCTCACCAGCTCTGATAGCGTAATACCAGATTTAAGTACAGTACTTCCATATTTTTCCAATATTTCTTGAACTTGGGAATCTACTCCTATATTTACCCTGCCAAGTCGTTTTATTTCCTGAGCAATCTCATCCTTTTTTTTAAGAAGCTTTTCATATTCCTCATCACTTACAAGTCCAATATCATACCCAATCTTTCTAAGCCTGAGATCTGCATTATCCTGACGCAAAAGAAGCCTGTATTCTGCCCTGGAAGTCATCATCCGATAAGGCTCATAATTTTCCTTTGTAACCAGATCATCAATAAGTACTCCTATATAAGCCTGGGATCGGTCAAGAACAATCTGATTACGCCCAAGCACCCTCATAGCAGCATTTACACCTGCCATAAATCCCTGAACTGCCGCTTCCTCATAACCGGAGCTTCCATTAAACTGCCCTCCTGCAAAAAGCCCTTCTATTTTCTTAAATTCAAGAGTAGCTTTAAGCTGAAGGGAATTAATGCAGTCATATTCAATAGCATAGGCATTTCTTACAATCCTTACCTTTTCCAGTCCCGGTACCGTTCGATACATAGCATATTGTACATCCTCAGGAAGGGAACTGCTCATACCTCCCAAATACATCTCATTGGTATAAAGTCCTTCAGGCTCCACAAATACCTGATGCCGGCTCTTATCAGGAAACCTGACTACTTTATCTTCTATAGAAGGACAATATCTAGGCCCTGTTCCTTCAATAGCTCCAGAAAATAAAGGCGAACGTTTCAGATTCTCCTTTATTATTCTATGAGTCTCCTCATTGGTATAAGTAAGCCAACAGGAAATTTGATCCTTCTGCACAGTCTCCGGGTCTGTAGAAAAGGAAAAGGGAACCACTCGTTCATCTCCAAACTGCTCCTCCATTTTAGAAAAGTCTATGCTTCTTTTATCTACTCTGGCCGGAGTCCCTGTTTTAAAACGAAGCAGTCCTACACCATTCTCCCTCAGAGAATCGGTGAGGTAATTAGCAGCCTGAAGTCCGTTAGGTCCCGTAGGATTGCTCACATCTCCATAGATACATCGCGCCTTCAGATAAGTTCCTGTACAAAGCACCACCCCCTTAGCTTTGTAAATGGTTCCTGAGCTAACCTTTACTCCCTGAATCCTGCCCTTTTCCACTATAATCTCAGACACCTCCGACTGACGAATGGTAAGATGATCCGTATTTTCCAGAGTGTTTCTCATCTGTCTGCTGTATTCCTGCTTATCTGCCTGGGCTCTCAGGGAATGAACAGCCGGTCCCTTCGATTCATTGAGCATTTTTGACTGAATAAAGGTTTTATCTATATTTCTCCCCATTTCCCCGCCCAGTGCATCCAGTTCCCTTACCAGATGTCCCTTAGAGCTTCCTCCTACATTGGGATTACAAGGCATCAGAGCAATGCTGTCCACACTGATTGTAAAAATAATCGTTTCCAGCCCCAATCTGGCGCAGGCCAGGGCTGCCTCGCATCCCGCATGTCCGGCACCTACCACTACAATATCATAGGTTTCTTCCAAATATGGCATAATAATATCCATCCTCTTCCATTTTCAAACAATTCCTGTTATTTACCTGTACAAAATCTGGAAAATATTTCATTTACCAAATCATCATCCACCGCTTCTCCCAGAATAAAGCCTAACTGCTCATAGGAATCCATCAAATCAATGGAATAAAAATCTTCAGGCATACCGGCCTTTACACTTTCCTTAACCCTTCTAAGACTGGCAAAAGCCTGTTCCAGAGCTTCCTTATGGCGAACATTTGTAATATATACCTGATCATTTAAGTTAAGCTCTCCATAATAAAACATACGTTTTATCTCCTGTTCCAGTTCCTCAATTCCCTGTTCTTCCTTGGCAGATATAGAAATTACTTTATTTCCAGAAAGCTTTTCCAGTATTTTCTTTTCCACCTTAAGGTTCAAATCTGATTTATTCAGAAGGATAATAGAACGTTTATCCCTTATCAGCTTCATTATCTCCCGATCCCTTTCATCCAAAGGAACGGAACCGTCCACCACATAAATAATTAAATCTCCTTCTTTGGCTGCCTTCAGCGCTCGCTCTACGCCAATTTTTTCAACCACATCCTCCGTATTTCGAATTCCTGCTGTGTCCACCACATTTAAACTGATACCCTGCAAATATACATGCTCCTCCAAGGTATCTCTGGTTGTTCCGGCAATTTCAGTTACAATCGCCCTCTCCTCTCCTAAAAGTACATTCATAAGAGAGGATTTTCCAGCATTTGGCTTTCCCAAAATTACTGTCTTAATTCCTTCCTTTATTACCCTGCCATTATCTGCTGATCGGATCAAAATCTCCAGTTCATCCATAAAAGAATTTAGAGCACTCATAATATGCGTTCCATATCCATCCAAGCTAATATGCTCCGGATCATCCAGAGCCGACTCAATAAAAGCAATTTCATACAATATTCCGCTTCTAAGCTTTCGTATTTTTTTTGATACCGAACCACCTAACTGGCCTACAGAGTTATTCAAAGCATATTCATTGGTAGCGTGAATAATATCTGCCACTGCCTCTGCCTGTGCCAGATCAAGCCTTCCATTTAAAAAGGCCCTTTTGGTAAATTCTCCCGGCTCTGCTGCCCTTGCTCCGTGATGGATCACTGCGTCCAGCATCCTTTTCACCATAAGAATACCTCCATGGCAGTCAATTTCTACCGTATCCTCTCCTGTATAGCTGTGAGGACCCTTCATAATAAGAACCAATGCCTCATCAATTTTTTGTTCCCCATCATAAATGAATCCATAGTGAACCGTATGAGTTTTTGCCTCGCTTAATTTCACAAACGCTCCAGCCTTATTCCGATATATCTGATCAATCAAAGAAAATGCCTCGCTGCCGCTAATCCTTATAATTCCTATACCGGAGGGACTCATCCCTGTTGCTATGGCTGCTATCGTATCTGCTTTCATCTGCTTCCCTTTCAATCTGACTAAGCTTAAATAATATAGATCAAAAAGGCCGTCGCTTCTGCAACAGCCTCTTAGCTTCTTATCTCAGACACGCGAAAGCGCACTTACTGAGAGTCACTCTGTATCCTCTGAATCTGCTTCTTTGGAAGCAGCAGATTCAGAATAATGATTCCGACGGCTGCCTCCCTTATATCCACCGAAACGCTGCTCATAATGACCGCTTCTGTTTCTTTCATAACGCCCTTTTCTTTCTCCTGAAAAAGCTTCCTTCTTAAGCGCAATAACTACATGACGGAAGGGGTCCTCCCCTTCACTTCTGGTAGAAACATACCTATCATTTTGAAGAGCTGCATGAATGATTCTTCTCTCATAAGGATTCATAGGCTCCAGAGCCACTGAATGCTTCGTTCTCTTTACCTTGTAGGCAATGTTCTTTGCAAGAATTTCAAGAGTTTCCTTTCTTCTCTCGCGGTAATTTTCTGTATCAAGCTTCACACGTATATATGTTTCAGAACCCTTATTGGCAACCAAGCTGACAAGATACTGGAGAGAATCTAACGTCTGTCCTCTCTTGCCGATAAGAATACCCATATCCTCTCCCTCCAGATTCAGGGAAAGTTCCTGCTCCGCCTCATTGAATTGAGTTTTTACGGTAACCTCCATTTTCATAGCGTCAAATATCTTATTCAGAAAATCTGATGCTCTTTCCTCAACAGGAAAGCTTCCCTCCTGCTGATCGATTGACTTTTTTTCCGCTGACTCCTCCCCGAACCGAGCTCCCTCTATTTTTGTACTCTCCTCTGTCTCTTTTGCCTTTGCAATTATAATGGCAGGCTTTGCTCCAATACCAAGAAATCCTGAGCTTCCCTCGCTAATGACTTCATAATCCAAATGATCACTGGCTATTTCAAGGGCCATACACGCCTTTGTAATTGCCTCGCTGACAGTCTTGGCACTAAATTCCCTTCTATCCATAGACAAAAACCCCCTTTTTACTTTTTACTCCTATCATGCCTTTCATTATATTTAGCAACCATATTTGCCTTGGATGCCAGACTTCCCGGCTTTGCGTCGTTGTTATAATATTTATTGGATTCCTCTACCAAAGCCTTGGTCTTTGCAATTTTAGCCATCTGCGCACTCTCAGCCTTTGCTTCCTTTTCCTCTATTTTCTTTAGCATCTCATCTACATTGCCAACCTTTGCAGGAGGAAGGCCTTTCTTTGCACGCTTTTTATTGGTTTTTTCAAGATTCCTCTGAACCAGATCATCGATGTCTACCTTATTAAGATAGGAGTTAATACCAACCTGCTGTATAATCGTAAACACACTCTGAGCAACCCAGTAAAGTCCAATACCAGACGCAAAGGTAAAGCAAAAAAATACGGACATAAGTGGCATTGTTACATTCATACTCTTCATCATACCTGCGGCAGGATTATCCTCACTGTTTGTCTGAGGCTGGTTTGCAGTCATAAGCTTCGTACTGTACCATTGGCTCAAACCTGCAAATAAAGGAATACATAATGCAGCTAATGCTGTAAATATAGTAGTTCCGTCTACCTTATTAAAATAATTGGATATAACCTGAAAAGGCGTATAAGCAATATTCAGTCCAAAAAAGGTCTGCATATTTTCAATGGCATCTACTACTCTCACGCCAGTCTCTGTTACAGCCCGTCCCACCTCAGAAAAAGCGTTTACCAATGTATCCCACTGCTGGCCTGTCAGCTTATATAATAAATCAATCACTGTATTAACATTGCTGTAATTGAATTTATCAACCGGCATCTTCTGAGCAGCCGCCAGATCCACAAAGGTCTGAGCCGTCTGATAACCACTTGGAAGACTGCTTATAACTGTCTCATAATAACCTCTTACAGACTGAACATAAGCAGGTATATTATAGATAACACGATACAAAGCAAAAATAATCGGCATCTGAATTAAAAGAGGAAGACAGCCACCTGTCATGGAAGTTCCGTATTTTTCATAGACAGCCTTAATCTCTGTCTGCATCATCATAGCATATTTCTGATCGCTTTCCTTACCCTTATACTTCTTTTGAATTGCAGAAATCTCCGGCTGCATAACAGCCATCAGCTTGGAAGACTTCTGCTGCTTGATGGTAAGAGGAATCATAAGAACCTTAGTTACCAGTGTAAACAAAATAATACACAGGCCTATATTCTCAATTCCGAACATTGTTGTAAATTTAAACAGCTGATCCATAATCCAGCCCAAAATATCCGCAATAGGGCCCAGAAAACCGCCCTGCTTTGTCAACATAATCGCACTAAAACCATCCAATATACTATACCTCCTTATGAGCACTTCGCTCCTGTCCTTTAGGAGCTTACGTGCGATAGATATCATCTCCACTTAGTGAGATCTTTCACGAACTTAGCGGAATGACTCATTATAAAGGCTTCGCTTCTGTCTTTTAAAAGCTGCCCCTAAATTTACGGAACCGGATCATAACCCCCTTTTGCAAATGGATGACATCTGAGTATCCGTTTGCAGGACAGCCATATACCCTTGAGGGCTCCATATTTTCTCAATGCCTCAATAGCATATTGTGAGCATGTAGGTGTGTAAATACAGTGAGTTCTTATTTTAAGAGGAGATAAAAACTTTTGATACCCTCTTACCAGCATAATCAGGCAATTAGTCATAATCACTTCACTTCGATTCCTTTAAAATATGATGCAGTCCGCACAGGTGCATGTAGGCACTTTCCAAATGTTTGTAATCTGATTCTCTTGCAGCCACTCTGGCTACGGCGACGATGTTTAATCCAGTCCTGATTTTATGGTTATTCAAACGAAATATTTCTCTGATTAATCTTGTAATATGATGACGTACAATGCTGTTGCCCACTTTCTTACTTACGGATATGCCAATGTTATTTACACACTTTCCATTTTCCATTACATACATGACCAGCAGCTTATTGGCGTAAGAGGTCCCATTTTTATAAATTCTCTGGAACTCACTATTTTTTTTAATGGAAGGAAATCGCTTCATCCAAACAAAATCTCCTGACTGAAAGGAAGGAATATTAAGAAAAGAAAAGGCCACAAATGTTCTGTGGCCCGCGGTTCTTTTTTCTTAAACTTCTGACAATTAAGATGCTAATCTTGCTCTGCCTTTCGCTCTTCTGGCAGCAATAACTTTTCTACCGCCTGCGGTTTTCATTCTTGAACGAAATCCATGAACCTTCGCTCTCTGTCTCTTCTTAGGCTGAAATGTCATTTTCATAATCCCGGCACCTCCTATCAAAATTATCTGGCAATGTGATAGCACACATTTAGACTAGTTTAATTAAACATCTTCTCAATTATATAGAAGAAATCCGCCTCCGTCAAGCAATTTTTAACAAAAATCCCACAAAAACGGACAGCCAAAGAGGCTGTCCCAATAAAATGTATGCATTGCAAATTTGGTTTACTATATTTAGTATATCAAAACTAATTCACAAGTCGCTGCATTACTTTTCCAATTAACGCAACCAGAATGGCGGCCACAATCGCCTCCGGTATACCTGAAGCTGTTACCGTCACCATAATCAACCCCCAGACTGCGTCAATTCCAACATTTTTCGCGTCTGCATACTGGGATGCGAACAGGAGGTAAATGCTTCCCATAACAAATACCGTATTAACCATAGAGCCTATAAATCCGGTAACGGGGAGGGCAATCAGCCCATTCAAATTTACCTTCTTAAAGAAAATCCAAAGCCATCCTGTAATTAGTCCAATCATACTTCTGCATCCAACGGAAATCCAAAGAGCCTTCACTACTCCTACTAAACCAGTCATGCTCATAAAAGGTGAAAAGGCAAAGGAAAGTAAAGTAGGAGCTACGGTATTGCTTATCATGGAGCATATGCCAAAGGTTGCTCCCAAAATCGATCCAGCCAAGGGCCCTAAAAGAATGGCTCCCAGAATAACAGGAATGTGCACAGTTGTCGCCTTAATTACAGGAAGCTGAATCATCCCAAAAGGCGTATTTGCCAACAGGATAACGATTGCCATCATAAGTGCAACACTTGCCAGCCAACGGGTATCTTTTTTCTTTTTATTCAATTTTTTTCCTCCTTGCTACTGTTCTTACAAATAAGATACAATGCAATGCTACATACCCATTATAAAAAAAACAATTTACACCGTCAATGATTTTATAAAGCCCTCATTTCTGACTGGTTAACTGAAGGTAATTGATTCATTTTGTATTCCTTTTGTTAATTTACATAACATTATCCACAAAATGTGGATAAGTTGTGGATAACCATGTGTAATCCTATCTTATTTTCCCCATACCCTTACAAATATTCCTTATTTTCTATATATTTTTTATTGTGAAAAATAAAAATGTTTTTTTTGTATATTTTGTGGATGAAATGCTTGTCCACAAAATTATCACAGCAATTCCACATCTCTCCCACATACTTATCCACATTTATTTACACTTGTCATTGAAAAAAAATCTACTTTAGTATACAATAGATTCAGATTGGGCGATTCTGCAATACAGTTTTAGGAGACAAGAAATGATAGAAAAAATCAAAGAAAACTGGGATACAATACTTCTTACTTTAAAAAATGAACTGGAAATAACTAACATTTCCTATACTACATGGCTGGAACCCTTAAAACCGTATTCCTTCCATGATAATAAAGTAACAATTATTGTCCCCGAGCAAACCTTTTTATCATATGTAGAACGAAAATACGGACCCGTGCTTATGGTAATCATATCGGAGTTTCTGGGATTGGACTGTAAAGTAGAATTTAAGGTAATACAGCAGATTCAGGAAGAGGAAATGACCTTAGGAACATCCGCAGCTTCCAGGCTGATTCAAAAAGGTCCTGCAGCCGTAAGCCCTGACGCAATCCAAAGCGCCAACCTGAATGCCAAATACACCTTCGACACTTTTGTAGTAGGTTCCAACAACAACCTGGCTCATGCGGCAGCTCTGGCTGTAGCGGAAACTCCGGGAGAAATTTATAATCCTCTTTTTATATACGGAGGGGTGGGACTTGGAAAAACCCATCTGATGCATGCCATAGCCCATTTTATCTTAAAGAATAACCCGAAATCCAAAATCCTTTATGTCAGCTCTGAAACCTTCACAAATGAGCTGATCGACGCTATCCGCAACAAAAATAACATTACAACTACGGAATTCAGGGAAAAATACCGCAACAATGATGTGCTGCTCATCGATGATATTCAATTTATTATAGGTAAAGAAAGTACACAGGAAGAATTTTTCCATACCTTCAACACATTGTATGAGTCGAAAAAGCAAATTATTATATCATCCGATAAACCTCCAAAGGAAATTGAAACGCTGGAGGAACGTCTCCGCTCCCGTTTTGAATGGGGTCTGACAGTGGATATACAGTCTCCTGACTATGAGACACGAATGGCTATTCTCCGAAAAAAGGAAGAGATGGAGGGCTATAACATTGATAATGAAGTAATCAAGTATATTGCAACTAACATCAAATCCAATATCCGGGAACTGGAAGGAGCTTTGACTAAGATCGTAGCGCTTTCCAGATTGAACAAATGCGATATCACCTTAGAATTGGCTGAGGAAGCATTAAAGGATATCATCTCCCCCAATTCACACCGGGAAATCACACCTGAGCTGATTATACAGGTGGTTTCCGACCATTTTGGAATCACTCCTTTAGATATAGCCAGCCAGAAGCGCAATAAGGAGGTAGTTTATCCCCGCCAGATCGTTATGTTTTTATGCAGAGATATGATGGCTATTCCTCTCCAGACCATTGGCAAATACCTTGGAGGCAGGGATCACACTACCATTATTCACGGCGCAGAAAAGATTGCCAATGATCTTCAGAAAAATGAAGGTCTGGGAAATACCATTGATATACTAAAGAAAAAGATTAATCCACAATAAACCGTGGAATAATCTGTGGACAGGCTGTTAATAATCCCTATTCATTTATGAACCTGGGATTATTCTTTAAGACCTTGTGGACAAACCTGAAGTTTTTCTGAGAAAATCCTTTATATTTCCACAGGTACTTCCACAGGAGCTTTTCCTTAAGCTTAAAGGTCTTAAGACACTTTTGCACATACCCACAGCTTCTACTACGGCTTCTACGGATTTTATTTATTTATATCTTTATATATGAAGGCTCAATACCCTAAATACACAGAAAGGAAGTTATCAACATAATGAAGTTAAAATTTCAAAAAGATGCCATTGTAAATGGAATTAATATTGTAATGAAAGCAGTTCCCTCCAAAACTACCATGAACATCTTAGAGTGTATTTTAATCGATGCCAGCGCCAGTGAAATTAAGCTTACAGGCAATGATATGGAGCTTGGCATTGAGACAAAAGTGGAGGGAGAGATTTTAGAGCATGGAAAAATCGCTCTGGATGCTAAGCTTTTTTCTGAAATTACACGACGTCTTTCCAGTAATAATGCAGCTGTTACCATTGAATCTGACGATAAATTTAACACAATTATCAGCTGCGAAAATTCTGTCTTTCATATTCAGGGACGAGACGGAGAGGAATTTTCTTACCTTCCCTATATAGAGAAGGACAGATACATTTGCCTTTCCCAGTTTACTTTAAAAGAGGTTATACAGCAGACAATTTTTTCTATCTCTCCAAATGACAGCAATAAGATGATGTCCGGCGAATTGTTTGAGGTAACAGAAAACCAGCTGAAGGTAGTGTCTCTGGACGGACACCGTATATCCATTCGCAAGGTACGTTTAAAGGATCATTATGACAATATAAAGGTTATTGTTCCCGGAAAGACCTTAAGTGAGATCAGCAAAATTTTGGCCGGAGATAATGAAAAAGAGGTTTTGATTTATTTCAGTTCCAACCATATTTTATTTGAATTTTCTGACACCATTGTGGTATCACGCCTTATTGAAGGGGAGTATTTCAGGATTAACCAGATGCTTTCCAATGATTATGAGACAAAGGTATCCGTTAATAAAAAAGAGTTTTTGGATTGTATTGAGCGGGCCACCATTCTTATAAGGGAAAATGATAAGAAGCCTCTGATCATCAATATTAGCGATAATCTCATGGAGCTGAAATTAAATTCCAGCTTTGGATCTATGAATGCGGATCTGATGATTCACAAGACCGGCAAGGAAATTATGATTGGATTTAATCCCAAATTCCTTATTGACGCTTTACGGGCTATAGATGATGAGGAAATCAATATTTATATGATGAATCCCAAGTCTCCCTGCTTTATAAAGGATGATGAGGAAAACTATATCTATCTGATTCTTCCTGTTAATTTCAATGCTGCTACTGTTTAAACCAGAATTTTAGGCAGCGCTTGTACTAAGAAAGGAAAGAAATGGAAATAATAAAATTAAGAGATGATTACATCAAGCTGGGCCAGGCCTTAAAGGCTGCCGGTCTGGCAGAGTCCGGCGTGGATGCCAAATATGCCATAGAGGAGGGGCTTGTTCAGGTTAATGGGGAGATCTCTTTTCAGAGGGGCAAAAAGCTGGTAAATGGAGATGTGGTTACCTTTGAAGGAAATACAATTAAAATCACCAGGTAACAGGTTCAGGAAAAGAGACTGACCATGATTATAGAATCCATAGAGCTTAAAAATTACCGCAACTATAAAGAACTACATATGAAATTCAATCAGGGAACCAATATACTATATGGTGACAATGCCCAGGGCAAGACAAATATCTTAGAAGCGATTTATGTCTGCTGCACCTCTAAATCTCATAAAAACGCAAAGGACAGGGATATGATCCGATTTAGACAGGATGAATCCCATATCAAGCTCCAAATAAGAAAAAATAGAGTTCCATATCGTTTGGATATGCATTTAAAAAAGAATAAGGCTAAGGGAATCGCTATTAACAGAATACCTATAAGGAAAGCCAGTGAGCTATTTGGGATAGCGAATGTTATATTTTTTTCCCCTGAGGATTTGAATATTATTAAAAATGGCCCTTCCGAACGGAGAAGATTCATTGATATGGAGCTGTGTCAGCTTAACAAGCTGTATGTACATTCATTGGTACAGTATAACAAGGCTCTGCTTCAGAGAAATAAGCTTTTAAAGGAGCTTTTGTTTCATCCGGAATATGAAGCAACCCTGGATGTGTGGGATATGCAGCTGGCAACCTACGGTCGTGAGGTTATAGGCTTTCGAAGGGATTTTATTTACCGGTTAAACGGTATTATCCATGGGATTCATGAAAAACTATCTGGAAGCAGGGAGGATCTTGTTATTTCTTATGAGCCTTATGTGAAAGAGGAGGAGTTTGAAGAAATTCTTAAGAAAAACCGTTCTCAGGATAGAAAGCAAAAAACCACTTTGACTGGACCCCACAGGGATGATATAAGCTTTATGGTTAACGGGATCGATATCCGAACATACGGATCTCAAGGCCAGCAGCGAACGGCTGCCCTGTCCTTAAAGCTTTCAGAATTGGAGCTGGTAAAGGAATTGCTCCATGATTCCCCCATCCTTTTGCTGGATGACGTGCTTTCAGAGCTGGACAGTAGCAGGCAGAATCATCTTTTGTCAGCTATACAGAATATACAAACCCTAATCACCTGTACAGGGTTAGATGATTTTGTAAATAACCGGTTTCAGATTGACAAGGTATTTAAGGTTGTAGATGGAACGGTAATAAATGAGAATTAGCCATATAGTGATCCGAAAAGAAAGGAAGATATCAAACATGGGAGAGCAATACGGAGCAGATCAAATTCAGATATTGGAGGGACTGGAAGCGGTCAGAAAAAGACCTGGCATGTATATCGGCAGCACATCTTCCAGAGGGCTTCACCATCTTGTATATGAGATTGTAGATAATGCAGTGGACGAGGCATTGGCGGGATATTGTGATTCCATCGATGTTACGATAAATGAGGATAATTCGATTACAGTGATTGATGATGGCCGGGGAATCCCTGTAGATATTCAGAAAAAGGCCGGACTTCCTGCTGTGGAGGTTGTATTTACCATCTTGCATGCAGGAGGCAAATTTGGAAGCGGAGGATATAAGGTATCCGGCGGACTTCACGGCGTAGGAGCTTCCGTTGTTAATGCATTGTCAGAATGTCTGGAGGTTCAGGTTTACAGGGATGGGAAAATATACCAGCAAAGATACGAGAGGGGCAAGGTCATGTACCCCTTAAAGGTAGTAGGAGTCTGTGAGCCTCATGAGCATGGAACGAAGGTTACATTCCTTCCTGATAAGGATATATTTGAAGAAACGGTGTATGATTATGATACCCTTAAAATCCGGCTCAGAGAAACGGCTTTTCTTACTAAGAACCTGAAGATTAGTCTCAGGGATAACAGGGAAGAAAAAAAGGAAAAGATCTTCCACTACGAGGGTGGAATCAAGGAATTTGTGACTTATTTGAATAAAAGCAAAGCTCCCTTATATGATAAGGTAATTTACTGTGAAGGAACCAGAGAGGGCGTATATGTGGAAGTATCCATGCAGCATAATGATTCCTATACAGAGAATATTTATACCTTTGTAAATAATATTAATACCCCTGAGGGAGGGACGCATTTAACCGGCTTTAAAAATGCTCTCACCAAGACCTTTAACGATTATGCCAGAAAGAATAAGCTTTTAAAGGATAATGAGGAAAGCTTATCCGGCGAGGACATTCGGGAGGGACTTACGGCGATTATAAGCGTAAAGATTGAGGATCCGCAGTTTGAGGGACAAACCAAACAGAAGCTTGGCAATAGCGAGGCCCGTGCAGCAGTGGATAATATTGTAAGCGAGCAGCTGACCTATTTTCTGGAGCAGAATCCGGCAGTGGCAAAGTCTATGTGTGAAAAATCTATTCTGGCACAGCGGGCCCGTGCAGCAGCCAGGA
The DNA here is from genome assembly GCF_009696375.1 of Clostridium porci. Taxonomy (GTDB): domain Bacteria; phylum Bacillota; class Clostridia; order Lachnospirales; family Lachnospiraceae; genus Enterocloster; species Enterocloster porci. Next base: position 87,510 of record NZ_VUMD01000016.1, read on the forward strand.
AGGCCCGTGATTTGACACGGCGTAAGTCAGCCTTGGATGGTATGGCTCTTCCTGGAAAGCTTTCAGACTGTTCGGATAAGAATCCTGAAAATTGTGAGATCTATATTGTAGAGGGGGATTCTGCCGGCGGCTCTGCAAAGACGGCCCGTTCTCGTGCCACTCAAGCCATTCTGCCGCTTAGAGGCAAAATCTTAAATGTAGAAAAGGCCAGAATGGATAAGATTTATGGAAATGCAGAAATAAAAGCTATGATAACAGCCTTTGGTACGGGAATCCATGATGACTTTGACATTTCCAAGCTCCGTTACCACAAAATCATTATTATGACTGATGCAGACGTGGATGGAGCCCATATAAGTACATTGCTTTTAACCTTCCTTTACAGGTTTATGCCGGAGCTAATCAAGCAGGGCTATGTTTATTTGGCGCAGCCTCCTCTCTTTAAGCTGGAGAAAAATAAGAAAATCTGGTATGCCTACAGTGATGAGGAACTTAATTCCATTCTGGCTGAGGTAGGACGCGATACCAATAATAAGATTCAGCGTTACAAGGGACTGGGAGAGATGGATGCGGAGCAGCTTTGGGAGACTACTATGGATCCGGAGCGCAGGATTCTCCTTCGTGTAACGATGGATGAGGAAACTGCCTCAGAGGTTGATCTGACCTTTACCACTTTGATGGGAGATCAGGTAGAGCCTAGAAGGGAATTTATAGAGTCCAATGCAAAGAGGGTACAGAATCTGGATATTTAAACCAGATCCAGTCATAAGATTGCAAGCATAAAGGAGATAAAATATGGAACCAAATGTATTTGACAAGGTTCATGATGTGGATTTGAAAAAAACTATGGAGCAGTCCTATATTGATTATGCCATGAGCGTAATCAGCGCAAGGGCTCTTCCAGATGTAAGAGATGGTTTAAAGCCAGTACAAAGGCGCGTCCTGTATTCTATGATAGAGTTGAATAACGGCCCTGACAAGCCCCACCGCAAATGTGCACGTATTGTAGGTGATACTATGGGTAAATACCATCCCCACGGAGACAGCTCCATTTATGGAGCTCTGGTTAATATGGCACAGGAATGGTCTACCCGGTATCCTTTGGTGGACGGTCACGGAAACTTCGGTTCTGTGGACGGAGACGGGGCTGCAGCCATGCGTTATACTGAGGCCCGTTTAAGTAAAATTTCTATGGAAATGCTGGCAGATATCAATAAGGACACAGTCAACTTTGTTCCAAACTTTGATGAAACAGAACGGGAACCTGTGGTGCTTCCCTCCAGATATCCAAATCTGCTGGTAAATGGAACCTCCGGTATAGCTGTTGGTATGGCTACCAATATTCCACCTCATAATCTGAAGGAAATCATAAACGCGGTTGTCAAGCTGATCGATAACCGGGTGGAGGAGGAAAGAGATACCTCCATTGAGGAATTGATGGAGGTAGTTAAGGGACCTGACTTTCCAACTGGAGCGACTATTCTGGGAAGGAGAGGAATTGAGGAGGCATACCGCACAGGCCGGGCTAAAATTAAAGTACGGGCTGTAACCAATATAGAAACTATGCCAAATGGGAAGTCCCGGATCATCGTCACAGAGCTTCCTTATATGGTTAATAAAGCCCGCCTGATTGAAAAGATCGCAGATCTTGTGAAGGATAAAAAGATCGATGGAATCACCTATATAGGAGATGAGTCCAATCGTGAGGGTATGCGGATTAACATTGAGCTGCGCAGAGATGTAAATGCCAATGTTATCTTAAACCAGCTGTTAAAGCACACCCAGCTTCAGGATACCTTCGGTGTAATCATGCTGGCTTTGGTTAATAATGAGCCCAAGGTTTTAAACCTTCACCAGATGCTGGATTACTACTTAAAGCATCAGGAAGAGGTAGTAAGAAGAAGAACTCAGTACGATTTAAATAAGGCAGAAGAACGAGCTCATATTTTGCAGGGACTGCTAATTGCTCTGGATCATATTGATGAAGTGATTCGGATTATCCGAGGTTCGGCAAATGTGGCAGATGCAAAAAACCAGCTGATGGAGCGTTTTGGATTATCTGATGCTCAGTCTCAGGCGATTGTGGATATGAGGCTGAGGGCTCTTACCGGATTGGAACGGGAGAAACTGGAGAATGAATTTCAGGAGCTTCAGATTAAGATTTTGGAATTAAAAGCTATTCTTGCAGATGAGAAGAAGCTTTTGACTGTAATCAAAGAAGAAATTATGATTATTTCCCAAAAGTATGGAGATGATCGCCGTACTGCTATTGGTTATGATGATGATGTGTCCATGGAGGATTTAATTGCAGATGAGGATACAGTTGTTGCCATGACTCATCTGGGCTATATAAAGCGCATGGATGCAGATAATTTTAAAAGCCAGAATAGGGGAGGAAAAGGCATCAAGGGAATGCAGACCATAGAGGAGGATTATATTGAGGATCTTCTTATGACTACAAATCATCATTATATGATGTTTTTTACTAATAAAGGCCGGGTATATCGATTAAAAGCCTATGAGATTCCGGAGGCTGGGCGTACCTCCAGAGGAACGGCCATCATTAATCTTCTTCAACTGCAATCGGAAGAAAAGATAACAGCAATCATTCCTATGCGTGAATATAATGAGGACAAATATCTGTTTATGGCAACTAAGAAGGGTATGGTTAAGAAGACCCCTATGGTTGATTATGAACATGTCCGAAAAAATGGACTGCAAGCGATTGTTCTGAGAGAGGACGATGAGCTGATCGAGGTAAAAGCTACTGATAATACACAGGATATCTTTTTAGTTACCCGGAGGGGAATGTGCATCCGTTTTAATGAAAAGGATGTAAGAGTAACAGGCCGGGTATCTATGGGCGTAATCGGTATGCGGTTTGAAGAGAATGATGAGATAATTGGCATGCAGATGGAGAGCCAGGGAGAAAGCCTTTTGGTTGTTTCTGAAAACGGCATGGGTAAAAGAACCCTGATTACAGAATTTAATGCACAAAACCGCGGCGGGAAGGGTGTTATCTGTTATAGATGTACGGATAAAACAGGATATCTTGTAGGAGCCAAGCTGGTAAACGATGGACGTGAAGTAATGCTGATTACAACTGAGGGTATTATTATACGAGTGTTTGTAGATGACATTTCTCTTATTGGCCGTAATACCTCAGGTGTAAAGGTTATGAATATTGACTATGATTCAGATATTAAGGTAGCAAGTCTGGCAAAAGTTCGTGAGAGTGTAACAAAGGACAGCAATGTCTTTGACGAAGAATATTACAGCGAAGAAAACGGGGAATCGGAGGAGCAGCTGGAAGATGAGAACGATAAGGAGCCATAAGCTTGATGGATCTGATTCATAAGGGGATGTTGAATTAAAAATCTGATAGAAAATAGTAAAAATAAACCTTTCAGATAGAAAAATACAGTTCCAAGTGGCTTTTATAGCCACTGGAACAGTATTTTTTGTGAAGCATATTCGTAAATACCTGTTTTGAAACAGTCCCTATACAACATGGAGGTTTAAGAAAAGGTGAGAGAATTACAGGCAAGCCAGATTACAGAAGCAGTAAAGCATATGTGTATTGAGGCTAACTATAGCCTTACTCCCGACATGCTAAAGGCATTTACCCATGCAGTGAAGAGGGAAGAGTCTCCCTTGGGCCGTCAGATATTAAACCAGCTGGAGGAAAACTTAAGGATTGCAGACAAGGATCAAATTCCTATCTGCCAGGATACAGGAATGGCTGTAGTTTTTATAAAAGTAGGCCAAGAGGTACATATCACAGGCGGAAGCATAACCGCTGCTATAAATGAGGGGGTACGCCTCGGATATTTAGAGGGATACTTGCGCAAATCAGTAGTAGGAGATCCGATTGAGCGTTTAAATACAAAGGATAATACGCCTGCTGTGATCCATTATGAGATTGTAGAGGGAGACAAGCTAGATATAACAGTAGCTCCTAAGGGCTTTGGAAGCGAAAATATGAGTCGTGTATTTATGCTGAAGCCTGCCGACGGACTGGAGGGAGTTAAAAATGCTATTCTTACTGCTGTAAAGGATGCCGGCCCAAATGCCTGTCCTCCTATGGTAATCGGTGTGGGAATCGGAGGAACCTTTGAAAAATGCGCTCAGATGGCAAAGCATGCACTTACAAGAAATATTGATGAAAAAACGGATAAGAAGTGGGTTCGGGATTTGGAGGAGGAAATGCTCCATAAAGTGAACTGTCTTGGAATTGGGCCTGGAGGATTAGGAGGAAGGGTTACGGCTTTGGCAGTGAATGTTGAAACCTTTGCCACTCATATAGCAGGTCTTCCTGTGGCTGTCAATATCTGCTGCCACGTAAACAGGCATGCTCACAGAATCATATAGGGATGATTAGAACTTAAACATAGAATTTGACAGTTAGATTTAGTAAATCTTTTTAAATGTTGTCCATAGATAATAACCGGCTCCCTTTAGGTAAATTGATTTTGATAACTTAATTATATATATTAAGGAGCTGATTGTTACTATAAATTTGGAATGATAAAAAGGATGATTATGTCTTACAAACTCACATAAATACTGAATATGTGGAGCTTTGTTTATGGCTGGAATCATATAAAAGGGAGAGGGTAAGGAAGATGAACCGTCAAATAAGAGTACCTATGACTAAGGAGGAAGCAGCTTCCTTGCATGCTGGAGATTATGTTTATCTTACAGGAACGATCTATACGGCAAGAGACGCGGCTCATAAGCGAATGAATACGGCTTTAGATCGGGGAGAGGAGCTTCCCTTTGATATTCAGGGAGCGGTTATCTATTATATGGGACCTTCACCTGCAAGAGAGGGAAGACCCATCGGTTCTGCCGGTCCTACTACAGCCAGTCGTATGGATTCATATACGCCCCGGTTTTTGAATATGGGAATGGGAGCTATGATTGGAAAAGGAAAAAGATCCCATGAAGTATTAGAGGCAATGATACGTAATCAGTCTGTATATTTTGCCGCCATAGGGGGCGCAGGAGCCGTTTTATCAAAATGCATTTTGTGTTCTGAGGTAATTGCATATGAGGATCTTGGAACAGAGGCTATACGAAAGCTGGAGGTAAAAGAGTTTCCCGTTGTTGTAGTGATCGATTCGAAAGGAAATAATCTTTATGAAACGGCCTCAAAGGAATATTGCACATCAGAAATTATAAAATACATTACATGAGTTTAACAAATGAGATGTACCAAGGGCTTATAAAGAGAAGGAGGGAATATGAATCGTATAATATATATGGTATTTATGAATCTATTTCATGCTCCTGTTTGGTTGTTTACCATTGGCCGTATGGGAAGAGAGAAGGATAGACATACCCCTCAGGAACGGCATGAATATATTGCAAAGATGGTTCAAAGAATTATAAGAAGAGGCAGAGTAACTGTAACTGCAACAGGAACGGAGAATATACCTGATAATAATGGATTTATACTTTTTCCAAACCATCAGGGGCTTTTTGATATGCTGGCGTTGTATTCTACCTGTTCAAAACCATTATCTGTGGTAATTAAGAGGGAGGCGGCAGGCTGGATTTTAGTAAAACAGGTTCTGGCCGCAACCAGAAGCCTTTCCATGGATCGGAGTGATATAAAGGATCAGGTACGAATTATCAACGAGGTAACAAGGCGGGTAAAGGCAGGCTGTAACTTTGTTATCTTCCCGGAGGGACACCGCAGCCGCAGCGAAAATAAAATTTTGGATTTCAAAAGCGGAACCTTTAAGAGCGCTGTAAAAGCTGGGTGCCCCATTGTTCCCGTGGCTTTGATTAATTCCTTTCGCCCGTTTGATATAAACTCTCTGAAACAGGAGTATGTTGAAGTACACTATATGGAACCTGTTTATCCCCAACAATATATGGGGATGAAATCCTCAGAAATAGCAAAGCTTGTACATGATCGAATACAGGAAGAAATAAATAAAAATGTATTAAATAAATCTCTTGACAACGTAAATTCTTTCTAGTATAATGGTCAATGCTTCTAAAGACAAATATGTCAAAAGAAGCAATCATATGGAAAATACAAATTCGGAGAAATACTCAAGAGGCCGAAGAGGCGCCCCTGCTAAGGGTGTAGGTCGGGAAACCGGCGCGAGGGTTCAAATCCCTCTTTCTCCGTTCCCTTTTCCAAATGGTTATTTTTTACATTTTTTTGTTGACAAAGAAGAATGATTATGTTATCATTTGTAACCGCTAGAGAAGTATTAGCGATTAATTTGTCAAAGGCTATAGCCTAAAAATATTAAAAAAACGATTGACAAAGCGGAATGGTTGTGATAGGATAGAGGAGTTGCCGCTGAAACGCTTTGGCGTCAATGTTGAAAGCACCTTGAAAATTGAAGATTAAACAGTATGTAAAACCCTGAAAATTCTAAGAAAACAAAGGCCGGGTTAGGGCCTTGGATTGAGAGAAATCCAGAACAGAACCAACAGTAAGACGGGAAAGAACGAAAAAGCCAAGCGAAGTAGTCTTAACCAAGAAACACTCTTAAGGGAAGCCTTTAAGCCAAGGGCGTAAAGGAAGCCTGGGAAGAGGAAACTTAAACATGAGAGTTTGATCCTGGCTCAGGATGAACGCTGGCGGCGTGCCTAACACATGCAAGTCGAACGAAGCATCATAAAGGAAGTTTACGGATGGAATTTAAGATGACTGAGTGGCGGACGGGTGAG
>NZ_VUMD01000017.1 GCF_009696375.1 Clostridium porci
AACATATCAGTACCGTAGGACATACGGGAATTTACGCTTGTGGAGACCGTGTAAAACTAAAGCTTTCGTAGCAATGTAGTGGTCGCTGAAGCAAGAATCCCACGACTTTAGTCGTGCGGAGTGTCAATTTCGTACAGGACGGCTACCGCCCACTTTCCGAAGAAACGCTCTTAGAGATTGAAGAACCGGCTCCCAAATTTGATCAGGAAGTTGGTATTTCAACTATGTTTGACTTTAAATATAAGGAAAACATCGAAGAGTGTTACCATGCTCTGGCAATCAAACGTATGATGAGGGCAGATACATCCATTATTGAGATTAAAACCCATGATGCTCTGATTGACCTATCTCCGTGTGTAGGTATCTATCAGGAAGCCATGTACTTTCATGAATACAATATCGACAAAGACATCGCGCAATTCTTTGAACTCAATCAGGATAAGAAATTCCGTTACAACCGAGCAGTTGAAAACTGGAACTTGGAAGAAAAGATTTTATATCTAGTCGCATTAGAGACGGATCAAAACCGATATGTAAATCAGGTAAATGTCCCATATGTACAGGCGGAAGAACGTCAGCAGCTTATTGATCGTTTGGATACCATGTTTACACCGGATGAAATGGTGCAGGTCTTTTGTACCCTGCCATTCGCGACACACAAAAACGGAAACACATTGTTTACGGCAACCGGCTATGCAGATGTCGTCAAAGACAATACGGTCTTTGAACTCAAATTTGTGTCAGAGCTGACGCATGAACATTTTCTTCAGTGTGCCTGCTACATGGTTGCCCTTGGATTGCCCAAAGGTGTCCTTTGGAATACACGCAACAATCACATATATGAAATTCAGATTCCAGACAGGAAGCGCTTTATGGATCTGGTGATAAAAGCGTTCACAAAGCAGGTACACTCTCGATACTTCGCCCCAAAAGATGCCGCGTTATCCGCAGAGGAAAAGACCGTGACAAAAAAGATAACAGACATCCCACAGGAAGAACAGACTTTAGAAAAGTCTAAACGCAAGAGAAAATCGGAAACACACCCTGTTGAGCATATGGTAGGTACGCAAAGCGTAACCTCCGTCTATTCTCCGCAGATTCCCAACGCACAACAGATTATTTCCGCCAGAAACATTGCTCTCATTGATGTGGAAACCACATGGAGCGATAAAGTCATGTCTGTTGGTGTATTGGTGGTGAGTGAAGATCTGTCTACGGTGCTTCTGAGCAAATATTACCTATTAACGCCTGAGTATCAGGAGCCATCCCTGTATGAGGAAGCTCTTTATCTGACACCAAAAGACGTGACTACGATTTGTTCCAGACAGGAAATGGTGGCAGAACTCAAAACCACACTGAAACTTTTGCAGGTGAAAATGCTCTTTGCTTACAATGCCTCGTTTGACCACCGGTATCTTCCGGAATTAGCCGCGTTTTCTTGGTATGACATCATGAAAGTGGCGGCCTACAAACAGTACAACAAAAAACTGCCACATAATCTCGCATATCACAAAACTGGTCGCCTGAAAAGTGGATATGGCGTAGAACCAATGCTTCAGCTGCTGTCTCATAACCCTTCCTATCGCGAGAAACACAATGCACTTTTGGACTGCTTTGATGAACTTCGGATCATGCAGCTGCTTGGAAAACCAATCACGGAGTATCAGCACGCAAAACTTCCGTGAAATACCTTCATTTTCCATATCCGCAAGATGTGATTTTTGAGCATCAGAAAATAGTTCGATAAAATAGACCGTATCATACAAACAATTCAATTCACAAAGGAGAACGCAATGAACAAACGCGAAGTATCAGAAATCAAAAAACAGTTTTCACCCACTAACTGCAACATCACCCGCATCTGCGGATGCTATGTCAACGGAGAAAAGGACATCATCACGACCTTTAAGGATGCCTTCTTATCCCTGCCGGAGGAAGCGGCATTTAAGTATTATGAGATCTTTAAGAAAACGATGTCCGGCAGTGTCGGGAAATGCCTGCATGATGTGGAGTTTCCGCGGGAAGCCGAAAAAGATGGCGGCGCCCAGGCATTTTTACTGAAACTGCGTGACAGCGGATTAAAAGATGATGAGTTGCTGGAGGCATTCTACCAGCGTGTCATTGACAAATACTGCTGCGTCGGCAATTTCCTCATTTTGCTCATCCATGGTACCTACGACATTCCCGGAAAGGCAGAGGACGGTCAGACGATGTTTGATGCTTCCGATGAAGTGTACAATTACATTTTGTGTAGCATCTGCCCAATGTCTCTGGATAAGCCGGGCTTAGCTTACAATGAAAAGGATCAGAAAATTGAAAACAGAGACCGCGACTGGATTGTGGAAATGCCGACCCACGGCTTTTTGTTCCCGGCCTTCCATGACCGCAGCAGCGACATTCATGGAAGCCTCTATTACACCAAGAAGAGCCGCGACATGCAGGACTCCTTCTTTGCCGAAATGTTTGGAGCCGTGATCCCGATGCCGGAGGATGAACAGCGTGAGAAGTTTGCCGCTGTGATCGAAGAGACATTTGGCGAGGACCTTGACTTTCAGACTGCAAAGGCCATCAACGACAACCTGATGGAACATATCACGGAACATGAGATGTCCACGGAAAAATATGTCCTGGATAAGAAAGCAATCAGAGAGCTTTTAGAGGAGAGCGGAGCCGCTGATGAACAGCTGGAGCACTTCGACGAGGTATTTGAGGATATCATGGAAACCAAGGACACCAAGAAAAGTACACTGATGGCGGACAACCTCTTAAACACTGCAAAGCTAACGGTTAAGGCCGATGATGTTGTGGTGACCACCAAACAGGATTCCTGCGCAGGGATTGAAACGAAAATCATTGACGGCAAACGTTGCCTGGTCATTGAGCTGAGCGGCAACTGTTTGGTCAACGGAATGCTGGTAAAATAAGAAATGGCTGATTGGCCGGCGGGGAAACTCGCCGGCTTTTCCTTTGTCAGATGGTTCTCATACCATAATTACTGTGAAAAACAGAAGACACCCGTATGGGACGAGTAAACTGAAAGAGGAGAAAAAAGATGAATGTATTAAACGACCTTTATAAGCCGACATATCCAATCGCATACCTGAGTGAGTTGTATGGAAGCGACATTGTAATTGGCAGACCTGGCCCGGTAGGACGTTTTCTTTGCACACGCCATCAAGTTATGATGGGCGGATCTTTGCAACTTGATGACCGGAGAAGTCATTTGAGTTTTGCTGCTGAACTGATCGACTATGTGAAACGTGGTCAGATTTCATGTGCGGCAACACCAAAGATGGTGTATGTCGAATGTCGCTATGCAGATCATGCCACCGCCAGAGTTGTCTGTTCTACGGAAGACAAAGGCAAGATGTGGGCATCACAAGCCAGTGATCTGATCAAATGCATGGCAATCGCATGCATGGCAATTGAGTACAGTGAACCTGTGCGGAAGACATTTGAAGAAGCGTTTCAGTTATCGGACGATCTTGAAAATGCCTTAAATGCAGCTCTTCTGTTCTGCGATACCTTCAAGTGGGAGTTTGTAGACCAGTTCCCAGAGTTTAAGGAAGGAAAGAATATCCCAGAAGAAGAATTAAAAACAGCATACAAAACCGGATTTTTGAAAGATGTATCTGCCAAGTACAATGGAATACCGTGCGAATTATTTGACGGTCTGACCGTACGTTATCCGGCACAGGAAGAAAATATGGAGACAAACTCCATCGAGACCTTTCTATCCGGCCAACACAAGATCAATCACGCATGGGAGCCAGAACAGGAAGGACACATTCGTCCGATTACCTTTATGGACGATTATGTACCAGGTGATTCGTTTTACAAGGTCATGAAGAAAATCGACCTGCGAATCGGCGACCATATGGTCAAAAATTTGGAAGAAGGCAAGACGGATCCGCTTGATGTTAGAAAGGACTACGTCAACATGCTTTTCTACGGAGACCCTGGAACCGGAAAGACGGCACTGGCAAATGCGATTGCAGCAGTGACCGGTATGCCGATCTACGAGGTAACCATGAACGAGGACTCCGAGGACGATGAGGTAGAGGGTAAAAACAAGATCGTTGAAGGACAGCTTTCCTTTGTGGAAACGGCGTTTTTGGAAGGATTCTCTAAGGGCGGCATCATTCTTTTAGAGGAAATCAACCTGGCCCGACCGAACGTCTTTACGTCTGTATTAAACCAGGCGATGGAGTATCCGTACATCATCAAGAAAAACGGTTATGAGCGTATCACACGCCATCCGATGACCGTCATTATCGGCACCATGAACCTGGAGACCGAAGGTACCATGGCTCTTAACTCCGCGTCTTCGCAGCGTTTTACTTCCAAATACCTGATCGAAGAGATGAGTGACGAGGAGATGAAAAGCGCACTCATAAAGCGTGGTTATAAGAGAAAGCCAGTCAATTACGTGTACCAGCAGTATAAAAAATTAAGAAAGGATCTGAAAGAATCTGAACAGAAAAAGAAACTCCTTCGTGAGATCTCCATTCGTCAGTGTATTGACGCACTGAATGCAATCGAGGAAGGAGTCAACCCGAGAGAAGCGATCACAGACAGCATGTACGGTGCAATCGCTGTCAAAAACAAAAAAGTAGCAGACGCATTGAAGGCCGGTTTGTTTGATACGATGCCGGACTACAGAGGCTAAGAAAGATGAGTGATAACCATGACAGATAAAGAATGGATGGTGGAAAAGCAGTATTTTGGCAGTGTCGCTTCTGGTATTACCGGAAAAGCAGTCGTTGTTGCTGACGCAATGGGCGGAGAGCTGGGATATACTGCCAAAGGAAATGTGATCCATGTGGCCAAAGAGCATATGCTCTATGAAAAGCTACGAAAAGCATCGACTGAATTGCAGGCCGCAACTGAGGCAACGTTACTTCGTTTTGGCATCACAGTCCATGAGGCACTGCATCAGGTGTTTACCAATTTTGACTATATTTCAGAGTTGGAGAAACGTCTGGTTCGCCGCGGAATCTTAAAGACGACTCTGGATTTAGAGGCGTACCATACGATCGTCAATCTGATTGAAGATCCTGCCATCGAAAACATGGCGGCAGAAATCATTGGCGGCCCAGCTCTGCGGGCGCTGGACTTTACCATTACAAAGCTCTATGAGCTGTCAGAAGACTTCGATTATGGCTGCCAGTACCCATTTGATGAGGTAATCAATGCCCTAATCCAGTTTGGCGACCTTGGTATCGTCCATGGAACATTTCATTTTCAATCAGCAGAAATTGTATTTCGACTCATTACGCCACTGTTTTATCGGGCGATCAATGAGCCGGACTGCAAAAAGCGTGTGGATATGGCGGCTCCGATTTTTGCGGAGTGTGCGAGACTTTGGGCTGGCCGCACGGAATCGGAAAAGCGAAGCATGCTGGCAGAACATCGGAAAAATATGGATGCCCATGGGAAAAGCCCTCAGTCCCACAATGCACAAGGCCAAGGCAGCAATGGTACGATGAACGAGCATTCCAAAAAGAATGACCGTCGTAAGGCTGCGATGGAAAAACAGGAAGCGAAAGCCGATGGAAAGCCCGGCCAGAGCGAAGGTTCTGGTACAAATGAACTCAGCAAAGGCCAAGGTCCCAGTTCGCAGACGGAACATAAGAACAACGAAATAGGCAAGGATCAAACCGAATCTGACAGTTCTTCTATCAATAAGGACGATTCGGAGAATACGAACGGTGAAAAACCACAAAACAAAACCGGTGACAAAGAAGAAAAACATGGTGCAAACCAGGAAATGCTTCCAAAACCGGAGTTGACCCAGCAAGATGTGGATGCTATTTTAAGTCATATTTTGGAACATATGTATGATGCGGAGTTGAAAAGCAAAGAGAATGAGTCCTATTATCGTCCATTTGAATGCTTTGACGACATCGAGAGCAATGTAGATTTCCAAAAAGTAGAAGTGGAAAATCAGTATGTGGATGAAGTGCCAGCAGAAAAGAGTCATCACTACGATGCAATCGTAGATCAGATGCAGGAGGGGATTTCGTCCGTTGTACAGCAGCTGCGTGAGATTTTTATCGCGGACCGCGTACGAAAGGTGTATTCGGAATCCGGCCGGGCGAGCTTAAAACGTTTCGCCTCCGGCAAGGTAACGACCAGACTGTTTGAGCGAAAAAGGAAACCGGGACACAAAGAGGATATGTGTGTCGCGATTGTCGGTGACTGTTCCGGCTCCATGCAGTCAGGCGGTAAAATCACACAGGCAAAGTATACGATGATTGCCCTTGCTGAGATTTTTTCAGAGTTTGATATTCCATTTTACTTTATCGGCTTTCATGTACCGTTTAGAAACCCGGTACAGCGCCACTATATTCGGTGGGACAACACCAGAAGTGAAAGAGAACGTCTTTTGCTTTTATCGGCTGACGGATCGAATTTTGATTCCTACAGCATTCGATATGTCACAAACCTTTTGAAAGAGCGACAGGAACGTCATAAGTTACTGGTTGTTCTGTCAGATGGACTTCCGAGCTTTTACTTTTCTCACGAGGAAGGAATAAAGCAGAACACCCTGGCAATCAATGCCGCCAGAGCAGATCAGATCGATGTTCTGGGAATTGGTGTTGGAGAGGTCAATACAAAGACCTTTTGCCAGATGTACCAAAGGGAGTATTTTTTAAACGTACAACAACCAAGCGACCTCTTTTCTAAACTCGCCGAGCGAATGACGGCAGTAGTAGAAGGGTGGGATTAAGTAGGAGGATAGCAATGGAGAATATGAGAGTATTCCGCGATGGCAATCAGATTGTGATCGTGTTGGAAAATGCAAGCGAAGCCCTGGAGCAAGGCGTGATGGCGATGGTAAACGGTGCCATCCCGACAGCCACCCATTTATCCGCTCCCAGACCGATGCAGCCGCCTCACATTGACACAGATGCAATGACTGAGGTTCGCCCAAAAGTCAAGGCAAAGTTCATTGAGCGGCAGGAGCAGCGAGCTTCATCCGATATGCGTACCGTGCAGATCACGAAAGACAGTGAGGAAAGAAAGCATGACGCACATCCGGCAGAAACGCCAAAACAGGAAGAAGTACCTTCGAATCCGGTTGGTGTAGCGCCACAAGAAGCACCAAATGTGGAGCAGATGAATGTGTTTGCCTTAAGATCCTTCTTAAAGGCAAATCAAGCACACCCGGCTCTGCCCGGCATCTTAATGCGAGCGGCAAGAACGACCGATCTTTCCTTCGTCTTAAATGTGAGAGGCGAGCAGGAGCTTCGTGCGATTGCAAGGCAGCTTGTAGGCTAACCAAGTTTTCAGTAAAGACCGTCCATGTGGGCGGTCTTTTTTCGTACATCCAGCTCCATAATTACCTTGAAATATTAGATTAAGAAATGGAGGAAGATCATGAATGAAGTAAAAAGTGCAATTCTGCATTGTCATAGTGACGGTTCAATCCGTGATTCCGCTATGAAAGTACAGACATTGGTAGATCGTGCAAAGGAGCTTGGAGCTTCCGCTGTGGCCTTAACGGATCATGGCAGCATGATCAACTACATTGAATTCACAAAAGCCTGCCAGAACGCAGGAATCAATCCGATCATTGGTGTGGAAGCCTACGTGGAGGAACATAACGAGGGCCGCAGACACCTGATCTTAATGGCCAAAGACTATCAGCATGGCTTCAAGGCCCTGATCAAAGCGGTCAGCGAGAGCAATGAACGTACGGAAGACGGATTCCCGCGTATGAATAAGGAGATTCTTACCAGAAACTTTGGCGAGGGTTCCTTGGGACACGGCTATGTCATTGCAACCTCCGCATGTATCTCCGGTGTACTTGGTGCGTTAATGTCCATCAACGACAAAATTTACACCACCGTGGAAAAACATGTGACAGCGCAGAAGAATCTGGAGTCTCCTACTTCTCCTGGTTATCTGAAAAACAAAGGAAGAATGGATAAGATTAAGGCACGTTTGTCGGAAATCTCTGCTTCCTCATCAGAACTTAAAAAGGCAGCATCAAAATCACTCCTTACCTTGGAGCGTAAGGCACTCAATGCCCCAGAAGGGTCTGAAAAACAGAAGGAAGCCCGGAAAGTCTTCAATGAAGCCTTTGCAACAAAATCACAGGCGGCCATTGATCTGGCAGCTTTAATGGGGGAAAAAGCAAAGTTAACGGAGGAAGCTGCCCGTCTGAAACCAATTCTTGCCGGAATGGAAAAAGACATCAAAAAGTGGCAGACACTTCAGGCAAAAATCGATGCAGTGATGGGAAACCATATCCAGAGCGATAAGATCGATGAGACCTTAACAAAAGAGGCTCTTTGGTATCAGAAAACATTCGGCAAAGATGATTTTTACATCGAGCTGCAGTACCACGGATTCCCGCAGGAAAAGGAGATCATGCCAAGGCTTGCGAAATTATCCGAGGAACTTGGAATTCCGGCCGTACTGGCAAATGACGCCCATATTCCGAGAAAAACCGGAGACGACATCCTGGCCCGTGCGATCATCCGTACCACGCGTTTCTTAAACGCCTGGGAAGAGCCGACTGCATCTGATAAGGAGTTGTATGTAAAGCCTGATAAGGAACTCATTGACTGGGTATCCAAGATCATTCCGAAAGATCAGGTTCTTGCTGCATACGACAACATTGAAAAAATTGCATCCCAATGCCATATTGAGATCCCGGATGAGAAGCATTATCCGAAGTTCATCACCCCGGATGGTTCTACCGCTGAGGAATACTTGAGAAAAATGGCATACGAGGGCATTGCGAAACGATATCCGGACGGATTCCCGAACGGACAGGCAGACTACGACCGCTTGGAGTACGAGTTAAAGATTATGTGCGACATGGGGTACGCAGATTACCACTGTATCGTAGAAGATTTCCTTCGTTACGCAAGAGCAGCTGGAAAGCTGGATCTGGACAACCCAGAGCAGCAGAAACTGGCATTGTCGTTTGACGTGCCGGCAATTGAGAAATATACGGCAAATTTACCTGGCGAGACCGTTGGCCCTGGACGTGGTTCAGCAGCTGGCAGCCTGGTATGTTACCTGATTGGCATTACCAATATCGATCCATTGAAATACGGATTACTGTTCGAGCGGTTTTTGAACCCGGAACGTGTATCCATGCCTGAACAATATCGGGCATCCAATGTGAACCCTATTACCCAGGGGTGTGCAGCATAAGCTGTGCTAACGGTATCAGTTGAATAAGACCGCCATATGAAGCGTTACAACGAGATATATGGCAAACCCATGGACGAAGCAGCTGACTAAGAAACCAAAGGTCCAGTGTAAACTGGATAGCTCGGAATACCGTGCTAAGACATTTGAACTCAACGAAAGATGAGGCGATTATAATGCTGAAAGAAATTACTGGATTTAATGGCTACTTTATATCTAATACCGGAGAAGTATATGGCACAAGAAATGGAGCATTGTATCAGATGCATCCGTTTTTTGATAGTAAACATAGATATAAAATCATTAAATTAAGTAAAAATCATAGAACATACGCAAAACTCATTCACAGATTGGTAGCGGAAGCCTTTATTCCAAACCCAAAAAAATTTACCGGAAGTCAATCACAAAGATAAAAATCCGGCTAATAATCATGTGGAAAATTTAAACTGGTGTACGAGACGAGAAAATTTAGAAGAAAGCTATGAAACAATGTCGCCAGTGAGAAATTTTCAAAGATGTGAATTATTTTATAATGATATATTGATTGATTCTTTTCAAAGCGTTTCTTTAGCGTGCAGATTTGCATCAGAAAAATTTGGTATCAGTCAAAGCAGTTTGCGTAAATATGGTAAGTCCCAAAAAGCAAAAATCGTAAAATGTAAAGTGTAACGACTAGCTCCTTGGAGCGTACACCGGAAAATGGGTTACCGGTGGAAGTGCATTGGCGTCAGAGCGATTTAATCTGGCGGAGAGATAGTCTAAATGATCATTTGGATATTGATTGCGATATTGAAACAGCCGTAAGACCGTATGTTATTGCATATGTGCAGCACAAATATGGTGCAAAATCTGTGTGTGGTATTATGACCAGAGGCAAGCAGACCGGTAAGGCTGCGATTCAGACCGCCGGCCGTGTATACGGTCTGCAGAAAGCAGGAGATACCACAGAATATTCCCATATCGTGAGTGCGGTATCAAAAAAGGCAGTGGAGCTTTCCGATGACGAACTCCACATGGACTTAAAGGGAATTGAAAAACAATTAAAGGAGGAATTTAAAAGCAGCCCAACTGCTTGTGAGATTGTACGGTATGCAGTGTTAATTGAGGGCTGTATGAGCCAGATTGGTCAGCATGCTGCCGGCGTCATTATTACAGATGGAAAATCTGTTGACGAATATGTACCTTTGATCTATAACGCAAAGAACAATATCATGATGACGCAGTGTGACATGACCCAGGCAGAAGAGGTTGGGTTGCTTAAAATGGATTTCCTCGGCCTTAACAACCTCACGATTATCACAGAGGCATTGCGAGAGATCTATAAAAACACTGGAAAAGTCATCGACATGGATCATATTCCGTATGACGATTTCAAGGTATTTCAGGAAATTTTCATTCCTGGTATGACAAACTCTGTGTTTCAGTACGAGTCTAATGGCATGAAAGGAATGCTGAGAGACTTTAAGCCGGACACGATTTTTGACCTGATCTTGCTTGTTGCGATGTACCGACCGGGACCGTTACAGTTCCTCCCGGATGTGATCGCAGTAAAGAACGGAAAGAAAAAGGTCAGCTATTTAACTCCGGAGCTGGAACCGATCCTGTCGGCAACCTATGGCTCCATTACCTATCAGGAGCAGGTACAGGAGATTTTCAAGCAGCTTGCCGGATATTCTTTGGGACAGGCAGATCTGGTAAGACGTGCAATGTCCAAGAAAAAAGATGCTGTCTTACGTGCGGAGCGTGAGGCATTCGTAGACGGAGATGTCGAGCGAAATATTCCTGGATGTGTAAAAAACGGTATTTCTTTCCAGGCAGCCAATACACTGTTTGATGAAATGACCGATTTTGCCAAATATGCTTTCAATAAGTCGCATGCCGCCTGTTATGCAGTCGTGGCATATCAGACTGCTTGGTTAAAATGTCACTATCCTAAGGAATACATGAAAGCGGTGTTAAACAACACCCCATTTGATAAGGTACCAGGTCTCATGAAAGACTTAAAAATCATGGGTATCCCGTCAAAAGCTCCAGATGTGAATTTGTCAGACCTTGGCTTTACACTGCACGATGGCGCAATCGTCTTTGGCCTTGGAAGTATTAAGGGCCTTGGAAAGTCCGTGACCGGCGTAGTAGAAGACAGAAAGGAACATGGAAATTTCCGCTCACTGCAGGATTTTATCCTTCGTACCGGAGCATCAAAGAAAATTCTGGAAGGATTTACGGAAGCAGGGGCGTTGGACGGATTCTGTGAGAACCGTGATGCCATCAAGGCCGTGATCCCTGACTATGTAAAAATCGGAAAGAAGGTAAAGGATTACGAAAAGAAACTGACTGAGCAGACCGATGCCAAAAAGATTGCCTCCTATCAGGCAAAGCTGGCTGACACCAAAGAGAAGCTGATGGCCCTTAGACCAGACGAAGATATTTGCGAAAATGTTCTGGACAAACTCGTGAAGGAAAAGGAACTGCTTGGAGTATTTGCAAGTCAGAACCCAATGAGTGTATTCCCGGAACCGCTCAGATGCGGAGCCATATCGATTCAGACTGCATTGCAGCAAAGAAGATATGCCAATGTCACCATTACCGGTATTGTATCGGATTATGTGGTAAAACACAGACGCCGCGATGGTGCAGAGATGGCCTTCTTTGTTATATCCGATATGACGGAGTCCATCGATGTGTGCTGTTTCACAGAAGCATTTGCCTCCTTTGGAGGACTACTTAAGGACAATGCAGTCTTAAAAATCACTGGAAGTGTGATGGAAGAAGCCAATGGACAGAAAAAACTGTCTGTGGAAACCGCACAAGTCTTAAAGCCGAAAACAAAAGTCATTTTGATTTTTGCAAAAAAATCTGTGTTAGGCGGTGAACTTCAGAATTTGATGACACCGTATGTGGCACAAAACGGCTATCCGTGCAAGATCTATGACACGATGATGTCTGAATTCAGAGACTGTGATCTATTGCTGTCACCTGCAATTATGAAGGACGAAAAGATTTACGGAATCTGTAATCATCAACCGGTATTCCGAGATTTCGGCAACTAAGTGTTCGCACAACAACCCATTCATGAAAAGGAGGATCTTCGGATCCTCTTTTTATTTTTCTGCATCACAATTCATAATTGGAATGAAACAAAAAATTAAGGAGTCGAGAACATCGTTATGTGTCCAAAGACTCCTCATAAAATCAGAGGAGGAAAACAATGATTAAAACATTCAATCCGCATTATCAGGAGCTGGAAAAGCGTGCGAAAGAGGAAAACTGCTTCATAGACTATCAGCATCTGACAGCCACCAAGGAGTACGGTGCCGTTATGTGTACGGTAAGCAATGCAGACGGAAAACGCGTATGCCGCATGGCAGGAAACAGCGATATTACCGTGGCTCAGGAAGAGGCGGGATACATGGCTCTTTGTACCTTTTATGGAGAAGAGATCAAAGGAGTGGCTCCGGTAAATGCCGGACAGCCTCAGGTAGCTCAGGGAAATAGACAGCAGGCCCAGGCAACCCAGCAGAGATCGGCTCAGACCCAGCCACAGGCAGGAACAGCAGGAGAGAGAGCATCCCAGCCGCAGGCAGGGGCGGGAAACAGAACACCAAATGCGGAACAGGGAAATCAGCAGCCTGTCCAGCAGAGACAGACCGCAGGGCCGCGTCAGGCAGGTTCAGCACCGGTAACTCCGACTAACCGCACTCAGACACGCAATACACCGACAGGTAACGGACAGCAGGCCCAGCCAACCCAGCAGAGACCGCAGGGCGGTAATGCAGCGCCGGCGGCACAGCCGAATCGCGCCCAGGGAACTCCTGGCAACCAGCGAGGAACCACAGCACCGCAGCAGGCTCAGACAACCCAGCAGACTCAGCCACAGGCAGGAAATACCGGCAATGCAAACGTTGCAAATAATGGCGGAACAACCAATGCGGCTCCGGTCAATACCGAAGCACATGCAGCAGACGATTTCCAGGTAACGCTTGGCAACTTCAAGCATAAGACCAACAACTGGATCTCGGTGCTGGTAAAAGATGAGGTATGCTTAAATACCTTACGCAAAATGGCCAATATGAGCAATCCGATGGATGAGCGATTAAAAGCGCCGATCCAGAAAGTTCGTCAGTATCTGGAAGCACATCATCTGATGTAAGGAGCACATATGGGTAATGGCACATATGTACAGAAAAATGGATTGCAAGATTTTCTGACGGCACTGGAAAACGAAATGCTGATCATTGTGTATGATCTTGAAACAACGGGACTCAGCGCAAAAGATCATCGTATTATCCAGGTATCAGCACGCCTTTGCTTAGCTTCTCCAGAAGGGTTAAGTGAACTTGGTCGTCAAAACTGGTACATCAATCCTGGTTATGCATTACCTGCCCTGATCGTACAGTTGACCGGTATCACAGATGAGTTCCTTGCAGATAAGCCTTCTGAAGCGGACGTGTTTTTGGAAATCATGAATTTTTTCAGCGATTTACCTGTGATGGGCTACTGCAACAAACGATTGGATGATAAATTCATGGCCGCAATGTATCAGCGCTATGGTGCCATCTTCCAGCCAACGGCGTCATATGACGTATACAATGTCGTGAAGAAACTCTTCACTGTGAGCGAAGTGAAAGACCATAAGCTCGCAACCATCACGGAGTATATCGGAGCGGCAAAAGAAATCGAGCAGTTTCATAATGCAGAAGGAGATACAATGGCCACGGTATTGGTCGCCAATCATTGCGTACCACTTTGTCATGAAGCTCTGCGTGAGGCTTTACCGGACCGCATTCACTGTAAGGTTTCAGCAGTAAAACGCTGGGAACATCCAAAAAATCCAAAGGTCAAACGGATCTATGTAGAAACAGATCTGACGACATTTTTCTTTGATGTGATCAAGCGTACCTGGCATACCAGTCAGGAAGACGATTTCATCAGTCAGTATGATATGGATGATGTATTCGCTCAAGTTCTGCAAAAAACCGGATGTGCGGATGGAGATGCACTTGCAAAATGGAAAGGATAACCTTTCAAAATCACACATAACAAAGAGAGCACCCTTCGGGGTGTTCTTTTTTTTGTGTGTAAACACACCATTGGCACATTGGAAAAACCGTATTTTTGCGGATAAGAAAAATCGCAACAATTCCAAAATTTATATTGGCGTTTCGACTTCCATAATTGATACGAACCATAATAGAAAGGAATAGAGTGAGCATATGACCAAAGACAAATGTAAACTGTTGAAGTTTTTGCAGAAAGTAAACTTAGCGTTTCACTGCGGATATTTCAACACAGAAGAAAAAAACTGTCTTTTGCAGGATGCAAAAACAGGTTTCCTTTCAAAGCAAACCCAGTCCATGTTACAAAGAAAGCTGTCCGAATATCCGGACGAGTTGTTGATTCTTGACATCATGGATGACTTTAGAAAGGAGACAAAAGAATGTTAACAGAGAAATTTTTGCTGGATGATTTTCATTTGGCCGGAACAAAGATGGGGGAATTTGAAACCGCCATCAAAGAAATCGATCAGCATACGTACCACATGGTAATGCCGATGAGGGATTTGATTGTGGTCAGTCTGATTGACAACCAGTACCAGCCCGTTTTGCCTGCAATCGCGGAAGCACGCGTTTTGCCGGCAGGCAATGCATGGGTACATGGAAGCCGAGACACTGAAATTCCTGCAGAAAGTTTCGAGGTTATCGACGTGTTGCCGGAGAAAAAGATTGCCTCCGTGGACGATTCCAAATTGCTCCGTGAGCTTTTATATAAAAATCGTACCATGCTGGGGCATAAGATCAACAATGCAATGACCCTCTATCACTTGTCCTTCATGGCATTGCCGACACTGGCACAGAGACTTGGTATTACCAGTGCTGCCATTGATCGAAGATGTCTGGCAAGTGATATGCTGATTGCAGAACTGTTAAACAACCCGAAAGCATGTACGCTGATCATCAAACATTTTAAGGGAATCGGCAAAGTGGTTGCCGTTATGTCAGACTCTTATGCAAAGATTAAGCTGCATGAACTGTGTACGGTTGCAAACGATTTAAGCGAAGAGTGTCACGACGGCCAGAGTACCTGCGGCGGCAAGAGACTTGGTAAAATGGTATGCGAAGGCTGGGATATTACACATGAACGCTCCAGTATTGCCTTTTCTTTCCCGGAATTTGCTGCGGAGGTTTCCGAGATGTACAACTTAAAGCAGACCATGACTCCGTGCGTCGAACTCTTAACATCCGATATGGGCGAGTGTGCGTTTACGGCGAAAGCGTACTGGAGAATGGAAGACGGGTCCAGAATTTCTGGTGAGATCTACCGAAAAGAGCATCGTAAGGTGAAGGCCGCTCGCGTGAACCACAGCGATGAGGGTATTGACATCGAGCAGGTAGAAAAGGAAATCCGCGAAAAGATTTTTGACAAGTACACGATCCTTCCGGAACGACTGATGGAACTCATGTCCATCGACATTTCCCCAAGCAGTCTGGATCTGACAAAGACCAGAGCAATCAGTACGAATCGCAAGTGCATCATGGCAGCCTTTTCTTACGTGTTTAAGAAGCTGCGACTTGTGGATGTCATTACCAAGAAGCGCCTGGTGAACATTGAACGGATGATCGATTACCAGATTATCGATGAAACCATGCATTACACCGCGTACGATGTGGTCATGGACATCTTTTCTCTGGATGAAAAATTGAGAGATTTCTTAAAAGAGGAAGATCTCTGTAAGGAAACACTCAGAAAGTTTAATGAAACGATCTCAAAGGCGGCTTATGTGGACTTCGACAAAATGCCGGAGCCAAAAGTGAAGGTAGCTGGCAATGCATGATAAGTGACAGCAAAATACGAGACATAGAGAGGAGTAGCAGCGTGACTGCGTACATACTATGAAAGGTATTTTTATGAGAAAAAACGATGAGCTTTATCTGCTCATCGGAAAAGTAGAGTCGATTGACGATCGTGGAGACAGTTTGCATGTCATAGTCTCTTATGACTGGTTTAATCGCGGAACAGCACAGTTTGAAAAAATCCATACACGGATCGTGTTCCGGGATCAGGAACAGCGCAATGATGGGAAACGCCCTTATCTTTGGGCAACATGGGCAAGGGAGAAGCGCATCACCACAAACTGCGTGATTGCCACCGTGGTACGTTTTCCGGGAGACAATCTGGAAGAAGCCAACGGTTATGCGGTCCATTACAATGGCATCATTGGTTTTGGTGTTGACGAGATGCATCAGAGCCCAAGGCACGCTGTTGGCGGCATGGTAACCTGGATGGCAGACAAAGTGGACGCCAATGGGCAGCCATATCTGTCGATGGGAATTGCTGCCGGCAAGGACCGGTACAATAATCCAATTTCCACCATCGTACGTGTAAGAGATCAAAAGCTGATGGAACAGTGCAAACGACAGCTTGCCGTCAGAGAAGACGGAACAAAAAGCATCGCATGGTTTAAATGCGGCGACGTATTTGTATATACAAGAGCAGATCTTGTAGAGCAGACGATGTATACCGCATTTGACATGGTGAAAATCGGCACATATAAAAATCCAAGACAAGGATCCTGATACATATGTTTTAAGTAGAGGGAGTCAATTTGACTCCCTTGCTTTTTGAGGAGGACACATGAAATTATTACAAGTAAAAGTGGAAAATTTCCGCGGAAAACGCTATGATTTCGTCCCGAAACGCTTGAATCTGTTTTTTGATAAAAACGGCGTCGGGAAAACAAGTCTGTGTGACGCCATTCGCTATGGTTTAACCGGCATGATGCCGCAGAACAAAGTGAAAAATGCGGTTGTGGCTCTCACCATGGAAAATGGAATCGTGGTTGAGCGAGCAACGGGCCAGAAGGGTTCCGTTTGTAAATTAAACGGGAAACGCGTATCAAAAGAGGCGTTGGATAAAACCGTGGCCGATATTATCGGAATGCCGGTTGCATCCAATGACGATATTTTAAGGAACTTAAAAATCGCCAGCAGTGCAGAACTTTTGATGGCCTTAAATTCCGGAGATCTTCTGAAAGCACTTCTTCAGTACATTCCGGAAGAGCTGGATTTCGAAACCGTAGTCAGTTACTTTCCTAACCTGAATGACGCAATCAAAAAGGAGTGCAGCGAAGTCTTTCCGAAGATGCCGGAAACCTTTGGTATCGAAAAACTGCAGGAAGTCTACGCACATTTCTTTGAGAAGAGAAAGAACTTAAATGCGTCTATTCGTGAGAAGGAATCTGCTTCCAGAGCATTGCGACCGACGGAGCCAAGGCGTAGCCTGCAGGAAATCGAAACCGAAATGACAGAGCTTCTGGTCAATGAAAAGAGCCAGGAAGATGCAATCAAGCGCCAGAAGGAGTATATGACTGCAGCGGCACAGAGAAAGAAACAGGATGATGCCATTCGCCGTCTCAGGATGGCCCTTGAAAAAGAGCCGGAAAAACCCAAAGAGGGCATGGAGGCGCAACTGGATCACATTCGTGCGACAGCAGAAAACGAGCGCAACGAAAAGAGCAGTCAGGCTGCCACCGTTCAGGCAAATATCGAGTTCTTTCAAAAGACGCTTTCCCGTCTGGATGATCCGGTATGCGTGATCTCAAAGAAATTGACCTGCACAACGGATAAGAGCGGTATTCGAGCAGAGATGGAAGGACTGCTTCAGGCAAATGAAGCACAGCTTAAAAAGCTGACTGCGGCAATTTCTGTGGCAGAAAAAAGAATCGCACACAGCATTGCAGCCAGACAGGCAAATGAAGAGAAGAGACGTCAGTATGAAGCATACACACGTCAAAAAGGCGAGTTGGAAATCTTTGAAAAGAACCTGGTAACCGTTCCAGAGGCGCCGACGCAGTTAATTAACGTCAATGCCATTCCGGCCAGAAAGCAGGAACTGGCAGCCGAAAAGCGAAATGCAGAGGATTATGCCAAAAAGCAGAAACTCCTGGAGGAGATTAAGAACGACAAGGCAAAGTCAGATCTCTATACTCAGATCCTCACCGCACTTTCCGATAAAGGAGAGGTCAAGTCAAGTATCATCAAATACTATTTGCAGACGTTTGAATCGACCTGCAATGACCGGGCCAAGGAGATTGCCCCTGGATATGCATTCCGCTTCCTTCCGGATGACGGCGTGAAAATTTATGTGAAGACGCCGAAGAACGCAAACGGCTACTTAATTGAGTCGTTATCCCGTGGGGAAAAGATCATTGCTACATTTGTGCTGGCGGATATGATCAACCAGCTCTCCGGTGCAAGGATTATGTTTGTTGATAACATTGAGGCACTGGATGATGAATGGATGCCGGCATTCCGAGATTTGGTATGCAGCGAGGCATTTCTGGCAGGATACGACCACGTATTTGTTTGTGGCGTAAATAACAGCGATGTGCTTTCGACCTTTAAGGGCCTGGAAGCCAATTATTTGGCATCATAATGCAAACAGAAGAGGCGGCGTTACACCGTCTCTTTTTTGTAAAATTGCGACTTTGTTTCATTCTTTTTCCATAATTCTTTTAACCAAAAACTACAGCCTGCCATACCGCAGGTAAAACTAAACACAAAGGAGTAAAAAAATGGAAAAGATGGAAATCATGAATGAAGCAATTTTCCGCGGAAGAATTGTGAGAATCCGCGGCGCCAACGGTAACGGTACGATTACCCTGGCATGCCCACTCATTACCACAACCAGAAAAAAGGGTGTCGTGGAGAATGGAGTAAGGAATAACTATCCGGTACTGTCCTTTAACAAAAGTACAGTGACCCAGGACATTCTGGAAACCTTCAAACAGGGAGACCATGTCATCGTAAAAGGCTATGTTCAGTCCTATATGCGACTGGATGAGAATTCCGGCGACGCAAAGGAGATCATGAATCTGTATGTGCATGAGATCATGCCGGATAACAGCAAGATGATGAATGCATTTGGTGTAGAAGGCCGTACTTATCCAGAGTCCCAGAACGAAGTGTACTTATCCGGTGTGCTGGCCGGCATTACAAAGCGTACTGACACGATCGCAACCCTTCGTATCGACCTGTCAAAGGAAAGAAAGAATGTGGTCAATGCTGTGTATTTCAGAGCTCCGGCTAATATTATCAGCGATCTGTCCATCGGAGAAACCGTAAATGTCCTGGCTATGGTCCAGACCGTTGATACAAGAGAGAAAAAAGTGATTCGAAATTACCAAGAGCTGGTGGTTTTAGATATTGCGAAGTAATCTCCATCTGTTTTGCCGGCAGTCCTTATGGCTGCCGGCATTTTTTTAATGGGTATAAAAAAGCACCATTTTTCATATCCGCAAAGAACGATTTTTGATGCATGATGGGTGGTTTGCTAAGATGATTGAGGAGAGGATGTTGTACCAGTGGGATTTTCAAAATAATGTAATTTTTCATATCCGCAGAAATTTTGTACGAAAAAATCCACCCATAATTAAATCAAACAATCAAAACCCATCATTTACGTGATGACTTTTTTAGAATATGGAGGAACGTTTATGGTAAATACAATCGATTATCGTACCAGAAGCATTATGAATGAAAAACAAAATGTGAGTGTAGACGGGTACTGGCCGATTGCAATCGATGTTGGCTATTCGGCTGTCAAATGTTTTTCGCCTAATATGATTTGTGCATTCCCGTCTTATGCAAAGAACCTGGGAAAAAATCCAAAACTCTACGGTGAACAGGATTTACATGAGATTTTATATCGCGACGGAGAAACCGGGGAAATCTGGAGAGTAGGCAGAAGTGCCCAGCTCATGGTAGATGACCGCGATACCAGCGATTCGCAGATGGAGCTTTACGGAAGAGAGCGATACTTCTCTCCGATGTTTAAGGTGTTGATTCGCACTGGACTTGCACTTTCCATCTTAAATAATTCAGCAGGCAATTATAACGCAAAGCAGATCATGGTGCAGACCGGGCTGCCGCCGGCATATTTGGAGGATGATAAGGAATTTTTGATCGATGCAATCGCAGGTCATCACAAATTCGCCATCAAAACCGGACGCCAGCGTTCCTATATCAACCTGGAGTTGGATATTCTGGCGAAGAACGTGGATGTCATGAGCCAGCCGGAAGGAACCTTGATGAGCATCGCCATGGATGATAACGCTATGACGATCCCGGCCGCCAAAAAATACTTCCAGTCCAGAATCATCCTTTGCGATGTCGGCCATGGAACCTTGGATCTTTTTGATATTGTCAATCGTACCAGCCATTCCAAGGAAACATTCAACGAATTTGGCATGAGGGAAGTCTTAAACCTGACGAGCCAGAAGATCAAGGAACGCACCGGAGTCACCATTCGTTCTGCAGCTATGCAGAATGCGTTAGAAACAGGCACGATCATTGTGAAAAAGAGAAACGGCATGAAACTCTCTTCAAAAGCGGAAGCCTTCGATGACTTGTTGGAAGAGGCATCCGCACACATTTGTCAGGCGGCAGTCGAGAAAATCATGAATATGTACGCCGGACTGTTTAATTACGACTACCTGATTCTGACCGGCGGCACCAGTGCGGCATGGGAGAATTATATTAAGGAATATTTCCAGGATGTGGAGGGACTTACGGTTGTAATGGGAAATGAGAACTGCCCAGACCTCGACATGATTTTCTGTAACGTAAGAGGGTATTATATGTATCTGATCAATACCCTGAAGCGTTTGGAGAAAAAGGCAAGGTGATCATTTTGAAACTGACCATTCGAATATATCGTACGCACGATTTTGATTTGATGGCGCTGC
Organism: Clostridium porci; assembly: GCF_009696375.1. Classification (GTDB taxonomy): domain Bacteria; phylum Bacillota; class Clostridia; order Lachnospirales; family Lachnospiraceae; genus Enterocloster; species Enterocloster porci. Next base: position 20,915 of record NZ_VUMD01000017.1, read on the forward strand.
ATCAGACAGGGGCATTAAAAATCGGAGCCGCCATGAAAAAGGCAATTCTTGCTTATTATAATGGCGAAAAATTCAGCTTTGATATTGCAATGCCGAAAAAACCGGATCTTGCGGATATGCCTCTGGTGGTAGCCACCAGCATCGTTATTACGGAAAAGGATGCTGAGGGTATCACAAAATGGCTTTCCGGTTTTCTGCCAGGCTATCGAAATTGCTGCTTAAAAAATCTGTTGCGACATTTTTTACCGGATCCGGCTATCGCATATTTCCGCAATGACGGAGAGTATCATGAATTACTCGACTTGGGTATGGAAAAAATCGTGTGCAGACCGCAAAAATCCGAATCAGGGCCAAGGGGTAGCCAATGGCTTACCGAAATCGCAAAACAAAAACCAAAGGAAAAAGACCCACGCCAACGCGAACGTATTTCACACGCCTTGGATCATCTGGATCCAACGAAAGAGCAAGTACAGAAAGAGCCATACATAGATGAAACGACTGCGGCAGTACCCGCAGAAAATTCAGGACAGGAGTTGGCAGACCCATCGGTATCACAGGAACCGATTCCTGATATGCCTTTGGATCACACAGAAGAAGTACAGGAAACTGAAGATGACGATTTCGACGCATTTGCAGCGTTTGAAGACATAGTACGAGGAGGATAATTATGTTTGATAAAAGAAAAGAATTCCAGATGATTGATGACAAGTTAAATGAGATCCGCATTCTCTGTAACCGCCTCCAGATCCCGTTTGTTTGGGTAGCGGCTGTATATGACGATGGGGCAAATACGGAATACCGTGTGGCAGTTGATGAAAACCAGGAAGTTGATGAGAATGCAGCGAACAGCCAGTATATTTGTAAGGGCCTGACTCCCGGCAGCCTCGGAATTACCCTGCAGGATGACAAGATCCGAGATATTATCAAGGTGCTCAACGGTTTCAAGGTGGTAAACAGCGAAAACCCGATGTCCTTTGACTTGGGAGATTTTTCCGTAGATGCGATGGCAAAAGCCAACGCCGACATGTATCAGCAGGATGAAGAAGGGTTGTTTTTGGAAGATGAAGAGGAAGATACCGAAGAAGTGACTCCTAAGAACAGCCAGCCTGCACCAGCAGCCGATGAACAGCCGATGCCAGAGTTCACCAGAACATCCAGCATCATCAAACCTCTGGTAAAAGAACAGAATCCAAATGCTGTAACCATGAATATTGGAAAAAACATGGACCTGCCTTACATTGCATCTGATTTCGATTAAGATGCGAAGAACCCCGTCACAGGGGTTCTTTTTGTTAAAGCGGTATTTTTGTTATCCGCAAGAAATAGGAGTAGCAAAGCAAACGCATCCATGGTATTCTAAATAACAAATCATAGTAAAGGAGGAGCGGGAATGTCTATCTATATCACGGGCGATTGTCACGGAGATTACCGTCGGTTTAATACACAGATCTTTCCAGAACAAAAAGAAATGACCAAAAACGATTACGTGATCGTCTGTGGTGATTTTGGTTTGTGGTCGGAAAGCAAAGAACAGCTCTGGTGGCGAAATTGGTTAGATGCAAAACCATTTACAACACTCTGGGTTGATGGAAACCATGAAAACTATGACCTGTTACAACAATATCCGGTTGAGGAATGGTGTGGCGGTAAGATCCATAAAATCACACCATCAATCATACACCTCATGCGTGGGCAGGTCTTTCAGATTGACGGATGCCGTATTTTTACCTTTGGCGGCGCTCAGAGCCATGATATTCAAGGAGGCGTCTTGGATCCGGATGATCCTGATTTCCATGAGAAGAAAAAGGAATTGGATATAGGAGATCTACCATACCGCATCAATCATGTAAGCTGGTGGGCCGAAGAACTTCCGTCAGAGGAAGAATATCAGGAAGGCTTACGGAATATTAAGACATGCGGTGGAGAGGTAGACTTTGTCGTGAGTCACTGCGTATCTACCACTGCACAGGCAATCCTCAGCCACGGAACATACAAAGCAGATGCGCTGACAGATTATTTCATGCAGGTAGAGCAGATGCTGCAATTTAAGAAATGGTTTTGCGGCCATTACCATGATAATCAAAACATTGACGAAAAACATCTTCTGCTATATGAACAGATCATCCGTATCTGGTAAGATGAGAAAAGGAACCCAAAATCATGGGTTCTTTTTTTATTGGGATAAGGAATCTGACATTTTATAAGAAAACGACATGATTTGCTTGCATAATTGTACTGATACTTTTGTGGAAGCAATGAAGCTCACAAACAAGAAAGGAGAACAGTATGCACAAAAAAATTTCAAAAGTGATGTCGTGCCTGCTGACTGGTGCGTTATGCGTAACCTCCGTCTTTGCATCCGGCGGTTTTGCATACGCATCAGAGACACATGGCTTCATCACGGAAGCAGTGAAGAATGGCTTTAGAATCACGGGCATTACCGAACAAGCTGTACAGAACGGCACCGTTACGATCCCAGATGAGATTGACGGAAAACCTGTCACACGCCTTGGCAGTGCAGAAGACACATCAACGTTTTTAGGCAGATATCCTGTCACAAAACTGGTACTTGGTAAGAACGTTAGCAGTATGACTGGTTATGCTTTGTACGGTGCAAATGACTTGGAATCCATCGAAATTGCCAAAGGAAATCAGAGCTGGTTAGCAGTAGACGACAATATTTTGATGAATGAAAACCCGGATGACTCAATGTTAATTAAGTATTGCCCTGCTGTACCGCAACAGGATTATACCGTTCCAGATGGATTCAAAACAGTGTGGAACATGGACCACGCAATGTTTGACACATTGGACCTGAATGACACAACCAGTATGCTGAAAATGTCTTTAGCCGGCACAGAAATTGAAACCTTAAAGCTGGGAGATGCCAAAGTAGAGAATGGGGAGATCCTGTACGGAGCGATTGTAAAACACTTTGACGCTTCTAACAGTACCATTTATGAAAGCGATGGAAAGGCATTATGGTCTGGCGATAAACTGATTAAGGTGGCGTCCGGAGCTGAGTTTGAAGATGGCTATTTCAGCAAATTCAACAAAGTATCCCCATACGCATTTAACTCAGTGCCGGAATACTTAAGTATCGCAGGCAGCCTTCCAGAAAGTGCAACCAAGAATGTTGTATTTAGCTTTTACTCACAGGATGCCGGCGTCTTTGTGGTAAACGGCGAGGTGAGCTTCTGTTATAACTATGATAAAAAAGTGCCGACAGAAGTAGATCCCGTAGAAGATTATTCACAAAATATTGATGCAGAAAAGTATGATAAGATTCGAGCATTGATGTACGTCGGAGTACCATTCAATGGCACGGGACTTTTTGAAGAGGTCTTCGGTATGTCATATGAAGATGCAATGGCAGATCCAGAGGTACAGATGCACGGTGATGTAGCGCTGAACATTGTTTCCGCTTTGGTTTATGATGTCATTGATGGAACAGAACCATCCTTTATCAACGGAATTGGATATGGACCATTTGACGAGGCCCTGGTAGATGAGTACAAGGCAGCATTAAAAGAGGCAGTGAAGAATTACGAACAATATAACTTCACTCCATCCTTTGCCTTAGAAGACAACACGATTGCGTTCCATCGTGAAGGAAATGGTTATGCAAGTGACCCGATCATGATCAATACTGTCGATGGCAACGGAGATGTGAATAACGACTATATTTACACTATCAACATTGAGACCAGTGGCATGACCGTAAAAGATAGTGATGCATCATCCTTCCAGACCGGGCAGGAAATTGTACTCTTATCTGAGAACAAACCTTCCGCAGTGACCTTTTCCTACAACGAGCCAACCTTAAAGTATTACAAAAGGACATCCAATGATGTGCAGAACGTATTGGCATCAGCGGTCAGACAGACATTGCTGGATTTGGATGTAGAAGTGTTGGTAGACAGCATTGTGATCTCCAAACAGGACCTGACCACGCAAAAAGAGTTGGTTGGTGCAACATTAGTCTTAACCGATGCAAACGGAGTCATCGTCGATCAGTGGGTATCTCAGGCAAAACCGCATATGCTGACCAATCTGAAAGATGGTCAATACACATTAACGGAACAGACTGCTCCAAATGGTTATGAACTGGCAGAATCCATTACCTTTACAGTCAAAGACGGAAAGGTAGAGGGCGGGAAAATCGTGATGTACGATGCTCCAATCAAAGGATCTGCGTCCTTCGTAAAAACGGATGCGGCGACTGGTAAGGAGCTGCCTGGAGCAAAGCTGAAGGTGACAACACTGGATGGCACTGTGGTTGATACGTGGGTATCCACAACATCAGCCCATGTGATTAACGATATTGAAGACGGCATGTATGTCTTAACGGAAATCACGTCTCCATATGGCTATGAAATTGCAGAGAGTATTACATTCGAAGTAAAAAACGGAGAAGTGGTAGGCGGCCAGGTTGTGATGGAAGATGAACCAAAAGAATCAACACCATCAGAACCAGATAAGCCGACAACGCCATCGGAGCCGGATAAACCTTCCACGCCATCAGAACCAGATAAACCGGATAAGCCAGACAAACCAAGTAAACCAGGGATTGATGGTGGCCACAGTGGACATGATCGAGACAAAAAAGATCCGCCACCAAGTAAACCGGTAGCGACAGAGGAATGGAAGCCGATCATCAAACCAGAAGAAGAGAAGCCTGCGCCAACACCGCCATTGCCAAAAACGGGTGATGCTGCCGCAGCTTCCATCTTTGGCCTCGCCTCGCTTTTCACCATGTTAACCCTCTATAAGAAGAAAAAAAGATAAGTACAAGAACGGACCATGATCATTCATGGTCTGTTTTTGTTTTCATGCTATAGATCCGACTGCATAATTACGAAGAAGATTAAAGGTATATGAGTAAAATTGAAAGCGCGCAATACTCTATGTACTCTTAAAATTCACGTTACAGAAGAATGAACGCCGTTTGGAGTTCAAATTTCCAAAGAGAAAGGAAAACAAAAAGATGAAAAAGATGATCATGTTGCTGGCGACTATGTTCCTGTGCTTAGGATTGGTATTTACATCCTATGCGGATGTTGCATCCTCTTCCGATGCCACAGAAATTACAGATTCATCAAGCGAAGAAAACGGCGAGACCGTTGACACACCGTCCAACGACACAGAATCAGATGCATCCAGTGACGGAACCGACACCAGTGTTCCGGATACCGATGATCAGGATTCTGAGATACCGGATAGTGGTAACCAGGGAAATCCTCCTGTAGATTCTACAGATGATAACACATTTGATACTTCTGACAAAGAAGTAGATGACAATGTGGACATGGATTTCGGAACAAGACCGGAAGAACCTGAGGTTCCAACCGAGCCGACTGAGCCGGAAGTGCCTACTGAGCCTATCGTACCGATCGAACCGACTGAACCAGAAGTTCCAACGGAACCAACGGAGCCGGAAGTACCGACTGAGCCAGAAGTACCGGAAGTGCCGGAAATTCCAGCAGAACCCGTAGTACCAGCAGAACCGGAAATTCCGACCATTCCTCCGACACCGGTAAAACCACATCGCCCGAGACCAGACCGCCCAACTCCGACACCGGAGCCGCCGGTTGTGATTGAGGTCGTTCCGGTTGAACCAGAGGAAGTCGAGCGAGTTATTGTGAATGTGCCGGTTGTAGAGGAACCGGTGGTTTCAAGAGTGATCGTAAACCATCCAGTAGAACTCCCGAAAACAGGAGATGAAGGCAATACGTTATCAGTATTGGTATTTATCAGCAGTTTAATCGGATTAGTGTTACTGATGAAACCTACGAACACTGTAGCTGCACTGGACAACCATGGCTCCACAAAGAACGGAATTACCAAAGTGATGGCAGTAAAGCCATCAATTGCAACTGAAATCCAGGAGGCTATCTTACTCCCAAGGGTTTCGCCAAGGCACTTAAGCGTTTGTGGATCACAGACGTATGTTTCAAGCAGAATCATGCAAGTGCCCAATCATGCTATCAAAAGAAAAGTAGAGAGGCGTATGCCAAAAACCAGGTATATGTCGTCAAATGTATCAGGCAGGAGAAGTCGAAATAAGACGTAACTGCCATTCCTTTCACGACACGGAAAAAATAGCGAAAAAAGCTAAGTGTAATGTGAAACAAGAATCATAGAAAAATTGAATATTGTTTGTGCAATCATTTGTGAGTTACTACATACAGAAGAGCGTCTTAGCTCAATGTAATTAGTCTTTGTAAAACAATATCATTGAAATTGCGTGCATCAAAGTCCTCCTTTTCCCGGAGGACTTTTTTTGTGCCAAAATGAAAGTTTGCGGATAATGAAAACAATAAAAAAGGTGCATTTTTCATATCCGCAAGAATTGATCTTGCCAAAAATCCACCCATAATTATAATAGATAGAAAGGAATCAGATTCTTTCATCAAAAATTGAAAGGTGGATAAATAAATGAAAAAGAAATTCTTAAAGATGATCAGTGTAGTTTGTGTATTTACGATGTTTGCAACTTGTGTATACGCCGCACCAAAAGGTCCAAATATGGATCAGCCGCAGGCAAATGAAGCAGTAACCACGTTTACCAGAAGCAACCCTGAGACCATGACTGCAACCGCAATCGTAGAGGAGTTATATCACAACATGGGTTCAACGGAACTGGTACGTTGCGCTAAGGATAACGCCGCTCTTTTAACTGGAGAAAAGGCAGTTGTCGATGACAGCGGTTATATGTTTATTGGAACTTATCAGGATTCCAGCGTCATGAACGATGTTGCATATCCGCTTGGCACTTCCCTGCAGGCAATCGGCGTACGCAGCGATGGAAAGTATGACGCACTGTTAGCGTACACAGATTACCCGACTGCTGAAAAAGCGGAAGCAAACAAAGCAGCACTCAATCTGCTTTACAATACCGCATGGGATCTGAAAGAGGCAACCGATTCCATGAATGATCGGGAGACTGTTTCTTACATTGCAAATTGGATCCACTCCAATCTTACCTATAAAAGCGGCCTGGAGGGTCAGCCGGCAACCTGCTTAAGTAACAAAACTGCAGATTGCGACGGTTATGCAGCGCTGTTCCATGTATTCGCTACATTCTGTGATATTCCAACTATGGAGGTCGTCGGTACCTGGAGAGGCGGCGCCCATGGCTGGAACCGTGTATATATCGACGATGCATGGCTGAATGTGGATGCGATTGCCAATAGAACACTGTTTACCGCAGAAGAAGCTGCTGCATCCCAGTATGTAGAGACTCCGTTTATGTTTGACAATCTGGAGAATGCAAAAAAGAGCGGCCATGTGATTCAGTAATAGAGATTAGCCCCACAAAGATGGGGCTTTTTCTATGCATTTTTTGAGTGCAATCAAACATTGCGGATAACAAAAGAGTGCTTCTTTTCTTCCATACACAGAAGAAAGGACAGAACGTCGTAAACCGAAACATGTCCATCCATAATTAGAAAAAGATAAAGGAGGAACTGTTATGGCCGTTCAAAATCAACCAAACAAAGGACCACGCCAGTACGAAGTAAGTGAAGCACAGAAACTGCAGTTTCGTACAGAGGCGGAGCGTATGTATGCACACCTGGATACCAAAGAGAAAGTCGATAAGGCATTGCAGCCGTTAGTGGCGCCGACACCGGTGGCACGTTTATGGCAATGGGCAAGACTACGTCTGGGATCTTTTTGGAATATGGTGAAGGTAGCTACCATGTCTGTATTTTTAGGCAGAGCTGCCACCGACAAACGTCTCAGTGAAGGAAACCGAAACGCAGAAAAAGAGTCTGCAATCGCCGCCGCTAAGAAGGAAGCTCAAATTCAAGTGTTGGCTGCAAAGAAAGAACGATTTGAAAAAGGAACTCCTGAGAAAGAAAATCAGGAAAAAGAGACACAGGAAAAGGAACCGACACAAGAATCTGAAAAGGAAGCTCATCCAGAGAAAGAGGTAGAGCCAGAGGCTTCAAAACACGAGGAACCAGAAGCAGAAAACAAAAAGGATGCTGGTGAACAAGAGCAACCGAAAAATGAAACACCGGACATTCAGCTCATGAAACCAAACGAGAGTATTCTTTCCTTGCAGGTTGCTCAGATGACGGAAGCATATCAAAAGGGCTTCGCAGAGCTTGTGCAGAAAGAAACAGGTCTTTCCGCAGATCAGATTCAGGTCTTTAATGCTACCACAGAAAAAGGAAAACCCTACATTCAAGTCAACATGGAAGTAAAGCCAGGAGTTTCCGTTACCACATGTCTTGATGATCGTGGCCGTTTTCTTGGAAAAGCAAGCATGATGAGCCAGGAAGAAAAACGCCTCCATGGTGATTTAAGAAAATTGTTGTTGTATTACACAGTCAAGGAATATGCCCCCGCCAAGGATAAAGAACTCTATAACCGAACCGGATATACCAAAGATGGTCAGGTCCTGCGTGCAGTAGAACATAACAAAAACACGATGCGTCCAGGTACGACGCTGACCAGACAGGATTTTGCACAGATCTTCCGGCAAGCGAATGAGAAAGGATATGTCAATAATTTTGATTTTGGTCACGTACTGAATATCCGCAAAGAAAACAACGCTTTAGTTGCATCCATCGATGGCAAAGCAGTAGATCTTTCTGAGGCAAAAGATTACAAAATTGCCGCTGATATTTTACACGGTCTCTATGTGTCTAAAATCGGGCAGGATTATGCGGCGATTGAAGAAGGAAAACAGGCACTACTGCAATCCGTGGAAGCATATAGGGTGGCACATGAGACAGAACACTCTCATGAAGAACCATCTGCAGAAAATACTCAAGGGGACGCAGAGGAATATGCAGATACCCAGCAGATGGGAGAGCGACATGCAGAAGAGGCGCCGGAAATTCCGGCACCAGAACAAGACTTTGTGGATCCGGAGTACACCAAAAACCTCAATACGCTTTTCCCGCCATATGAGATGGGCGATGGCGACGTATATACCGGCGTGAGCCAATTAGATTCAAATGGAAATCTGTTACACGAAAGTCCAGAAGACAGCAAAGAACCAGTGTATGAAAATGAGCAGGAACAAGAGCACGATGCTTTAGAAACCGAAAGATAAACACCACTATAAATAGGAAACAAGAGCACAGGCATTGGTTTCAAAAACTTCGAAAAACCGATGCCTGTGTGTATATGATCGCACCACTATAACCTTAGAAGGAGGGAGATTTCATGGCAGATTATCGCACATTGCAGGACTTGATTCGCAAAGACCAGTTACAGGAATTACGCACATCTCTGGAATTAAGAACAGGAATCAATAAAAACTTCATCCGTCTGGAATTGGATCAAAAAGAGCAGATCCGACTGTCATTTTCTGCGGATTTTTCTAAAACATCTCCGTACCGATATGGTGCTACGATTACACCAGATTGGACCGTATTGGAACCAACGGACTGTGCAAGAAACCTTGCCGAATGCCTCAGAGGATTTGGGGAACGAAATTCTTCTGAGCTTAACGAGATAGAAAGCCTGCTGCACCAGCAGACGAAGCAAGATCTAACAGAAGAATATTTCCCAAAATACAGTTATGCTGATTTGAAAACACAATTCGTACATACTTTGAATTGCTGTGCAATGAGCGAAGAAAGCCTGTCGTTTACAGTGCCATTCCATAACCACACCATTGAAATAAGCACAAATCCAGAGAAACATTTGATCGCATCTGTGACCTTAGATGGAAAAGAGGTATATGACATCGACAAGGGAGCGGTTGGTCACGATGGCATCGCAGATCTTTTATCCGTTGCATTGTGTGAAGATTTATATAAGGAAGGAATGTATGATTACGAACGAACGCTTCAGGACTTTGAGGACACATACGGCATTTCCCAATTAAGTGAAGAAGGAGCGTTCCATCAGGATATCAGCCCAGACAGAGAAGTGAACTGGATGAACGACATCTTATTTGATCCCTTGGAGCAGAGCGGCGACTGGGATCGATAACAAAAGAGCAGGGCGACCTGCTCTTTTTGCTATTTTTCAGAAAAATTCCACATAATTAAGGAAAGAAAAGAAGGAGTGAAACAGCTATGCAAGAAAAGATAAATGATACCGCAACGCAAACTGAAACAGTCATTGACTATAGCAAACACTTTGGATTCACTGAAGAAAAATCTCAGGATCCGGTTGAACTGTTAAAGACCAGGGCCATAGAAAAATTAAAGAAAATTGGAATTCCAAGCATTCCGGATATTTTGGACGCTTTGAAGGATAAGGATGATCAGGGCAATAACTTAACAATCGCAGAATTCCGGATCAATTACATGGATCTGGAAAAAGGTGAGGTAACACATGGAAAATCCATGTTTTTGACCATGGCCCCGCAAGTGTCCCTCGAAAAATCAGGTGCCTATAATACCGTGACCCTGCAATTTCCTCATAAAAAGTCCGCAGAAATGAACCGGTTATGGTCCTTGCTATCTGATTACGGCGCCGAAATGGCTCAGTATGACGTGAGTACCGGGGAATTCCCACTGATTGGATTAACGGTGCTTCCTATGACCTTAGGTGGCCAGTATGGTATGATAGCGACCGATCCGATTTTTTATCATCTGCAGCCCTCTTCGCCAATGGATCAGTATTGCGATCAAATCCGGTTATTGTTCGAACCGGAGGCAGTCATGTTTATGAGAAACGATTCGTTCAAGAGCGATGAGGTACTTGAAACGGTGAAGATGGAACTGGCTGCTGAAAGACTGAAAGAAGAGGCCTTGGTAAAGGCTCAGTTAGAGAAAGAAGAGTTCCAAAAGGAGCACGAAGCAGAAATCCAGTCCTACCTTGATCATAACAAATATGATAAGCGCGGCTTTAGAAGTTCCAAAGGCTCCGATGGCTCGTTTAAAACCCGTGAGCCATTTAAGGAAGGATTCCGCACTTCTACACAAACAGAGCAAAAGCCAGACGAAGGCAAATAAACGGTGCCGCATTATTTCCTGCGTGTCATGATATTTCTCTTCCCATAATTGCACTGAAAAGTAAAGGCATTCAAGGAGGAAACAATGATGAACATGGAAGTATTGACGCGTATTACGCAGGTAACACTGGTACTGGCAGCCGGCATGTGCTTTGGAAATATCGTATACACCGAACTCCAAAGCGACAGGGAGACACTGAGCAGCATCTTAGGCGGCGCTATTAGCCGCAGAAGACGTATTTACCGCATGGCAAAAACAATTGCGGCAAACAGCAGACCCGATGTTGCTTCTGATGCAGCGGCGGCACATGATGTGTGCAACACAAAGGCAAAAGCATTAAGCCCACATCCGACCATCACAATCCAAGCGACTGTGAAGCCGATAGAAGGCGGACGTCGTTTCTGTTGTTATGATCTGACCGAAGAGGGTTTTGTGGAGCATCGGAGCAAATGAGAAAGCAAAAAGAGCCAAAGACATGGCTGGAACTGATCGGTACCATTGGTGAACGAAATGTGGATATGGCCAGAATCTATGGTAAGGGTATCCTTACCTATGAGGAACTGGTGACGTTAGTTCCACAGCCTGCGGCTGAAGCAATCAGACAATATTTCATCATGAATTAGAAGACCTGGAAACGGGTCTTCTTTTTTCTTTTTCATTGGGAATATCCAATTCCATAATTTTAACGAAAACCATGAGGCATCGAGAGAAAACTGTATCAATCGATTACCTCTATTTTTTATGGATATGCGTGGTGATTTTTTTTGAAGTTATCTTTATGAATCCCATCGCATAATTGCAACGACACAACATCATGTATGTGTTGCTGCAAAAAACACAACACATAGTAAAACATAGAGGAGGAAAACTATGCTTAAAGTAATCAAAAGAAACAATCGTCTGGAGGATTTCAATGGAGCGAAGATTGAATCCGCCATTACCGATGCATTCGCGAATGAATTTGTACCTGTACCGTCTCAGTATGTGTTCAACAAACTGATGTTGAATATCATGAGTCTTCTGAACAGTAAGGTACATAACAACAAAATCCATATCAAAGATATCTATGAGACCGTAGATCAGGTGTTGTCGGAGTCTGGATACTATAGAGTTGCAAAAGCCTATATGCTGAACTATCAGCGACGCGATAAGGTAAACCAGATGTCAGAAACCGGCATCAATTTTGCAGACTTAATGGCAGGTCATTCCGAACTCAAAGTCATCAAAAGAAATAAGGATTTGGTGAACTTTGAAGGAGCAAAGATCGAGCAGGCTATGCTCAAGGCATTTGAAGCTACAGGTATTGCTGTACCGTCTCAGTACACATTAAACAAAATGATGGTCAATATCATGACGCTTCTGACCTGCAAAATACAGGATAATGCCATTGACATTGAAGATATTCAGGATGCAGTGGAACAGGTGCTTGCAGAATCCGGATATTTCCCAGTTTCAAAGGCCTATGTTCTGTATCGACAGCAGCACAAAAATATTCGCCATGCAGCAGACAGCGTCATCAATTTCAAGGAATTGATGGAGGGCTATTTGCAAAAAGGCGACTGGAGAGTGAAAGAGAACTCTACCGTGGCTTACACGCTTGGAGGCCTCATTTTATCAAATTCCGGTGCTGTTACAGCAAACTACTGGTTGGATGAAATTTACGACACGGAGATTGCTGAGGCTCACAAGAACTGTTTCATGCACATTCACGATCTTTCTATGTTAAGCGGTTATTGTGCTGGCTGGTCTCTGAAGCAGTTGCTTCTGACAGGTATTAAGGGTGTGGCTGGCAGAATTTCATCTGCACCGGCATGTCATCTTTCAACTCTCTGTAACCAGATGGTGAACTTCCTTGGTATTATGCAGAACGAGTGGGCGGGAGCACAGGCTTTTTCCAGCTTTGATACCTACCTGGCACCGTTTGTAAAGGTGGACAATCTGTCTTATAAGGCAACAAAACAGGCAATCCAGTCGTTCGTGTTTGGTGTGAATACACCGAGCCGCTGGGGTACACAGGCACCGTTTACCAATGTAACCCTTGACTGGAAAGTACCGGATGATCTGAAGGATTTGCCGGCGATTGTTGGCGGAAAAGAGATGGAGTTTACCTACGGTGACTGTCAGGCTGAGATGGATATGATCAATAAGGCATTCATCGAGATTATGATCGAGGGTGATTCTGAGGGCCGCGGATTCCAGTATCCGATCCCGACGTATTCCATTACGAAGGACTTTGATTGGTCTGACACAGAAAACAACCGTCTGCTCTTTGAAATGACGGCAAAATACGGCACTCCGTATTTCTCAAACTACGTCAATTCTGACATGGAGCCGTCAGACATCCGCAGCATGTGCTGCCGTCTGCGCCTCGACTTAAAGGAACTGCGTCGTAAGAATGGCGGATTCTTTGGTTCCGGAGACTCCACAGGTTCTGTTGGTGTTGTTACCTTGAACCTGCCACATATTGCATACGTCTCTCCGAATGAGGATGCATTCTGGAGAAATCTTGATGCGCTGATGGATATTACAGCACAGTCCTTGGATATTAAGCGCAGAACCATCACAAGCCTGTTAGATGCAGGGTTATATCCGTACACAAAGGCTTACCTCGGTTCCTTTGACAACCATTTCTCTACCATTGGACTGGTTGGCGGAAACGAAATGTGCTTAAATGCCAAGTGGCTTGGAAAAGACCTCACTCACAAGCAGTCCCAGGACTTTGTTGAGAGAATGTTAAATCACATGAGAGAGCGTCTGATGAAGTACCAGGAGCGTTATCATGCACTCTTTAACCTTGAGGCAACACCGGCCGAAAGTACCGCTTATCGTTTCGCAAAGCACGACAAAAAGTGTTATCCGGATATTATTACGGCGAATGAAAACGGTACTCCGTATTACACCAACAGCACCAATCTCCCGGTTGGAAGCGTAGACGACGTATTCGATGCGTTGGATGTACAGGATCGGTTCCAGCCGCTCTACACCTCCGGAACCGTATTCCACACCTTCTTAGGTGAGAAACTGCCTGACTGGATGGCGGCAGCCAGCTTGGTAAAAACCATCTGTGCAAACTACAAACTGCCTTACATCAGCATTTCGCCGACCTATTCCGTATGTTCAGAACACGGATACCTGGCTGGAGAACATATCAAATGTCCGCATTGCGATAAGACTACAGAGGTGTACAGCCGTATCACCGGCTATTACCGTCCGGTGCAGAACTGGAATGACGGCAAGGCACAGGAGTTTAAGGACAGACACACGTACAATGTCAACAAAAGAAATGCACAGACAGCGTGTGATTGCGACACACCAATGCAGGCCGCTGATGAGAATGTGACAACATCTGGTGAGAATGCGCCGGCAGCAGCGGAGGAGCTTTTGTTATTCACCACTCTAACCTGCCCGAACTGTGTGATCGCAAAGAAATACCTGGATGAGTGTGGTATCACATATCGTGTGATCGATGCCGTTGCAGAAGCAGATCTTGCACGCAAACACGGCATCATGGCGGCACCAACCTTGGTAGTTGATGGTAAGAACATCGCCGGAGCAGGCCCGATCCGTGGCTGGGCAATGGCGCAGAAAGAAGAGTAAACAGTTTACAGGCGGCACAGAAATGTGCTGCCTGTTTCAAAAAGGAGGAAGTATGAACAACTTAAAAATATGCGGACTGCAAAAAACCACGTTACTGGATTATCCGGGACACGTAGCGGCTACCGTATTCCTTGGTGGATGTAACTTCCACTGTCCATTTTGTCATAATGGCGAACTGGTACAAAAGGCAGAGCCACTGATGACCGTAGAAGAACTTTTGCAGTTCCTGAAAAGCAGAACCGGTATTCTGGAAGGCGTTTGTATTACAGGCGGAGAACCAACCTTGTTCCCCCAGGAATTAGAAGATCTCATGAGGGAAATAAAAGCTCTTGGGTACAAGATCAAACTGGACACCAATGGTACCAATCCTCAGTTTTTGAGCCATTGCATCAGTGAGAAACTGGTAGATTATATTGCTATGGATGTAAAAGCATCATTTTCTACCTATGAAAAGGCCTGTGGCATTTCATTCTCCGCAGAGACACAGGGACATATTCAGAAGAGTATGGAGCTTTTGAAATGGATGACAGCTATCGGTCATATCGACAGCGAATTCAGAACCACTTTGGTCAAGGGTATTCATGATATAGGAAATGAGAGCATGATCAAAGAAATGACCCAGATGTTAAGCGGAGCTCAGAAATTTTATTTGCAACAGTATGTACATTCCGACAATGTGTTAGCCCCAACCGGCCTTAGTGCATTTTCCAAGGAGGAAATGGATGCATTTGCCGAAAAGTTCAAAGAATACGTTTCTGAGGTATCTGTACGCGGAGTTGCATGATACACA
Organism: Clostridium porci; assembly: GCF_009696375.1. Classification (GTDB taxonomy): domain Bacteria; phylum Bacillota; class Clostridia; order Lachnospirales; family Lachnospiraceae; genus Enterocloster; species Enterocloster porci. The sequence goes on from NZ_VUMD01000017.1 coordinate 36,230, forward strand.
CACCAGAATCATCATACAGTTTGAAGCAGCACAATCCGTGCTGCTTTTTTGAATGTTCCGATTCCATAATTCTGTTGAACTATAAAAAAGAAATGGAGAAAGGATGATGAACCAGATGTATAACGTAGAAAAAATGTATACATATCTGCGTGGTTTCTTAGTGGGAGCCGGTATGGATCAGGGGATCCAGGCACTGAATTTTGCCAGGAAAAAGCACACTGGCCAGCTGCGAAAAGACGGAACGCCGTACATTGCACATCCGTTGCAGATGGCCTGTTATGCGGCGGCGCTTGGAATGCGTAATGACGAGATTATGGCCGGTATTCTTTTACATGATGTATGTGAAGATTGCGAGGTACCAGTGGAGCTTTTGCCGGTCAACAACCATGTCAAGGAAATCGTAAAACGCTTGACGATTCAGCCATTGGAGTCCGAAAGCAAGGTAGAGACAAAGGAACGGTATTTCCGGGAACTTTTGCTATGCAAAGAAGCTGTCATTATTAAAGGTTTGGATCGATATCACAATATGTCTTCCATGGCCGGAGTCCTTTCGGATGAGGCAGCGTCAAAAAATATCCGGGAGAACAATGAACTGCTTTTGCCAATGTTAAAACAGGCAAAGGATTTGTATCCGGAATTATCGGATATTCTGTTTGTCTTGCGAACGAATATCAGCAGCGTATCAAAGACACTGGAGACAATGCAAAGAATTGCACAAAACGATGCAAAGGAGAAGAAAAGGGATGAAGAAACAGGAAAAGAGAACTGATGTGATCAGTTGGGATGCATATTTTATGGGAGTTGCTGGTCTTTCTGCTATGAGAAGCAAGGACCCGTCTACGCAGGTAGGAACCTGTATCGTAGATAGCAGAAACCGTATTCTGTCTGTTGGATACAATGGTTTCCCCGCCGGTTGCGATGATGACAGTTTCCCATGGGGTAAGGGAGATGAAGATCCGTGCAACAACAAATATTTTTACGTGATGCATAGCGAACTGAATGCAATCTTAAATTTCAGAGGCGAGAGCCTGGCCGGCAGCCGGTTATATGTTACCATGTTCCCGTGTAACGAATGCGCAAAAGCAATCATTCAGACTGGGATTAAGGAAGTTATTTTCTTTGACGATGCATACCAGATGAAGCCGGAAGGAAGGGCGACTATGCGTATGTTTGATGCCGCTGGAGTCAAGTATAGAAAGTATGAGGACACCAACCGCTGTGTCAAAATTCATGTATAAAATATGTAAAAGAGACAGAGGAGGAAACATGAGATACAAAAAATTTCGTGACATACCGGCATTCACCAGATCGGGGAGCTATCAAATCGATTGTGGGCTGCCATTTTTGGTAGAATGGATCCAAAGAGAGATTGATGAAATGGGACTCCAGCTCATGCCCGATTTTCAGCGTGGCCACGTATGGACGGAAGAGCAGCAAATCGCATTTTTGGAATATTTTCTGCGAGGTGGCCGTTCAGGTACGATTTTGTATTTTAACTGCCCATCTTGGAATTGCCAGGTGGAGGATGGAGCATACAATGATTATGTATGTGTGGACGGCTTACAGAGAATCCGGGCGATTCAGCGATTCATTGGCAATGAAATCAAGGTGTTCGGCTCCTATTATTCGGGATACGAGGATAGGCTTGGTGAACGTTACACTATGAAAGTCAATGTAAATGATCTACAGTCTAAAGCAGAGGTATTGCAGTGGTACATCGATATGAATGCCGGCGGCACCCCTCATACAGATGAGGAAATCGAACGTGTAAGAAAATTACTGAAGGAAGAAAGGGGTACAGCATGAGCAAATGGATTTTAACAGATGATGATTGTCTCCAGATCAGAAGGCGCTTAGAGGATATGGCAGAGCGATTGGGGAATGTGTATGAATTGTATCAAATTCAGGAACTCCCCATGGATCAGGGACAAGTTTTCAAAGTGGCACACGAGATTGTTTTTTGCTCGGAGATCAATCTCGAAGATGTGCTGGATTGTTACGGATATGAAAATCTGGAGCAGGTGAAAACAGAGTATGGAGATGATTGGGAAGCCATTCTGGCAGAGTGCCAGTTTGAGTTAAACGCCGGTTGTTTGGAGAATCTGATTACTCAAGAATTTCTCACATATGACGAGGCAAAACAACTGATTTGTCGAGTTTCTGGATACGAAGGTGAGAAAACATTGGAATAATTACAACACGCAATATCAAAAAAGAGAAAAAGATATGAGCTATGTAACGAGTGTTGCCTGGCCGGAACCAAAATTCTAAACATTACTGCAACATCCAGAGGAGACCCACGCGGCCTCCTCTTTTCTTGTTCTTTTTTATCCGCTTCCATAATTAAAACGAAAATACAATGAAGGCATTTTTGAGGAAATGCGGAAAGGAAAAGAAATGGTAACGAAACGAAACGCAGACCTGCATTCTATCCAGGATGTAGTCTGCGCAAATACAGGTATGTCTGTGGAAGAGTTGTTGAATGACCAACAGTCTTATCCGATTGACAATCTGCAGTCCGCAGCAATCATTTTAAGAGATGCTGTACGAAGTGGGAAAACCATTTACATTATGGGTGACTATGATGTGGACGGTATCTGTGCATCGAGCATCCTGTTCATGGGACTGAACTCTGTCAATGCAAATGTGGTTGTGAAACTGCCAAAACGCTTTTCGGAAGGCTATGGCCTAAAAGCAGAAGCGGTAGAAGCGTGCGAGGATGGGCAGGTCTTAATCACAGTGGATAATGGAATTGCCTCTATTGATGCAATCAAGAAAGCAAAGGAAAAGGGTATGACCGTTATTGTAACGGATCACCACTTACCGATCATGGATGAAAAAACAAATCAGCCGATCCTGCCGGAAGCAGATGTCATTATTGATCCCAATGCCATTCCGGACAGTGCAGCATTTAATGGATACTGCGGTGCAGGCCTGGCATATCGTCTTTGCAGATTTATGCTTGGCACGAAACATTGGCTGATGCCAAAACTCCTGTCATTTGCCGCAATCGCAACGGTAGCAGACTCTGTACCTTTGATAAAGGACAATCGTCTGTTAGTGAAATACGGACTGCAGGCTATGATTGACAGAAGAGGGAATACCAAGGGCTTATACGCTCTTTTGTGTGAGCTGAATCTGGATAAGTATATTACAGCAGAGAATATCGGATTCAAGCTGGCACCAGTCTTAAATGCTCCCGGCAGACTGCGTGATGACGGAGCGATGGATGCATTTCATCTGTTGACCTTTGAGGGGCGATATGATGATGCAAAAAGCATGGCTCAGGCACTGATGCAGGATAACCAGACACGAAGGGAATTATCTGATACCTGGACCAAGAAGGTTATCGACAGTATCGAAGAGAACGGCATGCAGGATGATTACCCATTGGTTGCGTATGAAAAAGAGATTCCTGAAGGAATCATCGGTATTGTCGCCGGAAGAGTTGCGGAAAAATTCCATGCTCCTTGCTTCTTACTTGGAGAGAGCGCCACTACCGGCATCGCCAAAGGATCCAGCCGATCAGATGGTGTATGCAATTTGAAAGCCTTGTTGGACGATCACAAGGATTTTTTAATTTCTTATGGCGGTCACGCGCCGGCCGCAGGGCTTAAACTCTTTACTGAACACATTGCAGAATTTCGCAGCGCATTGCTGCGTGATATGCATGGCAAGAGACCTTCTTCGCTGGTTGAAAAGGATGAATACGACTTAAAAATCAGCACAAATGACATCGAGAGTACCATGAAGGAACTGCAGAAATTCGCACCGTATGGCGAAGGAAATCCCATGCCGGTGTTTTATCTGGAAGATTTGACCTTGGTACCAGTTGGCACTGAATATTTTAAGCTGATCTCTGACGGACGAGGTGTAAAGCTCTTATCCCCCAATGTAGAGGCAGTCAAATTCGATGGCGGCGAAGAGTATGTGGAACTTGGAAAACCAAGACACGTATCTTTGCTTGGAACATTGTCCGTACATCATTTTATGGGCAAATTCAAAAATCAGATGGAGTATTTTAAAATATACCCTTCAAAATCTACAGCCAGAACATCTCCGCTTGCCAGGGCACTTGCGAATCGGGCAGTCGGACGCTACAAAAACTAACATAGGAGAGTAGATTGTATCATGGAGGAAAAGAACAACAAAAAGTATGCCGGACAGGTCATTGACATTCCGAGAGCAAAATCAAGATTGTCATTTACTGATCGCTTACAGCGTATGACGGAAGAGGAGGGAGAGCCCTTCCTCAATATTTTTTCACAGCGATCCATTTACCTCGTTTCGCTATTTGATTTTGAAAAAGGCAGCTCTCTGATTGCGAATATCCCAGTTGGAGACATGCCTTTGATTGTAAAGCGAACAGACTGTGCAGAAGAAGCAATGTTCCGGTTATCATCCGAAGAACTTGCTGTTTCAGATGATGTTGGGGCTACGGAGACTCAAACGGAAATTTCTCCTGCATTTCAGCCGCTTCGCATGGGAAAGCTGGCAGGGAAAGCTCCGGGAGATATGCTGCTGGAGTCGTTAAACAAACAGGCAATTGTGGCGACTCTTACATCACAGATGGAGTTTTTAAAGCAGCGTGTGCGACAGTACCCCAAAAATCAGGCAGATATTACAGCAATCTCAACGGCCCTGGAATGTTTTCAACTCGGCATTCTTGAAGATTGTAAGCCTGATGAGTCGCAGGCAGCGGTCCAGACGCCGAAAGAAAAAAACTATATCATCTATAAAACACCAGTGAAACATCAGAAAAAGATAATCGATGGCATGCATCCCTGTTACTCCGTGTTAATCACCTGCACCCCGACGAAAGAATACCCATATCGGGTTGAGCTGATGAATTGTTATGCCCCGCTTGGCGAATTGAAATCTGGCATGAAGCCTGTACTCATGGAACAAGCAAAGGATATTCGAAAAGACAAAATCGATCTGACAGAGGCAGAATGGGTACGCGTAGTAGACTGCTTAAAATCAAATCTGGAAGCAGCCAGACAGGTATGGTATCCGGCACTAAGAACGCAGGATGCTAAGAACCGTTGGAACGGCAATGCCTCTTAATCCAACATAGCAAAATCACAATCATAACCGCAAAACCACGAGGAGCATTTCTCGTGGTTTTTTGTTGGCTGGAGTCGTATTCCATAATTGTACCATGAAACACACAAGACATAGAGGTGTCTGAAAGGAGAAAGGTATGAAAAATAATTTTTTGATCGCATTATGCGGACGTTCCGGCGCAGGAAAGACAGCGGTTACCAAAAGACTGTCTGAGCTTTTTGGCTGGACGAGCGTGGAATCATATACCACAAGACCCAAGAGAAAAGAAGGGGAGCGTGGGCACATCTTTATTTCGGAAGAGGAGTTTAACAAAATTCCACTGGAAAAGATGGTTGCATACACTGTATTTGACGGCCACCGCTACTGTGCAACCACGGAACAGGTTGAAAAAACAGAAATGTATATCGTGGATTTCTCTGGTGTCAAAACCTTAAGGGAAAGATATCATGGGGATAAAAAAAATCATCGTTGTTTTTCTGGATGTGGCAACAGACACCTTGATTGCACGCATGAAACAGCGTGGAGACTCCCCTGAGAAAATCGAAAATCGCTTAAAAAATGATGATCGTATGTTCCATGAAGGCGAAATCGACATTGATCTGCTGATTGATGCCAGCAAATCGATTGATGAAGTTGCCATGGAAATCGTAAATTACGTCACTGCAAAAGCTGCATAATTTTCAGACTAAGGCTCAGTTTCATGACTGGGTCTTTTTTGATCACAAAAAAGAGAGGTTTCCCTCTCTTTTAATAAGGTTTAACGATGCCACGCACAGAATGAAGTGGATGATACATTGATGCACCTAATTCTCCAGACCATGTTCTCTCTGCAATAAAAACTCCCCTTCCATCCTTTGCAAATGAACGCCCCTCATGGGCAGCGCCGACGACACTAGATGAATGTATTGTACTGAGACAATATTTCTCTCCATGTAAATAATCTAAAATGCATGGCATATGTGCATAAGACACAATTAAAGGCAAAAGCAACTCGTTCGTTACCGCTTCTGTCCCCATAAAACCAAATGGAATTTGGTTTTCTTTTGCGTAGTCACGAAACAAAGCTAAGCTAGAATATGGTAACTCAAACACATATGTTGCAGGAATCATTTGATTGTCATACATATCAAAAGAATCCTGTACTAAACGTGCTCCGTACTCCTTTTCTTCATCGGTAAATAATGTTTCCAAATACTGCATTTCCCAATATAAAAAAGCTCCAAAATCAAGCCGGCTCATGTAAAGTGTTTTTGCATTCGCTTGCTTGTTATACCAGTCGTTGTTAAAGAATGACTGATACCACGCTTTTTCCTCCGTGGCTGCCTTAACTACTTTTTTGTCAACAAAGTCTTTAATGTAAGGAATTCCCATCTGATCAAGTCCGCGACAAACGAAATCCAATTCTTTATCATCAAAAAAATCACGCAACATTGCCGTACCATAACATTTTTCAGAACGAAATGTTTTATCCCACACTTTGGGGTTATTATATAATCGCTCCATTTCCTTCAAATTCTGTAAGCGTGGAGAATAGCGAGAATGACTTGCAAATGCTCCAAAACCAGGCTTTTTGCCATCTGGACGAATGGGCCATTCCCAAATGGCCAGGTCATATAAATATTGCCATTCCCTTAATTGGAATGATTGTTTCGCATGATTCTGTACAATTTCCGGGTTATCAGCCACATCACGGAACTCCCACAATTTGTTCATCGTATCTGAATCCCGTGTAATATATTCCGGCATAGGAAAATGGTGTTTCTTGTATGCGCGACACAATGTTTCCAATGACTGCATCTTGACATAGATGACATCTAAATTTAATGGGAATTTTTCCACCATACATCCCGGACTCATCATTGCCCCGCAATCTTGATTGGGATCAAAGAAACCATAACGTTTTACACGACTGACCGGGAAAATGGTGTCTCTTGCTTCTACAAATTCGCCAAACACAAGGCTCTCATCCATACCATACACAAAATAAATAGATGATTGAGCTACAACAAAACGCGAAAGAAAGCCATAAAGCCCTGCCGCCCTGGGCAAATCCCGCACCATGGGATTTTCATAAATCGCCTGTAAAATTTCATTATCTAATTCATAACCGCTTTTGCGTAATTCGTTAATTGTCATATCTTTCATAAAAAGCACCTCTCATATATGATCTATATCGATTATACCCACCCCCCAATAATAACACAAGGACAAAAACTTGCGGATATAAAAAATAATAGTTTTACATATTCACCCCGCTTATTTGTTCAACGCAATATTTCTGCATTTTTAAAAGAAATATTTCCATAATTGAACAAATGTGTAAAGGAGGAGTAACCATGCGCGATGAGCAAATGATGAACCAATCTCTGAGTATCGTAATCAAACTGTATCAGAGTTTTCTACAGGGTTTACCGGACCTGTTTGAAGGTATAGATACATTTAAGGCTAGTGCCTATTATCAGGATGTGCTGAGAAGAGACATCAAACAAACAGATGAATGTCTTTGTATTGCGGCAGAAGACGAGGCTGTGCGACTTGTAGAGATCAAATTACAGGAAAAGGGCATTCCATGGGAGAAACGGAAGGCCTCTGATCTCCAGGGCGTTGTCAAAGCCAATGGCATGTTTGTATTTTTGTGCCGCGGCATCGATGAACAGCGAGTACGAGAGGCTATGAGAGAAGTACAGCTTGAATTTGAGCGCTCTCATAGACCAGAACCGGAAATGGACGCCGAGAAGGAACAGGATGAAGCTGAGCTGGAACGCGAAAGAGAATCGGAGCGCACCACATCAGACGAAGAGATGCCAGAAAAAGAATCAGAAACGGAACACACAGATACTTCCCAGGAAAATGATGATTCTGATGACCTTGAGGCGGAAGAAGCATCCAAGAAGCAGAAGAAAAAGAAGACCACTTCAACCTATCTAAAACAAGAGCGGCCGGCATACAATCATGATTTACATCGTCAAGAGACTTATACGACATCAGAAAGAGCGCCCGTATATCAGGAGCCGCAGCACTCAAAATCCCCGGAGCCTTCGTATCACCATCCGGAAGAGTCCTATCAAAGAGAAAGGGAATCGCATTCTTATACAGAACGGTCACATTCTTCTGAACAGCACAGAGATCCACGCCCGGAATCTGTACAACGCGAAGGACTTGCTGGGTATAACCGCTACCGCGAGACTGATTTTTCCCATCGGTCTGCAAAAAATGAATCCTCAGAATCAGAACACTCTTATGCATCGACATATAAATCTGACATCCATAAAGAGGAAAAAGCCAAACATGATGGGCAATTTGTCTCTGAAAAATTCCAAAGAGAGCCGGAAAGAAGGAAAGAAGAGTCTACTCCGGCCAGTCAAACAACATCACGGGACTCTGAGGCATATGTAAAAAAGGAACATATCACTGCGAAAAAGCCGGTGTTGGAATCGACCAGAGAAATTGCCAGAACATCAACCGGAGAAGCTACCAGAGAGACCACAGGATCCAATGCCGTCGAACGGCCTCAGCATATAGATCCATCAACTTCAGCCAATCAACCACATTCGTACATTGAAAAACGCACAGAACCTCTAAAGCAAGAATCTACCAGAATGGGTGGCTTTCAGTCGATTGGCAATGAACGAACAATTGCTGAGACTGGAAGGCAAGCCTCCAGACCAATTACCAGTACAGAGCAGTCCTCACATTCTACAACAAAAACACAACACTCAATGGCCAAAACGGCCGGAGAGCAATCTGGCACCATCCAAATTCTTGGTAGTGGCCATGACATTCAAGAATCTACGGGAGTACCCAGCACTACAACTCGTGGCGGATTTTTTAACGAATCCGCTCGTCACAAAGCTGCGGAAGCGGTGCGGCAGGCGACGCGCAAAGTTGAAAATAATGTGGGTGGTTATCAACCAACACATTCCCCAAAAGATGTCGTCAATCCAGAGCATATCGTCAAAGCCTTGCGTGGGCAGCAGAATGCAGAATCTGGGAAAATATCAGAAAAGAAGATTGTTGTCACCACCATTTCCAGAAACAGTTTTGAGTCAACCGCAAATTCTTCAATGCAAGACCAATCTTCGGAAAAGAGTGCTCCTGATGCATCAATTGGAGAACAATCCACCGTTCATCAATCAACAAAACAAAAGGAAGCATCAACTTCACAGTGGGATACACGTCATAGCACTCTTCAATCAGGTTATACTCCCAAGAACGACCAACACGTAGTATCTATGAACAATGATTGGGAAAGACAAATCCTAATGTCCAGACGCTTCTATCATATGAGAGACATTTTGTCACCGGATCATTTTAAAACTGTATTTCGCGCCAGCCGTCGAATTGCTATGCAATCCGTTTTAAGTCGTGAGACAGAGGCCGGGCAAGTAGCGATGAATGCGATTGACTATGCATCACCGTTGGCGATCGCAATGCAGAGAAAACTGCTTGCTAACGGAGCCATGCAGATTGCACGTACAACGCAATGCAGCACGACCTTATTGGCATCATTTTATGCCACCCAAAAAGGAATTACGTTACAGCAAGCAAATGTCGCCTTAGCAAATATGACCATGTTGGATATTAGTATGGTGTGTGCCGGAAAAGGCCGTCTTTCCTTAGCGGATATGGAGACATTAAAGAATGCCGGAGATCTTTTTAGCTTAGGTGAAGGACGCTCTTTGATGTCTGCGATTGCGCGTTTGGACAATAATACATTTTTAGCATGGGTACAGAACGCACCGATCAGTGAAGATCTGAAAAAAGCGCTCATGGGTATTCCTGTTAAGGATCTTACGCCTGCAAAACTACAGTCGTTACTTAAGCAATTTTCTGGTACCAATGATATTCAGATGTTGAAGACGCTGTATGCATCCAAAATCAATGCACGTTATGGATTACCAAAGGGATCTGGTTTTCATACGGTGCTGAAGGGCTGGTTAACCAGACTCTTGAAGTCTTCAATGAAAGATTCTGATGCAGCCAGGGCCCTTGGTCAGATTCTTGGCGTGTCCCAACAGACATATATGGCTTATCGTGCCGGTATGCGTTTGCTTTTAACAATCTTAAATAAAATACCTTTTAAGAATAAAGAGCAGCTTGTATCAGAGGTAGCCTTTAAGATCATGGCTGATCCCATGAAAGCGGCTCGTGTCAAGGCGGCAGAAAGTGTAAAAACCGCAGGAATGAAAGCCGGTAGTAAGCTACTTGGAAAACATGGTACAAAGCTGATGCAAAAACGATCTGTGCAGCATGCAACAAGTGCCCTGAAATTTATCGCACATCCAATGCAGTCCATTGGAGCAAAACTGTCTTCCAAATTCGGAGAAACAGCAGTGTGGAAGGCAATGCAGGCACTCTCTGGCAAGATTACCGCATTCGCAGCCAAAGCAGCATTTATATTAGGCTGGGCCGCTGTAATTCTTCTGGTGATTATTTTGATCGTTAGCTTAATTTCCAACCTTTCCGAAGAAGCAAAGAAAGACCAGACTCACATGAAGCCATACAATTTCTCCCAGGATACAGAGCTTGTCCAGGAAATCATTACGGAGCTTACGCAAAAAAATGAAGCGTTTATGGCGGATATTAACGATGCAGCAAACCATCGTGGCGCCTATAGTACGACATCCGGCTTGACCACGAATGAAAATGTATCATTCTATGAATCGTACAATATTGTATTCCGTGATTCTTATGGAAACGAGTTAGAACCTACACATGTGGACTTAAACAATACAAAAGCGATTCTTTCAATGGCAAGCAAGTTTATTTCCTATCCACTCCAAAAACCGGCAGATGCCGCTAGTCTGGCAGAGAAGAAAGCATATGAGGACATCAAACAGCATTTTAAGGATTATTGTTATTTCCTTTGGGCGGCTACGCATCAAATTGCAATCGAAGAGTACCATCCGGGACACAGCGAAGGTGTGGATGGCGCAATCGATAATTCCGGACTGGAAACCACCCTGGACAAGGGATTGTGTGATAAGGATGGAACAACAAAATGGTTTAAGGCCGATTTTACACAGGATATTATCTCACGTAGCAACGGGGATTGGGTCTGCGATTCCTGTGATGAAGTACCAAATACCGGTATGGGAGATGAACTGGATGATTTATGCACCCATGGAAAGGATGATAACTCACATGGCGGATGGAAAATGACTGGAGCAGAGCCGCGCTATGTCTTCAACTGTCAAACAGATCATCGTCATATCGACTGCGATCACGATCCTGAAAATTATTCTTGTAGTATGGGGACTTGTGAAGATGCAGGAAATGCTGCTCCAATCTCTCACGGACACTGGGAATATGAATGGGTGTATAACTGTGGTGGCCATATGGGTTCCGTCGTTTACGTCACGATTGGAGACTTATCCAGAGATCCAGGTTTTAATGCTGCGAAAGATGTTGACTACAGTGCTGTCGGACAATATGGAGACAGCATCTCCGGAGATGATATTTTAAATGATTCCGGTACATTAACATACCGCGGATATGCTTATACCAAATCCGTCGATCAAAGTTCCACACCATTTGTCTATGTGTACACGTTAGTAGAAGATGATAGCACATACGAAGGCAGCACAGAGGAAGAAGCAATGAATAAATTCCAGCAACATGTTGACACTCTTCCTCCAAAAGAAACAGAGAATGCTGAAACGAACACTGAATAAACACCAACAGGATAAAAGTGAAAATAAGGAAATGATTGGCGGAACCAGTAGGTTCCGCCAGGACAAAGCATAGACAGGAGGATAAAATTGTGACAAATCATAAGCACTTATATTTCAACAAGAAATTGGGATTGCTTTGGCTGTTTCTTTGCACATTATTGCTCTGCCCATTTTTAACGATACGAGCACAGGCTGCAACGGAAAAAGCATATCTCTACTTTTTTACAATTGATGGGGAGCAAGTTGATACATTGAGTAAAAAAGTAAGCAAAAAAACGAGTTATATGTTCAAAAATCCAGATCCTTATAAATACCTGCCTATCGAAGAAGATGGAGATGAACCACTTTACCCAGAGTTATACTATCAGGTAACGGGTATTGAATGGGAGGAGAAAGATGCATCTGGAAAACATATTGCCACTTATAAAGAAGGAGATACCTTTGAATGGTCAGAAGGTGATCACTTCTTTTATGTGAAATCTGATAATCCGATTTTAACTGGTGAAAATACCATGGATTTAACCTGGGAAGAACGCGTTCACCTGTATTTTTATAATGTAAATGGAGACGAGATCTACAGCCTTGCAAAGGACATTAGCCCCAAAGACGAATTTACATTTGCAGATCCCGCACCATACACGTATTGGTTTGAAAGTGGGGAGGATGCGGAAGGTGAAGAGGATCCATCCGATACTTTGCATGGAACTGGCATTTATTGGTACTGTATGGATGAAAAAGACAAGGAATACCTGTTTGCATCCAAAGATAAAGCACGTTTTCGCCCTGGCGTATATGAATTTTATATTATGACGGATGATCCCGTGCAGATATCATTTTATTACCCAATCAACTATGACACTTATTATACTGCGGATGATATGTCGGGAGCCATCTATGCATCTTTGGAAACAAAAGTTGGAGAGACGATTCAATTAAAAAAATCTCTTGGAGCGCTTTTATGGGAGAGTACATTTAAGGGCTGGACTGAGGAAAATCATGATCAGTTGTATCGTGGTGGGGCTTCATTCAAAATCATGAAAAATCAGGACCTCAATTTTTTTGCCGAGTATGAGTATGACGAGAATTGGGATCCGGACGCCTTAGACCAAAACACTGGACAACCGGCCGGCGGCAAAGAAGCGGAAGAAGAGATCAATATTGCAGATATTGAGAAAATCAATGAGGCAGCCGGTGCCGGATACGGAGTGGCAATTGATGCCAATGGTATTTTGCGTAACACCGGAAATCGTGTGCGAATCAATTCTTCACTTGGAGAACAGATGAAGGGTATTCCAGGTACGATCAAATCGCAAAAATCGCTCAGCTCCTTAAAGCCGGGTGGAGATCCGAACAATCCAGCTGATTACAAAAAGGATAAGTATGGAAATAAAATCGAAGACTCCAAATTGCCAGTGGAGATCAATAATGTCTTACGTCAAGATGACTCCGCAATGTATATGGACGTGTATGGGAATGCCTTCGTATATTATAGTCAATTAACACGTGATAATAATATGCGTTTGGCATATGATCGACTAACCCTGGGAAAAACAGATTCTTGGGTTAAAAACACTTCCAATTGGGATGCTGGCGTTATTGAACGTTTCGAAGCCATTGAATTTGCTCTATTGAAGGGGAAATACCCGAAAAACGGAGAAGTGTTAATTCCAGAGGTCAAAAATGAATCCGGCGACGTGATCCAAAAAGAGATTAAATGGAAGACAAGCTATATGTCAAAATTAGCTTTCGACCGTCTCAAACCATTTAAGCAGATATGGAATGGTTGGTATGACACGTATGATGATGGACTGCTTGAGAAATACAAAGGGACATCCAACTCTGGGAATGGTGACACAATTGTAGTTGGAAAAGCATTGCGTTCATTCACAGATTTATTCACGACCACCGCATATGCAGCAGATAACAATCAAAAGAATGAAAAAAACAGTATGGGCATTGCCAATCAGTCAAATGTACGGATCCAAAACAGCATGGACTTAAAAAACACAAAGTTCAAACCGCAATATTATGTCCCTACAAAAACATTTGCTTTTGGATCCTTTAGCTTTAATTCCCTGGATGGCCTATCCCAAGAGGCAATCATGAATATGACGACTGTATTCAATGCGATTGTATCCGCAGGTTATACTCCGGAATTTGCTGCAGGCGCCTGCGGTAATATGTGGCAGGAATCAAACTTTAATCCCAAGGCTGTGTCTGCATCAGGTACTTTTCATGGCATTGTACAATGGGGTGGTGGACGTTTTGAACGTTTAAAACAAATCGCAGCTGAAAACAATTCCACGTGGGATAGCTTGGACATACAGATCAAATTGATTCTGGAAGAACTTAATAGTTCTACATACTCATCATCTTTTGTGCGAAACTTAAAGCGATATAATGGGCAGAGTGATGTGAAGGGAATTGCCGACGTACAAACTGCATGTGACCTGTGGGCACGTGTGATTGAGGGATGTGTTTGTTCTGCAAACCATCCAGTCACACAATGCCCGATTGTCAATGGTGATCAATTTCAGGAATTGGCTCAGCGAAGGATCTATGCACAAAAAATTTCCATGGCTATGCGAAGCACAGGCAGTCTGACGATAGATGCAAACGGCTATGGAGTGCCAAACAACCTGAGCAACAATAAGGTGCCATACTTCCCACAGGGCAGCAATGCGCCATGGAGCGGATTGGCATTTGGAGATAAAAATATCGCATATTCCGGATGTTCTATCACATCGTTGTCTATGGTGGTGAGTTATCATACTGGACAATTCGTATATCCAAGCGACATTCGACAATCCATCATGGACCACAATGGAGGCAATTATAAAGCGTTCCACGTTGCCGGTGCTGGTGCTAGTAATGCGATTTATAGCGCTGTGGCATCCTATTATGGTCTAAAATGTAAATATATCTCATCAGCCACAGAAGTGACCGCAGCCCTACAAAGAGGCTTGCCAGTCATCATTTCTGTGAAAGGAGCCAAAAGAGGAGCGCCAACCAACACCTTTACATCGAACGCCCATCTGATGGTGATTACTGGTATGGATGCTGCTGGAAATTATTATATCAACAATCCGAGTAAGCCAAACCAATGCTATGAAAGGTATTCATTATCTTTTATCATGAGTCATAAAAACAGTGGTATGTGGGTGTTGAGCAGATAGCACTATGATTTTCTACCGGAAATACCAAAATGTTTCCGGTAGAGAATATTTCCGTAGGAAGTATCATGTAGTATCATAATTGGTAAAGAAAATATGAAAGAAATGGAGAGAGGAACATGAAAAAAATCGCATATCTTTTTATAACACTCTGTATGTCCCTTGCAATCTTTGGATCCACTGCCTTCGCAAGAGATATTCAACTCGATGACGAGGAATCAGCAAATGACGTATTCGTCACAATATCAGCCATCGTACCGGAAGGATTTGATGAAAGAATAGAAGTCTACTTAAATCATTCCCCACATCCCCTGACAAAAGACTATCAATACTCAATGGAAATCCCATTAAACAAAGAACTGGTATATGACATTGTTGTGTTGTCGTCTACGGATGTGGAAGATAGATATGAATTTTCTGCCCCATCAACGCTTAATCCTGCCGAAACAAAAACCCTGACGATTCAGGTGACAGAACGTCCAATGGACGCATTAGATTTTGATGAAACAGAAGACTTCAGTGGAGTCACAGAAATTACTGATCTTGATTTAACCCCACTGCAATATGATTTCTCTCATGGACAGGAAAGTGGTATCATACATATTTCCATGAAAGATTACGGTGTGTTTGATACCGTCACTTACCGTCTTGTAGGAGACGAAATCTATGATATTACACTGGACAGCGAACATGCTTTTCAGGCAGATGTGAAACTTCCTACAGGATCTTATTATGAAAGCTCCACAATGTCATATACGTTCCATGACTGGGTGCCAGAGAATAATTTGAAATTTGCGTTAGAACATGCAGGTCAAATGGGAAACTTTGGCAAATATTATGATGTGACTGCCGGAGGAGAAACTACAATCAGCGATTTAGTCATCTATATGGTTCAAGGAAGCAATTCCATGGAAGTGAATGCCAACATCATCAATGATTCCGTTGTTGTAGAGGAAAGTTTGGCGATACAGCAGGAGCATGAAAAGCAAGAGTTAGAATCAGCATTTCCTGAGTTAACAGAAACCATTGCAGAAACCGAAACCATTGCGGCTGCCCAAGAAATAGAAGTGGATTCGATCAGCATGATGAGTCTCATCTTGGCCATTGGTGGCATGATTGCAGGATGCTGCATGATCGTTGTCATCCTATATTGGATCAGAAAGAAAAGACAAGAATAAAATCAGGTGTTATTCATTGTAACAGTTGACTATGAGGTCATGTTCAAAGGCATCGCATTATGCGGTGCCTTTTTGGTACCCCAAAGTCAAAATGCTAATATTAGCGTTTCACACACGACATCTCCTTGCATAATTTTCTCACAACACAACAGGAGGAATGATGTTATGGCAAAACAAATTTTACAAATCGAGTCCATACACTCTGCACAGGCGTTTGCAGCAAAATTTAAGCACAATTATCGCATTGGCAATGTGCCAAATGCAGATCCAAGCCGCATGCATCAAAATGAACAGATCATTCGGCTGCCGGTAGGCGAAACCTACAACAGCTTTTTTGAAAAACGAGTGATGGCTCTACCATATTATGAAACTCATAAAATCAGAAAGAATGCCACTCAAGGTTGGGAAATCATGATGTCTTTCGGTACCAACGACCTGCCACCAAATTTTTCCATCAAACAGTGGACAGAACAATCAAAGCGATTTTTGGAAGATCAGTTTGGTAAGGAGAATATTGCATCCGCCGTGCTTCACATGGATGAGGGAACCCCTCACATTCATGCGGTGGTAATCCCAGTCAAAGATGGGAAGTTAAGTGCCAGGGCCTTTATTAAAGATCGTCAGGAAATGCGTGATTTACATACCAAATATCACGAATACACAAAGGAGTGTGGATTAGAACCGGAAAATCGATACATGCAGATTGACCACACAAAAGTGGGGAAATTTTATGCGAACATCAATCTTGCACTCGAAAAGTCGTTGCCAGGTCCAGAAGCAGGGGAAAGTATCTCAGAATATGCCAAGCGTGCCAATGAATTTTATCAGAACCAGTCACTACGCACATTTCATATCGAACATCAAGCAAAACAGTTAGCGAAAGAAAAGGATGCCTTAGAGAAAGCGAACAAAACAATCGAAGAGCGGACTGCAAAAGATTATCAACAGCAAATTGATGCCATTATGAAAGAGATCGGCAACGTCCAAAATGCAAAACATGCCATCCAGTATCGGGATTCTTTGCAGCAGGCCATTGAGTGGACAAGAGAACAGGATCCGGAAATGGCAGAGAGCATTGAACAGATTATCTCGAATATGCAATACAAATACAATCGAGCAGTGCAAAATCAGGATTTGGAAGTGTAACTGCAACACCTACACCAGATGAAGCGGGAACGTCCCGCTTTTCTGATTTTTGCAAAAAATTTTGCATAATTAAGAAAATTCAAAGGAGGATTTTTTATGATTAAAAAGTCATGCGTAAGACATATTGCCCCAATCCTTTGTGTGGGGCTGCTTTGTACACCAGCATATGCGACGGAAACACAGGAAACAGAAAGAATTTCCGTATCAGAAGAAATGGATATGGTACAGCGAAATGCTGTGGAGGAATCTATGAAGGATCAGACGGCGGTGCCGGAAAATGAAGGTACAGACACCAATCAGGAAATGGAGTCTGTGGCGGAATCGACAGAAGATAGTTTGGAAGAAAGCACTTCTGAAGCACAGGAGACAACCGAAGAAGCTACCATCAACACTATTGCTGCGGACCCAGCAGAGACCGGCATCAATG
Source organism: Clostridium porci (assembly GCF_009696375.1). Classification (GTDB taxonomy): domain Bacteria; phylum Bacillota; class Clostridia; order Lachnospirales; family Lachnospiraceae; genus Enterocloster; species Enterocloster porci. The sequence continues at coordinate 53,895 of NZ_VUMD01000017.1, forward strand.
AAACAGCGCCAGAAGACAGTGTCGATGAAACAATGCTGGAAACCACCGAAAGCACAGAGGGAGAAACTGATTCCGACCTCATTTCTGTGATTGAAAGTGAATCCGGAGTAGATGCAGATGGGTTTGTGACGATGAATATCTCAGCTGCAGAGAATGTCACGTTGCCAGTCACAGTGACCATGAAGGACAAGAGCGGAGCATTTTCGTTCACAGTCAGCTATCAGAATCAGCCGGTCAAAATTAAACCTGGCAGCTACCATATTACCAAAGTAGTAGATGGCGAAAATAAGGAGCTGGCCAATGGTGCAAACCTCGTGATCCCGGAGGAAAATGGAGAGGTGTATTTGGATTTTACCAAACCGGCAGAAGAAAATAATAGTCTGTTTTCTCAGTTTGCGATCACCAATCTGTTCTTCCTTCCAATCGCTTTCCTTTTATTTCTGGCATACAAATGGTGGTTAAAACACAATTAAACCTTCGTTTTTCATATCCGCAACATTCTCTTTTCGACCATAAGAGAGTGGTGCGGTATGCTATGGGTAATGTAAATACTCATTGACCATACAGGAAATTATCACATCAAAGAGAGGATAGTACATTGAAGTATTTATTTATTGCGGAGAAACCAACCGTAATGAATGCGGTAAAAGAGACGTACCAAAAGCACAAAACAGAAATCATCTCAAAAATTGGTGAGATTGAATTTACTGCTTTGGCTGGTCACGTATGCCGTTGGTTGGAGCCAGATGAGTACCCTCAATGGAAAGGGTTAAAATGGGCAGAAACAGATCTACCAATGATCCCGGATCCATTTGTGGTCTCATATATTCCAGAAAAAGTTGAAATTATCAAACGCATCAAAAATCTTCTGCAGCAGACCAAGTTCGACGGCATTATTGTTGGAACGGACTCTGATACAGAAGGTAATGGCATTTTTTATTTGCTGAGAGAATTTCTCAAACTGCCTTCAATGCGAACGCTGCGATATTTTGAAAGCACCTTAACCGATAAGGACATTTTGCGTTCTCTGTTTCAGATGACAGATTTTGACCGGAATCCCAGGGACGTACAGATGACTGAATCTTATTTGGTACGATCCCATGGAGACTGGATTGTTGGTATGAATGCCACCAGAGCATTGACTGTTAAAACAGGAGAAAAGATGCGTGTAGGGCGAGTAAAGGCTCCTACATTAAAATTGGTGTACGACAACTCCAAAGCGATTGATGAATTCGTCCCGCATTCGGATTATCTGATTAAAGCTATTTATGCAGAAGGATTTACTGGATATTATTACAGCAAAGAAGGTCCGATTGCATATGAAACGCAAAAAGAGGCGGAAGACTTCATTCGCTCCATGCAAAGTCCGAAAACTGCAACGGTACTTGACATTCAACGAAAAAACGTCAAGACAGAGGCACCGAAACTTTATAAGCTGGCAACGATTCAGTCAGAAGCGGGTACAAAATACAACTACACCCCGCAAAAGACACTGGATCTAATTCAGTCTTTATATGAAAAGAAACTTGTGTCTTACCCGAGAACGAACGGAGAATTTGTTTCAAGCCAAAAGGCCCTCGAATTTCCAATGCTTTTGGAATCTGTTCGCACCCTTCCAGATCTGGCCCCGTTTGTCGAGCATATCACAGCTGCAGACATCAAACGAACACAGCAGAATCCACGTATTGTCAACGACAAGGAAGTGCAGAAAGAATCTCATGATGCTTTGCTGCCAACAGAGAAAAAGCCGGATCTTGCTGCTTTAAGCCAGGATGAGATCAATATTTACGATATGATCTGCCGGCGTTTACTTGGGCATTTCCTGCCAGTGTTAATCGAAGAAAAGGTGATCCTCCTGGCAGACATTGCGGGTTTGATCTTTAAGTCAAACGGCACCTCCCTGGTACAAAAGGGATGGACGGAATTGTATAACCGAAAAACCAAAGGAGAAGTGATCCCAGCCTCTGTTGTAAAAAACACCGCTTTATCGATTGCACAAATCGAACCGCACGAAAAGAAAAGCGTGCCGCCAAAACGCCTGACAGAAGCATCGTTAGTCGAAGTTATGGAACATATTTCAAAATACATTTCAGATAAAGCATTGCGTGCCACCATGAATGCCGCTGAGGGAATCGGACAACCCTCCACACGCGGTACAATTATCTCAGAACTCATTCGTTCTGGATATATGGAATCACGCACAAAGGCGAACCAGCTATTTATTACCGACATGGGAAAACGCTACATTGAATCTCTGAAGGATTTTACCATCACAGATCCAATTCAGGCCGCTGAATGGGAAACTATGTTCCAAGGTGTCCGAAATGGTACCATTAACTACCATGATGCGGAACGTCAATTCCACACCTATATCACGGATTTTGTTCGTGGCGTAGAGGCAATGAATATCCAGTCGGTATCACGGTTTCAGACGTATGAGAAGCATCCATGCCCATATTGCGGAAAGAAAATCCTAAAACTCAAATGGGGTTATGCCTGCGAAGACAGCAGAAACGGCTGCGGTTTTAAGGTTTCCAATTTCGACGGAAAGGTGAAAGACAGCGATATGGATGCACTATTGACCAAAGGTGTCACGCGTACCATCAAAAATATCGCCGTATCCGCAAAAACAGGAAAGGCATATGATGCCAAAATCAGACTGGAAGCAAAAGGATCTGCTCATGCTACGAAGTTTGAATTCGATTCTCAACCAAGTACGACAGCATATTCCTGCCCATATTGTCAAAAACCCATCACAACTACATCGTGGGGATTTGCTTGTGAAGATTACAAAAAGGGCTGCAATTTTTCAGTGTCGAATTTTAACGGGAAACTCAAGGAAAAGGATTTAAAGGACCTGATTGAGAAAAAGGAAACCAGACTCATTAAAGCCATCGGAAAATCCAAAAGCAGCGGCAACCCCTATGATGCCAGCGTTACATTAAATCCAAAGGGCTCTCAATATGTAACGGGCCTTAAATTTGCAAAGTCATAACGGAGGAGAAGAACTATGACCGAAAACATCAAAAGTCTTGTACAGACATTAAATGAAACCGATAACCCAAACAGCAATCAGCTCGCAGAGCTGATTGACATGTTTGCACAGGGAGACGAGGCGGCCAGCCGAGCGATGGTCAAGGAAGCGGAAGAAGTAATCAGCTGCATTTTTGATGCAGATACCATTCGTAAAATGGACGGAACGCTCGTTGACCATGATGTTGCCGCCCTGATGCAGTTTTCGAAAGTCGTAAAAAACTACGAAGCGATTGGTATGTATCAGGTACAGCTGGATAAATCAGAGCTGCTTATTCAGGTCATGGAAGTGACCATGAAGGATAATCGTTGCATTCATTTTGCAAACATTTTACAGCGCCCGATTACAAATGAAGAAGAAAAGGAGAGACAGAATCATGGGAAAGCCAATTAAGTTAAATGTGAACGCAGATTTTAAGGAAAAAGGAGCAAACAACATTGATATTGCATGCGATGACGCCATCATTATTTTTTCCAATGTAGATGGTGCTGTTATGGATGCAGGAAAAGATGGGGAAGGCTCTTTGACCCGGCAGACCAGTGCATATTGCGTTGGGTTTACCTCACAGCCAGAGATGATGACCAGGCTGTCCCAGGGCATTTTTCCTTTGATCATGCAATCTGATGATCAGAAGATCAATCAGTATAACCTGGTCAACTTGCTGCAGTTTTTAATCGTCAACGGTGGCTTAGAGAAAGATGCAAAACTGTATGTAAGCGAGAAGTTAATCGGCAATACAGGAGGTGATCAATCATGAAACATGTAAAATTTGCCCTTTGTGCAGCCGCAGCAATCATGTGTCTATCCTTAGCAGGCTGTAAGAAACAGGAAGAAGTGGGACCGGTCGAGGAAACTCTGACCGCGATCACATTAGATCAGTTGGTACCGGGGAATTTCTATGTAAAATCAGGAGATTCCTATTACCTGCTGCCAGTCGAAGATGCAAACTTTGATGCGAAGGAATATGAGGCCACCAATGGCAGTATGAATGGAATGACGAACTCGGATGACAATCGACTGCTGAATTTCACATTGAAGGATTCTGCCATCCCTACGCTTTACAAAAATGATCAGCTGATCTATGTGGCTGATGGCACGGTCGCCGAATTTCGTTGGGAACGCTTTAAGGATTATGGTTATTCAATCGGGTTATCCGGTCTGGACGTCAGTTCTTCCGGAAAAATCAAATCCGGGACAAACACATCGGTAGCTGCCAATGCAAATATCCAGATCGGCATCGGATCCATGGCTCTTCCAGCAGGTTCGGATTTAACCATTGATAAAATCAATGGCACTGCAATCAGCAGCCAGTATGTCAATGATGCCGGAGTTGTAACCGGCATGAGTAAAGATGCCACAGCGAAGATTGACTTCTACGTTGGAACAACCCCAGCGCCGGTAACGACAGTGGCAGATACGAGATATTTTAAGTCCTTTGAACTTTATCAGACCACAAAATATTCTCTCTCCACAGATGGATATGCTGTTGTAGAAGTGCCGTCTTATTTTAAGAGCGGATATTACCTCTTAAATAACACCGGCTTTGTGAAATTTCTGAACGTGGACCGTGGTATTGATGAGAGTGGCATTGATTTGTCCACGCCATATTATTATAAGGGAAGCGACGGAAAGACCTTGACGTTTTACGAGTGGCAGGAAGCAAACGGCATCGTATCGGCCGGTAATAACCCGACGCAGCCGACCACAGAACAAATTGATGCTGAAACCTTTGCTGAGAAGCAAAAGATCATGATTGATTCTACGCAGGCTGAAATGAATATCACAGTCGCCTATAGATACATCAATGATGAAACAAGAGCGGACGCAAGTAAAAACGGCAAATTCCCAAGAGTCTTACTGATGGATCCGATGGGAGATGCACAACGACTGGCAGAGAATGACAGTCTGACATATGGCTCTGGAAACAAGGACGGCTATACTTACTTAACTCATACGGTTACAGGACCGGTAGCGGGAGAGTGGTACCTGCTTTACGAGAATTTCGAAAACACCTATAAGTCTGTTGAGGTCCAAATCAACAGCGGCAACGCTACCAGCTATCTGCACAACTCGTCTCATGGCGGTCTTTCGATTTATTATGACGCATCACCAAATGCACATGATTTCACCATCACTTGGGAGAATGCGGATCGTGCAGCGCAGGAATTAAAAATGACAGCGCCGGATGGCACCGTATATTCCAAGGAAACAACCCCTGGCAATATCATGACCGATGAATACGGTAAATTTGTCATCAAGGTTCCAAATCTCTTAGCTGGTATGTATAAATTCGAACTGCGTGGTGAGAAACTCGGAAGGGTTTGGGTAAACTGTACGGAATCCGTTGCGTTAAACCCTGAAATGCCACCAGAGACGGTAGAAAATACCGAGTCTGTACCGGCCGCTGAAGGCGAAGCAGAGTCGCCAGCAGCATAAGAAAAATAATCCAAAAAGCAACCCGTCCAATGTGATTGGGTTGCTTTATTTTTTTTGCAAAAATATGCATATCCCTTCCCATAATTTTGTGGCAAAAAAATTTAGGAGGAATATGAGATGTTATTATCATCGAAAATTGCGGCAATTGCTTTAGCTGTTGGTTTTTTATGCTCATCCACTTGCTACGCCGCCAGCACAACAGAAATTTTAAACAACATGTCCATGACAGACGGTACAATTGAAAGTGCTAATAATACCCTGTACTTCTTCGAGCGAAATCCTGGACGCATTACCTTTACCGATAATGGCTATACCGGTGCCTATTACTCAGACCAAAAGGATCATCTGTTTTGTGTAAAAAATGGTGTATCAGTCAAGTTTACACCGGAATATCTGAGCAAGTGGCAAAGCGAACGTGCAAACACTGGCGTCGAAGCTGCAAAGCAATTAGAGCAGGCGGCTAAGGATTTCTTATACGCTTATGAAAACAAAGTTGGATATGATCAGGCTTTTTATCACACCAATGACATCAGAGAGGTTTTTGTATTTGAAGCCATGATCTCAGAGGCGCTCTCCAATACATTACTTTCGGCCAGACAGGGAAATATCATCGATGTTGATTGCGATGACAGCACCCCGGATTCGTTCACAATCAAAATGAATTCCGCGACAAAAGTGGAAAAATTTCGTCACGAGATTGCTGTAACAAATCAAGTCTTAAATGAATGTGATGCCTTGGTTAGCTCGATTCTGAATCCATTCGAAAAGATAAAGCAGATCAATAATTTTGTAACCAAGAAACTGACATACAATAGCGAGAAGGTGGACAAGGGCTATGGCGCATTGGAAGCACATTCCGATATTGATGCTCTGTGCTATGGTACAGGTACTGTTTGTGCCGGTTATTGCAATCTTTTTCAGTTGTTATGTGAACGCTATGGAATCCAGACTGAAAACGTAGAAAACGATCCAAATTCGGAAGGCTACCATGCTTGGAGTGCCAATCTTATCGACGGAAATTAGTATTTTACCGATACGACCTGGAATGAGAATTGGGATAATTATTTCCTGCTTTTATCGGAAGGAGAAATGGCAGCACGCTACGCTGAAGCAGAACAAATGTCGCAGTGATAATAAAAAGGAGTCGTGTAGGACTCCTTTTTTATTTTAGTGGGAACATTTTGATACCGCGTTCAAATTTTACAATGATACAAGCCATATTTTTCTGAGTCACAATACCTGTACCATATGTTTTATGTGTGACAGTTTTTCCAATCGAAAAGAAGAGCGGAGATCCTTCTAGGAATTCTGATGCATTCGCAATATTTTGCTTACGCTTTGCGTCCAGCTCCTCTTGTTTGAGGCGTTCTGCATACTTATCTGTTTTGATCTCGTGAAGGAACAAAGACGGTTCCACGTCTGTAATTTTCCCTTTCTTCCCCTCTTTCTTGCAGTAATTCAGCAAATATAGCTTTTCCTTTGCCCGCGTCATCGCAACATAGAAGAGACGACGTTCTTCCTCTAATTCGAGACTGGTTTCGGCCTTGCTGCTCGGCATCGTGTTTTTACAACAATCAACGATATACACGATATCCCATTCGAGGCCCTTTGCCCGGTGCATGGTAGCCAGATTCACACCGTTTTCTGACTTGGCTCTTAAAGTCTGGCGATGAGCATACACATGTGCCTGTGCAGCTTTGTACCATTCCTGCGGATTCTGATACTTTATGGATTCCGCCAGAAAGAAATCCAATTTACTGAGCAGCAGAGATTCCTCAATCTCAGCCTTTTCAGCGTAGTCACTGATATAGGCATAATATCCGAGGCGATGCATAATACCTGATACCTGAGAGGACAACGATTGATTTCGTAAAGCCTGAATATGGTAAAACATCTCTAATACCACATCCACGGCCTTTTGCTTGTAATGCGTTTGTTTACTTGCTGCCTGCACCAAGGCATTTTCTGTAAATTCTGTCATGGCCCGGAAGTTCGCTTCTTTCAAATAACGATTCGGGCGATTCAGGATCCGGAGAAAATCATCCATGTTCCAGTTACCATTGATTAAATTCAGGTACGAGAAAATATCACGGAAAATGAAGTGCTCATAGCTGTCTTTGATCGCTTCACCGGCAGAATAGGAGATACCATATTTGGATAATGCAGCAGCCAAATCTTCCAGCTGCAGGTTGGTACGGGCTAAAATAGCGATCTGTTTCGAATCCACTCCGTTTTTCAGCTGTTCGCGAATGGTGTTAACCAGGTATTCCAGCTCATTTTCACGCAGTTCAGAAGTATGCACGATCACTTCTCCCTCACCATCTCTGGCAGCCTTAATGTCCTTTTTGAAACGCTCATTGTTATGCTCAATAAGGTTTTTTGCCATTTGGATGATTTGAGGTCTGGAGCGGTAGTTGGTGTCCATGTGGATCTCATGCACGTTTGGAAAATCCTTTTTGAAATTTAACATGATACCCGGTGTGGCGCCACGGAAACCATAGATCGACTGATCATCATCCCCAACGACACATAAATTACCGTTGTCTCCTGCCAAGAGATATAAAATATCTTTTTGCACGGAGTTTGTGTCCTGATATTCGTCACACATGATATACCGATAGCGATTCTGCAATGCGGAAAGGAGTTTGATATCTGACTGCAATTTTTCACGGCATAAGCAGAGCATATCGTCAAAATCAATGATACCAGAAGTTTGCTTACTGTCTTCGTAGAGTGGGTAAAGTCTAGCAAATTCGTCCGCACTCAGCGTGGCCGGTTTGAAGGACTGCATAGTCACCTCGCTGTTTTTGAAAGCGCTGATATCCATCAAAACATCTTTTGCAGCATATGCAGCAATCGGAATACGAGCCTGTCTCATGCAATCTTTGATCTTACAAAACTGATCTTCTGCGGAAATGATCTTAAGCGGCACATCTGAAGACGCCATCAGAGTCTTCAAGCACAATGAGTGGATGGTACAAAAGGTTGCCGCACAATCCCCATACTGTTTCTGAAAGCGAGCACGCATCTCATTCGCAGCTGCATCCGTAAAAGTCACCATAACAATCGTAGCAGCATCAATGCCTGCGTCGATCATAGCCTTAATTCTTCGGATCATTGTAGTAGTTTTACCGGAACCAGGGCAGCTAATCAGCAGGACCTGGCCATTATGTGTTTGAATCGCTTCTTCCTGAGCGAGATTTTTTTGCATTTGATTACACCCCTTACATACTTAGTTTGTGTCTTTGTATTGTACAAAAGAAATATCCATTTCACAATTTTGGAAGTTTACGGATATGAAAAAGAGTGTTTTTTCTAAGGAAGAAAATTGAGAAAGCGCGGTGAGATCAGACATAAAAAATATGAAAAACTCATATCCGCAATATTTTGATGCTTAACCGCCGCACACTCGTGACTTCAGTCGTGAGTTAGGCGGTAAGGTTTTTGTAAAATGTGGCTTTTTGTTATCCGCAAGTCTCGATTTCTTGTTTGAGATAACAGATTTTGTTACCATTGCTATATCATAATCAGGAAGGAGGCAGTCCGATATGAAGCTGTTTTCTACTTACAGCGTGAAAATCCAACATTACAACCATATCTTTAAGGAAACGGTCTCTTTGTATCGGGCTGCCGTGGACTTCCTGATTGGAGTGTGTCTGGATGAGTGGAGTAACATTATACTCACTGACCAGAAACTGGTCCGTCAGCAGTATGTGGAACACCTGTGTCACCAGACCAAGGATAATCCGGAGGTCAAGTATCCGGCATTTGACCGGAAGTTTTACAAGTTCCCCAGTTACCTAAGACGCAGCGCTATCAGCGAAGCTCTGGGAAAGGTATATTCTTACCAGAGCAATCTGATCAACTGGGAAGCTGAGGATCCAAAAGTCAGAGGCAGAAAGCCGTCTTTCCCGAAAGCCGGCTATGTCTATCCATCTATGTACCGGACGGTCATGTACGAGCAGTCCGGCGATTACGAGATGAAGATCAAAGTCTTTCTCCGCAATACCTGGGACTGGCTGACCGTCCGCGTCCGGAAATCGGACATGGACTATATCAACCACAGATGTACCTCGCGGAAGAAATGTGCTCCAACTTTGCAGAAGCGTGGCAAGGAGTGGTTTCTGGATTTTCCGTTTGAGGAGACAGTGAAGCTCCCTGACACCAATGTATTTAACCAGACAATCCTGGCTGTTGACCTTGGGATTAACGCTGCGGCAACGGTTTCCGTCATGCGTGCAGACGGCACGATCTTAGGCAGACATTTTTGCAGGCTGCCGAAAGAATACGACTCTCTGACGCATGCCATAAACCGGATAAAAAAGGCCCAGCAGCATGGAAACCACAGAACACCAAGACTTTGGGCCAGGGCAAAAGGAATCAACCGGGATATCGCAGTAAAGACAGCGCACTTCATTATGGACGTCGCCGCTCTTTACAATGCCGATGCGATCGCATTTGAACACCTGGACCTTACCGGCAGAAAGCGTGGTTCCAAGAAGCAGCGGCTTCATCTCTGGAGAAGCCAGTATGTCCAGTCTATGGTAACGGATAAAGCACACCGGCTTGGGATGCGTATCAGTCACATCTGTGCTTGGGGAACGAGCCGGCTTGCCTATGACGGAAGCGGCAGGATCCTGCGAGGCAAAGAAGCAGAACTGCCTACCTACAGTCTGTGCCGGTTCCAAAACGGCAAGGTTTACAACTGCGACCTGTCTGCTTCCTATAACATTGGAAGCCGGTATTTCATCAGAGAGAGCTTAAAATCCTTGCCCGCGAGGGAGAGGTTGGCACTTGAGGCAAAAGTCCCTCAGGCGGCTAAGAGAAGCACCTGCACGTGGTCTACGTTAATTAACCTGAATGCGGAGCTTGTGCATGCCGCATAAGTTTCTGAGTTCAGGCTGTATGTGTAGAAACGCAGTTCCCGTCCCCTAAAGGGACTACGAACAGCTTCGGCTGTTTTGATGGGAAGCACGTGACTTTAGTCGTGTGAGGCTTCACTTTTGCATCCAGAGAGTCTAACTAATACAATAGAGGAAAATTCAAACGAGGAGGAAAATATGAGAAAGAGAAATTGGCTGTTGCAGAAAACCACCCCGCCAGAGCCTGACAACACTTTGCTTGAAAAAATCTTAAAAAGAGATGCTCTGTTAAGCGTTTCACAATACAAAATCGATACCAATCCCTTGGCATATGGATCCGAATTTCTTCCGGTCGGAGACATTCCCTTTGTAGAAGCATGGCTTCAGGCCTATTACGGGAAATCCATGACACCAATCGAAGTGCCGGAAGTCTTAAGGACCAAGGAATATTTGGGCCGCAGCTATCTTTTTACAGACTGCGACCGGCTGTCGAGCTATGAACATACATCCATGAAATATTTTGTAAAAAACGTCAGCAAACTTAAAACGTTCAATTCAGCCTTATATGATGGGCGTATCCCGTATCCGTCTACATTACCGGCTGGCCAGTATCTGATTAGTGAATGGGTAAATATTCGGTCAGAATTTCGTGTGTTCGTATATCATGACGAGATTTTAGGAGTTCAGCCATATCTTGGATCGCCTTTGGCGTTTCCAAACCCGCAAAAGATTCTACGGATGGTAGAAGACTACAAAAAAGATGCAAAAAGACCGGGAGCATACACCATGGATGTGGCTGTCATTTGCCAAAAAGACCATACAGTAGATACAGTCATTTTGGAGGTTCATCCGTTTGTCAGCTGCGGACTCTATGGATTTTGTGATCAGGATATTCCCAATATGCTGGAAGAAGGGCTGCGTTACAACATTGAACAATAATGAGGACAAACGATCATAAGCACACATTCATTCTCCCTGAAACGATCACGTAAGTATCCGTTATGAAACACCAACGAGCTTCATCTATGATGAGGCTCGTTTGTTTTTTTTCTAAAACCAATTCTTCCGCATCCAAGGCCATAATTAGACCAAAGCATAGAAACGTGAGTAAGGGAGGTAGTGTCATGACACAAAACACAGTAGTACAGGTAGGACCGGAAATTTTTAAGCAGTTGATTCTCGATGCCGTTATGAAATCGCAGAAGATGATGATGCCGGAGGTAAGAGAGGAACTGACGGCGATTATCTCCAATTACGCCATCGGCCCAATGTGGAAGAATATGACGGACGGAAAGCCAACAGAAAAGACCGGATGGTACTGGATCAAAATTAAGAAAGAGCGACAGTTCGAAAATATCATGCCGGCTAAACGTGTAAACGGCGGGTTCCTTTGCGGACTGTTGCCAAATCATTCAGAAAACTCTAGCAGAAACAGAGTTTACATGATTCCGGATCTGTCTGTGGAGCAGTATGCACCCATTTCCATGCCGGGCTAAACTTCATAATGTTGACACTCCCATAGCTAAAGCAATGGGATTCTTGCTTCCACCACTACTGCATTGACGCATGCTAATGGCATGACAATGGCTTACACAGTGTCCACAAGCGTTGATTATACTGTTTCCGTATGTCCTACGGTACAGTTTCATTGTGTTTATGCTGAAAGCATCTCAAGTCCCTTGTTTAGGATATTGATGCTCGCATTGGTATCCCTGTCATGCACGGTATGGCAATCCGGGCACTCCCATACCCGAACCTTCAGGTCTTTTACCAGTGGATTCCTGTATCCGCAGCAGGAACAAGTCTGACTGCTCGGATACATGGCCGGTACCTTTATAACCGTATTCCCGTACCATAAAGCCTTATAGGAAAGCATATCAAAAAAGCGGCTCCATGATGCAGAAGCGATGTGCTGTGCCAGCTTATGATTACGAATCATATTTCTTACCTTCAGGTCTTCGATGCAGATCGTTTGGTTTTCACGGATCAGCATGGTAGACTGCTGCTGCAAGAAATCATTTCTCTGATTTGTAACCTTTTCATGAACCCGGGCAAGCCTGATACGCTGCTTATTACGGTTATTGGATCCTTTCTGCTTCCTTGACAGTTTGAGCTGCTCACGAATGAGTTTTCTCATTGACTTTTCAAAATACTTCGGATTTGGTACGGTATCCCCGTTGCTGTCTGAGTAGAACGCTTTGATGCCGACATCAATACCGATGCTTTTGCCGCTGTTTTCGATTACTTTCGGCTCAAAGTCCACGTTAAGAACCACGAAATATTTCCCGGTAGGTGTTCTTGTAACAGTCGCATTGTTGATGTGTCCCGTCTCCATAGACTTCCTGACCTTTACATATCCGAGTTTCGGGAGTTTGATATACTTTCCTTCAATCCGGATGCTGTTCCCCTGATTGACAGTCCTGTATGACTGATGAGGGGTGTGCTTAGTTTTAAATGCAGGATGGGAAGCACGTTTCTGAAAGAAGTTTACAAACCCTCTGTCAAGGTCACGCAGGGATTGCTGTAATGCAATAGAATCCACCTCTTTCAGAAAAGCATAGTCCTCACACCGTTTCAGTTCAGTCAGCATGGCAGAGGTCTTGGAGTATCCGATGGGATTGCCGTTTTTATAGGCTTCATCACGCATCGCCAGTCCTTTGTTGTAGATAAGTCTGCAGCAGCCGAGTGTCCGGTCGATCAGGTCCTTTTGTGTTCTGTTTGGGTAGATTCTGAATTTAATACCTTTCTGCATAGATGCTCCTACGGTCTTGTTTTCTGTGTCTCTACATACCATTTGATAGTTTCGGAACTTACATTGCCGGCGGTGCTGACGAAATAGCTGCGTGTCCAAAGACTCGGCATTGCCTTCAACTGTGGGAACTCCTTTCTTAGTTCCACGGAAGTCGCACCCTTGATCTGCTGCATGATGGTCGGAATGCTCATGGCAGGAAGTGCGCTGACAAACATGTGTACATGGTCGATATGACATTCCTGAGACAAAACTTCGATACCGCATTCTTCGCATTTGGCAAGGGTAAGTTCTTTGAATCTGTCCTCAACCTTTGGGATGTTGAATATCTTCCTTCGGTATCTTGGACAAAACACAAAGTGGTAGTTGAGCAGTGATACGGTTGTTTTTGTATGTTTATACTCGTTCTTCATGAGACTATTATACAACAGAGTGTAGATGAATGCAATATATACATCTACGCATAATGAAAAGAAAAGCGGGTTGTCATCCCACGATTAAAATCATGGGTTTTCTCGCCCGGATGTATTATAAGAGCCAACGACCACACTTTCTAAGAGCTGCAGATGCGGCTCTTTTTTTCGTGTTGTGAGAATGGCAGCATGTCGAATGAAGCTGATACCACCTGCCTTCATCCTAGCGAGACGCAATCCAGACCCATAATTTTCTCGAAAAATATAAGACATATAGGAGGTAACAATGGAAAACAACAATGCAACTGAAAAAACACAGCGTACTTTGACTTCGAGAGAGTTACAGGGCTACAACCGATGCAATATGCGTCGAGAAAGAAATCTGTCTCTGAAGGACGCCAAGGGCGTAGAAAATGTTTATGAAAAGTCGGTTCTGATCAAAGAGATGATCCGCAAGCGTCTTTTCAAGGTGGCAACCGATGAGGAAATCGAGGCAACCCTGGAAATGAAGTTCATGGAGATGAATTATCCATCCGCAGAGACCGCAAAACTTCATGCGGCAGATGCATATCGCCAGATCATGCGCTATGTCCACTGTGAAGATCGTGTCCCTGAGGTGGCGCCGATTAAAACTGTGCGGCCATTTGACTTATTCAATGTCAAAGTGAAACCGGATTACATTTTTACCGGCGTAAAAGAATTTCCGTACACGAAAGTGGTTGGGAAAAAGAAAAGTACCTACACAATCCCTAAGAAGTACATTGAGGTTGTAAAAATCAAATGCAGCAAACCGAATGTATCCCTGACTAGCAAGGCAAAAGATGCCGGCATGATGCAGTCTTTGGAGCTGTATGCGATGCTCCAGTATGCCCGTAGTCTGGTAGGCCCGGATGAGAAAGATATCAATATCTGTGCCTCCTACTATTACCTGCGTAAAAACAGCGACAATTCCGCCACCAAAACATTCGATACCGATTTCTTTGAGAATAAGGGGGCCGGCAATATTGTAACGCTGTGGGAGGAGTATAAGGCAAACGGAAAAACGGAACTGGACCTTTTGTTTCAGCCTCAGTTCGAGGAGTTTGTAAATGGAGAACAGGTGACTGGCGGCGGCTGCGTTGGCTGTGATTTCTATGAAATCTGCCATTACACCAAACCGCCGACAAAACTGGAAGCTGAAGAGCATGGCGCGACACGTTCTGTAAAAGACGTGAAGCTGACACCTACCCAGCAGGCGGTAGTTGATTTTCGCGATGGCATTGCCTGCGTGAATGCCGGCGCTGGTGCCGGAAAAACAACCAGTATTGCACTGCGTACCGCAAATATCATTGCTGAGACAAAGCGCCCGGACAAAATCTGTATGCTGACCTTTACGAACACAGGAGCGGCAGAGATGAGCGAACGTATTCAGCAGTACGCCGATGACTTAGGCTGCGACGCTGATATTTCCAAGCTGACCTCAACGACTTTTAATGCCTTTGGCTATCAGATCGTCAAGGAGAACTACGAAGAGCTTGGATTTTCAGAAGTGCCGAAGCTGATTGATGAAATCGAGCGGAGTGCTATTATCGCAGAGCTTTTGCGTGACACGATCATCCCTGGTCTTGATTACCGCAATTTCTATGTGAACATGAGAACTTGTCGCGGCGCCTTATCCGTTACCAGAAAGGCGTTCGAAATCATTAAGAAGGAACAGCTTGTCGGTTGTGATCCATCCATTCTTTATAGACTGATGCCAACCGGCTTCTGCACCTATATGCATCGATTCAATACAGCACCAGAGCTTATGGATCTGTACGACAAATACGATGAGATTCTCAAAAAAGAGAATTTAATCGAATACGCCGACCAGGAGTTACTGGTATTTGAACTCCTGAAAAAACATCCAGACTACTTCGAAAAGTATGGTTATGAACACATCATCGTCGATGAGTTTCAGGACACAAACGAACTGCAGTTTGAGCTTTTGAAGAGACTCATTGATACTCCGTCTTTCAAATCCTTTATGGTCGTGGGAGACGATTCCCAGAGTATCTTTGCTTTCCGCGGTTCAAGTCCTGAGTACATTATCCACTTCTTCGAGAAGCTGGGAACACAAGGTCAAAAATTCGATATGATGGAGAACCACCGTTCCACACCGCAGATCATTGAATTTGCAAATCAGATCAATGGCCTGAACAAAAACCGTGTGGAGAAAGATCTGGTCGCTGTCAAGGACGATGGCCCGGATGTCAGTGTCCGTGTGTTCTGGAAACGTGGTGAAGACGAAAAATTTGCCGTTGAAGCCATTCAGCAGAAACATGAAAATGGAACGGCATATGAGGATATTGCCTATATCACCTATACACGCACGGAGCTGTTAAAAATCGGTACCATGCTGACTGAAGCGGGGATTCCATGGATCATGTTGAATCCGGAACCGATGCTTGAAAATTCCAGAGTGATTGCAGCGCTTTCCTTAGTAAAATTCATCTCCGATCCGGATGCAACCAGAAACGCTATGGTGTATCTCAATGCGAAACTGGATGGTGAATTGCTGCAGGAACGTACCGACGAGGAGATCCTTATCGGCATCACAGAGCTGGATGCTGACGTCAATGCTCTTTTAGAGGCAGCGGATGAAGCACAGATCCCGATGTTTAAGGCTCTTTTGGACGCCATCGATAACGGAGATGAGGTATATCAGAAATTCGTTGAAATGGTGATGCAGAAAGAGAATCTGGAAAAAATGCTGGAGTTCTGCAGCCTCTTTGAGGTGTACGGAACCGACCAGGTTTGCAAACGAGAGCAGTCTTATCCTGGCGTTGTTTTAACCACTGCTCATTCCTCAAAGGGTAAAGAATGGCCAGTTGTGATTAACAACCTTGCGAAATACCATATCCAGGAACTTGGCTGCCGCTTTAACTCGCCTGATTTTGAAGAGCGCAGACGCCTTCTGTTTGTTTCTGCGACCAGAGCAGAACAGAAGCTGTACATCATTGGACAGGCAGTCGCTTATGGTTCGAAGGCGAACGATACTCGGGCACTCAATCAGTTTCTCATCGAGAGCTGTAATGTTACCGATACCCCGTTCCCAACAGAACCAGTACCAGAGAAGAAAACGAAAGGAAAAACAGTAGCATGATCGCGAAAATTTTTCAAAACGATACCATCACTGAAGTGACATTGCCGGACATTTCCGTGGAGCCAAACGGTTCCACGGAATGCACCGCTTATGAATACGGCACCATCCTTGCCAATGCAATCGCAACAGTGTATGAAAAAAATAAACCTGCAACCATTGAGGTATGGAATGATACTACGATTCTTCACACATTGGTAACAGCGCAGGGAGAGGAAGGTCTTTATTTAACAGACCGTGTCCCAGGAGGAATGCGGCCGGGCATTGCATTTACAAAAAGAACAGAACGCATTCCGGACCACTATCTGATTTTAGTGGATCCGGCCCGCAACATCAATAAAAGCTACAAGACCTCCGACCTTGGAGCCGGAGAGTGGGGAGCCACAACCGGTGACATTGGGGCTAAACAGGGCTTTGGCCGCCGTTCCAGAAACGTCGTAGTTCCAAAGACACATCCGGACTATATGTTTGGGATTCGTA
Source organism: Clostridium porci (assembly GCF_009696375.1). GTDB lineage: Bacteria > Bacillota > Clostridia > Lachnospirales > Lachnospiraceae > Enterocloster > Enterocloster porci. The sequence goes on from NZ_VUMD01000017.1 coordinate 70,990, forward strand.
TCATGGAAAAACTGATGGAGGGCTACCAGGATAAATCGGAATGCCATAGTGTGAAGATTATCCGTAAGAAAAATACAGAGTCTGATGTCAGTGGTATTCCGGATGAGGTCGTTGCTGAACTGATCGAACGCTTAATGCGTTTTGCGGAAATGGCTATTCAGGAAAACTATACGGTGTCCTATACCGACGTTACCGAGGCCATGATTAAACAGGCCCATGATGCACTCAACGCCATGCGAAGCAGTCAGACGCTGGAGGAGTTCAATAAAAACCTCTTAAACCTGATGCATATCATTCCGCGAAACATTGACCGCAAAAAGGGAGTGCGCGGTATGTTAGCTGCAGTAACAAAAGACTATGCTTCCATTTTGATCCGCGAGGCAGAACTTTTGGATATTATGGAAGGTCAGATTCATATCGCAGGTGACGGAGAGAAGCCTGGTGAAAATCTGCTGGAACGCCTTGGTCTGGAAGTGGAAGTGGCTACCGACGAGCAGACATCAGCTGTGAAAGAGCGGTTGAATGATAGCTTAAAAACAAAGTTGAAACGCGTGTACCGTGTGAAAAACTTACGCACACAGACACAGTTTGACAACTACATAAAAGACCATCAGACCGCCGACGGAAAGGATCCGGAAGTGAAGATGTTCTGGCATGGCAGTCGAAATGCCAACTGGTTTTCCATTATGCAGAAAGGATTGTTGTTAAATCCGGATGCGATGATTACCGGAAAGATGTTTGGAAACGGTGTGTATTTTGCTCCGCAGTCCTTAAAATCCTGGGGTTACACCTCTGCTGGAAAATGGACAGGGGAATCCCAAAACACTGCCATTATGGCGCTTTACGCTACCGCTTATGGCACACCGCATGAGGTGTATTCTTTTAGTGGCAGCTGGAACGGCTTTAACTATCAACGTTTGCAAAAAGAGTATCCTGGCTGTGATTGCGTACATGCAAAAGCAGACAAGGGTATGCTGTTAAATGACGAAATCATCTTTTACCGGGAAGACCAGATGGCCATTCAGTATCTGTGTGAATTCGATTTAACGAAATAATCCATTGAAAGCGTCCGAAATTCGGGCGCTTTTTTCATGAAAAAACGTACATCACCTTTCTTTTCCATAAGATCACTTTGCATAATTTACTTGACCGTTATAAAGTGTTTTTTCATATCCGCAGACTTTGATTTTTTGCGATGGGAAAACGCACCCCGTACAATGGAATTATCAAATTGAGGAAACGAAAGGAGCTTTTAAGAAAAGAATATGAACAAAAACAACACCACTTTATCTGCGGAGAGAATGGAGGATCTGTTACGCAGCGTGATAGCAGCGATTCAAACATCATCGGATAACCCTGCGGAGACACAAAAACAATTGGAGGCACTCGGTTTTACCAGAGAAGATTTGATGGTCCTGGGCGTTTCTCTTTCTAACGAGGAACGTATCATTATGTTCCCGGATGAGAACACCTTAAAAGATCATGCCGTAGAATCCGAATCTTGGGAGACGGATGGAATTGCGTTCTTTGAGGAGCCGGATCAGGACTATACGATCTCAAAACTGGAATGCATCTCAGATCCTAGTAGCGTGATTTTAACAACGCATTCCAAACAACGAATGAAAGAGCGTTGCGGCTTTAAGAAGAAAAGCAAACAGCGAATGGCTGAAAGGGTATTTTTAGATGGCATTACGCCAGAAGAAACGAATGGCAATCTCAAAAAATGGTTAGAGGCAGTGACCAGAAAGAACACAGATATCAATAATCTGCGTCTTTACGGAGACAAAATATATCTCTTTGCAGACAGAACACTTGTGACGGTATTCTGGATCCCAAAACAGTTTATGTCCAGGGTTAATCAAATTGCTCAGAAAAAACGTATGTTGAGAAAAGAAGCATAAAAGATGAGGGAATCTTCTAAATGTGCCATCATAATTAAGCCGTAAGCAATAGGCATCCAGAAGAGATGAATAAAATGCATTTATAAAAAACAAATGAAAGTATCAAGGAGAAAAAATGGACATTCAAAAATTTAAGGTTGGAACATTGGCGTATGGATTTTCCAGATCCCGCAGTAACTATGGGTGCATTACACCCATTGAAATTGTAAAGGTTGGACGAAAATATGTGACGGTTGCCGGCGGCACGCAATACATGGAGGCACCGAATGGTCATTATTTGATGGACAAAGACAATCTCGATTTTCATCCACTTTTGTTTCTCACACGTCAGGAGGCAAATGAGTACAAGGAGTCGAAAGAGCTTTTGGAATATATTCGGGCACACCATTACGCCATTTCCGAATACAGCCTGCCGGTCCTGCGAGATATTGCAACCGCAATGAAACGAGGCGATGAGGAAAGAAAGAACAGGACATAAGGAGAACAAAATTTGCAGTCATTCATCAAAAAGCATCAGTATAAACTGGTGCTTTTTTTCATATCCGTAAACTTTCAGTAATTCTGCGGATAAGAGAATTGACCTTTTATTGCACTCGAAAAGTCCACAAAAATACGCCGACAGTATCATCAAAACACTTCGTTTCCACCTGCTATTTTTGTGGTTTTGGCGTATTTTTATGGACCTCAAGCGTATTTTTATGGACCCTTCGCGTAAAAACATGGACCTTTCGCAATTTTTTGACAGCCCTCAAACCCGCATGGTTACAGGCTTTTTCGCACTTTCAAAAATTCACTGTAAACAGTCTTTATAAACAGTCTTTATAAAGTAGCACACTTTGATAAATCAAAATGACTACCTCTAAAAGGTGAAAAGAATTGCTGAGCGGCAGTAATCTGTGTGGGAGAAAATTCATGTAGGTTATTTGTGAGAACTAAGAGTTGCCAACTGTAATCTGTGTGGTAGTCAGTACGGTTATCTCAAAGTCAAAATTCCGATGGAAACAGTGAGTGTTGTTTGAGGTTGTCACATCTTAGAACGGTACAGTTTCATCAGAGTAGTATCATCCCATGACACAGACCAAACAGCAAGCTGTTGTTGATTCGATGACCGCTTTTTGAAAATCGGCGGCAATTTCATATCCGCAAAGTTTAGAGTTTGATGCCAGGCTACCGATTTGATACAATGCAGGCATTCTACTGTTAAAAGAGGCACGTTATGACGAATGAGGATTACAAATTGTTTGAAGCAAATACGATTGCAAAATACGGCATCATGCCATTAACCGGGTGCTTTTTATCGCCGATTGCCACAAAAGCACTCCTATATTTGATCTGGAAATGCAATTCAGAAACACCGGGCGTATTTGATACTGTAAAATTAAGACCTTCGGAGCTTTGTGAAGCTCTTGGATACACAAAAGACAAGAATCGGAACTTTTCACATAATCTGAAAAAGGTGTGCGATGTCATTCAGAACGTGATGTTACAACCGTTCAAGATCTGTTCGGAAGACGGTGATAAATATATCTCGTTTACCTGGATCCAAACCATGGCAGTGGACCTTAAGAATGATTCCATGTGGATTCGCTTTAACACAGATCTGGGGATGTATTTTGGCTCCGAATTACAAAAAAGTTTTACCGTTGTGAAACTCAAATATCTCAATCGGTTAAAAACATCCGCCGCGGTTATTTTATATCCATTTTTTTGTCGGTATGCCGGTATGGGCAGTTTTAATTACGGGGTGGAAGATCTAACCATCCTCTTGACCGGAGACAAACAATGTGATTACAAGCATCTGAAGCGCAATTATCTGCTGCCAGCCATTGAGGCGATCAACACATGGACAGATATTCGGGTGGAATTTATCGAAAATAAAAAAGAGCGTCGGGTATCCAGTTTATCATTTTCCATTTATAGTGAACCAGGACTTCCGGAACTGGAATCTTATATGGAGTTTCATCAATTAAAGCCCAGTGAAGTATCTGCGATGAACTATGATGAAGATTGGATGGGCGCATATCGTTACAATATGGCAAAACAGAAATATGAGCTACTGTCAGTTTCATAGATTGCCAAACAATGGAAAATACACTAAAATAAGACAAATAATACACTGCTAAGAAAGGGTGTGTGAATATGAAAACAGTCATTATTGGAGATATACATGGGTGTTTGCCACAGCTTGTCAAACTACTGAAGAAAATAGAGGTTGATCAAAGACGTGACCGATTGATTTTTCTTGGCGATTACATCGATCGTGGCCCATATGCGTATGAAACCATCATGTATATCATTGAACTGCAGAAAGCGATGGGAGATCGCTGCATTGTCCTCCGTGGCAATCATGAAGAGATGATGCTGGAAGCGTTACAAAACCATCCAGCTTCTCTCAATTACTGCTCGTTATGGGAGCAAAATGGCGGCAGAGAAACCGTAGCCTCATTTAAGAAAAATGGTACGCAAATTTTCAGTGTCAAACCGTGGTTACAATCCTTAAAATATTATTATGAGACCGATACATTCATTTGCGTACATGCCGGGATTGATGAACGTGGACTGAAATATACATCTGAAGATACATTGTTGTGGGATCGCAGCGTAGCAGAAGATGGTTGGTATCAGGGGAAATTGCTGATTTGTGGGCATACGCCAGTGTTGGAAGTCAACTACCAGGATGGAATGCATCAGATGAAGGTAATTGACAGTCGAAAAAAGCATCCTTTACCCCAAACAGGCGTCATCAATCTTGATACGGGCTGTATATTTGGTTATAAATTGTCGGCCATGGTTATTGAAAAACATTGGTTTCATGTTGAGTCTGTATTCTGGGAAGATCATGCGATTGTAGAAGAATAGACAAATGATCACGTAAGTGTTGTCCTAATATGTCCAAACCCATAATTATTTCATAGAATCAAAGGTATTTGAGCATGATCAATCATGGAATACATTTGGTTTTATCTGAGGCATATGCCTCTGCGACAACAGCGGAGGAGCCTTAGGCACCTCCAATCCCAGGAAAGGAGGTGGAAATAGTGATGGGAAAACAAAAGAAAAGCAGCCCTGATAAAGTCGAAAAACTCTTAGAGGATTATGGAGATGTTTTTGCTGACATATTCAACGTGTTGATATATCAGGGAGAGAATGTAGTGCAACCAAATAATTTGGTTGACGGACCAACAGCAAGCGTCTACAAAGCAGCCGAAGGCAATTTAGGCCAGAAGGACAGAGACGTGGTGAAAATGGATGTTCGTAACAATGTAACATACGCGCTGTACGGTCTGGAAAATCAGACCGCAATCAACTATGTAATGCCAGTAAGAAGCATGGGATATGACTATGCATCGTACGAAAAATGCATTCGTGAAATGAAAGCGCAGAATCAAGCAGAAGAACATGAACCTCAATTTGCACAAGAAATCTGGCCGGAACAAAAAATTTATCCAGCAGTGACGCTGGTTCTGTACTTTGGGACAACACCATGGACAGGTCCAACCACGCTGCACGAAATGATGCATCTGCCTGAAAAATTAAAACCATATGTGCCAGATTACAAAATCAATCTGGTACAAGTGGCGTTTTTGGAAGAGGAAATGATCGCTAAATTTCAAAGCGACTTCCGAATCGTGGCAGAATTTTTCAGAGCTAAAAGACTTGGCAATGAAAAGAAAATCATGTATAATAATAACAAAACATGGGATCATATCGGCGAACTGATGGAATTTTTCCATACCTTTACAAGTGACAAACGGTATCGGGATTTCAAACAGTTCATGATTGACGAATCCCAGAAAGGAGAAGTCAAGATGTGTAGTCTTTTGGACGCCTTTGAAAAAGAGGGCATGGAGAAAGGCATGGAGAAAGGTCTGGAACAGGGACGATACCAGTCTTTGGAAAAGCTGATGAAAAAGACAGGTATGTCTATTTCAGAGGCGATGGATGCACTGGACTTTTCCGAAGAAGAAAGGTCCAGTTACAAGCAGTGGCAGTCTGAAAATAAGACAGCCACGTAGAGATGAAATCAAATTTTTGGCCAGAAATTTGATCGAAGAGGCTTCCTAGTAATAGGGAGTCTCTTTTTTGTGTGATAAAAGCGCCGCGACTCCCCTCTGAATAGTAGATTTTGTAGGTAAACTGCCATATATGGCAGATCTTCATTTGTGCCATTTTTACTCGATTTCATATCATAATTGGCACGACACTGATTGGTATCTTTGTACCATCAGGTCATGCAACCATTCACCGCCTGCCATCATATGAGCAGGTCATTTTGGAAAGGAGGGTCAAGGAAAATCGCAATGCAAAACTGCATTCATTACCCTTGACAAATGTACATGGGAAAGAAAAAGAGAGGCGCCCTGATAGGCGCAGCAATTGCTGGAGCAGCCGGATGTTTGGTCTACCGTCATTGCCGCAAACGCAATGAAGAAGATCCATTCATGACTGCATTGGAACTTCAGAGATTCAAATTGCAGAACCGCGATGACAATGAGTCATCCGCAACCACCACATCCAAGAACCGCATCTATGCAGCCAACTGCCAGGTCAGAACGGATATGAAAAAGACTGGACGCAACAATCACTGTATGGTGATCGGTGGACCATTCTGGCTAATATAAGGACCTTTAGCTCAGTTGGTTAGAGCAACCGGCTCATAACCGGTCGGTCTTGGGTTCGAGTCCCAGAGGGTCCATTTTCCCATAGAGCAAGGCAACATACACCTGCTGATGAACCTTGCGAAAAAACTTTTCCAGAGAGATGAGACCACGGCCGTGAGTAGCAGTAGTCGGCGATTCTGGAATATTCCCGGAAGTAAAAGTGATCCGACATCATACGTCTGGACAAGTGGTTTTATAAGGGATACAACTTGGTTTCCGTCGTGCATCAAACGTAGGACGGAGTAATAGGACGTGAACAATACCTTCCATTTTATGCCGATATAGCACAACGGTAGTGCAGATGCGTCGTAAGCATAAGGTTGTAGGTTCAAATCCTATTATCGGCTTGTGCGGGAGAGTGAAACGGATACAAAGATCACACTGGGCTCATATCCCAGTCATAATGGGTTCGACTCCCATTCCCGCTATTCGTGAAAATCAAACGGTCCCCATACCACCGTAATAGTCGGACACCTCTTATTTATTCTATGTTTGGTCCCCCTCCAACATAGAATAAATCCGCAGGTACGTCCCTGCGGCATATCCCAGAGCTGTGAGGAATTTCCCGCATGAGCGGTTGCATTCCTCTAGTGGCTCTAGGGAGAATAAAAGGAGTCGCCCCGGCATACGGCAAGTTCGCAGTAGTATACCATCTGTGCCAATGGCGGAACGGCAGACGCGGCAAGCTCAAACCTTGTTTTTTCTACGGGTTCAAATCCCGTTTCCTGTATTTTACCCGTGTGATGGAATGGCAGACGTCCCGCACTCAGGATGTGGATTTTGCGGGTTCGAATCCCGCTGCGGGTACTACACTTTGTCTGTATAGCTCAACTGGGAGAGCAACTGCCTTACAAGCAGCGGGTTGGAGGTTCAAGTCCTTCTACAGACATGAAAACATTTTATCAAAATACATCAAAAATTCTTATCCGCAATGTTTCAAAATTTGAAATCGCGGTACAACTATGATAAAATGCATACATAAGATTCGCCGGTGTGGCTCAATTGGCAGAGCAGTTGATTTGTAATCAGAAGGTTGTGGGTTCGAGTCCCACCTTCGGCTTTCCTCACAATGAGGAATTGTGTTTTTTGACTTGTGATCACCTAACCTTTCGTGGGCATGCGGCACTGACTGCAGCAGTGATGGTAGCCAGGCATCACATTTTGCATCACTAAGGAAGACAAATCGTTGCGCGACGTCAATACCGGGTTCGAGTCCCGGTTGGTGCATTCGTAAGGGGGTGTAGTTCAATTGGTAGAACGCCCGCCCTGCAAGCGGGAGGCTGTGGGTTCAAGCCCCACCAATTCCATTTATCAAAAAAAGAAAGGAAGATTTATCATGAAGAACGTAAAGAACATGCATTCAATTATGTGGTCCAGACATGACATCAGTATCGATTATGATAGTGATGAAATTAGAATGCATGAATATAACGACCGGATTGGTAAAGATTCTACTCTTCCATCTATGATGTAATGCTACACATGTAGATGGATCCCATATTTTTAATAAGGGATCGGAATATAGAGGATTGCCATGATGGCAGTCCTTTTATTTTTGCCTGTATGGACTCAGCGGATAAGTCACCGCCCTGTCACGGCGGAGATCCGGGTTCAACTCCCGGTACAGGCGTTTTGACGAGATGTCCGAATCGGTAAGGAGCCGGATTGGAAATCCGGTATGCGAGTCATCGCTGTATGGGTTCGAGTCCCATTCTCGTCGTTATGCTGGTGTAGCGCAGCTGGTCAGAGCATTCGCCTGATATGCGAACGGTCGAAGGTTCGAGTCCTTCCACCAGCACTCCATCGTAGCTCAGCTGGCAGAGCATCCGCTTCATACGCGGAGTGTCGTGGGTTCAAGTCCCACCGGTGGTACTGACTTCCCTTAGCACAAACGGATAGTGCAACGGATTTCTAATCCGTCGGTTGTGAGTTCGAGTCTCGCAGGGAAGACTGTGGCCGTGGCTCAATGGTAAAGCAGCGGATTGTGGATCCGCCATTTGCGGGTTCGAGTCCCATCGGTCACCCCATAGGTCGATGGTGTAGTGGAAACATGATGGTCTCCAAAACCATTGTCGCAGGTTCGAACCCTGCTCGACCTGTTTTGCTCCTATGGACTCAGCGGATAAGTCATCGCCCTGTCACGGCGGAGATCCGGGTTCAACTCCCGGTGGGAGCGTTTTTTGAAAAAATTTCAAAATCATTGGAAATAATGCAAATTTGCATAAGTCCTATTGCTATAATGATAGCATAAAGACAAGGAGTTGTACCCAAGAGGCTATAAGGGGGTGGTCTTGAAAACCGCTAGGTCGGGCAACCGGCACCTGGGTTCGAATCCCAGCAGCTCCGTTCGGTAGGAGATTTTTTTTCTTCGACTATTTAACTTCATATGCGCAGGTATGCAAACGGTGAAGCAAGCGGTCTGTAAAACCGTGACCCATGTGGTAAACACTGTAGGTTCGAATCCTACCCGGCGCACTTATGCAGACGTGGCAGAGAGGTCGATTGCGGCAGATTGCTAATCTGTAGATCGGTTTTTCACTGATCCGAAGGTTCGAATCCTTCCGTCTGCGTTTTTGGAGATGTACCCAAGAGGCTGTAAGGGAGCGGTTTCGAAAACCGCCAGGCTGGAAGACCGGCACCTGGGTTCGAATCCCAGCGTCTCCGCTCATTAAACAGAAAGGAAAGAAAAGGTCATGAATACCATTTGGCAGAATAAAGGTAAATCAAGTTATGGACAGTCCGGTGTCAGTAGTCGATCATACTATGGCAGCGAACGAATTGGCGTAACTGTAATTTTCTGCCACGGTGCCCATTAAGTGATTTGGAAACATGTAAGGCTCCCTGGCGGGAGTTTTTTGATGTGGAAGGAGTAACATCATGCATCAGACAATGTTTCCATTATTGGTACTTAATGTACTCAAAAATCATGCCACTATAGAAAATCCTCTGACAATCACTGAAATCACAAATTTTATCAATCGGGAATTTGCTCCGTTTGCATTTGAAAAAGAGCGTCTGATCAATCGCTCTACCGTAATGCGGATCCTCGATGCAATGGAATTTTGGACAGAAGGCAATTTGTTTGATTTTCATTTAGTGCAGTGCGGCTCTGATGGGAAGAAAATGTTTTGCTTGCAAGCAAATGAAATTTAGACTTTCAAAACAGTCTACCACAGGTAGATAGACAAACAATGAACACTCTTATATAATAACCATAGAACGAAACAAACAAGGAGGAAATAGCCATGACAACCATGATGATGAAACGCCAATCTGAAATGAAAAGAGAACGCGCTTGTAAGAAACAGCGTGCTTTTGGCGTGGCATCACGGAATGGATATTTTGATATAGGAGCAGAACAGGATTCGCATACAATGTAAGTGAATCCGAATGAATCAATGCATAATTCCAGTATCAAACCGTTTATCCGTGATGGGTGAACGGTTTTTTGCGTGTGTAGCTCAGTTGGCAGAGCATACGACTCTTAATCGTACGGTCGAGGGTTCGATCCCCTCCGCACGCATTGGAATGGGGGAACCCATTCGCTTCATATGGCCCCGTAGTCTAGTGGATTACGACGGCGGCCTCTCAAGCCGCAGATGCTCGGTTCAATTCCGGCCGGGGTCATATGCACCGTACCGTGAGGAGCGGCTGCAGTCTGCAAAACTGCATGAAGACGGTTCGATTCCGCCACGGTGCTTTACAAAAAGCCTATTTTTTGTTATCCGCAGGAAACCAGAGTTTGTGCCATCCAAGCAGACATGGTATTCTGTATGTATGATCTGATTGGTGCAACACTGATAAGATCGGAAAACACGTATTGGAGCATAACTCCAAAGCATTCTTTGTGCGTGTAGCTCAGTTGGCAGAGCAAACGACTTTTAATCGTTAGGTCGAGGGTTCAAATCCCTCTACGCACATTTTGGCCCCACGGTCCAGAGGTTGAGATACCGGCCTTTCAAGCCGGAGATGTCGGGTTCGATTCCCACTGGGGTCACTTTTGCGGATTCGTATAATGGAAGTACAGCCGACTCTGAATCGGTAGGTATAGGTTCGATTCCTTTATCCGCAGCTTGTTTTATATTGGGCTGTCGCCAAGCGGTTACGGCACAGGATTTTGACTCCTGCATTCGTCGGTTCGAATCCGACCAGCCTAGCTTTCGGACTATCGCCAAATGGATAAGGCACACGGCTACGGACCGTGCATTCAGGGTTCGAATCCCCGTAGTCCGGTTTTTAGAAAAATGAAAGGAAGAAGAACGATATGTTAAGAACAGTTCTCTGTCAATGTCAAAAGGAACGAAAACAGGAACGCACTCAAAAACAGTGCGTTATTTGTGTATCTAAATGACAAGATAGAGTGACACCTTGTTTTTAATATCTGATACAGCACTCACTCTATCTGATGATTATAAGCAGAAGAGGAGATTATATCATGAATTTTCCAGTCATTGACCCGGTCGCGACCGGTTCCAGAATCGACGCCTTAAGAAGAGATAGAGGCTTTAGCGTTGCAGACTTAAAGGATTACTTTGGACTTTCCACTACCAATGCAATTTATAAGTGGATCCATGGCTATGCACTGCCATCCATCGATAACTTTTTAGCATTAAGCGTATTGTTTGGCGTATCTATTAACGATATGATTGCATACAGAGATTAAGAGACGACGATAGAAAAGAGACCTGTCAAGGGTCTCTTTTTTGTTTGCTGCACTGTTCCTGTGCGTTTTCTAAGACATTCCATTCCATAATTGAACCGAAATATTATAAGACATTTGAGTATGTCTGGAAAAGGAGCAAATATGGAAAAGTTAAAATGTCCGCATTGCGGAGAACAGTTTGAGGTAGATGAAACAGGATATGCCGCGATTGTAAAGCAGGTCAGAGACAAGGAGTTTGAAAAAGAACTGTTAAGACAGCGAGAAGCTGCGGAAGCAGACAAGTCCAAATCCTTAACGATTGCAGTGGCAGAGGCAGAAGCAAAGCATCAGGACTACCTGCGTGAGAAAGACGCTGAGATCGCACGCTTAAAGTCCCAGCTGGAATCCGAGCAGGCTCAGAAGGATTCGGTCGTTCAGTTAACGAAAACAGAGGCTGAGCAGCGTTATCAGAAACAGCTTTTTGACAAGGATACCAAGATTGCGGAATTAAAATCAAAACTGGAATCATCCGGCAAAGATCGTGATCTGGCCGTCACAACCGCAGAAGCAGAAGCTGCAAAGCAGATGTCTGCAAAAGAGGCAGAGATTGCGGAGCTGAAGAATCAGATCGCACTTGGCAAAACGGAAGCGGATTTGAAAGCTCAGAACTTAAAGAGCAGCTATGACGCACAGTTAAAGGCAAAGGACGAGCAGATCGCCTATTACCGCGACTTAAAGGCCAAAATGAGCACCAAGATGATTGGCGAGACTTTGGAGCAGCACTGCGAAACCTCCTTTAATCAGGTCCGCGCCCTTGGTTTCCAGAGCGCTTATTTTGAGAAGGATAATCAGGTATCAAAATCCGGCAGCAAGGGTGATTACATTTTCAGGGACTTCGATGAGAACGGCTTGGAGTATATCTCCATTATGTTTGAGATGAAGAACGAAAATGAGACAACCGCCACCAAGCATAAAAACAGCGACTTCTTCAAGGAACTCGATAAGGACCGTAGAGAAAAGGGCTGCGAATACGCCGTTCTGGTGTCCATGCTGGAGGCAGACAGTGAACTCTACAACACCGGAATTGTAGAAGTATATCAGTATCCGAAAATGTACGTTATCCGTCCGCAGTTTTTCCTGACGCTGATCACGCTGTTACGCAATGCCGCACTCAATTCCCTTGGGTACCAGAGAGAGCTGGAGGCGATGCGTAATCAGAACCTGGACATTTCCAAATTCGAGGAAAGTCTTGCTGATTTCAAGAAACGTTTCGGCCGAAACTACCGGCTGGCCAGTGAAAAGTTTGGCTCTGCAATCGAGGAGATTGATAAAGCCATTATCAGAATGCAGAAGGTCAAGGAACACCTGTTATCTTCTGAGAACAATTTAAGACTGGCAAATGATAAGGTGGATGATCTGACCGTCAAGAAATTGACGAAGGATAATCCGACGATGCAGAAACGTTTTGCAGAACTTACCGACCAGTCAAAGGCACCGGCCATCACAGACTCTTCTCAGCTTACGTCTCAGACAGCCTAATTCCAAACAAAACAGCGGATGTGCTCCGCTGTTTTTTGTTTGCCCAATCGTTACTATATCGCATGAGAGGCGCTGTGCCCACTTTTCCAAAACCATAATTGATCCGAACCACACAGGCATTGAGAAGCGGTTCTAAAAATCATGGAAGGAAAAAAGAAAAATGGCAGCAGAAAAAATACCAGAGCGATATTTGATTCTTGTAGATCCGGAGAAGAACAACAATAAATTCTACAAGATGATTGATGCTGGCAATGGAGAGTGGATTGCGCAGTACGGAAGGGTTGGTAACGGAAGGGCACAGCAGCGAAAATATTCAAACCGTGTGTACAACACAAAACTTCAGGAAAAACTCGCAAAGGGTTATAAGGATGTTTCCGATCTTCATGCAATATCGACAGCACCGCAGCAGGAGATCTCGTTTACGGATATTACTGATGAGAAGGTCTCTGAATTTATCAACCGTCTGATGGCATTTGCAAAACACACCATCAAAAGCAACTACACCGTTAATGCAAACGATGTGACACAGAAGATGGTAGATGAAGCGAGAGGCCTGATTCAGAATCTGAGAAATATCGCAAACAATAACATGTCAGAAACAACTGTTGTACGCGCTTTTAACGATGTGTTGAAAGAACTGATGCATGTGATTCCACGACGGATTGCCGGCCAGGGAGCAGAGGGAGTCAAACGTATGATGGCGGCCTGCAAGGCAGATTGTGTGGCCATTATCCTGCGAGAGGAAGAACTCTTGGACATCATGGAAGGTCAGGTAAAAATTCAGGAACGAAAGTTGGAGTACGTTGGATCCTCACAGACACTCTTAGAAGCGATGGGTATTCAAATGTATACGGCAACTGACAGCCAGGTTGAAGAGGTGAAGCGGCATTTAAGTCCATCCTTACGCTCTCAGTTAAAAGCAGTGTACCGCGTCATTAACATGAAGACACAGGAGCGATTCGATGCATACTTAAAGGAGAATGCGAACAGCAATGGCGCGCCAAAAGTCAAAATGCTTTGGCATGGCAGCCGTAATGAAAACTGGGTGTCCATTTTACAAAAGGGCCTCCTCTTAAAACCGGATGCCGTGATCACGGGAAAAATGTTCGGAAACGGCATCTATTTTGCACCGTCTGCAAGAAAATCCTGGGGATACACCTCTGCCGGAAAATGGACCGGAGACCATTCTGACACTGCAATCATGTCTCTTTATGCTACGGCCTATGGTGTGCCACATGAAGTGTATAGCCATGACAGCCGTTGGAAAGGGTACAATTTTGACCGTTTGCAGAGTGATTATCCAAACTGCAGCTGTGTTCATGCAAAAGCAGAGAAAGGGATGTTGCTGGATGATGAGATCATCTTTTACAGAGAGGATCAGATGACAATCTCGTATATCTGCGAATTTGATGTCTAAGCCATAATAACCGCATCAAAAGGGAGTCTATTTTCATAGGCTCTTTTTTTGTAAGGAGAGATTCCAATCCATAATTAAGCAGAAAAATAGAAGACATAGGAGAGGAGGATGTTTATGATTCACAAAAGCAGATACTATCGTAGAAAGCAGAGGGAGTTACACATCAAAAGAAAGGAACATATTCTTCGGGATATTCAGCAGTACGATGATGAATGTATGCCGGTACGGGGGACACTTTCTAAGGGAAAAGTGCATTGTTCCTGTGGTTGCTGTTCGTTTCAGTCTTACACTGAACAGGATCAGAGAAGAGCGGTAACCATGCTTTTTGACATCAAAGAGGCAGATATGGAAACCGTCGCTGTACGAACAGTAGCCAGACTCAATAAAATCGCCAGAAATGCTATCCGCACTAAAAATGCCGGGCCGCATTATTCACAGAAAACCAAGGAGTGCTTTGACTACGATGAGTTTTTACTTGAGTGTCAGTATCAGGCATTTCTCAAGGCACTGTTCGATTGCATCCATGCCGAATGGACGTTCTGTGAACCGTGGACTTTTGTGAACGGTCGTTTTTATAGTTATTCCGAAATTCGTAAGGAACTTGAACGATTAAAAGAGGAGATTGATCGCAGAAAAGAGAAATCGAATTAAGCGACCAGCATGACACTTGCAGCATCCTGAAAAGTGGGCCATCGTGCCCACTTTTTGTAATTCAACGAAATGCCCACCCATAATTACCATGAAAAATATAGAAAATCGAGTTAAAGGAGGTTCAAACGGTGGTGCGAACGATCAGAAAAGCATATCGAATTGCCTGCATTGCGATTGGGAAGCGAAGAGTACGCAGAATTATCCTGATAGCCTGCTTAGGAGTATGTGCGCTGGCGTATAAAAACAACTTTGACATCGTAAAGACATTTCATGAGCTGGTATATGCCTTGGGGAATGTCTAGGAGAAAAATTTACTGAAGGAGAAAACGAACATGAACAGAAAAACAATTTATATCGACCTTGATGGAACAGCAGCAGAGTGGAGAGCGGCTGCCTCTCCGGCAGACTTAAAAAAGAAAGGATATTTTGCTACCCTGGCACCGACAGAGATTGCATCATTTGCAAATACTCTGGTTGAAAATGCAGCGTGTGAAGCCTTTATCCTGTCAGCTTATATGCCTGACACCTATGCATTTGATGAAAAGCATGACTGGAGCGATCAGCATATTCCGAACATCAATCGCGATCACAGACTCCTGGTACCGTGCGGCGTTAACAAAGCTGCCTTTGTGATGGAGGCTCTGAGACGCCCGCTGACCAAGGATGATGTCCTGATCGATGATTACAGCATCAATCTCATCGAATGGGAGGCTGCCGGCGGCACTGCAATTAAGTGGCTCAACGGCATCAATGGAAACAACAACACCTTCAAGGGAACCCGTGTACAGGACATTGATACCTTGCACGAGATTCTGTTTGGAGCAGCATAATACTTCCTTAAAGGAGACGGTTTGATACCGCCTCCTTTTTTCGTGTATAAAAAAAAGCGGTTTTTAGAAAGAAATTCCCCATAATTTGATTACATTCAAATTAAGGAGGTTTCCAATGTCAAAAGCAAAACCAAAATCAAAACAGAAACTGTATGTGTTGGATACCAATGTCTTCATCTCAGATCCGGACTGCATGGCAATGTTTGATGATAACATCATTGTAGTTCCGGATATTGTGATTGAGGAATTGGATCACAACAAAGATGCTCTTGGAGAAAAGGGATACAATGCCCGCAGAGCACTCCGCAATTTTGAAAAATTCAGAAAACAAAAGACGGAAGAAGGCATGAGGACAGCAAACGGTGGAATGATCCGGGTTGTGGAAAATGGATCCATGAAGCTGCTTCCTAAGGGCTGGGAGCCAATCCCTGATAATTTGATTCTGGCTACCGCACTTTCGCTGACAGAAGAAAAGGGAATGCCGGTTATTGTAGTTTCCAAGGATACCGCCGTACGTTTCAAGGCTGACCGGTTAAAGCTGATTGCAGAAGATTACCGGCATGAAATGGTTGATGACGACTATCTGTTGTATAACGGAAGAAATGAAGGAATGGTCTCTGCTGCTGAAATGGAGCATTTTATGGCCCATGGAACGCTGGATGCCAACGTAGTCGTAACAGAAATCGGAACACCGCTGCCCCTTAAGGAAAATGAGTTTGTTATTTTGCGGACATACGACGATAACGGCAGCGTGCTCGGTCAGATGAAGGGCGGACTCATTCACAAACTGTCATATGACAATTCACGGCCATGCGGCATTACGCCACGGAATGTTGCACAGCATTTTGCAATCGAAGCGCTGATGGCTCCTGCCAGCCAAATTCCATTAGTCATTTTGAAAGGATCTGCTGGTACCGCAAAGACCTTTTTGACGCTCGCCTGTGGCATTGAGCAGTGTAAAACAAGGCAGATTTACCGCAGAATGACCATTACCCGTGCAAACGTAGAGTTTGATAAGGATATCGGAGCATTGCCCGGTGATGAAACCAGCAAGGTAGGTCCTTTGTTACGTGGTTGCATGGATAACCTGGAGTTACTGGCCGATGGAAAAAATGTGACAAAGGCCGGCGGCAAAGAAGAAATGGTCCAGGAAAAGGTTCGGAGCCTGATTGATGATGGCTACATTTCCACAGAAGCACTCGGCTTCTTAAGAGGACGTTCATTGACCAGACAGATCCTGTATGTGGACGAAGCGCAGAACACAACCATTTCGCAAATGAAGGGCATCTTAACCAGAGTGGGATCCGACACGAAGCTGGTTCTTGCCGGCGATCTCAATCAGATCGACAATCCAAGACTCAACAAATACAACAACGGCCTTGCATACGCATTGAAGCTGATGGCTGGAGATCCCCTGTGTTGCGTGGTAGGATTCCGTGATGAAGAGACAACACGAAGCGAACTTGCCGCAAGAGTCGCATCGCTCATTTCCTAATCAGGACGTAAATATATTGGCTGCGTGCCAGAAATTTTGGCACGCGGCTCTTTTGGAAAATGGAATTGCTATAGCGTTTTGCGACTTTTGGCTGTAAAAATTCCATACTTAAAATAACACTGTAAGAAAAGGAGAGTACAATCATGGCAAGACATAATGAAGTCACATTATATGGCCGCGTCATTCAAGCACCCAAATTGCTTTATAATTCCACGGATGAAACCAATGCATCCAGAACATTGGTAAGAGTCATCGGTGCCATTTCTGTCATGCGTGGTATCCGAGATTTCGGTGCTGTAGACAAGAGAATCCGCATCGATGTTCCGGTTGTGTTAAGCCAGAACAAAAAGATCATGAAGCTGATGCAGGCCTGGGAAGAGGGCGATATGGTTCTGATTCGCGGTACCTTGGCGACTGTCAACGTGACTAAACCGCATTGCTGCCCGCATTGCCAACAGATCGAACAGATCAAAACAACTCTGGCATTTATCAACCCGATTTTCATGAAAACAGAGTATAAAGGGTTGTCTCCGGAGGAAGGCAATCAGGATATGCGTCGAAACGCAGAGATTTCTAACCGTATTACTGTCATCGGTAAGGCTTGTACGGCACCAGAGATGTTCGTAACTGACAAGGGACAGAAGATCACTAACTACCAGCTTGATATTATGCGAAAATACCGAATCAAAGAGGATGACGACGAGAATAAGCACGACTTCCCATTCGTGAAATCCTATGGTTTCGTCGCGGATAACGATTATCGTGCGATCCAGGAAGAGGGTATGGTATTCGTTGATGGAGCCATTCAGACCCGTGAATATACCAGAACGCATATCTGCCCGTTTTGCGAGAAGGAATATACATACAGGGATTCTGCCACGGAGATCGTACCATATTCCACAGAGTATCTGACTGGCTGTAAAACGATGGAGGAAATTGAAGAAGAGAAGCGCCTTGAGGAAATTGCTGCCGGACAGGCTGCAAGAGCCCAGCTTTTCGGAGATGATACACCTCTTGACGATACCGAAGCAATGGATGAAGCTGCGGATCCGGATGAGGTATAACACTGAAAGAAGCCCCATACAGGGCTTCTTTTTTGTGGCAGTAGTGAGGCAAAAAAAAAGAAGAAGGCCCATCAGCCTTCCTCTTCGCATATTAGATATGTGCGTTCATCGGCACTGCCATAGGAGCAGGTAATGAATACAAACACATTGTCAGAAGAAATAGTTTCTCCCGTTTTTTCTTTCAGAAACGCCTGTAATTCTTCTGGCGAATCAAAGTTGTTTCTGTAAGAGCCATCTGCAGCTCCTGCATAGCAGTACACCGGTTTAAGAGAAATCTCTCTTTCTCCTGTCCAGATGGTAATGTTCTGGTGTTGCTTCATGTAAGCAGCATCCCGGAATTTCACGATGTCCTTGAACATAGATCCATTTTTCATATGGTGTCCATAAACAACGTGAAGCCCGTCTCCGTCGATCTGGTGGTTGCTGTCCAGATAAATAGAACCTGCCGAATTTTTCTTACCGTTGATGTCACGGTGTAAAAAATACTCATTGTCCTCTTTATGCTGCACAATTGGATAATCGATCTTTGTGTTGTCGATTTTGATCCATCCCACCACGTTTGCATTCTGTTTCATCAGGTTGATGACACCTGCCGGAACAGAAGATGCGGCAGACGTTGTTTCTTCCGCAGAACTTTCGGTTGGTTTTACTGCGATTTCCTCTGACTGTTCAGTCAAAGGTTCACTCTCTGTTGTAACCGGTTCCGAAGAAGCTGTCACTGACTCACAGAGACTTTCATATGCAGCTTCATCCTGTTTTTTGGATACAATGCTGCTGATGCTGATAAAGCCGCTGATAACGCAGATAATTAACAGCACCATAATTAAAATACCTCTGACTGATTTCATATTGCGAACCTCCATATCTCTAAATTATTCAAAAGAATTATGCACGACAAAGCGTATGAATTACGACAAAACAACATCAAAAGCACAAGTCTCAGGAATCCCCGAATCTCTTTTTGCAAAATAATCTTATTTTTCATATCCGCAAACTTTGAAATTCGCCTATAAGACGTAAATATTCTACAATAGCATGAAAAGGAGGAGAGAAGATGCAGACACCCATTACTGCCATCCATGGGGTTGGCACCAAAATTACAAAATTACTTGAAAAACTCGGCGTTTATACAACCGATGATTTGCTGCATTTATATCCGCGAAAATACGAGGTCTATAAAAATCCCACCTTTATTGCAGAACTGATCCCCGGTGAAGTTGGCACAACAGGGTTTTTTATCACAAATCCCGTATACGAACAGAAAACTAAGAACAATCTTTCTATTTCAAATACCACGTTGGATGACGGTACGGGCCAAATTAAATTACTGTGGTTTCAGATGCCGTACTTAAAACGTTTGCTCCAGCAAAAGAAGTATGTGATCTTTCAGGGAAAAGTGACGCAAACAGAATATGGTCTCCAGATGGAGCAGCCTCGTTACTTTTCTGAGGATGAATACGCAGAGCTTCAAAAACATATACAGCCGGTTTATCCGCAAACCAAAGGATTATCAAGCGACACCATTCATAAACTGGTCGATACACTCATCAATCAGTTGGATGCGGAAACGATGGAGTTTCTTCCAGAAGAGCTGCTGAGGAAATATACGTTACTTCCGGAGACTAAGGCTTTGGTTGGCATTCATCATCCAGTTTCATGGAAAGAATATTATGCCGCCAAAAACCGTTTGGTCTTTGATGAGTTTTTTCTCTTCCTGCTATCTATTCGGAAAGTGAAAAACTCCATGGTCGAAGCGGAAAATCATTATGTCTTTCAGAAAAATGAGTTGTCCAAGAAGTTAGAAGATTCCCTTCCGTATCGATTGACCAATGCACAAAAGCAGGCCCTGGAAGAAATCCGAAAGGACACCAATAGTAAAAAGACCATGAATCGTCTTGTGCAAGGGGATGTTGGATCCGGAAAGACAATTTTGGCTATTCTGTCGCTTTTGGAGGCTGCAGAAAACGGCTATCAAGGCGCTCTGATGGTTCCGACTGAGGTGCTTGCAAAACAGCATTATGAATCGATTGTGGAGTTATTTGAGAAAAACCAGATCCCGTTTCATGTGGAGCTTCTTACCGGTTCCATGACCGACGCAGAAAAACGAAGAGCTTATCAAAAAATCGCATCCCATGAAGCAGACATTGTCGTTGGCACACACGCTTTAATTCAGGATGCGGTACAATACGATAACCTCGCTCTGGTGATTACAGATGAGCAGCACCGTTTTGGTGTTGGACAGAGAACCCTGTTTGGTAAAAAGGGTAACTCTCCTCATATTTTAGTCATGAGTGCCACACCAATTCCACGTACTATGGCTATTATCTTATATGGGGATATGGATATTTCCGTGATCAATGAACGGCCGGCCAACCGCTTACCAATCAAAAACTGCGTCATTACAGCCAGTGAGCGACACAAAGCCTTTACCTTTATTAACCAGGAAGTGGCAAACGGGCATCAGGTGTATATTATTTGTCCGATGGTAGAGGAAAATGAAAAGGTAGAAGCGGAAAACGTAGTTGCATATGCAGAGAATCTGCAGAAGCACTTCCCGAACATTCCGATTGCTCATCTGCATGGACGCATGAAGGCGGCTGAGAAAACGAAGATCATGGAGGAGTTTTCCAAGGGCGTTACCAAGGTCCTAATTTCCACCACAGTGATTGAGGTCGGTGTCAATGTACCGAATGCTACTGTGATCATGATTGAAAACGCAGAACGCTTTGGACTAGCTCAGCTCCACCAGCTGCGTGGGCGTGTCGGCCGTGGAAGCGCTCAGTCATACTGCATCCTCATTGCTTCCTCCGAAGAAAAAGCACAAGCCGCAAGGCTTGATGTGTTACGCCAGTCAAACGACGGCTTCTTCATTGCTTCAGAAGATTTAAGGCTTCGTGGCCCTGGAGATGTCATGGGAATGCAGCAGAGTGGTATGGGTGCATTTCAGTTGGCGGATATTTATGCGGATGCAAAGTTACTCAAGGCAGCCTCCGATGCAGTCGATGAGATTCTTTCCAAAGATCCAGAACTGAGGACGTACCCGAAACTGGAAGGGAAGCTATCTGTATATATGGAAGAACAAACGGATAACCTCAATTTATAGCATCAAAGGCGGCCGTATGGCTGCCTCTTCAGACTGTAGACAAAGTTGGTGCTGGGAGTTATCCCCAGCACCACTTTTCTGTAAATAGCCTCTGTTTTAATAAAAATCTTAAAAAACTCCAAGATTCTTTCAT
>NZ_VUMD01000018.1 GCF_009696375.1 Clostridium porci
ACCAGGATGAAAGGGACGTGTTCCGCTTCTATGCCTATCCGGATCTGAGCGATCCTGGGTCGTTTTCCCAGTACGTGGACAACGTGGCTGCGGCCTCCCTGTACGATACGGGCGAAACAGCGGAATACGGGGACACGCTGCTGACCCTTGTGACGTGCAGCTATCATACGGAAAATGGGCGGTTTGTGGTGGTGGCCCGGAAAAGCCAAGGGAGACAATCGGAGTAAAGAAAAGTACTTGCAAACCGATTATACCACCGTGTAGCTACGTGCTTGGTGATGGGAATGCCCCCTAATGTTGATAAGATCGGCGGCTTAAGGAGGATGCTGTCATGCATGGAAAGGTGTATCGACAAAGGGAAACGGGAGTTACACCGTTCAAAAAATTCCTCCCCCGGCCAGGGGGAATACGGTCAGAAGTAGGAATTATACGATACCGTAAAATACAATAATGCGTTCACGTTCGCCCGGTGGGTTTATACCCTGCCGGGCGAATTTTGTTCTGGCTTTAGCCAGTTGAATGTGACGGAGTTTTTTGTGTTCCGAAAAATGAAGACACACGAAACAGAAAACCACCTGCTATGCGCAACATCATAAAAAACACCTCCCATATTGATATATTAATTATACCACAATGAAAGATTGTTATAGGGAAACAGTGTAATCTCAAAATCGAATTCCCTTTGTTCGAACCGGTATTGTTGTAATAAGGCAGGGCCGCAGCTATTCGAACCAATACCGTTTTGTGCGTAATCCAGACATAAAACTGTGCTGTTACATGTCTTCAATTCGTAATTATGTTTTTTGGCGGTCAATTCTTCCTGTGTATAGACAGAAGCATTGAAGGAGAAGGCTTTTTCTGAGAAAGCTCCGAATTGAGCGGTATCTCCTTCCAGAATTACATAGGAGCAATCCCAGTGACTTCCATTTTCCTGTGGTTTAATGTAATCTTCATGTAAATTAGTTACCTTTGCTGAATATATGCCATGGCTGGAGGCTTGGTGCTTATCACAATAGCTTTCCATCGGCCCCATTCCATAGTACTGAACATTGACCAGAGCTTTGTTGAGAAATAGTCTCAGCCCAAATCTTGGAAGCATTGGAAATTCCGGCCGGCGTTTAACCTTCATTGAAAGAGAGATACTTCCATCTCCGTCGACTGACCATATAGTATCCATATCCAAAATACGCTGTATAGTATCTGAGGAGAGGGACATTTGGCAATGAATATGAACCTGATTGTTTTTCTGTTCCAGTATTGTACTGTAAGCTCTGACAGAGGTCTTATCATACCTTGCTCTGTACCATTCCTGTTTGATGGTCATATCATTATCAGTTGGCGCACGCCAGATATTGATTTCCATTGGTTGTGAGAGCTGCTGTATGCCGCCCCATGTAAGCCTTGTAAAAAGACCTGTACGTTTGTCTAAGGAATACTGAAAGTTTTGACCTGTTAAGAAAACAAACGCATCGTTTTCTGCTACAAGGATTTCGTTCTGGCTTTGTCCAAACTGCTCTAACGCCTGAAGGGCAATCTGGTTCCTGCTATCCTTGTTCTTTAAAGGGAGTTCGTCGAATCCTAAAAGAGTACCTTCAGGAACCAGTGGGGCAGCTTTTGAAGAATAGTAATATATCTTTAAAAATGTTTCTCCTCTTTCTGGATAGGAAAGAGGAAATGCAATTACTGACGACTGCTGCGGTTCAATAGAAGGAGTAGGAAGCTCTCCCTCTTCAAGGACAGTTCCATCACAACTTACTTCGTATTTCATTCGTATATAGTCCTCTGTATTCGTAAAATCCAGATAATTATGAAACGTAAGCTGTTCCTTATAATAGGAAAGTGCTCTGACTGGCCGATAAACGTTTTTATATTCCAGCAATCCTGTATGTGGCCTTCGGTCAGGGAACACCAGTCCGTCCACACAAAAATTACAATCATGAACCTCTTCACCATGATCTCCACCGTAGTAGTAGACGCTTCTTCCGTCAGGAGTCTTCCCGTGCAGGATGGCATGATCGCACCATTCCCAGACAAATCCGCCGCACATGAGCTTATGTTTATGGAATAGCTGGAAATAATCCTCTAAATCTCCAGGTCCATTTCCCATAGCATGACAGTATTCAATCAGGATAAATGGTTTATCCGGATCATTGTTCAGATAGTCATTGATGTCTTCAAAGGAAGGGTACATTCTGCTAAAGAGATCAATGTTTGAAAAATCATAGTTGCGTTTATCGCTGTGGTATCTGGCGCTTTCATAATGTGTCAATCGTGTTTCGTCGAAGGTCTTTGTCCATTTCAGAGCTTCTTCAAAGGTGCATCCGTATGCACATTCATTCCCCATGGACCATATAACAATGCAGGGCCTGTTTTTATCACGCTGTACACAACGCTGAACTCTGTCTAATGTTGCCTCAATAAATTCAGGATTGTCAGAAATCGGCTCATTCCAATGCTTGCTTTTGTTTGTGAAGCTATTATCTTTAAAATAGATTTCAGATGGGCCATGGCTTTCATTATCGGCTTCATTGATAACCAGGAAGCCGTATTCATCACATAATTGATAAAAACAGGGGCAATTCGGATAATGGCTGGAGCGTATAGCGTTAAAGTTATGCTGCTTCATCAGGCTCAGGTCTTTTTTCATTTGGCCGGTATTGATTACAAATCCAGTTACCGGATCTGAATCGTGCCTGTTTACGCCTCTAAATACAATCGGTTTGCCATTAAAATGTACGATATTATGTTCAATATAGATTTCTCTTATACCAAGCCTGTCTACAATAACCTCATCTGGGGTTTCAAAAATAATCGTGTATAAATAAGGCTGTTCCGTATTCCACAAGATAGGATTCGGAATATCAAATTTCACATTGACACTTCCAGAGGCTTCTATGCTATCTGTTATTTTTTGTGTGCCCACAAGGCCGCCTTCCTTGTCGTAGATACTGACCCTTGCCGGCACTAGGTTCTGCAGATAGTGAATTTCTGCATTGACAGCAGCCAGCTTATCCGTATACGTGGTTTTAATGAAGTAATCAAATATCATCTGTTCGGGCCTGTGTAAAATATAAACATCCCGGAAAATACCGCTCATGCGGAATTTATCCTGATCCTCCATATAGCTGCCATCGCACCATTTTAATACAAGCACCGCAATGCGGTTGGTTCCTTCTGTTAAGGCATCTGTGACGTCAAATTCACTGGTCGAGTGGGAGACCTGGCTATATCCGATATAGCTTCCGTTGAGCCAAACATAGAAACAGGAATCCACTCCCTCAAAATTAAGGTACGCTCTCGGAGCTTCTTTGCATTTGTGATAAGTAAAATCATTCACATAAGCTCCGCAGGGATTGTTTTGAGGCACATATGGCGGATCAAAGGGAAAGGGGTAACGAATATTGGTATACTGATGTGTGCCGTAGCCTTCGTTCTGCCAGACTCCTGGAACCGGAATACGATCAAAGCCGCTTACATCAAAGCCGGTTTGAAAAAATTCCTCCTGAACATTATAAATACTATCATAATATTTAAAATGCCATAGTCCATTTAATAATTGAAAGCGGTCAGATAGATTTCGCTGTTCAATCAAGGAATACATGGCCTTTGACGCAGGAATATAGTAGCTGCGGTTGGGCATGGTGTTTTCATGCAGCACATGAGGATCCTCATAATATCTTGGCACAATCATATTAAAATACCTCCGTTTTTTCTAAAATTATATAGTTCATTCTTTTATAAAACCATGGATTAGATTAGACAAAATATGCACAAAATGATATAATCCTTCAATAAATCTGTGAAGGGATCATAGCAGCGTAACATACGCAAAAACAAACCAAAACTCATATGTAAAGCTTCTGAGAGAGGTGATGTAAGATGTATATGGATTCTGCCTACTGGCACAATGAGAAATTAGATTTTAAAGATAAAAGCCATCCGTTATTTGTAGGAAGCTGCGGCACGTATCGGTTAGTAAGCAGGCCGGAGCTATCTACATACCGCCCAAAGGGAAGACTGGATTATCAGATTTTATATATTGCATCTGGGAGGGCGCATTTCTACTTTAATGGGGAGGAAGATATAGTCTCCGCCGGAAATATAGTGCTTTACAGACCAAAAGAAGAACAGAAGTATAGCTATTATGGAATCGATCATACGGAAGTATATTGGGTGCATTTTACAGGAAGCGATGTGAAGCATATACTTGCAAAATATGGCATAACAGATCATATGCATAAGATTTATACAGGTACTTCCTTAGAATATAAACAAATTTTTTTGCAAATCCTTCAGGAATTAAAGCTGTGCAAAGAGGATTATGAGGAGCTGCTTGTACATTATCTGCATCAACTGCTCATTATGATCCATCGTTCGGTCAGCCGAAAGCCGCATAGCAAAGGCCAGACCTTTACAAAAGAGATGGAGGCTGCCGTTCGGCATTTTCATAAAAATTATAATAAACCTATCAATATAAATGAATATGCTGCGTCTCACTACATGAGCGTAAGCTGGTTCATTCGGAAGTTCAGGGAATATACCCATGTAACGCCTGCTCAGTATATGTTATCTCTGAGAATATCCAATGCCCAGACTCTTTTGGAATCGACTGATTATACGGTTGCTGAAATCGCTGCGATTGTTGGATATGATAATCCCTTATATTTTAGCCGGATTTTTAAAAAGCAAAACGGAATGTCTCCAACGGATTTTCGTAAGCAGCTGCTATAGAGAAAATGGGGATTTGGAAGCATTTCGTAAACTCTCCTTTTGCTTTTTATGCCAAGAGCCTGACTTGCCTGGCGAATGACATTCCAGGCAATCGGAAGCTGCCGTTTTTTGTGTACACCTATAGTCATATTTTTATGCATGTCTCATATATTGAGGTAAAAGGGGTGAAAAGGATGGAGCGGAAGGAAGAGATTTTGAAAATTTTTCCCAGGGAGCTGCGTTCTCTTTTGGGACAGGTTGCCGGGGATTTTAAGAATGTGCAGGAGATCCGGCTAAGAGCCGGACAGCCTCTGATGATGATCATAGGGGATAAGGAGTTCTTGGTTAAAAAAAATGGCGGGCTGGAGGCCGGAGATCAGATTCACGCGGGAGGTGAAGAGAAGGGGGCTCTTAGGCAGGAGGCAGTCTGGGAAGCATTTTATCTGGTGACTCCAAAACAGATGAAGGAGACGGTTGAGTATATGGGGAATTTCTCTCTGTATGCAGCGGAGGAGGAGCTTCGCCAGGGCTTTTTAACCATACAGGGCGGGCACCGGGTGGGAGTGGCAGGAAGAACACTGGCTCAGGGGCAGGATATTCGTCTGATGAAATTTATCTCTTTTATCAATGTGAGGGTGGCACATGAGATGGTGGGATGTGCAGATGGGATTATGGACTACCTGTATTCAGAGAGTGGCGAAGCGTTTTTAAATACATTGATTATATCACCTCCAAGGTGTGGAAAAACAACCCTTCTTCGGGATGTAATACGGCAGGTATCGTCAGGAAGGTATGCCGGTTTGTCTGGAGGAGGCGCTAAACATGGGGGGCCTTCTGGACGATGGATACCCGGCATGAGCGTGGGGGTTGTGGATGAGCGATCGGAGCTTGGGGCCTGCTATCAGGGGATTCCGCAGAATGATCTGGGGCCCAGGACAGACGTGCTGGACTGCTGCCCGAAAAGCCAGGGAATGATGATGCTAGTGAGGACGATGGCGCCCGGAATGATCGCGGTGGATGAGATTGGAAGCCGGGCGGATGTGGAGGCCATCGAATATGTAAAAAATTGTGGCTGTTCCCTGGCTGCTACCGTACATGGAAGCTCATTGGAGGACATACGGCAAAAGCCTGCTCTTAAGGAGCTGCTGGCTCAGACTACCTTTGAACGGCTGATCCTTTTGAGCCGGAAGGGCGGAGCCGGAAAGGTAGCCGGCATATGGGACGGGTCTGGAGCGGCGCTTTGGAAAGGAGACGAGAGGCTGTGGCGGTAAAATGGACAGGGATCTTCCTGGTGATTTTTTCGGCAGGTGGTTTTGGGGTGTGGTCTGCTATGGAATGGAAGGGGCGGCTGAGGCTTCTGGAGCTTTTGAGACAGATGATTTATTTTCTGAAGGGGGAAATTACATACAGCCATGCTCCCATAGCAGAGGCCTTGGAGCGAGTGGGAAAAAGAACCCATGGGCCTTTGGGAGAGCTTTTTACTGGGGTGGCCCAGAACATCTGCAATCAGGAGGGGGAAAGCCTTCAGGAAATATGGCGCAGGGCAATAAAGGGTTTAGCTACGGGGACGCACCTTCCTCTGACGAAAGAGGATTTGGAGCAGCTGTCCTGTCTGGGGGAATATCTTGGATATCTGGATGTGGACATGCAGGAGCGTACCCTTAAGCTGTATCTGGAGCAGTTGGATGTGTCTATCCATTACTTGAGGAGCAATCAGAGAGAACGGTGCAGGCTTTATACCAGCCTTGGCTTCATGGGAGGCATGCTTTTGGTGATTGTGATGTACTAGTGAACATTGTAAGAGGGAAAGTTGAGGAGAGCGAATGGGTGTTAATCTGATATTTCGGATAGCAGCGGTGGGCATTCTGGTTTCGGTAGTATGCCAGGTTTTAAAGCACAGCGGCAGGGATGAGCAGGCATTCCTTACAAGCCTTGCGGGGCTGGTGCTGGTGCTGTTCTGGATGATACCATACATATATGATTTGTTTGAAACGATGAAGAATCTGTTTTCCTTGTAAAGCGGACTGGCTTTACCTGTATGGAAAGGGGAGAAGCGTAAGAAGAAACTTAGGCCTTTGTGAATAGGAGCTTTAGGGCAAAGGAGACGGAGGTTCAGACAATGAAAGGACGGTGACTTAAGTTGACGATTATAACGGTAGCGGCGGCCGGAATTGCAACGATTCTTCTGGCTGTGCAGTTAAAGAGCATCCGGGGAGAGTATGCGGTTTATATGGTAATGGCAGCCAGCTTTTTTATTTTTTTTTACGGAACTGGTAAACTGAAGAACATACTGGAGACTTTGGAGCAAATTCAGAGCTACATAAAAATTAACAGCGTGTATCTTGTAACATTGCTGAAGATGATTGGAATCACTTATGTGGCGGAATTTGCTTCCAGTATGTGCAAGGATGCGGGATATGGCTCTCTGGGAGGACAGATTGAGATATTTGGGAAACTGTCCATTTTGGGTATCAGCATGCCTATACTTCTAGCTTTGTTTAAAACGCTGGAGTCCTTTTTGCAATGAAGGGGCTTAAAGGAAGGGCAAGGAGGGCTGCTGCTGTGATAGTTCTGGGAGCTGTTCTGGCCGGAACCGGCGCTGTGGCCGCCTATGGGCAGGAACAGATCTGGCAGGCAGAGGGGAAGCTGGATCAAACGGCAGAGGAGCTGGGGATCGAGGATGAAATGCAAGGGCTTCAGGAGTTTCTGAATGATGTGATGGGACAGCCGGAGAATTCATTTGGAACCTTCTCCTTTTGGGATCTGATGCAGGAGCTGTTAAAGGGAAATCTGACAGGTATTCTGGGACAGGCCGGAGCCGGGCTTAGGAATACCTTGTTATCGGAAGTGGAAAAGGGTGGACAAATGCTTCTCCAGGTAGCGCTTATTGGCATGATTGGAGCTGTCTTTTCGAATGTGTCCTCTATATTTAAAGGAGGGCAGATATCGGATACAGGCTTTTTTGTAACCTACCTTTTGCTGTTTACCTGTCTGGCCGCAGGGGTTGCGGCCAGTATCCAGATAGCAACCAGAGTTTTAAGCCAGATACTGGAGTTCATGAGGCTTCTTATGCCTGCATACTTTATGTCAGTAGCATTTTCAGGTGGAAGCATGAGCGCCCTGGCTTTATATGAGGGTATGCTGGGAGGCGTTACAGCGGTTCAGTGGCTTTGCGGCACTGTTTTGATGGCAGCTGTGAAGCTTTATGTGGTAATGGTACTGGGCGGTCATGTGGTGAAGGAGCCGCTTCTGACTAAGTTTACAGAGCTTTTGGAACAGGCTTTGGTGTGGAGCCTGAAGACGCTTGTAGGTTTGGTGATGGGGTTTCAGCTGATTCAGGCTATGATACTTCCCTATGCCGACGGCCTGGGACAGGCTGGTATGAAGCGGCTGATTGAAATTATACCAGGTCTGGGGCAGGGGGCCGGTGCGGCGGCACAGATGGTGCTGGGCTCTGGTGTGCTGGTAAAGAATACCATGGGAGCAGCGGCTGTGGTGGTTCTCGCTATGATTACCCTGGTTCCTGTGCTCAAGCTGATGATTCTAATGGTGCTGTATCAGTGTGTGGCGGCTGTTATGCAGCCGGTGTGCGATAAGCGGCTGGTTTCCTGTGTGTCGGGAATATCCAGGGGACATAAGCTGCTGCTGCAGATTGTGATATACTCCATGTTTCTATTTATGCTGGCCATTGGAATCACCTGCGCCTCAACAAATGTGAATTACTTTGCGGCTTAGGCTCATGAAACAGATCGTTACATCTGGAAGGAAGAAGTTTTGGCATATACTCTAAGGGAACATAAAGAAACGGATTGGAGGCGTTTGAAAAGGAGGAAACATGGAGGCCGTATACGGATGGGTTAAGAGCATGATTTATTATATGATTTTTATGTCAGCGGCAAACAACCTTCTGGCAGATTCCAAATATGAAAAATATATCCGATTTTTTGCAGGCATGGTTCTTATTCTTCTTGTAATAAGTCCTTTTACAGGAGGTCTGCGGCTGGATGAACAGATTTCCTCCATGTTTCAGTCTATTACCTTTCAGAATGACGCGCAGGAACTAAAGGCGGATTTGTGGGGAATGGAGGATAAGCGTCTGGAACAAATGATGAGCAGCTATGAAGAGGCTGTAAAAAGTGATCTTGTGGCTATGGCCGAGGCGGAGGGTTTTTCCTGTGCGCAGGCTCAGGTGATAATCGACAGGAACAAAGACAGCAGCCGTTATGGACAGGTAACGGATATACAGCTGGAGGTTCAGAGGGAAGAAATGGACGAGAAGGATCGTTCCTCTTATATGGGAAGCAGGCCTGTAAATGTAGAGGGCAATCAAATTGGCAGCATCCAGGTAAAGCCGGTCGCTTTGGGGGATGAAGAAGGAGCAAGCAAAGGCGGAGAAGGGTGGGGGAAGGAAAAGCCGAACCGGGCTAAAGCTTCCCAGGGAGACGGAAAGCCGGAAAAAGGGGCTCTCCAATCAAAAATCGAGGGTTTGACAGGAAAGGTGGCAAATTATTATGGACTGGAAAGGTCACATATCAAAGTTTGGTGGAAAAATGACTAAGGAGAAATGGCTGTTTTTGCTGCTGTTGGGAGTTTTATTGATGATATTATCCTTCCCTTTGCCAGGAGGCGAAAGGAGTGAAAAGAAAAAAAATGTTAAGGCCCAGTCTTCTGAAGCAGGCTTTGGAACAGGCGCCGTACCTCTGTGGACAGGAGAATCCCATGCATCCGGCACAGGAAACGGCGGACAGGAGGGAGATTTCGGCTCTTCTGACGGTAAGGAGGCCAGTCCTGTGGCTGCACCTGTTGGTAAGGAGGGAAGCTATGAGGCCCAACTGGAGGCCAGAATCAAAGATATCCTGAAATCGGTGGAAGGAGTCGGTAAGGTGGATGTTATGGTTGTATTAAAGTCTTCCAGCGAAAAGGTAGTGCGGGTAGATCGTTCCACTAGTACAAATACCACTCAGGAGAGAGATTCGGGGGGAGGCGCCAGGGACGTGACCAGCAGCCAGATGGAGGAGAATACGGTTCTGGCAGGCTCCGGCACAGGAACGGGAGGAAACAGCCCTATTATAGAAAAGGAGATAAGCCCTGAAATTTCAGGAATTATCATCAGTGCGGAGGGCGGGGGAAGCGGTGCTGTGAAAACTGAAATTTCTCAGGCAATGGAAGCATTATTTGGTTTGCCGCCACATAAAATAAAAGTATTAAAGAGGGTGGAATAAATAAAGGAGTACAGGTATATGAAAATCAGGAATATGAAGCAAGTAAAAGAGCACATGAAAGACATGAACATGAAACGCTTGTTCCGAAGAAACCAAATTATTATTACGACGCTGGCGGTTATGATTGCGGCCGCAGGCTACCTGAATTATGCTGGCAAAAAGGATCTGGCAGAGGGCAACCGGGTGTATGAGGCAGGCGCCATGGATATTTCAGATCAGGATATTTTGGCGGAGAATCAGGCCGCATCATTGAACGGCAAGGCAGATCTCATGGAGATTCCAAGCCTGGATCAGGATGCATCCGATTTAGATCCAACCAGCGGTAGCGCCCAAACTGAATCAGATACCGGTCAGATGGCTCAGGCAGACACCGGCGTAGAGGAAGCGACACAGGCAGGCGCAGATACGCAGCAGCCGGCTCAGTCTGAGAACGGCTCTTCGCAGACTGGTCTTGAGAATCCGGGAGAGGCTGTTCTTACCAGTGGTATGAATGTAGCGGATTACATAGCTAATGTACAGCTTAGCAGAGAGCAGATCCGTGCAAAGAACAAGGAAACCCTGATGGGGCTGATCAACAGCGCCAGCATCGACGAGGCTGCCAAGCAGCAGGCAATTCAGGATATGATTAAGCTGACGGAGGTTTCTGAGAAGGAAAATGCGGCGGAGACCCTTCTGATGGCCAAGGGATTTGCAGATCCGGTTGTAAGCATTACAGAGGATAAGGTGGATGTTGTTATCAACGCTCCCTCCATCACAGATCCCCAGAGAGCGCAGATTGAAGATATTGTAAAGAGAAAAGCAGAGGTAGGAGCAGATCAGATTATAATCACGCTGTTAAATATGGCGGAATAACAGCAGGAGAGCAGCCCCTTGGGCGGGAAAGAAACTGCCTGGGGGCTGTTTGGTTTGGTTCAGTCTTTGAACGCGGATTAGATTCCTTAACTATATAGACAGTTGCTTTATCGCTAGATTCGATTCTGTCTGTTACATAAATGCAATTAATCTTATTTATCAAGAATATGACAAGTGCAATAGCAGCGATCCAAATTAACACCTTTCTTATTTTCACTTAGCCTATCCCCTGAACCTTTATCCTTACCGGCTTCGTTCGCTGGTCATAATTATAAAAAGTAATCCTATACATATTCTCCCAGATTTGCTATAATACTAATAATTAAGGTTTGACAGGAGGTAAGTTGTGATGGCTGATGAAAATCGCAGTACCCATAAATTATATGAAAAGGATAAAATTGGTGAGGTACAAATTGCAGACGAGGTAGTGGCAATCATTGCCGGGCTGGCGGCTACGGAGGTGGAAGGCGTGGATTCTATGGCAGGGAATATCACCAATGAGCTGGTGGGCAAGCTGGGGATGAAAAACCTCGGCAAAGGCGTCAAGGTGGATGTGACGGAGGAGCATGTGTCTGTTGATCTGTCCTTAAATATCCGGTATGGCTTTAATATTCCCGCAGTCAGCGAGCAGGTTCAGGAAAAGGTAAGTGCGGCCATTGAGAATATGACCGGACTTACGGTTCTGGATGTGAATGTTAAGATTGCCGGGGTCAATATGGAATAGGGCATGTATAAGATAAAAAGGAAGCGTTAGATGAGAACACTCCCCGGAGCGTTGCCTGGGGAGTGTTTATACATTTTTTATTGTTTTTATACAACGATTTTGCTATAATGATTACAGCATAGCTCTTTTTAAAGGGCTTACAAGTAACAGGAAAGGAAAATGTACGAAGGGCCCCGGCTTTTTAGTACAAGCAGAGAAGATGACCAGAAGAGATTTGCGGGAGCACTGCTTTAAAATGCTGTTCTCGGCGGACTTTTATCCAACTATGGAGGAAGCAATCGCCCAGCTGGATCAGTATTTCCAGTCACCGGAGGAGGATGACGCAGACCAGTCAGGCGTTCTTGAGGTATTGCATAAAGTAGAACTAAAACCGGCTGACAGTGAATATCTTCAGGCCAGAACAGCAATGATAATGGAGAGGATACCGGAGATAGATGAAAAGCTGAACCAGGTAGCAGCCGGTTGGACGACCAGGCGGATGGGAAAGGTAGAGCTTACCATCTTGCGTCTGGCAATCTTTGAGCTGCTGTTTGATGATACCATTCCAACCAAGGTATCTATCAACGAGGCGGTAGAGCTGGCTAAAAAGTTCGGAGGAAAGGATTCGCCTGCATTTGTCAATGGGATTCTTGCAAGATGTATGCCTAAAGACGATAAGGGAGGGGATACGGACAGCCCAGAACAGGTATAAGCTATGGCAAGCGTTTATACTGTGACACAGGTAACTGCATATATCAAAAACATGTTTACCCAGGACTTCGCCCTGAACCGTATTTCTATTAAGGGGGAAGTCTCTAATTGTAAGTACCATACATCTGGTCATATTTATTTTACATTAAAGGACGGCGGCGCTCAGATAGCCGCTGTTATGTTTGCGGGACAGAGAAAGGGGCTTGCTTTTCAGCTGGAGGAGGGCCAGGAGGTTACAGTATCGGGAACCGTGGATGTATACCAGAGGGATGGCAGATATCAGCTCTATGCCAAGGAGATTACCAGAGAGGGCAGGGGAGTTCTCTTTGAGCGGTTTGAGAAGCTTCGGAATGAGCTGGAGGAGATGGGCATGTTTGACCCTATTTATAAGCAGCCCATTCCCAGATACGCGCAACGGATAGGAATCGTTACGGCTGCTACAGGAGCGGCCATACAGGATATTATGAACATTTCCGCAAGGAGAAATCCATATGTGCAGCTGATTCTATATCCGGCTATGGTTCAGGGGGAGCAGGCTAAGTTCAGCATTGTGAAGGGAATCAAGACGCTGGACGCTTTGGGGCTGGATGTGCTGATTGTAGGGAGAGGAGGAGGCTCCATAGAGGATTTGTGGGCCTTTAATGAAGAAATAGTGGCTAGAGCAATTTTTAACTGTTCTACGCCGGTTATCTCAGCGGTAGGACACGAAACGGATGTGACCATAGCCGATTATGTGGCGGATATGCGGGCGCCCACCCCCTCGGCTGCCGCGGAGCTGGCAGTGTTTGAATACAGCCGGTTTGAGGCCCAGGTGAATCAGTATAGGGAAATGCTGGATCGATGGATGGGACGTATGATAGAGAGGAACCGGTTCCGTCTAGAGCAGTGCAGGACGAAAATGAGGCTCCATAATCCGGTTCGTCAGTTGAACGACAGGCGTCAGAGACTGGCTGACATTGTAAATTTCCTGGAGAGCTATATGGAAAACAAAATTCAGGAAAATCGGCGAACGCTGACTGACAGAAGCATGAGCCTGAAACGCCTTATGGGGGAGGAGATGAAAGACAGCCGTCACAGGCTGGCTCTGATGGCAGGCAGGCTGGAGGGGACATCTCCTCTTAAAAAGCTTAAGGGGGGCTATGGCTTTATCACAGACGCATCAGGTAAGGGGCTTAAGTCCGTGGCCCAGGCCCAGGTGGGAGATATGATTGAAATACAGGTAAGGGACGGACAGGTGAGAGCACAGGTAAAGGAGATTGAGAGGGCGTCTAAAACGCTGATAGGAAGCGAGGAGTAGGGGATATGCCGCGTAAGAAAGCAGAGGAAACCAAGCCGGTGGAAAGCCAGGGCGGAATTGAAGAGAATTTTGCCGCTCTGGAAAAAATGATAGGAAAGCTGGAAGCTGGGGATAATACACTGGAGGAGTCATTTTCCTGCTATGAGGCAGGGATGAAGCTGGTGAAAGCCTTGAGCCTACAGATCGATAAGGTAGAAAAACAAATTCAGATATTGAGCGAGGGTGATGAAAATGAGTGCTAAGGAAATATTCAAGCAGGAACTAACAAAACGTACAGAGGAAATTGACCAGCTGCTGGAACAATATCTTCCCAAGGAGACAGGGCAGCAAAAAACCATACTGGAGGCCATGAACTACAGTGTGAGAGCCGGAGGAAAGCGGCTGCGCCCTATGCTGATGCAGGAGGTCTGCCGTCTGTTTACAGGTGCGGTTCTGGATACAGTGCCGCCTTTTATGGCTGCTGTTGAGCTGATTCATACCTCATCTCTGGTTCACGATGATCTGCCTTGCATGGATGATGATATGATGCGCAGAGGCAAGGCCAGTACCTGGGCTGAGTACGGAGAGGACATGGGGGTTCTGGCAGGAGATGCCTTGATGATGTATGCCTTTGAGACTGCCTCCTCCGCTTTTGAAGCATGTACAGAGCCGGGGGAGCTTTTGGCAGTAGGCAAGGCTATGGGAATGCTGGCCAGAAAAACCGGTGTATACGGCATGATCGGAGGACAGACGGTGGATGTGGAGCTGGCAGGAGGCCCTATTCCTAAGGATAAGCTGGATTTTATCTACCGTCTCAAGACAGGCTCCCTGATTGAAGGGTCTATGCTGATTGGAGCTCTTCTGGGAGGAGCGGCTGACGAGGACTGTAAGATAGTGGAGAATCTGGCTTCTAAGCTTGGCATGGCATTTCAGATTCAGGACGATATACTAGATGTAACAGGAAGCGAAGCGGTTTTGGGAAAGCCGGTTAACAGCGATGAGAAAAATTCCAAGACTACCTATGTGACTTTGGAGGGACTGGATAAGGCCAGGGAGGATGTAAAGAAGCTTTCCTGCGAAGCCATAGAGGAGCTTAATAAGCTGCCTGGGAATAATGAATTTTTAGAAGCTCTGATTCAGCTTTTGATCAGCAGGAAGAAGTAAAGTCAGATGAATGTTGGAGAAACAGCCATATGATATTGGAACGCATAAAGGGAACCAGGGAGATAAAGGAACTGCCTCCCCAGGAGTTAAAGGCCCTTGCTCAGGAAATACGTACATTTTTAATCAGAAGCATCAGCCGCACCGGAGGCCATCTGGCTTCTAATCTGGGGGTGGTGGAGCTGACGATTGCGCTGTATCGGACCTTGAATCTGCCTGAGGACAAGGTCATCTGGGATGTGGGCCATCAGTCCTACACCCATAAAATATTAAGCGGCCGCATGGCTGAGTTTGAGGAGCTGCGCCAGTACGGGGGACTCAGCGGTTTTCCGAAACGGAAGGAAAGCCCCTATGATTCCTTTGATACAGGCCACAGCTCCACCTCTATATCCGCAGGCCTGGGAATGGCCCAGGGCAGGGACATTCAGGGACAGAATTACAAGGTAGTGTCTGTGATTGGAGATGGAGCCCTAACCGGAGGCATGGCCTACGAGGCGCTGAATAATGCGGCCCGGATGAAGAAGAACTTTATTATTGTACTGAATGATAATAAAATGTCCATCTCTGAAAATGTAGGGGGCATGTCCCGCTATTTAAACGGTCTGCGTACGGGCAGCGGCTACAATGATTTAAAAAAGAATGTGGCGGATACGCTGGATCGGATTCCTCTGGTGGGTTCTGCTATGATTGATAAAATCAAGCGCACCAAAAACAGCATCAAGCAACTGTTTATTCCAGGGATGCTTTTTGAAAATATGGGTATCACCTATCTGGGGCCTGTGGATGGTCACGATATCCAGGCTCTTTGCAAGGTGCTGCGGGAGGCTCAGAAGCTGGATCATGCGGTGCTGGTACATGTTATTACTAAAAAGGGAAAGGGCTACCGGCCTGCTGAAAGAAATCCTTCTTACTTTCATGGGGTTGGGCCCTTTGATGTGGAAACTGGAAGGTCTGCTGCAGAGGGGGATTATCCTTCTTACACAGAGGTGTTTTCCAGAAAAATGTGCCAGATGGGAGAGCGGTATCCAAAGCTTGTGGCTGTAACGGCAGCTATGCCTGACGGCACAGGTCTTACTGCCTTTGGAAAGAGGTTCCCGGATCGGTTTTTTGATGTGGGAATCGCAGAGGCCCACGCTGTGACATCGGCGGCAGGAATGGCGGCATCAGGTCTTAAGCCTGTGGTGGCTGTATATTCCTCCTTTCTTCAAAGGGGCTATGATCAGGTGCTTCATGATGTCTGTATCCAGAACCTTCCAGTGCTGTTTGCGGTGGATCGGGCCGGTCTGGTGGGAAGCGACGGGGAGACGCATCAGGGGATCTTCGATTATTCCTTTCTGACCTCCATTCCCAACATGAGCGTTATGGCTCCAAAGAACTTGTGGGAGCTGCGGGCTATGCTGGAGTTTGGTATGGAGTATGACAGGCCTCTGGCTATCCGGTATCCCAGAGGACAGGCTTACAGGGGACTTAAGGAGTTTAAGCAGCCCATTGAGTATGGAAAGGGAGAGATGCTCTATGGGGAAGCAGATGTGGCTCTTTTGGCGGTGGGAAGCATGGTCAGCACAGGCGAGCATGTGCGGGAAAAGCTGAAAAGTGAAGGTGTTTCGTGCAGTCTTGCAAATGGGCGTTTTGTAAAGCCTTTTGACAGGGAGCTGGTGGATCGTCTGGCTGAAAAGCATCGCCTGATTGTGACAATGGAGGAGAATGTTTTGCAGGGGGGATATGGATTGGCTGTAACTGCTTACATTCATGAACATTTTCCTCAGGTGAAGGTTTTAAATATTGCGCTGCCGGATGCTTATGTGGAGCATGGAAATGTGTCTGTATTGAGGAAAGAGCTTAGGATTGACAGTGATTCCATTATAAAGTTTATGAAGGACGGCGGATGGCTTTGACGGGGCAGGGGTCATGTATGGAAGGTCAGACACCTTTACAGTCCCTGGGACAGGCATAGAATTGCAGGGAGATAAAAGTATGAAAGAGCGTTTGGATGTGCTGATGGTGAAGCGGAGCCTGGCAGAGTCCAGGGAGAAAGCCAAGGCGCTGATTATGTCAGGAATTGTGTATGTAAATGATCAGAAGGAGGACAAAGCCGGCGCCGCCTTTGACGCTGAGGCAGTGATTGAGGTGAGAGGCAGCGCCCTTAAATATGTAAGCCGGGGCGGATTAAAGCTGGAAAAGGCCATAAGCCGTTTCGGCGTTGCTCTTGAAGGCAGGGTGTGTATGGACGTAGGCGCTTCTACCGGCGGATTTACAGACTGCATGCTTCAAAATGGGGCTGCGAAGGTTTATAGCGTGGATGTAGGGCATGGACAGCTGGCCTGGAAATTAAGGAATGACAGCCGGGTTGTCTGCATGGAGAGAACCAATATCCGCTATGTAACTCCTGGAGATATACCGGATCGGATTCAGTTTGCCAGTATTGATGTGTCCTTTATCTCTCTGACTAAGGTGCTGGGGCCTGTGAAGGAGCTTCTGACCGAGGAAGGGCAGTTGGTATGCCTTATTAAGCCACAGTTTGAGGCTGGCCGAAAGAAGGTTGGGAAAAAAGGCGTTGTCAGGGAGAAAAGCGTTCATCTTGAGGTAATTGAGAGGGTGCTCTGCTATGCTGCAAGTCTTGGCTTTGAGGCGCTGAATCTGGAGTTTTCGCCAATCAAGGGGCCGGAGGGCAACATTGAGTATCTCCTTTACCTTCAGAATCATCCTCAGGGGGAACATGTGGAGGCAGGAAGCTATAACCAGATGGCGGAGGAGACGGCCAGGGTTGTGGAGGAAGCCCATGGGGAGCTGGATAAGTAGCAGTGGACACAAAGCATATGCTTGCACAAACAAAACGGCGGGAGCCTGACTTATGAGACATTTTTATATAATTGCCAATCTGGATAAAGAATATGCAAAAGACGCCCAGGCCTTCATTAAGACCTATCTGGAAGCCAAAGGCGCGGTATGCCGCTTTCAAAGGGCTGACAATAAGGAGGGAGGCGGCGCCCACACAAGGGCCGAGGAGGTGCCGGAGGATACAGAGTGCGTTATTACCATCGGCGGAGACGGAACCTTGATACAGGCGGCCAGGGATCTGGCGGGAAGGAATATACCTATGGTGGGAGTGAACCGGGGGCATCTGGGCTATTTAAACCAAGTAAGCCGTCAGGAGGATATGGCTCCTGTGATGGACGCCCTTCTGGAAGACCGTTATCACCTGGAACGGCGTATGATGATTAAGGGAACGGTCTGCCATGAGGGAAAGACAGTTCTGGAGGATATTGCCTTAAATGAGATTGCGGTAACTAGGCTGGTTCCTCTTAAGGTGCTGCGCTACAATGTGTATGTAAATGATGAATATCTCAACGAGTACGCCGCGGACGGAGTGCTGGTGGCTACCCCCACAGGCTCCACCGCCTACAATCTGTCAGCGGGCGGGCCTGTGATTGCGCCGGCAG
Source organism: Clostridium porci (assembly GCF_009696375.1). Classification (GTDB taxonomy): domain Bacteria; phylum Bacillota; class Clostridia; order Lachnospirales; family Lachnospiraceae; genus Enterocloster; species Enterocloster porci. The sequence goes on from NZ_VUMD01000018.1 coordinate 18,076, forward strand.
CTAGGATGATGGTCCTTACGCCTATTTGTTCTCATTCCTTAAACGCCAGAAGCATTGTGCTGGCTCCAGAGGATAAAATACGGATCAGGCTCTTAAATAAAGGCCAGGTAGTGTCCTTTGACGGGGATACGTTTATGGAGCTGGCAGAAGGGGACAGTATTTGGATAGAAGGCTCTCAGATGCAGACGGTTATGGTAAAACTGAGGCAGATATCATTTATGCAGAATTTAAGCAATCATCTGGCTAGGATGTAAGGAGGACAGGCAGTTCATGAAGGTAGAGCGTCACAGTAAGATTGTGGAATTAATTGGGAAATACGAAATAGAAACTCAGGAGGAATTGGCGGTAAAGCTGAACGAGGCCGGCTTTAACGTGACTCAGGCTACCGTATCCAGAGATATCAGGGAGCTGAAACTGACAAAGATGCAGGCGGAAAGCGGGCGTCAGCGCTATATGGTGTTGGAAAGTCCCGGAGGAACCTCTGCTATTAAGTTTATCCGAATTTTAAAGGACGGCTTTGCATCCATGGACATGGCCCAGAATATTCTGGTGATTAAGACGGTATCCGGCATGGCTATGGCCGTGGCTGCGGCTTTGGACGCTATCCAGTTTACGGAGATTGTGGGATGTATTGCGGGTGATGACACCATCATGTGCGCGATCCGCAGCGTGGACGACACGATTATTGTGATGGAAAAGATCAAAAAAATGGTGGAGGACTAGGGTGTGTACCATAAGGAAGAAGGGGTGAAGGATGTTACTGGAGCTGCATGTAAAGAATTTGGCTCTCATTGAGAAAGCGGATGTGGAATTTGGTGAAGGGCTCAATATACTTACAGGAGAGACAGGAGCCGGAAAATCTATCATCATTGGCTCTGTAACCATGGCTTTGGGGGGCAAGGCCTCCAGGGACAGCATACGCCAGGGGGCGGAGTACGCTTATATTGAGCTGGTTTTTGAGCTCCGGGGAGAGGAGAAGCTGCGCTCCTTAAAAGCGCTGGACGTAGAGCCTGCGGAGGACGGACTGGTAATCATATCCAGGAAAATCATGCCTTCCAGAAGCGTAAGCAAAATTAATGACGAGACTGTGACAACGGCTAGGCTGCGCCAGATTACAGGTATTCTTCTGGACATTCACGGCCAGCATGAGCACCAGTCGCTGCTGTACAAATCCAAACACCTGGAGATTCTGGATGCTTATGCAAAGCAGACGACGCTGCCTGTTAAGATGAATATTGGTAAAGAATATCAGATCTATCGAGCGCTTAAGGAGCGTTTGGAGGGTTTGGGACTGGATTTGGAAAGCCGCGTCCGGGAGGCGGATTTTCTGAGGTTTGAGATTCAGGAGATAGAGGAGGCCAATCTAAAGGAAGGGGAGGAGGAGGCTCTTGCCGCTGCCTACCGCCGCTTTGTCCATTCCCGGAAGATAGGGGAGAGCCTGGGAGCTGCTTATGGGGCTCTGGAGGGAGAGTGGCTTTCCAGAGCCTTGAAGGAAACCGGGCAGGCGGCGGAGTTTGATGGGGCATTGGAGCGTCTGAGGGATCAGCTGTATGACGCGGACGCCATTGTTCAGGATGTGAGACGGGAAATATCCTCCTACATAGAGTCAATGGAGTTTGACCAGGAAACCTTTTTAGAGATAGAGGAACGTCTGGATTTGCTCCATAGTCTTCAGTCCAAGTATGGGGCTACGGTGGAGCTGATAAACCAGAAATTAGCTGAAAAAAGGAAACGCCTGGAGGAATTGGAGGATTATGACAATCGCAGGGAGCAAACAGAGAAGGAACTTGCTGCCTGCGTGAATCGATTGGAGGGATTCTGCGCACAATTATCAGAGATCCGTAAAAAAGCGTCTAAAGTATTGGTGAAGAAAATTAAGGATGGTCTTACAGATCTGAATTTTCTGGATGTGGAATTTGAGATGGAGTTTGAACGGCTGGAGCATTTTACCTCTTCCGGCTGGGATGAGGCTCAGTTTCTGATCTCTACTAATCCGGGCCAGCCTGTAAAGCCCCTTAAGGACGTGGCTTCCGGAGGCGAGCTATCCAGAATTATGCTGGCTATTAAGACCGTGCTGGCAGATACCGACGATATTCCTACAGTGATTTTTGATGAGGTTGATACGGGAATCAGCGGGCGTACGGCCCAGAAGGTGTCGGAAAAGCTGAGACTGATTGCAGGGAGCCATCAGGTGATTTGCATCACCCATCTGCCTCAGATAGCGGCTATGGCGGATTCACATTTTGAAATTGCAAAAACTTCCAGAGAAGGAAGGACGCTGACAACCATCCGCCTGCTGGACAGAAGGGAGTCCATACAGGAGCTTGCAAGACTTTTAGGAGGTGCGAAGATAACAGAGGCGGTTCTGCATAATGCGGAGGAGATGAAGGAATTGGCAGACAGAACAAAATAAAGCAGATTGAAATTCTCAGTACGGATCATACTAAGAAAGAGGCAATGGGCATGCTTCTTTCTTTTTTTTAGCCTTTGAGGTCAAACCACTGTGGGAAATACATGTCCGGCGCCCTGAATGTAATGATATTAGAGTATGACTATATAAGGAGGCAGGGCAATGAAAGGAAGATCAAATTATTACCGGTGGCTGGGGCGCGTGTTCTGGCTGGCTGTTTTGACTGTTACAGGATACACTTGGTATTACATGGATCAGGTAGTGCCGGACAGGGTGAGTATTATTGAGAATCAGGAGGAGGAATTTTCCTTTGGCCTGCCGCTTAAGGCTACTATTTCCAGTGAGAGCCAGGAGGTAGCTTTGGGAAATGAGAGTAACATTCCCGCCGATCAGATTACCATAAGCGGCAGAGAGAAATTTTCTATGTTTGCAGGCCGTCAGGGAAGCTATCAGGTAGGCCTTAAATTGTTTGGGCTTATTAAATTAAAGGATATTCAGGTGGATGTAGTAGATACCAGATATGCCATCCCCTGTGGCAGTCCCATTGGAATATATCTCAAGTCCGACGGTGTGATGGTCATTGGCACCGGGAGAATTACAGGCAGCGACGGGACGGAGTCGGAGCCTGCCTATGGGATTTTAAAATCGGGGGATTATATAGAAGCATTTAATGGGGAGCCTATGAATACCAAAGAGGATCTCATACATGCGGTAAACGAGTCCCAGGGCCAGGATAGCGTGATATCAGTACGCAGGGACGGGGAAGAGGTGGATGTGAGTGTAAAGCCGGTAGCCGGATCAGACGGGCAGTATAAGCTTGGCGCATGGGTGAGGGATGATACCCAGGGAATCGGAACAGTTACTTATGTGGATATGAATGGAAACTTTGGAGCCCTGGGTCACGGAATCAGTGACAGTGACACAGGCGCTTTGGTGGAATCAGCAGAGGGAGCCCTTTATACTACGGAAATAATGGGGATTGAGAAGGGAGCCATTGGCAAGCCTGGGATGCTGTCAGGTGTGATTTATTACGGGCCTCAGTCTTATATGGGAGATATCAGAGCCAATACGGATGAAGGAATATTCGGGACCGTGAACCAGCAGTTTAAGAAACAACTTACAGGAGAACCGCTGGAAATTGCTTGCAGGCAGGACGTGAAGCCTGGAGCCGCGTTCCTAAGGAGCGATATATCGGGGGAGCTAAAGGATTATGCCATTGAAATACAGAAGGTGGATACTAATTCCAGCCATAAGAATAAGAGCATGGTTATAAAGGTGACAGATCCGGAGCTGATTGGGCTGACAGGGGGGATTGTACAGGGCATGAGCGGCAGCCCGATTATACAGAATGGTAAGCTGGCCGGGGCCGTAACACATGTGTTTGTACAGGACGCCACCAGAGGGTACGGTATACTGATTGAAAATATGCTGGAGCATTGAGGCCTCCTAAGACAAAAAAGTTTATAATTCACCAAATTAATAAGAGGAAAATTCATGCCAACTGCGTTATATAGTTGTGCCTGTCGAGTTATTGAATTATTGTGATGCTGTGGTAAAGCGGCAAAATATTTGTTAAACCGTCAAAAGGTGACAAAAAAATTTAAGAATTTATTACATTTGCGTTAATTGACACCAAAAATAATTGCATTTTATTACTGGAGATGTTACAATTTCTAAATCGACAGGTGTTGAATTTGTCTAAAGATGCGACCACCAAAGATTGCTATATGCTAAGGGGAGCATATATAATTGAATGTGCAAGAAATAACGAAGGATATGGGTTTTTGTAAACACAGGGTCGATAAGCAACTGATAGATTCAAAAGGTAGTGCAGGCGTGTAAACAATGAAGGAGGTAAAAAAAGTGGAAAAGCTGAACGTTGCGATTGTTGATGACAATCCATTGATTCTGAATACGCTGGATGAACTGATTAGCTCTGAGGACGGATTAGAGGTAATCGGAAGGGCAGATAATGGGGCAGATGCCATTAACATGATCGTGAATACCACGCCAGACATTGTATTGCTGGACTTGGTAATGCCGAAGATTGACGGCATATCTGTTGTAGAGAAGGTTAAAAGCGATCATACATTTCTGAAAAATCCTGCGTTTATCATACTGAGTGCAGTAGGCGGGGAGCAGATGACAGAAGATGCTTTTAGGGCAGGCGCCAATTACTATCTGATGAAACCATTTGACAAAGAAATTCTGGTAAACAAAATACGTCATATCGGTAAGCTTCCAAAGCATCAGCAGGCGGGCAGGGCAGTAAGCGCTCCTTATGAAACAGGAGAGGAAGTACATGTTTCCAGAGAGGAATACATGAAGGCGCACTTGGAGGACGATATTACAAAAATGCTCCATGAGCTGGGAATACCGGCCCACATTAAGGGATACCAGTATCTGAGAGATGCCATTGCCATGTCGGTGGAAGATCAGGAGATGATGAGCTCTGTGACGAAAATTCTGTATCCTTCCATCGCAAAGAGAAACCAGACAACAGCCAGCCGGGTGGAGCGTGCTATACGCCATGCCATTGAGGTTGCGTGGGGCAGAGGGAAAATGGAAACCATTGATGAGGTTTTTGGCTATACAATCAGCACAGGAAAAGGCAAACCTACGAATTCTGAATTTATTGCTTTGATATCGGATAAAATTCTCCTGGAATACAAGAAAATATAAAATAATTTCACCAGAAAAACCTTCCTAAATCAGGAGATTTAAGGTATACTAAAGAGAAAGGCATAAGGAACCTGTCGGACAGGAGAGGGAGGTTTGTATGAAGAAAATACTATTTGCGGCTTCAGAGGCGGTACCGTTTATCAAAACGGGAGGCTTGGCGGATGTGGTAGGTTCTCTGCCAAAGCGCTTTGATAAAGCGTATTTTGATGTGCGTGTCGTGATCCCAAAGTATCTGTGCATGAAACAGGAATGGAGGGATAAGCTGGAGTACGTGAACCACTTTTATATGGATTATCTGGGGCAGAGCCGCTATGTGGGAATCCTACGGTATGTTCATGAGGGTGTGACCTTTTACTTTATTGACAATGAAAGCTATTTTAACGGGCCAAAGCCATACGGCGACTGGTACTGGGATTTGGAAAAATTCTGTTTCTTCTGCCGGGCTGCCTTATCTGCCCTGCCGGTAATTGGGTTCCAGCCGGATGTGGTTCATTGCCATGACTGGCAGACCGGATTAATTCCGGTGCTTTTAAAGGATCGGTTTCATGAGGGCGAATTTTACCGAGGCATGAAATCCGTTATCACCATCCATAATTTAAAATTCCAGGGAGTGTGGGATGTAAATACCATACAGCGTTTTACAGAACTGCCCGATTATTATTTTACTCCGGATAAGCTGGAGGCATATAAGGACGGCAATTTGTTAAAGGGCGGAATTGTGTTTGCGGACGCTATTACAACTGTAAGCGGTACTTACGCGGAGGAAATTAAGATGCCCTTCTACGGCGAGGGTCTGGATGGCCTTATGAGAGCCAGGGCCGGAAGCCTGCGAGGCATAGTCAATGGAATTGACTATGATGAATTTAATCCGGAGACGGATAAGTACATCATTCAAACCTACAATGCAAGGAATTTCCGCAAGGAGAAGGTAAAGAATAAAAAGGCACTTCAGGAAGAACTGGGGCTGCCTGGGGATGAGAAAAGGTTTATGGTGGGAATCGTATCCCGCCTTACCGATCAAAAGGGTCTGGATCTGATTCAGGGAGTGATGGATGAGCTGTGCAATGAGAATTTGCAGCTTGTTGTTCTGGGAACCGGAGATGAGCGGTATGAGAATATGTTTCGCCATTATGACTGGAAGTACCATGATAAGGTATCCGCGCAGATTTATTATTCGGAGGCCATGTCCCACAAGATTTACGCGGCGTGCGATGCCTTTCTTATGCCCTCCCTCTTTGAGCCCTGCGGCTTAAGCCAGTTGATGGCTCTGCGCTACGGTACGGTTCCCATTGTCAGAGAGACAGGCGGCCTTAAGGACACGGTGGAGCCCTATAATGAATTTGAGAGTAAGGGCACCGGCTTCTCCTTTACGAATTACAATGCTCATGAGATGCTGGGAAGCGTGCGGTATGCGGAGTATGTCTACTACAGCAAGCGCCGTGAGTGGAATAAGATCATTGACAGAGCTATGGCCAGGGATTATTCCTGGGGGACATCAGCAGGCAAGTACCAGGAGCTTTACGATTGGCTGATTGGTTATTGACAATCCACCTTAAATATCAGATAATGAACTGTAGTATGTGGGAAAACAGAAAGGTGCGATCTGGATGGAACCATCGGTAATTGCGGAATATACCGGGGATGAGGAATATATGGAGTGTGTAAAGGATATTCTCGACAGTTCTGTATTTCATTCTCTTGATAAATATATACAACACGGAACGACTACCTGCAAGGATCATAGTATACAGGTTTCATACCTGGCATATAAGCTGTGTAAACGGTTTGGAGGAAATTGGAGAAGCGCTGCGCGGGCAGGGCTTCTCCATGATTTGTTTTTATATGACTGGCACACACATGCCAGAGAGACAGGCAACCATTTTCATGGCTTTACCCATCCAAGGACCGCCTTTCAAAATGCGCAGGCTTATTTTGAGCTGTCCTGGGAAGAAGGGGATATCATTCTCCGGCATATGTGGCCCTTAACCCCTATACCGCCCGCAACCAGGGCGGGCTTTGCGGTGACTTGTGCAGATAAGGTATGCAGTGCTGTGGAAACCACAGCCCGGTTGAAAAGCTGGGTTTTGCTGTGTTTCCTGGCCCGGCCGGCCAGAAGGTAGTGAAAGGGGACAGAGAAAAATACGATGGATGTATGGTCACAGATGCTTGGCAATCAGGTTCTTGTAAGTGCAGTAACAGGCTGGGTTGCAGCCCAATTTTTAAAGACGCTGATTGACTTTGCATTAAATAAAAGCTTTAACGCGGAACGTCTGGTAGGCTCCGGCGGTATGCCAAGCTCCCATTCAGCTACGGTTTGCGGCATGACTACAGCTGCAATGCTGAAATACGGAACCGGCTCCTTTGAGTTTGCCATATCCTTTGTCTTATCGATGATCGTTATGTATGACGCAATCGGAGTAAGACGTGAGACCGGAAAACAGGCAAAGCTTTTAAACTCCATTTTGATGGAGAATCCATTGAAGCTCAACGCGGAGGTGCTTCAGGAAAAGCTGAAGGAATATGTGGGCCACACTCCCCTGCAGGTAATGGCGGGAGCTATTCTGGGGATTGTGCTGGCCCTGGCGATAAATCCGTGCTTCTGATTTGGCGGGGGAATTAGCTATATGAAACAGGAAGGACAGAAGACATTATGAGTATATATGGTTTCATAAACTGGTTTTTTATGTACAGCTTTATTGGATATTTGCTGGAATGCGTTGTATTGAGCATTGAATATAAGCGTCCTGTGGTGGACCGTGGCTTCGGCCATGGCCCCTTTTGTATCATATACGGTTTTGGAGCCTTAGGAGCCTGCCTGCTGTTAAAGCCGGTGTCAGAAAGGCCCTTGGAGCTTTACGCTGCTTCTATGGCCATGGCAACTACTATGGAACTGGTAACAGCCAATATTATGGTACGCCTTTTCGGCGCTTTCTGGTGGGACTACAGCCATAAGCGCTTTAATTACAAAGGTATGGTGTGTCTGGAAAGCAGCCTGGCCTGGGGACTTTTAGGGTTATTTTTTTTCTATTGTCTGGATAATTGGGTGCGTTCTATGGTAAATAGTATTCCGCGCTACTTGGGAACTGTTTTGGCTGTTGGGCTTACCATGTTTTATCTGGTGGATTTTCTGTACTGCCTGCGCCTGCGCCTGAACGGCCTGGACGAGGATGAGGAGAAGGCTGTGGGACGTCTTAAAATATATTAAAATAGAAAGCTAAGCCTTTCCGTACCTGCACGCTTTTAAAGGAGAATGACAAAATGACTGATAATTGGATGGGATTTCATGTAGTGCTGGCCTCCGCCTCACCTAGACGCAAGGAGCTTTTAGCCCAGTTGGGAATTGAAGCGGATATAAGACCCAGCCATGTAGAGGAGGAGAGCTGGGAGAAGAAGCCGGATCAGATTGTAATGGAATTATCCAGGCAGAAGGCGGAGGATGTGGCTGCCGGCTGCTGTGAGGGTACGATGGTCATTGGTGCGGACACGGTAGTAGCCCTTGGAAATGAGGTGCTGGGTAAACCGGGGACTCCTATGAGAGCCTATGAGATGATTGAAATGCTTCAGGGCAGAAGCCATCAGGTATTCACGGGAGTAACGGTGCTTTTATGTCTGGGCAGAGGGAAATGTCATGGAATTACCTTTGCGGAGCGCACAGATGTGCATGTATATCCTATGACAGCGGAGGAAATAGCTGCTTATGCGGCCTGCGGCGAGCCTCTTGATAAGGCGGGGGCTTATGGCATCCAGGGGAGGTTTGCCGCTTACATTCAGGGAATCGCCGGAGATTACTCCAATGTGGTTGGCCTGCCTCTGGGAAGGCTTTGCCAGGAAGTAAAAAGACTTTTGGAGGACAGGGAAGATGATTAAGCTGATTGTATCTGATGTGGATGGAACCCTGGTGGAGGATGGATCGCCGGAGCTGAACCCTGAGATTTTTAAAGCTATTCTAAAGCTGAGGGAAAAAGGCCTTCAGGTAGTAATTGCCAGTGGAAGGCCCTGGGCCAGTGTGCAGAAGGCCTTTGAGCCTGTAAAGGAAAAGATATTCTATGTGTCCAATAACGGCGCTTATGTGGGCTGCTATGGAAGATGTCTCTACGCCTACTCGATTGAGCCTTCCATGGTGAAGCGGCTGATAGAAAGGGTTCGTCTTTATCCGGAGCTGGAAATCGTCTATGCCGGTGTTAACGGAGACTATGTGGAGACAGAGAATGAGGCTCTGTGCCGCTGGCTGGTAGACAGCTATAAGTTTAATCTGATTCGGGTAAAGGATCTGCTGGCAGTGGAGGAACCCTGTGTGAAGATATCTGTCTATAAGCCCCAGGGGATCGAAGCCGCAGCAAGGGATATTTACGAGGAATTTAACACGGAGCTAAAGGTGGCCTGTGCCGGAGATATGTGGATGGATTGTATGGCCAAAGGCGTTAATAAGGGACATGCAGTGAAAATGATTCAGGAAAGTCTGGGGATTACTCCCCAGGAAACCATGGCTTTTGGAGATCAGCTCAATGATCTGGAGATGCTGGACAGGGCTTATTATAGCTTTGCAGTTGCCAATGCCAGGGATGAGGTTAGAAAGGCTGCCCGGTTTCAGGCAGACAGCAATGTGAACAATGGAGTGCTTAAGATCCTAAAGCAGTTGCTTTGAAAGGAGCTTGTCAGTGTATAGATACAGAGGCGGCAGGAGATCCATGGATGGCTGGCTGGCCGGATTAGGTATGGGAATTTTGGGTATGGCGGCAGCCATAGGCCTTTTAGGATGCGCAAAAAAAACAGTGACCCATGAGAGAATGGAGACAGTGGAGAAGGAGTACTCCAGAGGTCAGATAATGGTAATCGCAGCTACGGAGCGGAACCGGTATCAGAATGTCTATACAGATCGGCTGTGGGCAGCTCAGGCGGATTCCAGCGGCATTACCTTTGAGGATAAGCTGAAAGGGCAGATAGAACAGTTTCTTACAGAGCTGGCAGTCATCAATCTGATGGCAGATGAAGAAAAGGTGGAGCTGACAGGACAGGAGAAGGATTCCCTTCAAAGGCTTTCTCAGGAATACTATGGCAGCTTGACACAGCCTGATAAGGAATACATTGATATAAGCGAGGAGGAGCTTTATCAGCTGTATTGTGAATATTACAGGGCGGATAAGCTGGTATCGGAGCTTACAAAGGAGGAAAACCTGGAGGTTAGCGATGCGGAGGCAAAGGTGATTCAGGTACAGCAGATCGCTTTGGACACAGCAGATGAGGCTCAGCTTGTACTGGAGCAGGTTCGGAGGGAGAAGGCGGATTTTGCCGCCATCGCGTCCAAAAATTCCAAGGATGGACAGATTAACTATACCTTAGAGTGGAGCGAGGATATGGAGCCTTTGGGACAGGCTGCATTTGAACTGGAGCAGGATGAGATCAGCGGAGTAGTGGAGCAGGATAACAGATTTTATATTCTAAAATGTACCAATGCCTATGATGCCAAGGCCACTGCGGAGCGAAAAAGCCGTTTGTCCAGAGAAAAGAAAACTCAGACATTTTTAAGCTTTTATGAGCCCTTTGTGAAGGAATGCCATGTTAAGCTGAAGGGGAATATCTGGGATATGATTGATTTTTCCCAGGGGGAACAATGCCGGACAGATAGTTTTTTTATGCTGTATCATAGCTATTTTGATTAATCAGAATAAAGTTTGAAAACCTGTGCTTGAGAGGCATGGGTTTTTTTCATTTTAGGGAAATAAAGATTGACAATAACAATAATAATAATTATTATTAATATGTATAGCCATTCAATGCTTAACGAAAGAGAGGATTAAATTATGAGTCAACATTTGCCGCCAGAGGTAAGAGTACCGATCGACAGGGATAATGTATCAATCTTTAGGGATGAGGAAACATGCATCAAATGTGGCCAGTGTCGGGATGTGTGCCGGGATTACATAGGGGTGTTAGGGAGCTATGAGCTGTCAAAGACAGGAGACAGGGCAATCTGTGTTAACTGCGGACAGTGTGCCAACGTCTGTCCGGTGGAAAGCATTCGGGAGCAGCCGGAATATGGTATGGTGGCTGCTGAGGTTATGGATTCGGACAAAGTAGTGATTGTTTCTACATCCCCTTCCGTACGTGCTGCTTTAGGAGAAGAGTTTGGCATGGACAAAGGAAGCTTCGTTCAGGGAAAGATGGTGGCTCTTCTTCGTGCCCTGGGAGTGGATTATGTGCTGGATACGAGCTTTGGGGCGGATTTGACCATTGTGGAGGAAGCTAGCGAGCTGATTGAACGTATTACAAAGGGAAATAAGCCTTTGCCACAGTTTACCAGCTGCTGTCCTGCCTGGGTAAAGTTTGCGGAGATTTTTTATCCGGAAATACTTCCTCATATATCCACTGCCAAAAGCCCTATTGGTATGCAGGGACCTACTATTAAGACGTACTTTGCCAAGAAAATGGGCATTGATCCGAGCAAGATTGTCAATGTAGCAGTGACTCCCTGTACGGCCAAGAAGTATGAAATTCGCAGGGAGGAGATGAGGGCGGCAGGAAAATACCTGGGAGTGGAGAATATGAGGGATATGGATTATGTAATTACCACCAGGGAGTTGGCCCAGTGGGCCAGAATGAAGAACATTGATTTTTCAGCTTTGGAGGATTCAGAATATGACAGGCTTATGGGCCAGGGTTCCGGCGCAGGGGTTATTTTTGGCAATACAGGAGGCGTGATGGAAGCAGCGCTGCGGACTGCATACGAATATATGACCGGGGAAAAGGCTCCTGAGTCTCTTTATCAGTTAGAGCCAGTAAGAGGTATGGAAGCTGTGCGTGAAGCCAGCCTGATAGTGGGAGATATGAAGGTGAATGTAGCTGTGGTCTATGGAACAGCAAATATTCGGGGCCTTATTGAGCAGATAAAGAATCAGAAGAAGGAATATCATTTTGTGGAAGTGATGACTTGCCCGGGCGGATGCATTGGAGGAGGCGGACAGCCTAAGGATAAGGAATATGAGGGAGATGCCCTAAGAGAGAAGCGTATTCAGAGCTTGTATCAGAGAGATGAAGGTATGAAGCTGCGATCAAGCCATGAAAATGAGGAGATTAAAGCGCTTTACCGGGAGTTTTACGGAAGGCCTCTGAGCAGTTTGGCGGAGGATATGCTCCATACCTCTTATGGAGATAAGAGCAGGCAGCTGAACGGAGATTTTTCTATAATGTAGTATATAACAAAGCTGGGGCAGTCCTTGTGGATAGCCCCGGTTATCTGCGTGTGTGCCCGGCGGCGTAAGTTCTATCCGAGACAAGTCCGGAATCATTGTTTCATAGAAGATTCAAGGAGGGATGTTTCCCAAAATTATGTGGTGTTGGCAAAAAGAAGAGGCACGGCAGACAAAAGCCGATGGAATTGACGATGAGAAATAAAGTTATCATAAACATGCGTGCGGTTCATCTATGCATTACAGCGCAGGGAAGACGGTAGGTGTATTTATGGCAGGAAACCAAACTTTGGCCGGGGTGGTTCCTGCCATAAATGTTTTCTGGTATTGGAGGTATGATACCACAGGGAGCAATATAAAATCATCTGTTGTGAAATGCATCAGATAACGTTTTATTGTTTCCTTGTTTATAATAAAAAAAGATGATACCAATGGTAGGATTGGTATGTTTTTTTCTATGGGATTACGGCGTGTATTGGACGGTAATTGTGCAGAATGTAGACAAATAATAGAAAAATTTGATAATATATGGTTAAAGAAACTAGAACAGGCTCTGGAACAGTAGGGAAAGGGGAGAGGAAAATGTCAGAACCTAATATTTTAATGACGAGGATTGATAATCGCTTGGTTCACGGACAGGTAGGGGTGACGTGGACAAAGACGTTAGGCGCAAACCTGATTGTCGTAGCAGATGATGGAGTAGCAGAAGATCCGCTCCAACAGCAGCTCATGCAGGTAACAGCAGAGAGCTCTGGCGTAGGAATACGTTTTTTTTCAATTCAGAAAACAATCGAAGTGATTCACAAAGCGTCCTCAAAACAAAAAATATTTATCGTCTGTAGGACGCCGAAGTCAGTGAGAAGGCTGTTGGAGGGAAATGTGCCAATTCAAGAGGTAAATGTAGGAAACATGCATTTTGAAAAAGGGAAACGTCAGATAAGCAAAAAGGTTTATGTAGATGACAAAGATATGGACGATCTGCTGGCTATTCAAAAGGCGGGAGTTAATATATACATACAGGATGTGCCGGGAGACGTCAAGGAAGCAATTAAAGAATAAGGGGAGAAGAGTATGGAAATTACATTAGTACAAGGATTAGGAATGGCCTGTATGGCCGTTATCGTAGGACTCGATTTCTGGCTGGAAGGGTTCTTTATCTTTAGGCCGATTATTGTAAGTACACTGACCGGATTGATTTTAGGAGATCTTCAGTTGGGGCTTTTAACAGGTGGTATTACAGAGCTGGCATTTGCAGGGCTGACTCCCGCAGGAGGCACACAGCCTCCGAATCCGGTTTTAGCCGGTATTATGACCACTGTAATTGCCTACACAACCAAGACAGAGGCCACAGCCTCTATGGCCCTGGCTCTGCCATTTAGTTTTCTGATGCAGTATGTAATATTGTTCTTCTATTCCAGCTTTTCTTTGTTTATGAAAGGAGCTGACGCGGCAGCGGCAAAGGCCGACGTAAAAGGTCTTGTGAAAATAAATGTGATTTGTTCGGCTATTGTGGCAATTACCTATGGTATCGTAGTGTTTGCCTGTGCCTATGTTGCCCAGGGAGCAATGAAGGCGTTAGTGGAATCCATGCCAGAATGGCTGACACATGGCTTTGAGGTAGCTGGAGGCATCCTTCCGGCAGTTGGCTTTGGAATGCTCCTCAAGGTAATGCTGAAAGCGGAGTTTGTTCCATACCTGCTGATTGGGTTTGTAATCGCCAGCTTCCTGCAGTTTTCCAATCTGTTACCAATTGCACTGGTGGGAGCTGCGCTGGGAATTTTGGCCTACAACGCAGATAAGGATAAAGCAAGGATCATGAAGCTCATGAAAGCATCAGGCTCAGAGGAGGATGAAGAGGATGGAATCTAAAGGCGGTAAAGTTTTGACCAAAGGGGATATTACGAAATTGGGGTTTATGTCCAGCTTCCTGCAGGCGGGATTTAATTATGAGAGAATGCAGGCCTCTGGATTTACATTGGCCCAGTTGCCGGCTCTAAAAAAGATCTATAAGGAAGATCAAGAGGGGCTGGCGGCAGCGATGACTGATAATTTGGAATTTATTAATACGCATCCAAACCTGGTTGGTTTTTTAATGGGGCTTCTTATATCCCTGGAGGAGGCAAAAGAGAATCGGGCGACAATTAAGGGCCTTAAGGTGGCTCTGTTCGGCCCGCTGGCTGGTATTGGAGATGCAATCTTCTGGTTTACCTTTTTGCCAATTATTGCAGGGATCAGCGCCTCCCTGGCAATGGCAGGTAATGCATTAGGCCCTATCTTGTTCTTTACGTTTTATCTGGCTGTGTTTTTTCTTCGTATTTTTTGGACGCATTTGGGTTATAACCTGGGAACAAAGGCGATCTCTGTTATCAAAGATCAGTCAGAGGTAATCGGAAAGGCAGCCACCGTATTGGGGATTACTGTAATGGGAGGACTAATTGCCTCCTACGTTAAAATCCATGTTATTACAGAGATTGTAGTAAATGAGGCTAAAACGGTTAATATACAAACGGATTTCTTCGATATGATATTTCCAAATCTCCTTTCCATTGGATATGTATTTTTAATGTTCTTCTTCTTAAAGAAAAAAAGAGTAAGTCCGGTTGTACTAATTGTGTTTACATTTATCCTGTCAATTATATTGTCATTCCTTGGGATCTTATAGGAAGGGAACCGCGCAATGAAATTATTTGTCAGCGATCTGGACGGGACGTTGCTGAACGGGGCGTTTCAGATCAGTGATGCCAACAGAGAGGCCATTGAACTGATAAGCAAATATAATATCCAGTTTGTAGTGGCTACAGGCAGAATTTACCATGACGCCGCAATGATCTTCCAGAAGTATGGAGTGTCACCTTATATCATTGCCAGTAATGGAGCATGCATCTTTGATGATAAGGGAAGCCAGATATTCGGGTGCTGTATTCCTTATGCTGAATTAAAGAAAATCATAGCATATCTGGAGAAAATCCAGGTATGCTATGGAGTTGGCAACAGCAGATACTACATAGCTCCGCTTAAATGGGAGCAGATGCTGGATCAGGAAGCAAAGCGGCTAAAGGCGATGGGACAAGGCATTGCAGAAGAAACGCTCCGGTTTGCCAAGATGGAAATGTTGACCCAAAATGGGTTTAAGGTTATGGATATTGTGGACGAGATAAAGAGAGGCCCCATAGACTGCTATAGTATATCAGTTGTTACCTATGATCAGGAAGCGATACAAAAGATTATAAAGTATGTAGAGCAATTTGAAACAATGGCAGTCACTCCTTCGGGCTCTCATACAATGGAAATTATGAGTAAAGAGGGGACAAAAGGAAATGCCCTCAGATACTTGGCAGACCGATTGGATGTAAAGCCTGTGGATATAGCGGCGATTGGAAATAGCTTTAACGATCTTTCCATGCTCCAATATGCAAAGATATCCATTGCCATGGGAAATGCAGAGGATGAAGTAAAAGCCGCCTGCAGGCTGTGTACAACAGACTGCTCTGAAGATGGCTTTGCAGCTGCTGTGACGGATTTAATAAATAAAATAGGTAGGAGGAGATCACTGCTATGATATTAGGATATGAGGAAGAAAAATGGAAGAAGTTGGGAGGTGAATTTACTGCCAGGGAGATAATGCAGCAGCCGGAGGTATGGCTTAAAACCTATGAGCTGGTAAAAGCGCTGGAGCCACAGATTAAGGCGTTTCATACTCAATATATTCAAGAAGGCTCAAGAATCATTTTCGCCGGAGCGGGCTCCTCTGATTATATAGGAACGATTATCAGTCATACGATCGGTAAAAAGCTGAAAGCTCAGGTTATGGCGGTTGCCACAACGGATATTGTATCAAATCCGGAGGATTGTATTGACAGAGATCAAAAAACAGTTCTGGTTTCCTTTGCCCGTTCTGGCAATAGTCCAGAGAGCGTCGGAGCCTTCCGGCTGCTTCAAAAGCATTTGAAGGATATACGGCATGTTGTAATTACCTGCAATAAGGATGGAAACCTGGCTCAAATAGCCCGGAAGGATAAGGACAATTTCGTGCTTGTTTTGCCGGAGGAGACAAATGACATAGGCTTTGCTATGACTAGCTCCTTTTCCAGTATGCTGCTGGCAGCTCTTTTATTTTTTGATATTCGCCATATCGATCAGAATAAAACATATGTAGAAGCTATTTCCAGAGAAGGGAAGCTTATTTTAGATACCAGGTGGAAGCAGGTAAAGGCGCTGCTTACAGAAAATGTTGAAAGAGTCATCTATCTGGGTTCAGGCTGTCTGAGAGGCCTGGCAAAAGAACTGGCGCTAAAAAATATGGAACTGACGAATGGAGCTATACCAGCTATGCATGAATCAATTCTGGGATTTCGTCATGGCCCAAAGACCTTTATGAATAACCACGCGCTGGTTTTAGTTCTCGCTTCAACAGATCCATACGTAAATCAATATGAAAAGGATTTGATTGACGAGATAGTCCGTGACAGCGGAAGCCATAAGCTGGCAGTTTTCAGAGGCAATCAAGCTGATTATCACGAGCCTCAGTGCGTGCAGCTGACAGTAGAAACCGAAGCTGTGCCGGAAGCTTACATGCTTTTTGGGTATCTTCTGTATGGGCAGATTCTGGCTTTATTCAATTCTGTTCGTATGGGGGTGACTCCAGATAACCCCTGTCCAGGAGGAAGTGTGAACCGTGTTGTGAAGGGCGTTATTTTACATGATGAATGTTATACTGGCCGTTAAGGGGGAGCAAGCTATGGTAGGAATGATTATAACGGGGCATGGAAACTTTGCCTCTGGGCTGTTATCAGCGCTGAAGCTGCTTTTGGGGGAGCCGCCCCTTGTATGGGCTGTGGATTTTTCTGAAGACCAAAGTACCGATGAGTTAAAGGAAAATTTGTTAAAGGCTGTGAGCCATTCCGAAGAGTCTATTTTGATTCTGGCAGATATTAAAGGAGGCTCTCCCTATAATCAGTCTGTGCTCATAAAATCCGAACTAACTAAAAGAAACATAGAGGTAGTGTCTGGAACCAACCTTCCAATGCTGATTTTGGGAGCTTTGGAGCGAAAAGATAAGACCGTAGAAGAAGTAGCAAAGCAGGTGCTTGTTAATGGAAAAGCAGGCATTGACCAGTTTATATTGAAAACGAATTTACAAACAATATCTGATAGGGATGACGGGATATAGAGAGCGAGGGGAGATCAGTATGCCATTATGCACGACAAAGGAAATGCTGCGTAAGGCGCAGTCGGGAGGCTATGCGGTCGGAGCATTTAACGTAGAAAATTTAGAAATGATGCAGGCGGTTATTCTGGCAGCCAGAAGGGCGAAGGCACCGGTTATTTTGCAGACAACGCCATCTACTGTTAGATACGCTTCTCTGGAAAGCTTTTTCGCTATGGCAGAGGCGCAGGCAAGAGAGGAAGAGATTCCCATTGCAATTCATCTGGATCACGGAAACAGCTTTGAACTTGCGATGCAGGCGTTTCGATGTGGATATACCTCCATTATGATTGATGGCTCTCATGAAGCCTTTAATAATAATATTGCGTTGACCAAGGCTGTGGTGGCCGCCTGCAGCGCAGCCGATATACCTGTTGAGGCAGAGCTTGGTATGGTGGGAGGAAAGGAGGATGATCTGGAAGGGGATGGCGGAGGCTATACCGAACCAGATAAGGCTGCCTATTTTATTGAACAGACAAAGGCGGCTTCCCTTGCAGTGGCAATCGGAACTGCCCACGGCGTTTACACCTCAGTTCCAAGGCTGGATTTAAAGCGGCTGGAAGAAATCAAAGCGGCGGTAGACGTGCCGCTGGTTCTTCACGGTGCGTCAGGGCTCTCAGATGGCTCCATTAAGGAAAGCATAAAAAGAGGAATCTGTAAAGTGAATTTTGCAACTGAACTGAGAATCGCATATAGCGATGGAATAAAGAATGCCTTAAAACAGGGGCCTGATGTGTTTGATCCCAAGAAATATAACGAAGAAGGCCGTCGGCGTGTTCAGGATTTAGTGTTAAACCGAATGGAAGTGTTAGGATGCTTAGGAAAGGCATAATTTCATTTTCTAAAGGGAGTCCTTCTAAAACGAAAAGCAGAATTTCCAAGTGGTTTTTATGGCTGCTTGGAAATCCTGCTTTTTGTGCGGATGTTTGTGAAGCTCTGTTTGACGGCAGCCTGTGCTGATTTTAATAGCTATCATTTTTTTGGTTGGGATATGGGTGGGGGGGGGGGTGGCTATGGATTAGAAGGGGAGTTATTGCGGAAAGCTACTTTAAATATATATTTGTCCCCCCTTACGGTAGACTTTGTGTATTCGATAATTAAATCATCCTCATAGCTGAAACGCTCCAGGAGGATGCAGGGAGTGGAAGAAGAAATTTGCAGGAGCTCCTGCTCCATGCTGTTGGCTAAAACAGGACGGAATGTCTCAGTGGCATATTCCACCTGAAAGTCATACTTATCACGTAAATAAGCGTAGAGAGAGCCCTGCTCCAGCTGAGCTGTGTTAATTTTTATAAAACGGCTCTTAGGGAGATAGGTGGTCTCAATCATGAGTGGATAATCTTTTGCTGAACGAAGACGAACGATTTTGTGAAACACTGAATGGACCGGATAGCGCAGCTTGGCAGCCAGGGATTTGTCCAATGTAATCAATTCATAGCCTACGATGTCATTGCGTATCAGGATATTGCTGTTTTTTAATTCATCGGTAAATGAATAAAATTTAGTCAGAGGCTGTTCAAATATCTGAGGCTTTACGAAGGTGCCATTTCCATGTATGGTAAAAATATATCCCTCTTCTTTTAGCATATTCAGCGCCTGCCGTATGGTAGAGCGGCTTACATGGTATTTGTCACACAGCCATCGCTCTGCCGGAAGGTGGGAATTTTCAGGGTATTCACCTGATTTGATCGAATCTAATATATTCTGATAAACAAGTTTATACAAAGCAGTATCTGACATAATCGTTGTTTCCTTTTCAAAGTTATTAGTCATATTCAATAAAAACATCTGTAAATATTTTATTATACTAGACAATATATTGCAAGATATTTATATTTTTTAAACGATATTTTTTTACAAGATTCTGAAAGCATTTTTCCATGAATCCTTGTGACTTTGATATTAATCTGCTGGGATAAGAAAACGCTGGGTGAAAGTAAGAAAGTTTGGCATGTTGCTTCAAAATTGAGATAAAGTGTGCTATGATGGAGGCATAACCATGGGAGAAGGAGAATTCTTATGAGAAAAACGGGAATATTTGCAGTAATTGTAGGACTGGCTCTGGCAATGACGGCATCGGTATCTTTCCTGTCATTTGCAAAGGAGGAGAGAGATCCGGTAGACACCATTGAGCTTTCCTTTTACTCTGATATCAAGGCCGGTGAGGCCGGGGGGAAAGTTGATGTGACTCTGAACAGCGGGCAGTGTTCTGTCAGCAGCGTTGATATAGTCAATGAAAGGGAATACTGGCTGGGTGGAGATAAGCCAAAGGTGGAGGTTTGGCTGTCGGCAGACAGAGGTTATTATTTTAAAAAATCGGGGAAAAGCGCCTTTCATTTCAGCGAGAACGGGGATAAGGTACACTATGTATCCAGCTCATCTAAAAACGATAAGGAGGAGTTGAAGCTTACCGTAACCTTGGAAAAGCTGGATAAGGAGGATGCTGACTTAAGCGTCAGCGGTCTTGCCTGGGATGAGGATAGAGGCATTGCCAACTGGGATTATCAGGATATAGCCCAGTATTACAGAGTGCGCTTATGCCACCGGAATACGGGAAGCGGTAACGGTGAGGAAGGAATCGGCCCTGTCTACACTGTGAAAGAGAATAGCTTTGATTTTTCCGGGGAAATTTCAAACACAGGCTCCTACTACTTTAAAGTAAAAGCCGTAGATGCCCGGAACAACAGCGGAAGCTGGGATGAATCTCCTTATATGGAGATAGATGAGGAGGATATAATACGCTTCAGCGGCCAGTGGATGCAGGATTCTAAAGGCTGGTGGTTCAGAAACCCAGACGGCAGCTATACAAAGAAGGGCTGGCAGTGTATCCGCTCCAAATGGTATTTCTTTGATGAGGCGGGATATATGAAAACCGGCTGGATTCCATGGGGCGGCAAGCTTTATTACTGTGGGGATAACGGCAGCATGCTGGTTTCTACAATCACTCCTGACGGCTTTGCCGTAGGTGCGGATGGCGCCAGGATCAATTAAAGCTTCCATATAGGTTCAACAGTTACATACATAAATTGTTAAGAAATGGCTATCCTTATATCAGTGGAAAAACTGATACGAGGAGGTCATTTTTTATGTTAAACCATCTGGAAATAGAAAGGGTTGCAGGCAGGGAGATTCTGGATTCACGGGGGAACCCAACAGTAGAGGTGGAAGTATGCCTTGCAAACGGAGCAGCAGGGCGTGCTGCTGTGCCCTCAGGAGCCTCAACGGGCAAATTCGAGGCGGTGGAATTAAGGGACGGAGGGGAGCGTTATAATGGACTTGGAGTTCAGACTGCTGTGGAGCATGTGAATACTATATTAAGCGAGGCGATACTCTTTGAGAGCGCGCTGGATCAGAGGCGTATCGACAAGCTTTTGCTGGAGGCAGACGGAACAGAGAATAAGGGGAAGCTGGGGGCCAACGCTATACTGGGCGTATCTATGGCAGTAGCAAGAGCCGCAGCCAACGGACTTTGCATGCCCCTTTACCGCTATCTGGGAGGAATCCATGCATCACAGCTTCCCATACCTATGATGAATATTTTAAATGGCGGAAAGCATGCGGATAATACGGTGGATCTTCAGGAATTTATGATTATGCCCTGGGGAGCAGGCTCCTTTTGCGAGGGGCTGCATATGTGCGCTCAGGTATACCACACTTTAAAGAAATTACTGAAAGAGGGCGGCTACAGCACAGGAGTTGGAGATGAGGGAGGATTTGCCCCTGATCTTAAGAATTCGGAGGAAGTACTGGCTTTTTTGGTTAAGTCCATGGAGAAAACGGGTCTAAAGCCGGGTACTGACATGAAAATTGCCATTGACGCGGCCTCCAGCGAGCTTTATGACGAGAGAGCCGGCCTGTATCTGTTTCCTGGAGAAAGCAGGATGGCAGGAAGGGAAGTGCGCCGCAGCGCTGAGGAGATGGTGGAATATTATCGAAGCCTGGTGGAGAAGTTCCCTATCTGCTCCATTGAGGACGGACTCCAGGAGGAAGACTGGGAGGGATGGAAAATGCTTACGGATCAACTGGGAGACCGTATACAGTTAGTGGGGGACGATCTCTTTGTAACGAATACCAAGCGTCTCTCAAAAGGAATTGAACTGAGGGCAGGCAATGCCATCCTGGTAAAGGTAAACCAGATTGGCACTCTGACAGAAAGCTTTGAGGCCATTGAAATGGCAAAGAGGGCCGGATTTGGAACCATTATTTCTCACAGATCCGGAGAGACGGAGGATTCCATCATTGCAGATATTGCAGTGGCAGTAAACGCAGGACAAATTAAGACAGGAGCGCCCTGCCGCTCCGACCGGGTAGCCAAGTACAATCAGCTGCTGCGGATTGAGGAGAACCTGCAAAGCTGCAAATAACAGCTTGAAAAGCACCTGGCGGATCAGCCGGTATTGACGACCGGGGTGAAAATCGCATCAAAACCAGTTGTATTTTTGGACAAAGTATGCTAAAATAGCTTTGCTTGACTATAAGAAGGTGAAGAGGTGGGAAGAAATGTCAGTGGTACAGGTGATCTTATCAATTATATATGTAATTCTTGGTGTTGCGATATCAGCAGTGATTCTGATGCAGGAGGGAAAGTCGAACGGACTTGGAAGCGCCATCGGCGGTATTTCCGGCGACAGCTATTGGAGTAAGAACAGAGGACGCTCAATGGAAGGGACTCTGGAGCATTTTACCAGATATGGGGCTATTGTATTTATGATAATTACCATTATCCTGAATGTTTTACTGAAAGCTCAGGGATAATAAGAGAAAAGATGTTAAGTGACCAAAACACCCTTGTATACATATAAGGGTGTTTTATTACTTTATATGGCAAAGGGGCCAGAAAAGAGGCAATATGGAAAAGGAAGCGCTGGAGCAGAGAAAGCAGATGCTGACAGAACTGATGCGGGATAAGGCTTATGTACCTATGAAGGCCAAAGAATTGGCTATGCTTCTGAACATTCCCAAGACACAGAGAGGAGAGCTGATGGAAGTGCTGAACGCTCTGGTGGCGGAGGGAAAGATAGGAGTTTCAAAAAAAGGAAAGTACGGAAAGGCAGAGGCATTTTCTGTTAATGGTATTTTTTCCGGCCATCCCAGGGGATACGGCTTTGTAACTGTGGACGGGATAGAGGAGGATGTATTTATACCGGAGGAAAAAACCGGCTCCGCTCTCCATGGAGATCGTGTGCAGATTGTCATTGAGTCTGCGGGAAGGGCCGGTGATGGCAAAAATGGTATGGGCGGGCGCAGAGCGGAGGGCTTTGTCCTCCGGGTGCTTGAGCGAGCTAATAAGGAGATTGTAGGCTATTATCAGAAGAACAAGAATTTTGGGTTTGTACTTCCTGACAACCAAAAGATTTCCAAGGATATTTTTATTGCTCAGGGCTGTGATATGGGAGCTGTCACAGGACACAAGGTAGTTGTCAAGATGATCGATTTCGGCGGCGGCAAGCGGAAGCCGGAGGGCCGGATAAAAGAGATTCTGGGCCATGTTAACGATCCTGGGACGGATATTCTCTCCATTGTCCGGGCTTATGGTCTTCCTGAGGAATTTCCCCGGGAGGCGATGGATGAGCTTGAGGGGATTCCCGGAGAGCTGGAGCTTGACAGGAAGGCCCTTTTAGCAGGGGCTGCGATTCCTTGGGATGGCTCATATACTCTGGAGGATCTGGCTGGCTGCCCTGACTGGACCGGAGAGCTGGCGGGCCGCCTGGATTTAAGGAGTCTTCCGACTGTGACAATCGATGGTGAGGACGCCAAAGATCTGGACGATGCAGTAACAATCTGTAAAAATAAAAAGGGAAGCTACACCTTGGGGGTTCACATTGCAGATGTAACTCATTATGTTCGGGAGGGAAGCTGCCTGGATCGAGAGGCATTACGCAGAAGCACCAGTGTATATCTGGTGGATCGGGTGATTCCCATGCTGCCTCACAAGCTGTCAAACGGCATCTGCTCTTTAAACGCAGGGACAGACCGTCTGGCCTTAAGCTGCATCATGGAGGTGGACAGTCAGGGAAATGTGCTGGATCACCGAATCGCAGAGACAGTGATCCGCGTAGACCGCCGTATGACCTATACTGCGGTAAACGAAATTGTCACAGACCGAAACGAGGCTGTTATGGCAGAGTATAAGGATTTTGTGGCAATGTTTGATCAGATGAAGGAGCTGTCGGATCGGATCAGGGAGAAACGCAGAAAGCGGGGAGCCATTGATTTTGATTTCCCGGAGAGCAGGATCATTCTGGATGGGCAGGGAAAGCCATTGGAAATCAAGCCCTACCAGCGGAATGCAGCCACCAGGATGATTGAGGACTTTATGCTTCTTGCTAATGAGACGGTGGCTGAGGACTGCTTCTGGCAGTCCCTGCCCTTTCTGTACCGGAGCCATGACAATCCGAATCCAGAGAAAATGAAGCAGCTTGCCACCTTTATTAATAATTTTGGCTATTTTATAAAAATGCAGCAGGGGGAGATTCATCCCAAGGAGCTGCAAAAGCTTTTGGATAAAATCGAGGGAAGTTCGGAGGAGGCTCTATTGTCCAGACTAATCCTGCGTTCTATGAAGCAGGCTAAGTATACTACCCTGTGCTCCGGGCATTTCGGTCTGGCAACCAGGTATTATACGCATTTTACTTCTCCTATCAGGAGGTATCCTGATTTGCAGATACATCGGATTATCAAGGAGAATCTTAGTGGAGGGCTGGGAGAGAAGCGTAGGGCCCATTACGAAGGGATACTGCCTCAGATAGCTGTTCAGACCTCAGCCATGGAGCGGCGTGCAGAGGAGGCACAGCGGGAGACAGATAAGCTCAAAAAATGTGAATACATGTCTCAGTTTATCGGACAGACCTTTGAAGGGGTGATATGTGGCGTTGCCAACTGGGGACTTTATGTGGAACTTCCCAATACAGTAGAGGGCTTGGTGAGAATGGCGGAGCTGAGAGACGACTATTATTTGTTTGATGAGCAGCATTATGAGCTGCTAGGCGAGCGGACAAAAAAGAGCTATAAGCTGGGTCAGCCTGTGCGGGTGCAGGTGGCAGGGACAGACAAGCTGACGCGCACGGTAGACTTTATTCTGGCGAGAGACTGGGATGAGAATTAAAAAAGAGGAGTAAAGCCATGGGAAGGGAACGTATTAAGTTAATAGCTAACAACAAAAGGGCATTTCATGACTATTTTATTGATGAGAAGTATGAGACAGGGATTGAGCTTTTCGGTACGGAAGTCAAGTCTATCCGTATGGGAAAATGCAGTATTAAAGAAGCGTTTATAAGGATTGAAAAAGGGGAGGTGTATATTACAGGCATGCATATCAGCCCCTATGAGAAGGGCAATATTTTCAATAAGGATCCGCTGCGCTGTAGAAAGCTCCTGCTTCATAAAAATGAGATATTAAAGCTGAAAGGGAAGATTGCGGAAAAGGGATTTACACTTGTGCCCCTCCAGGTATATTTTAAAGGGAGCCTGGTGAAGGTGGAGATTGGGCTGGCCCGTGGAAAAAAGCTATATGACAAGAGAGCTGATATAGCCAAGAGGGATCAGAGGCGTGAGCTGGAGAAGGACTTCAAGGTGAGGAATCTCTATTAAAGGCTCATACCTGGATATAAGAAGTTCTCTGTTACAGAAGAGCTGAGATATAAAAAATCCGTATGCCGTTTGATACGGTACACGGATTTTTTATATGACCTGACCGGGAATCGAACCCGGGTTTACGCCGTGAGAGGGCGTCGTCTTAGCCGCTTGACCATCAGGCCCTTTGACTACAGCTTTTCATATCAGCTATAGCCTGTTTATAATACCATAAGGTGAAACATTTGTAAAGAGTTTTAAAAAAAATATATAGATTAATTTTATGGAATAAAAGAATTGTTTGCAAAACTGGAATTTTTTCAGTAGTTTTTGATCAAGCAAAATGACCAGTCGGGGGGACTGGTCATTTTAGGAGAAGGTATTTCGTTTCTTATGGGTGTAGCAAAAACTATATAATGTATTGGGGGGTTTACATTAAATATAATAGCACAGGGCAAAGAAAAAGTCTGCACAAAGATTAAAAAATAAAAAAATACATCTTATATATTTTCACGATTGATTTTGCTGCTTGAGCAAGGAAGCTCAGGCAAATGTTACGTTAATATTGGCGAAAAGACCTGCGAAACTGAACTGAGGGCTGGCATCTGTGCAGAGATTGAGCCATCTGGGGCTCCTGGTTACTTTGAGGCATCTGAAGAGAATCTGACATCTGGGATGTCTGGGGTTCCTGGTTACCTTGAGGCGTCTGAAAGGAATTTGGCATCTGAGATGTCTGGGGCTCCTGGAAGTTCTGAGGCGTCTGAAAGGAATTTGGCATCTGAGATGTCTGGGGCTCCTGGAAGTTCTGAGGCGTCTGAAAGGAATTTGGCATCTGGGATGTCTGGGGCTCCTGGAAGTTCTGAGGCATCTGAAAGGAATTTGGCATCTGGGATGTCTGGGGTTCCTGGAAGTTCTGAGGCGTCTGAAAGGAATTTGGCATCTGAGTTGACCAGGAAGCAGCATGACACATAATAATGATTCTGGTAGGGGAGGTTTGGGCAGGGATGCTTCTGGTAGTATTGGTGTAGTACACCATCAGATAATGCTCTCCAAGAGGACAGGGATAGGACTGGCCATTTTGGGTGGATATAAAGGTAGATGGAAAAATATTGAGCTTTAGAGTGTTATCAGAGGAAGTGAGAGTCTCATCAAAATACTTTAAGGTGACATCCTCCTCCGCACGTAAGGTAGTAACTAAAAGGGCCCGGTACTGAGGCGGGTAGATAAGGGGAACGGGAGCCATGGAGTCGAAGAAAGCCGCGATTCTCATTCCAGGCAGAAGCGGCATGGAATCCACTACCATAGTATCGGGTGACATAGTAAGATGGATCTCCTGTTCCTCTGTACTGATGGCCACGAGCTGGCTACAGCAGTCATTGTTAAAGGGAGAAATGCTGGTAATAATACCGGTTACAGAAATAAGCTGTTCGTAATTCATAGGAAAAAAGTCCTTTTTAATAATATTATATGCTGTGTGAATGGAAAAAGGAAGCAATAAAGAAAGAAAAACACTGGAGAGAAAAATGATAAATAGGAGGAAGCCGGCGGAAACTGCTTCCCACCGGCCGATTATTATGAAAAAAAGTATTATTAGCATTAGCTCTTTACATGTATAAGTATATACACTAAATATGAGAAGATTTTTATGAGACTGTAACAGATTTATGAACAGTCTGTGATAAGTTTGTGAATACTCCCTTGCCACTGGCTCAGGCAGAATATTCAAGGACAGGCCAGAAGGCATTCGTACATCCGACAGATAGCGCTTTCGTGTCAGCGTGGGGACAATCCTGGAGACTCAGCATATGATAATATATTATAATAAGGAAAGGAGAATATAGATATGAAGGTATGTTTGGATGCAGGCCATTATGGAAGCTACAACAGGAGCCCGGCTGATCAAAACTATTATGAATCGGTCATGGTATGGAAGCTTCATTTATTGGTAAAAAAGTATTTGGAGAAATATGGTATAAATGTGATATTAACAAGAGAACACAGGGACACGGACAAAAGCCTTTATGACAGAGGCGCCGCCTCGATTGGCTGCGATCTTTTTATCTCAGAGCACTCCAATGCAGCAGGGGAAGCAGTGAATAATTCCATAGATTATCCTGCGGCTTACTGTGCCATTAACGGCAAAGCCGACGGAATTGGAATGGCGCTGGCCCAGGCGGTGGAAAAAACCATTGGAACAAAACAGACTGCCAGAATCGAGCATAGGAGAGGTCAGAAGGGAGACTATTATGGGGTGCTTCGGGGCGCCACAGCGGTGGGGACGCCGGGGCTAATTTTGGAAAATTCCTTTCACACCAATTCCGTAATCACAAAGTGGCTTCTGGATGAAGCAAATTTAGAGAAGCTCGCCAGAGCCCAGGCAGACGCGATTGTTCTTTACTATAATATCAAGTCGATAAAACAATCTGGCTGGGTGGAGGAGAATGGAGGCTGGCGTTTTTATTTGGGAAATACAGGACTTTATGTGACAAATGACTGGTACAAGGATGGTGAAGATTGGTACTGGTTTGATGGAGACGGCATGATGGTGTGTGATAACTGGAAAACCGGAGCCGATGGAACATGGTACTATCTCCAAAGCAATGGAGCAATGGCTAAGGATGCGTGGGTTATATGGAAGGATAAGCTATATAGAGTAAAGGAGGACGGCAGCATGTTTGAAGGCTGCGTTTGCCTTGAGACAGATGAAAAGGGGGCCTTTCGGCCCGTAGGAATAGGCTAATCCCCCTAAACAGTAAATTTATCAGGATGAAGGTGAAAAATTCAGACCGGATTGTAAGAGAGTATCAGTAAGTGCAAAATGTACGAAAATCCGAACGAACGAGTGAAAATGCTGTATACCTGTCATAATGGTTGCATAAAGGTGTGTTCAAATATGGCTTGCGCACAGTGCAGGTAAGTTCCGCCATATGCCAGACGTGATTACAAAATGAAGAAAGTACGTATTTACGTTGTTTCCCGCAAATACGCACTTCCTAAAAGTGGAGCTGAGGGGAATCGAACCCCTGTCCGAAAACCAATTCCCTGTTCTTCTACTATCATAGTCCCTTATTTGACATTCCCTCCGCCATCAGAGAAAGGACACCCGGATGGTTTTAGTAGCTTCATCATACGCCCGTATGCTCAAAGCTTTGCACACGTCGTTTCTCACATAGTCGATGCCAGGGTCTTAAAGTGTGAGTGCTCTAAGTCTGACAGCTGCCATTAGGCAGCGTATGCTAATTCGTCGTTAGCGTTTAATTTTAATTGTGCCATTTAACCCATCGCATGGGGATAGCTTCACCAGCTGCATGACCCCCGTCGAAACCAGTACAACCCCTGAAAATCCAGTGTATTGTGCTTGGCATGCTAACGAATATCTGAGTCTTTTACATCTTAACAATTTCTGTTTGAAATGTCAAGGGAGCAAAGATAACAAATTTGTAGAAACTTTGTTAATAAAAACCATCAGAAACTTAAGAGAAAAGAAATACCATTGACCTTCCTTTCCTGGTAATATAAGGATAGCAGAAGTATACTACAGGTTTTAAGGAGAGGAGATCTTATGAAACGATTGATGCAAGGAATTGTATGCGCGGCAGGTCTGACGGCAGCCTTTTCTGTGACAGTGGCAGGGATCAGCGGCTGTAGCAATGGAGCGGCACAGCTGCCGGATACGTTGAAGGTACAAAATGTGGATGCTGCCGGAAACGTTATTACAGTGACTGGTAAGGAAGTGGTAAAGGTGGTGCCGGATATGGCGCAGATTGAATATTCCATTTTCAGTCAGGAGGCCACGGCAGAGGCCTGCCAGGCCAGAAATTCAGAGGATTTGAATAAGGCTGTAACGATCCTTAAGGGGCTGGGGGTGGATGAGAAGTCCATACAGACCTCATCTTATGGCTTAAACCCAATCCATGATTGGAATTCACCTACTCAGGAGATAACAGGATATGAGATGAATACCAGCCTGATTGTATCTGATATCCCCATTGATCAGGTAGGAGCCATTATGTCCCAGTCTGTTGCTGCGGGAGTGAACCGTATTGATTCTGTTAGCTACTTCGCTAGTAACTACGACGCGAGCTATCAGGAGGCGCTTAAGGGAGCCATGGATATGGCACAGAGAAAAGCGGAGGCTTTGGCAGAGGCCGGCGGCAAGACCATAGCAGGCGTTGCACGTGTGGAGGAAGCAGGATATAATCCAAATACAAGATATTTTTCCTATAACACGGCAGGAGGGATGATGGCTGCTGAGGAGGAGACGTCAGTAGCTGCTGATATGGCGGTAATGCCTGGCCAGGTCAGGGTCGAGGCGCAGGTTATAGTAGATTATGAACTGAACTAACGCTCATATGCCAAAGAAAAATGCAGAAATAGTGCAAAGGGCCTTTAAAGGGCCTGTATATCCTGGTCAGAGGAGTTAAGGCATATTAAGGAAAGCTCTTATGGAACGCTGTTTGCGTGCTGCTTAGCCTTTGTCCTCTGATTTGCGGTTGTTTATGTCAATGTAGCTGTACAAGGTAAATTTGGAGATTCCGAAATATTTAGAAACCTTATCCCCTGACTTTGTAATAAGGAAAGCCCCGGCATCGTTTAAAAACTGGATAGCAGTTACCTTCTCTTCTTTATTCATCAGTGCGGCAGGCTTGCCTATCATATCCACTGATTGTTCGATCAGCATATCCAGCAGGTCGTTGACGTTGCGGACGACTGGCTCTGGCTGCTGCTTGCCTTCTGTCTGAGGCTCGGTATCAATCAGGGCCTTGATGGAGCGGTCCACGGTTATCAGTCCGGTGATGTCGTAATTGATGGAAAGCAGATAATCCACAGCATCACCTTCCTTGCTGCGAATATAGAAGGTGCTGGATTTAAGAATCTTGCCATTGCCGGTACGAGTGAGACAGCCAAGATGATCCTTCAAAGCAGCCGGATCTCTACGGAGTGTGTCCAGAATTACCTTGGAAGGGCCGTCGCCTTCCCTTCTGTTTGTCACATGACCGTTGTTGATATGTACGATGGAATGTTCCAGATCATGCCGCTTCAGGTCATGAATGACGATTTCACAGTCAGGTCCGAACTGCTTTGCAAGGCCGTCTGCAAGCTGCGTCAACAGGTCTAATATATAGGTCATAGCTTTTCTCTTCCTTTCCCGGATGCTCCAAATGTATGACAGCTTAGCTGTGACCCACGCGGGTCTAACCATGGGCATCCCCTCCTGAAAAATGAATTGGCGTGGCTTTTGATTTACTGAGCTAAAATGCAATACATAGTATATTTTATATAATAAGTATTTTGCAGATTTGAAAAATATTGTTTATGGTTCCATAATAGCATAAAAAAAATAGATTGCAAGGGGGGATTACAAAAAAAATTTGTATATCTAAAAATTTTTGAATTTTACTTGCAAATAACAGTCCCAGGTGTTAGTATAAGGGAGCCGGCTCTATCTAAATTAAAAAAATGGATGAAACAAGATACTCAGGACAACGCTGGAACGTCAGGTGCATTTCCTTTGACAGAAGGCAAATATACATAAAAACTGTAATAGGCGACCAGAATTTAAAAAAGGGCATGCCATAAGAGATTTGTTTATGGCAGTGAAAGAATCAGCAATATGGAATTGTAGCTAGTCTGAAAAAAGGAGAAGGAAGGGATGGGGACAATGGCAACGCGGATGGACAGAAGAGGAGCTGGAGTCCAGGGGAGCGAAGATCCTTACTTATGGGCCTGCTTGAATCACTATGGGCTGGTGGAAGAGCTGAGAGCGGGAACTGTTACCTATATGTATGAAAGCATGGAGCGCGTCACAGGAGCCAGTTTACTGGTAAAGCCTTAAGGAGAGAAGGGAATTGCTGCATTATGGAAAGAAAAAATCAGTTGATTATAGTCAGAGGCGGAGGAGAGATTGCCACTGGAATCATACACAAGCTGCACCGGTGCGGCTATCCGGTTTTGGTGCTGGAGAGTGGTTTTCCATCTGCTATCCGCCGTTTTGTGGCATTTTCCGAAGCAATCTATGAAGGGAGCTGGGAGGTGGAGGAGGTCAGAGCGGTGAAGGTATCCTGTTATGAGGAGGCCTGCGCTGTGTTGGAGGAAGGAGATATTCCGGTTATGATTGACGAGACCTGTAATGTTCTTAAGAAGAAGCGGCCCTGGGCCCTGGTAGACGGAATTCTTGCTAAGAGAAACGTGGGTACTACAAGAGAGATGGCAGATAAGATCATCGGTCTGGGGCCTGGGTTTACGGCGGGGAAGGATGTGGATCTGGTAATTGAAACCATGAGAGGCCACAACCTGGGGCGGATTATCGGGTATGGCTCAGCGCTGCCGGACACAGGGGTTCCGGGAAAGCATGAGGGGATTGGAACAGAGCGGGTGATTCATTCCCCAGCCAGAGGTATTTTCCTGGGGAAAGCAGGGATAGGAGACCGGGTGGTTAAGGGCCAGATGATCGGTACGGTGGTTACAGGGCAGGGAGAGGTGGCTGTGGAAGCGTCCGTTACTGGTCTCTTAAGAGGGATAATAAAGGATGGCTTTCCTGTGGAAAAGGGGCTTAAGATTGCGGATATTGATCCAAGGGAAAGGGAATATGAGAGCTGCTTCACCATATCGGATAAGGCCAGATGTATTGCGGGGGCTGTTCTGGAGGGATTGCTGATGCTGGAGAGAAAGCAGGGGTATTAAAGAAATAAAAAGTCTGTTAAGCATCAGGATAGAAACGCCTGGATACTTGTGGTTCAGCCTTTCTTCCTTCAAACGTGTGGAGGATGGAGAGCAGGCGGCAAGGGTACGGTGGGAATTGAATCATGCTTATAGATAAAAAAGCTGCATATTGAAAATAAAAAGCGGACCAGAACCCTAGGGGCACAAGTCCGCGGTGGATGTCTGAAAAGCATCTGAGAAAATCCTGGCTGCTGTACAAAAGCGCTTCGATGGTTCAGCCTGTCAGTTTGCGGCACAGACAGAACATTTTTGCGCAAGAATTTCTGTAAGAGCTGTACCGCTGCTGGTATGGCAGCGTACAATTTCTGTGCTGCTCTCATCGACTTCATCCAATGCGCAGCGAATCATTTTGTGAGAT
Organism: Clostridium porci; assembly: GCF_009696375.1. Classification (GTDB taxonomy): domain Bacteria; phylum Bacillota; class Clostridia; order Lachnospirales; family Lachnospiraceae; genus Enterocloster; species Enterocloster porci. Next base: position 50,214 of record NZ_VUMD01000018.1, read on the forward strand.
ACGGTGTTGGTGAACAGTACCAGTAAATCCGGCCTGCCAATCTGCTTATCCAGGCTAGCGCTCATCTGTGTGAATATCTTTGCTTTGCATTTATAGCTTTTGCATATTTTTTTATACTGGCTTACCATGCGATCGTGACCGCCAATGATAACAACACTCATATTGTGCCTCCTTATAGACGTTTGGGTGATAGGGGTTAGTTCATACTAACTTGTAAAACTATCATACAAGAATCGGATGGAATTGTCCATAGCTTTAAATGAGAATATTTATCATAACAACCAAGGCTGTCGGAGAGAGAATGCTGCAAACCAAGGCTTTAAGAAAATGCCGCACAAAAAACGCGGTTCCGATGGCTATAAAAGGGCATTGGAACCGTGTTTTTGTTTTAGAGAGACTGATTTTCGTTTCATTTGCTATTGTATTTCTATTTTTAAACAGCTCCTTCATTTACCGATATTGTCACGATAGAATGAAATGCTTTTATTGGCGGAGGCTGAATTCTTCTGTGGTCATCCGTATGCGGCTTGGAATCGTTCCTTCCTCTAAATGAGAAGTGAGAAATTCTGCCTGAAGCTGCCCTCGGACATAAAAAATATCCACGCTTACCCACTCGTTGTCTATGAATACTTCGATACAGTCTCCTGCCTGCAACAGGAAATCATCAATATAAATATGACCGTCCTCTGTATGGAGGTAGCCGGTTTGCACGATAGGCTTGTTCAGATAGTCGATACTTTCCGCGATATATTCTAGATCGCTTTTTATAAAAGTAATATTGGAATATAGAAATCGTTCGTCTTTTGTGTATGTAAGTTCCTGGAGCTTAAGTATCTCTTCTTCAATTTCTTTTTTGAAGAAGGTTAATTCAGTCAGTGCTTTTTGTACTTCCATTTTTTCTCCTCTCTGAAATTGTTTTCTATCCTTTGTTCATCAAGATAATGATAGAATAAGTTTAAACCAGATTGTATACAAAAAGCAATAAAAACAATTCGACATGTGACGACAAAAAGAGACGATTTCCTGTGCGTTCCTTTCTTGAAACCCACACTGTTCTATGATAAAATGGTAATTAGTCTGCGGACTTCTGGCATAGAGCCCAGGAAAGATTACATAAAGCGTTCAAATGACAGACGCTGAATGGTTACAATAAAAAGGAGGATGGGCTATGATTAGTCAACTGATTGAGAAAATAAAGAGTACCAACGCCCCTGTCTGCGCAGGTTTAGATCCTATGCTGTCCTACATACCAGAACATGTATTGCTAAAATCCTATGATTCTTTTGGCGAGACGCTGGAAGGGGCGGCGGATGCGATCTGGCAATTTAATAAGGAAATCATTGATAGTATCTGGGATTTAATTCCGGCTGTTAAGCCGCAGATTGCCATGTATGAACAGTTTGGCATTGAGGGGCTAACTGTATATAAGAAAACGATTCAGTACTGCCGCCGCAAGGGGCTGATTGTAATCGGCGATGCAAAAAGAGGGGATATAGGCTCCACATCCGCTGCCTATGCTGCAGGCCATCTGGGGCAGGTGCAGGTGGGAAGCAAAGCCTGCAGAGGCTTTGATGTGGATATGCTTACAGTAAATCCATACATGGGAACTGACGGTGTAAAGCCTTTTGTGGATGTGTGCGACGCCGAGGATAAAGGCCTTTTCGTGCTGGTTAAAACCTCCAATCCCTCCAGCGGGGAGTTTCAGGATCGCCTGATTGACGGAAGGCCGCTTTATGAATGGGTAGCTGATAAGGTAGTGGAGTGGGGAGCTCAGTCTATGGACGGAGCCTACAGCAATGTGGGAGCAGTCGTGGGAGCTACCTATCCTGAGATGAGTAAAATTCTGAGGAAGCAGATGCCTGACACTTACTTTCTGGTTCCAGGCTACGGAGCGCAGGGCGGCACTGCTGAGGATTTGAAATACTGCTTTAATCAAGACGGACTGGGAGCCATTGTCAATTCCTCCAGAGGCATTATTGCGGCATATAAGCAGGAAAAATATAAGAGCTTTGGTCCTGAGAATTTTGGACAGGCGTCCAGGCAGTCAGTGCTGGATATGGTTGCGGATATCAATAACGTACTATAATGGCTCCGGTAACGCCCTCCCTGAGCTGCAAAATACAAAGATGGAGAAATAACGATGGCAAAGGTGAAAATGACAGCAGAAATTACAGAACATAGCCAGTTGACGGCCGGTATCTTTGATATGAAGGTAAGGGCGCCTCAGATAGCAGACCAGGCTGTTCCTGGACAGTTTGTGTCCCTGTACTCACAAGACAGGGCAAAGCTGCTTCCAAGGCCAATCAGCCTCTGCGGCATCCATAGGGAGAAGGGGGAGCTGCGCCTTGTGTACCGTGTTGCAGGAGCAGGTACGAGAGAGTTTTCCAGGCTTCACATAGGGGATAGGATTGAAGTGCTGGGGCCCTTGGGCAACGGCTTTCCAGTAAAGCAGGCAAGGAAGGCTTTACTAATCGGCGGAGGAATCGGTATTCCGCCTATGCTGGAGTTGGCAAGGGCTCTTTCATGGGCAAATGGGGGTGGCTCCGATTCCAATAAGAGAGGCATGGTTCAGATCATTTTGGGCTACCGGGACAGACAGATGTTTTTAAAGGATGAATTTGAACCCTTCGGACCAGTCTACGTGGCGACGGAGGATGGAAGCGTGGGAACCAGAGGGAATGTGCTGGATGTAATCCGTCAACAGGGCCTGGAGGGGGAAATCCTCTATGCCTGCGGACCGACCCCCATGCTGCGTGCCTTGAAGGCCTATGGGACTGAACGGAGCATCGAATGCTGGCTCTCTCTGGAGGAGAAGATGGCCTGCGGCATAGGGGCCTGTCTGGCCTGCGTATGCCAGTCTAAAAGTATTGACCCCCATTCTCAGGTAAACAACAAGCGCGTCTGCAAGGATGGCCCTGTATTTCTGGCAGATGAGATTGAACTTTAAGGGAGGTGCCGTCTATGAATATGAGTGTAAAGATTGCAGGTGTGGAATTTAAAAATCCTGTAATGGAGGCTTCCGGTACCTTTGGTTCCGGCGCGGAATATAGCGAGTTTGTGGATTTAAACAGTCTGGGGGCAGTGGTTACAAAGGGTGTGGCAAGCATGCCCTGGGAAGGAAACCCAACTCCCAGAATTGCGGAAACCCATGGGGGTATGCTTAACGCCATCGGTCTCCAGAACCCTGGCGTTGAGGTATTTGCAAAGAGGGATATTCCCTTTTTAAAGCAGTATGATACCAGGATTGTGGTAAATGTCTGCGGCAAGACTACAGAAGAGTATATTCAGGTGGTGGAACGCCTGGGCGACGAGCCGGTAGATCTGCTGGAAATTAACATTTCCTGCCCGAACGTAAAGGAAGGCGGCATTGCCTTCGGCCAGGAACCAAGGGCAGTGGAGGAAATTACAAAAGCTGTGAAATCCCATGCCAGACAGCCCATTATCATGAAGCTGAGCCCGAATGTCACAGACATCACAGCAATGGCAAAGGCAGCCGAGGCAGGAGGAGCGGACGCCATTTCCCTGATTAACACCTTGACCGGCATGAAGATTGATATTCATAAGCGGGCCTTTGCTCTGGCTAACAAGACCGGCGGCCTTTCAGGCCCTGCTATTAAGCCGGTGGCAGTCCGTATGGTTTATCAGGCAGCCCAGGCTGTAAAGGTTCCCATAATAGGAATGGGAGGAATCCAGAACGGGGATGACGCTTTGGAGTTTATACTGGCAGGAGCTACCGCTGTGGCGATCGGAACCGCAAATTTTTACAATCCCTACGCAACGGCAGAGACCGTAAAAGAAATTGCAGCCTACATGGAAGACTATGGAATTGAGGACATCAGCCAGCTAATCGGAGCGGTAAAATAAGCGGTATATAGTAAGGTGTGCAAAAGGCTGCAAGCCTTAAGCCGCCGCCGAAATATGGCTGCTTTGGCGAACCCAATGGGAAAATCCGGCCAGCTTATTGGGAAAACCATAAACTTATGCCAGACCTTAGATGAAAAGGATAAAACAGGAAAGGGAGGATACAATATATGGAGAGCTATAAACAGGAATTTATCGAATTTATGGTGGAGAGCGACGTGCTTAAATTTGGTGAGTTCACATTAAAAAGCGGGCGCAAGTCCCCGTTTTTCATGAATGCGGGCAGCTATGTAACTGGTACCCAGCTTAAAAAGCTGGGAGAGTACTACGCAAGGGCGATCCACCATAGCTTTGGTCTGGATTTTGACGTGCTTTTTGGACCGGCCTATAAGGGAATACCATTAAGTGTCGCCACGACCATGGCAATCAGTGATTTATACGGCAGGGATATCCGCTACTGCTCCAACCGCAAGGAGGTAAAGGATCATGGAGACGCCGGCATTCTCCTTGGAAGTCCTCTGAAAGATGGAGACAGAGTCGTGATAATCGAGGATGTAACCACCTCCGGCAAATCCATTGAAGAAACCCTCCCGGTTCTAAAGGCACAGGGGAACATAGAGATCAAGGGGCTGATGGTATCTTTAAACCGTATGGAGAGAGGCAAGGGATCAGGCAGCGCACTAGATGAAATCAGGGAGCTGTATGGCTTTCCAACTGCCGCCATCGTTTCCATGGCAGATGTGGTGGAGTACCTTCATAATAAGGAGATCAATGGTCAGGTGATAATCGGAGACGAGCTAAAGGCAGCCCTAGACGCTTATTACCAGCAGTATGGTGCGCAGGTATAGGCAGTCTGTGACAGTAAAAAACAAAATGAAGCTTAAGAAGGATGTGAAGCATATGGAACGAGTATATAAGACTATGCGCAATACGGGGGCAGGCTGTATTGCAGTGGGTATTATTATGGCAGTTACAGGACTGACAGTGGGAATTATTTCCATTGTCAACGGTTCTCTGCTGCTAAAGCGCAAATCGGAACTTGAGTTTTAATGAACGGGGCTGCTGATGATTAGAAATACGACAAAACGCCAGAAGCTGGGCTGGGTATTGTTTATCCTGTATCTGTGCCTGCTGGCCTATCTGATGTTTTTTTCGGAGAGCTTCGGGCGGACAGATACCAGCCGGGGCTATCGGTATAATCTGGTACCCTTCAATGAAATTACACGCTACTTCCGCTATTATGACGTAGTAGGAATCCTGCTGTTTCTGATCAATATTGTAGGGAACGTGACGGCGTTTGCTCCATTTGGTTTTTTTCTTCCCATTATCAGCAGACGCAGTAAGAAATGGTATAATACGGTAATGCTGGGGTTTGGGTTCAGTCTGACATTGGAAACCCTGCAGCTTATTTTTATGGTGGGAAGCTTTGATGTGGACGATATGATCCTTAATACCCTGGGAGCAGCCGTTGGCTTTGGGGCCTATCAGGCAGCGCAGTGGGGGAGGATAAAATTAAAACAGAGGAGTCGTGGACAGTGAAGCAGATTGGTAAAAAGGTATCTTATGTGAAAAATCCTTTGGCAAAGAACAGCTATTTCAGCCTGGGCTTGGGCTTGGTGAGCCTGATACTGGCCGCAGCTGCCATGTATCTTTCTGTTTCCACAGCCGGCAATGGAGCGCTGAATACAGGGGCCTATGGGCTGTCCAGTATTCTCATGGCCTTTATGGGAGTATGGTTTGGAATTTTGTCCTTCCAGGAAAAGGAGCGCAATTACATACTGGCTAAAATTGGAGTTGGGATGAGTCTGGTACTGGTTATATTTTGGGGTGTTATTATCGTAACCGGATTTATAAGGTAGATGGGAGACGCCGTGATGGATTACACAATATTATTGAAGGAAGAAAATGACGCCATAAAAGAGCGCTATGAGCTGTCCATGGGGAGAATCAAAGGTCTGGAAACAGAGGAGATGAAGCTGCCCTATGGCGGCTATTTTAAGAGGACTGCCGCATTTATCCGGCAGATTGATGGGATGGTGGAAAGAAGGAAAGACAAAAGGGGATGGGATTCTCTGTCTTTGGATGAGCTTCAAAGGGAAAACAATGCCCTTTATCAGGATATTTTACCGGATCATTATGATAGAAGCTGGGCGAACCCGGACTATGCTGTGGCAGCCCTGGGAGACGGATTTGGCCCCCTTTTGTCATTTCTCTATACGGAGATTCGGGCGGATATTGTGTATGCCTTTGAGATGAGGCTGACACAAATTACCATTCTTAACGAGGTGTTTCTGGAGATCTATAACCTGTTTGCTGCTGCCTGGCAAGAGGGCAGGGAGACTCCGGATCAGCAGGCTGTTAAGGATGCTCTTTACTGGTTCGTCAGCGATTATACAGATCTGACCGTGACATGGAGAGTAAGAGAGGGGTTAGATCCGAAGCTTTCCTTTGGAACGGATATTATTATGAACAGCGATTTGACCGATCTGCGCTATCTGTATCAATATGGCGAGTATATTTCCGAAGCTGAGCTTAAGATAGCTTCCTTTATGAATCGTCTGCCCCAGGAGGTTATCCAAAGGATGGCGGACACCTACACCGAAGGCTACCGCAGGGGCTTTGAGGTTATGGGAAGAGATTTAACGAAGAAAAAAACGGTGGTGGTGGAATATCAGCTGGGCTTTGAGCGGATGATACGAAAGGCAGTGGAGAATTTCCGGGCCATGGGGCTGGAGGTTATCGTTTACCGGGCGGCGGTGGAAACTGTAAACCGCAGAGCCAATGGCCGCAGAGGCTATTACGGTACTCCGGCCAACCGTCAATATGACTATGACCACCGCTATGACAGTGCCCTTTACATGGGAAATGGATTCAAGGAGCGTAAGCTAGCTGTGCTGAAGGCTGCCTATGAAGAATACAGGAAGGAGGCTGCCTGGTGCGCAGGGCCTGCCTTGGTGGAAACCTTTGGGGAAGATGGATTTACGCCTGTAAATAAGAAAACGGCGTTGGGGCTGAACGCACATCAGGAAGAGCTGACTGCAGCTTATGCCAATGAGTCCAGGCAGATTATAAATCAGTACATGCCCCAGGATGAAACCAGCTTTACGATCATAGCCTTTCCAACACCGGAGATCGGCGCTGATTTTGAGGAGATTTTCAGAGAAACGATCCGCATTAATACGCTGGATTATGAGAAATACCAGCGGATTCAGCAGCGCATCATAGATGCTCTGGACGAAGCCCAGTATGTAATCATTACAGGAAAGGATAAAAATGAGACCTCCATGAAGGTTATGCTCCATCCATTAAAGGACAGAACAAAGGAAACGAACTTTGAAAATTGCGTCTCCGATGTAAATATTCCTCTGGGGGAAGTATTTACATCACCCTTGCTTACAGGAACAGAGGGGCTTCTCCATGTGAGCAGCGTGTATATAGGGGATTACCAATTTAAAAATCTACGTATGTGGTTTGAAAACGGGAGAGTGACAGAGTATTCCTGCAGCAATTTTGAATGTGAGGATGGAGCTGAAAGCCATAAAAGGACAGGCAATGGAGGGGACTCAAGGAGTAAGAAAGGGGAAGGAACAGGAGCTGGAATAGAGTCTGGATCGGATGGCTCAGAGGGGCGTAACCAGGGCAGGGCTCTGATCAAGCAGGTGATTATGCAGGGCCACCGCTGGCTTCCCCTTGGAGAATTTGCCATTGGCACCAATACGACGGCCTATGCCATGGCCCGCAGGTTTCATATTGAGAACAAGCTTCCTATCCTGATTGCGGAGAAAATGGGTCCTCACTTTGCGGTTGGCGATACCTGCTACAGCTTTTCTGAGGATTCTCCTATGTATAATCCTGACGGCAAGGAAATGATCGCAAGGGACAACGAGATTTCCCGTTTGCGCAAGGCGGATATGTCCAGGGCTTATTTCAGCTGCCATACGGATATTACAATCCCTTATTCAGAGCTGGGAGATATAAAGGCGGTGTCTGAAAATGGGACAGAGGTGTGGATCATCCGGCAGGGCCGGTTTGTACTGGAGGGTACCGAGGCTCTGAATGAGGCGCTAAAGGAGGCCTGAATCACTGCTGAGGCGAAGGAGAAGCCTCTGGCAGCTGCTTTTTACAGATTGCCTATTGACTCCAAAGCTATTTCCTAGTATTATAATTATAAGAAATATTAAGATATAAAAAGATAATTATAAGTAATACTAATAATTATTCATAAAAAATGAGAATTAAAAGGAGAAGGAGCAATGGCAAAAGTAGGAATTGTAATGGGAAGCGATTCAGATATGCCGGTTATGGCAAAGGCAGCCGATATTCTGGAGCAGTTTGGTATCGATTATGAAATGACAATTATCTCTGCGCACAGAGAGCCGGATATCTTTTTCGATTGGGCAAGGGCAGCGGAAAGCAAGGGCCTTAAGGTTATCATTGCAGGAGCTGGCAAGGCGGCCCATCTTCCAGGTATGTGCGCCGCTATTTTCCCCTTGCCTGTTATCGGCATTCCTATGAAGACCTCAGATCTGGGAGGCGTGGATTCCCTGTATTCCATTGTTCAGATGCCAAGCGGCATTCCGGTTGCAACGGTTGCTATCAATGGAGGGGCCAATGCCGGTATTTTGGCAGCCAAGATTTTGGCAGCTTCTGATGACGAGCTGTTAGCCAGGCTTAAGAAATATTCTGAGAGCCTTAAAAGCGATGTGGTAAAGAAGGCTGAAAGGCTGGATGAGCTGGGCTTTAGGAAGTATCTGTCCCAGATGAGATAGAGGGATTTGCCTGGGAAAGGCCGGAGCTTATAAGGCAGCCCGATTGGAAGAGGAAGTTGATTAGAAGCATGTTTGCGCAGCGCCGGAAAGGGAGGATAAGAGCATGGATTATAAAAATGCCGGAGTAGATATTGAAGCAGGCTATCGGTCAGTAGAATTGATGAAAAAGCATATACAGGAAACCATGAGAGCTGAGGTTATGGGTGGAATCGGCGGATTCTCCGGAGCATTTTCTCTGGACGCTGTTAAGAGAATGGAGCATCCTGTGCTTTTGTCCGGTACAGATGGAGTGGGGACAAAGCTTAAGCTGGCGTTTCTGATGGATAAGCATGATACGGTAGGAATCGACTGTGTGGCTATGTGCGTGAATGATGTAGCCTGTGCAGGCGGGGAGCCTATATTTTTCCTGGATTATATTGCCTGCGGCAAAAATATTCCGGAGAAGATTGCCACCATCGTAAGCGGCGTGGCAGAGGGGTGCAGGCAGTCCGGCGCCGCTCTGATAGGCGGAGAAACGGCTGAAATGCCGGGATTTTATCCGATTCACGAATACGATCTGGCAGGCTTTGCCGTAGGTGTAGCTGACAAAAAGGATCTGATTGACGGATCGGATTTGAAAGAAGGGGATGTACTCATTGGCATGGCCTCCTCTGGCGTTCACAGCAATGGCTTCTCTCTGGTGCGCAAGGTTTTTGAAGATGAGTTGACGGCAGAGGGGCTGAATACCTATTATGACGAGCTGGGCACAACCCTTGGGGAGGCGCTGATTACTCCCACCAAAATCTATGTAAAGGCCATGAAAGCCATCAAGGACGCTGGCGTGAGAGTGAAGGCATGCAGCCACATTACCGGAGGCGGCTTCTATGAGAATATTCCCCGCATGCTAAAGGAAGGAACACGGGCTGTAGTGAAGAAGGGAAGCTATGAGGTTCCGGCAATTTTCGGCCTTTTAGCAAAAAAGGGAGCCATTGAAGAGGAGATGATGTACAGCACCTACAATATGGGCCTTGGCATGATAATCGCGGTAGATCCGGAGGATGAAGGGAGAACCCTGGAGGCTGTCAGGACAGCCGGAGAGACTCCTTACGTGATAGGCTTCATTGAAGCAGGAGAGAAGGGTGTGACCTTATGCTGAGGGTAGGCGTGATGGTATCCGGAGGGGGTACCAACCTTCAGGCTATACTGGATGCCATAGACAGCGGACAGATTACCAATACGGAAATCGTAGTGGTCGTCAGCAACAATCCTGGAGCCTATGGGCTGGAGAGGGCCAGGAGCCGCGGTATTGCCTCTGTGTGTATCTCTCCCAAAAGCTATGGGGACAGAGAGGCTTTTAACGAGGCATTTTTGGCAAAGCTAGATGAATATAACCTGGATTTAATCGTTCTGGCCGGCTTCTTGGTGAGGATACCGGAGGCGGTGACCAGAAAATATGAAGGACGTATTATTAATATACACCCTTCCCTTATTCCTTCCTTCTGCGGCGTTGGGTACTATGGATTGAGGGTTCATGAGGCTGCTCTTGCAAGAGGCGTAAAGGTGACAGGGGCGACCGTCCATTATGTAGACAACGGTATGGATACAGGCCCGATTATTCTTCAGAAGGCTGTGGAGGTAGAGGAAGGAGATACGCCTCAGTCTTTGCAGAGACGGGTGATGGAGCAGGCAGAGTGGGTAATTCTCCCCAAGGCTATCAATATGATTGCCAATGAGAAGCAGGAGGAGCAAAGATGAAGGTACTGGTAATTGGCGGCGGAGGCCGTGAACATGCAATTTGCTGGAAGCTTGCCCAGAGTCCCAGGGTGAAGCGTTTATACTGCGCTCCAGGCAACGCGGGGATTGCAGAGTACGCAGCTTGTGTGGATATCGGGGTGATGGAATTTGAAAAAATAGCAGACTTTGCTGAACAGGAGGCTATTGATCTGATCGTTGTGGGCCCGGATGACCCTCTGGCTGGAGGAATTGTAGATGTGCTGGAGGACAGAGGGCTTCGGGTATTTGGACCTAGGAAGAATGCCGCGATTCTGGAGAGCTCCAAGGCATTTTCCAAAGACCTGATGAAGAAATATAACATTCCTACAGCCGGGTATGAAACCTTTGATTCGCCGGAGTCTGCCCTGGCATATCTGGAGACGGCCCCTCTTCCCGTGGTTCTGAAGGCGGACGGGCTGGCTTTAGGAAAGGGCGTCCTGATTTGCGATACCAGAGAGGCGGCCAGGGAAGGGGTTAAGGCCCTGATGCTGGATAAACAGTTTGGCTCTGCCGGAGACAGGATCGTAGTAGAAGAATTTATGACAGGCCGGGAGGTGTCTGTGCTTTCCTTTGTAGACGGAAGAACCATCCGCATTATGGCCTCCGCACAGGATCACAAGCGGGCGGAGGATGGAGATAAGGGCCTGAATACAGGAGGAATGGGAACATTTTCCCCAAGCCCCTTTTATACAGAGGAGGTAGATGCTTTCTGCAAGAACTACATCTATCAGGCAACCGTCAACGCTATGGAAGCAGAGGGCCGTCAGTTTAAGGGGGTCATCTTCTTCGGGCTGATGCTTACAAAAAAGGGACCGCGGGTATTGGAGTACAACGCCAGATTCGGAGACCCGGAGGCGCAGGTGGTATTGCCGAGGATGAAAAATGATCTTGTAGATGTGTTGGAGGCCTGCATAGACGGGACGCTGGATCAGATAGAGCTGGAATTTGAGGATAACGCGGCTGTCTGCGTCGTGCTGGCCTCCGCCGGTTACCCGGAGCATTATGAGAAGGGGTATCGAATAACCGGGCTTGAAACCTTTAAGAATAGGGAGGGATATTATGTATTCCATGCAGGAAGCCGGTTTGACGAAAAAGGCAATATCGTAACCAACGGCGGCCGTGTGCTGGGAGTGACAGCAAAAGGAGAGACTTTAAAGAAAGCCAGAGAGAATGCCTATCAGGCGGTGGAGTGGATTGAATTTGAAAATAAGTATATGAGAAATGATATTGGGAAGGCGATTGACGAGGTTGAAGTTGTGATATAGATGGCGCTTGTGGTTTTTAAAATCGTGGATGAGTGTATTCGGTTTAGTGTCCAAAGCAGGACTAAAGAATTGAATAGTAAGTATATACATAAGCTGGTATGAGCTGCATTGGGATTAGATTGGATCGGTTAAGATAGGTTTGCATATGAATGACAAGCCTGATTGACACTGCAAAAAAGCTGTGTTAAGATTTGAAATGATTGAAGCAATGATATACAGAACCTAAGTAAGATGTAATTCTGCCCTGTAGTGCTGTAATGGCATTATGGGGCAGAATCATTCTACGCTGCAAGGCAGATACAGCTATTAACAAGAGATTCCACATTTTCTTCTGATGGCCGCAGCACGCTTCCCTGCCAGATATGCGGTAACTTGTATTCTTTCAGTATAAAGCAAACATTCCTTTATAGCCGGTTTTGTATCTGGGCTGGATTATCAATCAGCCTCCCGTCAGAATCAAACCGGGAACCATGACAAGGACAGTCCCAGCTCCGTTCGGACGGATTCCATTCCAACTGGCATCCCATATGGGGACACCTGGCGGATATTTTGTGAAGTCTTCCTGTTTGATCCTTATAGCAGGCATAGCGTCTGAACCCAATTCTTACAATTTTCCCCTGATCTGGAGAAAGGCCTTCTGCCTTCAGGGGAAGATGGAAGGCTCCCTTGGCAAGTCCCTTTGTACTTTCCCATATATCTGCAAGCAGTCCTTTGAAGGATGCGCGAAGTAGGAACCTTTGTGGCCGGAAAAGGTCTTTATAGGGATTATCCAGGCCGCAGATCCGATCTCTGATAAGCATTGCAGATAACATGGAGGATGTCATTCCCCACTTTTTAAAGCCTGTGGTCACATGCCAGTAGGGTCTGAATATAGAATATGCTCCAATGAAGGGGATACCGTCGTGGGAGATGCAGTCCTGTGCAGACCAGAGCGCTTCGATCCGGGAATTGGGGAAATACCGTTTTGCCGCCATTTTTAAAGCTTCATATTCTCTGCCTGACGGATTTTTGCCGGTCCGGTGTGAACCACCTCCAAGGAGAAGCGTATCCTCTGACCATCGGAGGGAGAGGCCCTCTTTGTCGATACTGTAGTACATGCCATCAAGGCGTTTTGTGCCGGAGAGCCCCAGACAGTAGCTTCTGTCCTGATGGAGTCTCGCAAAGAAAAGGCCAGGGATGTTTATAAATGGATAATGGGAGGCAAAGATAATATGCTTGGCTGTTACATTGCCTCTGTCTGTAATTATCACATGTTTTTTTACCTTTAGGACTCTGGTTTTTTCATAAATGCTTATTTTTTCTGTTAAAGGCTTGAGAAATTCCAGGGGGTGGAATTGGGCCTGACGTTCAAAGCAGACGGCTCCGGCAGTTTGAAAGGGAAGTCCGGTACGTTCCGTAAAATACGCCGGTATCCCCAGGGAGGCCGCAGTCTGCGCTTCTTGCATAAGCTCTGTCCGTCTGGTTTCGTCCGTTGAGTAAAGGTAGGAAGGAAGCCTCTTAAAATGGCACTCTATATTTTCTTCTTTTATCAGTTTTTCGTATTCGTTGATAGCTGCTTCATTGGCACAGGCATATAGCCTTGCTCGTTTTCTTCCGGCCTTTTGAAGCAGGCTTTTGTAGAATATGCCATGCTGGCTGGTGATTTTAGCTGTCGTGTTTTTGGTCTGTCCTCCGGCAGTCCGATCTGCTTCCAGGACAACCACATGGATTCCCTGTTTTTTTAAAAGATAGGCGGTTAAGATCCCGGCCATCCCCCCTCCGATAACCGCTGCCTCTACGGTGATAGCTCCAGGCAGCGGCTCTGTGTGAGGAAGCTGTACGGTTTTGCTCCATATAGAGGCTGATTCTTTGCTGCAGATGGCTTTCATGTTCTACTCCTTTACGTTGGGTGATTGGTCAGCCGTAGGCTTAGCGCTCCCAAGACTGGCGGAGGGAAGGCCGCAGGCGTGGTTTTGACAAACGTAGTAACAAACTCCATGTTCAGGAATCTGATATTCCTTGGTAAAAGGGGCAAGCCTCAAGAGGCGCTCTGCGTTGTCCGGACATTTAAAAAGGACGTAAGGGATATGGCTTTTTTGCTCCTTTATATAGTCGTATAGCGCTTGGGGCACCTGATTCTCTGCTGAAACACACACAAGCTGGTTCTCTTCCCCCATATCCCTTATAAATGCCATCAGTGAAAAGCTGTGAGCTGACGGATAATCCTTTACGCCGGCTGCCAGAAAACTCAGGTGACGGTTTGCAAGGGCTCGCCACCTTTGGTTTGCAGTGAGGCTTGCAAGGGACAGAAGGACATGAGCTGCGGCTGAATTGCCAGAAGGGATTGCCCCGTCGTAAATTTCCTTTGGCCGGTGAATTAATTCAGGCGCGTCCTTTCCGTAAAAATAAAAGCCTCCATGTTCATTGTCCCAGAAATACTCTTCCATTTGTCCAGCTCTGCGGACTGCCAGCTCCAGATAGTTGATATCTAGTGTAAGCTCATACAGAGACAGAAGCGCCAGGCTGTAGTACGCATAGTCATCCAGGTTGCCGGGGAAGGCGCTTTCGCCTTTCCGGTACCGTACAAGAAGCCGATCCTGCTTGTTAACAAGGTTCTTTTCCATAAACTTCTGAGCGCTTTTTGCTATTTCCTCATAAGAAGCGTTATTGAGAAGGAAAGCTGCCTTTGCGTAGGCCATAATCATCATTGCGTTCCAGGAGGACAATATCTTGTCATCCTTGTGAAGCGGCATTCGTTTCAAGCGGTATTCATAGAGCCTCCAGCGGAGCTCGTCCATATGGCTGTCTGCATTTGCGTAATTCTGATTATGGATAAGATTAGGAATATTCTTTCCTTCAAAGTTTCCTGCTTTCGTGATTCCAAACCAGAGGCAAAGCTCCCTTTCCTCGTCTTCATTCCCCAGAGCCTTTCCTATTTCTTCTGCGGAAAAGATATAGTATTTGCCTTCAACCCCCTGGCTGTCCGCGTCCTGTCCACAGTAAAAGCCGCCTTCCCTGTCCCTCAGCTCCCGGTCTACATAGGACAGTATATGCTGGGCTGTCCTTTTATAATAAGAAGAATTGGTAAGCCTGTAGCCTTCCAGATAGGCCAGGGTGAGAAGCGCGTTGTCATAGAGCATTTTTTCAAAATGAGGCGTCAGCCATGCTTTATCTGTGGAATAGCGGGAAAAGCCGCCCCCAAGCTGATCATGAATACCGCCCCTAGCCATGGAGGTAAGGGTTTTCTCTGCCATGGCAAGAGCGCTAGCATCCTTACGTTCACTGTAAAGCATCAGAAGGAAAAGAAGATTGTGAGGGGTGGGAAATTTGGGAGGTTGACCAAATCCGCCGTATTCCTGATCAAATGCCGCCTTCAATTCCTGAAAGCCTTGTTCTACCAGCTTCCAGGATGGTTTCTCACCGCCCCAGGAAGCCTGTCTGTCCTTTATGGCAGCTAACAGCTCCTGACTCACATAAAGAAGCCGGTTTCGGTCGCTGCTCCACAGCCTGGCGATGCCTGTTAAAAGCTCCTGTAATCCAGTCAGGTTATACCGGGAGCGTTTGGGAAGATAGGTTCCCGCAAAAAACGGCTTTTTACCGGGAGTCATGATGATAGTAAGGGGCCATCCCCCTTGCCCTGTCATGGCCTGGCAAATGGACATATATACCATATCGATCTCCGGCCGCTCCTCACGATCTACCTTTACCGGAACAAAATAGGTATTTAAAATCTGGGCAATTTCCTCGTCTTCAAAGGATTCGTGGGCCATGACATGGCACCAGTGGCATGTGGAATAGCCAATGCTTAAAAAAACGGGCTTATCCTGGGCATTTGCCTTTTTAAATGCCTCATCTGACCAGGGATACCAGTCCACTGGGTTTTGGGCATGCTGAAGCAGGTAGGGTGACATTTCATTGAGAAGATGGTTTGGCATGGTTGTTTCCTCCTCATTGGTTTGGCAGTGCGGCGTATTTGGATTTGAATCATTTTCCTATTATAAATTTTAACTGGCGCAGATACAGTTTGCTTAAGGCTTGTTTCATGATATAGTCTTTACTGATTCTTTTAATATTAACCCAAATTACAAGGTATTTTTCGAAATTGGTAATACGCCTTTTTGGTTTCTCCGGCATATATCCTGTATCTATAAGAATATACGTGCCAAGGGTATGCTGCAAGAGGATTTCCAGGAAATGAACGCCGGCGCTTGCTAAAGCAGGTCGATTAAATCGGTTCCCTTTGTTACGGCAGAGAATAGGAGAAGTCTATGGACTCTGCCAGATAGAGGGAGAGCTTACGCTGATCGGCTCCTGGGGTTTTGAAACGCTGAACCAGATATGAGCTGCGTCTTAGAAACTGGGATCGGTTCCTTGAACCAGCTGTAAAAATCTCTTATGCACAGACAGGTCATCATCCAGCTCCGGGTGGAAGGAAATGGCTATCTGATTTTCATACTCGACACCTACAATCCGCCCGTCTGCCACCGCGGTAATCCGTACCCCCTTCCCTGCTTTCTCTATATAAGGGGCCCGGATGAAGGTCATAGGAATTTCTCCAATTCCCTCATATAAGCATCTGGTGGTAAAGCTCCCCAGCTGTCTGCCATAGCCGTTGCGCCGCACGGTTACAGGCAGAGTCCCCAGATAGGCCGTATCCCTTTCTGTCTGCTTTTCCGCTAAAAGGATCAGCCCCGCACAGGTTCCAAGTACAGGCATGCCCTTCTCCAGAAGATGCCTGATAGGTTCCATAAGTCCAAGCTCCAGAAGGAGCTTGCCTTGAACGGTGCTTTCACCGCCAGGAAGTATAAGACCTTTTATGGGCTGCCTGAGATCAGATTCCTTCCGAATCTCGCGCCAGCCAGCCCCCAGCTTATCCAGGACTTTTTCATGCTCTGCAAATGCTCCCTGAAGAGCCAGGACTCCAATCATAATCCTTCTCCTTTCCATTTCGTATGCTAATAAGTAATTGCGAAACTCTGAAAGCCTTATAAAATCTGGTTTTTTCATGTGTACCCTGCATAAGAGGTTATCTGAATACATGCAGCTTGGCTTTCATTTTTATGAACATCACATAAAGTTTGGTCAATGAGTTCCGCAATTTCCTGTGGCGTTTTGGAATTCTACTTCCCACGCTCCGCCATGAGCAGAGAAATCTCATCCTCATTGATGCCAACCATAGCCTCACCCAGATCCTCTGAGAGAGCTGCTATCATTTCGGCGTCGGTGTAATTAGTGACAGCTTTGACGATAGCCTGGGCTCTTTGTGCCGGATTGCCGGATTTGAAGATTCCAGAGCCCACAAAAACACCCTCAGCGCCCAACTGCATCATCAATGCTGCGTCAGCAGGAGTAGCAATGCCTCCCGCAGCAAAATTCACCACAGGCAGTCTCTTTTCCTGGTGTACCAGCTCCAGCAATTCAAAGGGAACCTGAAGCTGCTTTGCCTTCTCGTACAGCTCATCCTGGGTAAGAGCCCCCACTGCCTTTATTTCCCGGTTCATCATCCTCATATGACGCACAGCCTGTATGATGTCTCCTGTGCCAGGCTCACCCTTGGTTCGTATCATGGAGGCGCCCTCCTGAATCCTCCTTAAGGCTTCGCCTAAATCTCTGGCTCCGCATACAAAGGGGGCCTTGAATTTTGTTTTATCTATGTGGTAAACATCATCTGCCGGAGACAGCACCTCGCTTTCGTCAATGTAGTCGATCTGGATGGCCTCCAGAATCTGGGCCTCCACAAAGTGACCAATTCTGCACTTTGCCATAACCGGTATGGAGACAGCCTGCTGTATTCCTTTAATCATTTTTGGGTCACTCATTCTGGAAACTCCGCCTGCGGCCCGGATATCCGCCGGTATGCGTTCCAGCGCCATAACAGCGCATGCGCCGGCCTCCTCTGCAATTTTTGCCTGCTCCGGCGTGGTTACGTCCATTATGACTCCGCCTTTTAGCATCTGTGCCAGCTCCTTGTTTAATTGGTATCGGTCGCTCATCAGGTATCTTCCTTTCTTTATAGATTGTTACAGGCATTATATCATTAACTGGCATTGTTTAAATAGCCAGTTATAGAAAAAATAACAAGTCCAGAATATCCGATCATTACACCCTGATCCCCTGCTCCCTGGAACCAGTCCATCTGATTATCAAACACACCTTCCCTTCGTTCTTTCGAAGCTTCTGCTGCCACTGCAATGCCGGGACTCTGTCGATGGACAAAGGTATCCATAGCAATCATGAATTTCCTCTCTTTCATGCAAAAAGGCAGGATACCTTCCCTTTTAATATTTTTGCACGTAAGGCGGTGCGGGAGTATAGAATACCTTTTGAAATCAGCGGCGATGTGCCGAACGCTGAAACCATTGAAGCAATCCAGGAAGTCAAGAAAATGAAGGATAATCCGGGCCTTGGCAAGATTTATTCAAATGTCGATCAGATGATGGAGGAGTTGCTTGCTGATGTATAGCATAAGACCGGCTACTAAATTTCAGAAGGATTTAAAGCGAGTAAAAAAGCGCGGCTTTGATATTTCTCTGCTGACTGATATTGTTAAAAAGCTGGCGGCAGGGGAGCAATCAAGAAAATTTTAACTGTCGTTGTAGAAATGCCTATGGTGTAAAAAATAATTAGCACTCACCTATTGACAGTGCTAACAAAAAGTGCTATAACATAGTTAGAACAAAGGAAGAGAAACAAAAAGAGAGCGGTTCCTAAGCTCTATGCGTTTCTTAAACATCCCAGTTCCAAAGAAACAAGGTAAGCAATATAGTGTAAGAAAAGGAGAGATGACGTATGTTGATGCCTAGTATTTTTGGAGAAGATTTATTTGATGATTTCTTTGACGATTTTCCGTTCTATGACGACAAGGCAGAGCGCAGACTGGAGAAGAAGCTCTACGGCAGACGGGCGCAGAACCTGATGAAAACGGACATCAGAGAAATGGATAATGGTTATGAGGTAGTGATAGACCTTCCTGGTTTTAAGAAGGATGAGGTGAAAGCCTCCCTGGATAACGGCTACCTGACCATCAGCGCGGCTAAAGGCCTTGACCAGGATGAAAAGGATAAGGAAAGCGGCCGTTACATCCGAAGAGAGCGTTATGCCGGAGCCTGCGAGAGAAGCTTTTATGTAGGAGAACATGTGACACAGGAGGAGATTAAAGCGGAATTTAAGCATGGCATTTTGAAGCTGTTTGTTCCGAAGAAGGAGACAAAGCCTGTTGTGGAGGAGAATAAATACATCGCTATTGAGGGATAGCAGGAAGACCGGGGCCTTTAGACCTGTAATTTTAGTTCATATAGATGGATACGCCCCGCTGGCGCTTGGCAGCGGGGCGTATCTGCTTGCATAACCCTTTATTCCAGTTTATCCGGCCAGTACCTGTCCAAAACAGAGCGGGCTGGCAATGTGTTCGGATTCAGCTGATATTCCTTGGGAGAGATCCCTATGAATTTTTTAAAGGTGCGGGCAAAATGAGAGTAGTCGTAATAACACAGGCTGGCTGCCACCTCGGTGGGAGGAAGCCCTGATTTAAGGAGTAGTTTAGATTCATTTACCTTTCGGTAATGAATATAGGTAATGACGCTAAAGCCCGTTTCCCTTTTAAATCTGGAGAATAGAGCAGGCTCGGAAATATAAAATTTTTCACTAATATCCTTTACCTTTATACTGGTATACAGATTAAGCTCTATATGCTGTATAATGGACTGTATGATGGGAGAATAGCTTCTTCTGACGTTATGATGAAGAAGCTCTGTAAAGTGTATAATGGCGCAGTCACGTACATAAAGCACATCAATTAATTGACTTTTTTCTTCTAATAGCTGCATATAATAATTTCTTAGCTGATAAATATCTACAATGTCATGGCCTGACTGAATGGCAAGAGCAGCTAATTTTTCCAACACAATGATAGTATAATTTTTTTCGGAGCGCAGGGGCTTCTTTGTGCTGGCTGGTATAATACTGGAGTTGAGAGAAGCTAAGGATTCCCGCAATTTACGGATATCCCCTTCCCGGACCAAGGCAAGGAGCTGTTCCTCATATCGATAGGTGTAAAATTCTGGCTGAAATACGTTCCAATTATAGGTTTCCAGTTTTTTCTCATCAAATAAAATTTTATTCCGTTCAACCTGAAAATGGAGCTCCTCCGAGTAGGGACAGTCTGCTTTCCCTGTAAAGAGGTAGTTTAAATGAATCAGAAAATCCCGCACGTCACCTAAAGAGAAGAAGGGCAGATGCTTAAGGTAGCTGGACAGACTAGGCCATACAGCAGATCGGGACGTATAGCTGTGGAGCCGTTCTTCAATCAGATCCTCTGTAAGCTGGAGTGTAGTGAAAGGGCCGATAATGAGGATTATGCCCGGATGGGAGTAAGAAATGAACACTTCCTCCAAGGCGCCGGAAAAAATAAAAGGAAGGGCCTGATTTGAGCCGCCGCAAAACGCTTTAAAATCATAGGGAAGCACACAAACCCGATTCGATATATAAAGATTTTTTAATTGAAATTGTTCATTAAATACATAAATCGGAAGGTGTGTTAAAGTATGTACCGATTTTATCAATTTCTTTAAATGATTGGTCATTATGGTACAATCCCCTTTTTTATCCTAGTGTAAACTAACGAAGCTTTTATAAAATCTTTTATAAAATCCCTGAAGGAAACATGTGCAAGGTATTAAAGCCTTTAGAAAATGATGCGAAATATGTTCTAATTTATAAATTAAATTCGATTTAATCAAGTTAATCAAGTGTTAATGGTAAAACAGATAGATTTATACATAGAAACAAAGGAAATATACAATAAATTTGCATTTTTTATGATTATTATTAAAAGCGTTTATCAAGCATATCAGACCGGTCTAGTATGCAGCTAAGACAATGAAATAATACAAATCTTTGGAATCTTGATGACACTTAATGATAAATAGCGCTTAAAGCGCTTCGGCTATCCATTCGTTTGATTCATTACTTGAATGAATATGGTAGTTGTAATACTTGAACCAAAGATGTGTTTTATAGGGGGGGGGGTGGTATAAGAGAAGCAGCAAAGAACCTTTTGGTTTACATAGAAAAGAAAAAAGTGGAAAAGAAAGGAGAACGATAGTGGGAAAGCTGAAGATAAAACGGCGAAAAAAGAGCTTGCAGAAACTTAGCGTTAAAGCGGTATCCTGCATGCTGGGCTGCACCCTTTTCTTTGGAAATGCAGCAACCGTTGTTTATGCGGCAGGCTCCTTTGACCCCAATACGGGTGTGTATAAATATACGGAGGAGAAACAAAAATCAGAAAAATCCAGTGTGCAGGTTCGATATGAAAGGGTGACCGCTGAGGTAGATGGAAAGCAGGTGCCAGCTGTCAAGTATAGCTTTACAATGAATCCGGAGCATTATCCGATCGGAGGAAGAACAGTCTTCGGCTTTGTCCTTCCAAAGGCTGTAAAGACACCGGCACAGATTGTAAAAAAAGTCTTTAATCAGGACGGCGGGGAAACTGAGCGTAAAACCTACAAGACGGTTGCTGAATGGGGAGCGAAGCAGGGTTCTCAAAAAATCACAGGTAAGGACCTGAAAAAAGAATTTGGTAGAAACATTTTAACGGATGATAACACTAATTCAAAAGTTCCCGTTAATGAAACCTTTACAGATGCATTTAACAAGGCAATCATAAAAGGATTTGAAGAGGACGCAAAGGAGCTTGGCAAACAAATTTCCGAAGTACAAGGCTACAATGAGATGGTTGCCTACCGAAACGGTGACGCGAATCTTTACTATGATTCTTGGGAAGATAGTAGTAGTAGTAGTAGCTATGTTTTTGAAGTGATTGCGCCTCTTAAAAATCCTGAGGATAAAGACGCCAATATTCAAGCCCTTGGATTTATTTCCTCTCATGCCAATGGGACTCGAACTGAAAAATACCGTCAGGCAGGAATTAAGGCTACTCTAAAGCAGCTGGAAGAGAAAGCGGTTCTTTCTACGGTCATCGATCCGATTCCCAATATACGTACAGAGGTGGATTTGAAATGGAAACATGTAAAGTTACCAAAAAGAACGAATGATCTTGGGTTTGAAAAATCAGAGAATGGGTATACATTCATCTATAAATATGACATCAATGACAAAACCCCTTTCTCCACAACCGATTTGTTAGAAGAATTAACTGCCACAGATAAACGAAACCAACAGGTTTACGATGGAACTGACAAAAAGAAGAAGTATAAAGATGATTCAGAAGGAGTTGAGTGGATCTACAAACGAGAAGAAGATGGGAAGCGTCTGATTGATAAAAATGGAGATCCCCGGAATATTTTAGATATTGTAAACTCGACACAAAAATGGGGGGATCAGAGTATCGATTTAGAGGATGATCCAAAGGTACCAGTTATTGCTGAAAACTCGCCCATAACGGAGGAGAATAATAACTCGGCAGGCTCATGGAATATTCTACAAAATGGAAACGTAGTGGAGGGCACAACCGAAAAATACCAAATCTACCTGCGTCCGTATGAAGTGTCTCATGCAAGCTACAATATTGATACAGCGACAGAAACCAATGTAATCAATTTGTTTGTGGTAGGCGTTGATAATAAAGCTGGAAAACCAGGCATTGAGGAAAAGGACAATGGAAGTGTGGTCATTACTCTGCCAGAGGCTGAAATCGATCAGGATATTGAGCATGTCGATATAACCTATACACCAGAAGGTGGAAAGGAAAAGAAGGTTCGATTAACGAAACAAGGCGATCAGTGGACTGGTGGAGAGGGAGATGGTTTTACCGTCAAAGGCGGCGTCATTACGATTCCCAAGGACAAGGTCAAAGATGCCTCAATCGTAAAAGTGACAGTGACAGATAAGGCTGGAAATGTTTCGGAGGAAGTGACAGGAAATGCTGGAGCGGGGGCGACCTTAAAGGATAGGAACCCGGTAACGGTGGATCTGAATGGAACCTTGAACGACAAAGCCATTACAGACAAGATCAAGAAACCGATACCAAGGGGCGGAACAGCGACGGTGAAGACGAAACCGGCCACCAACAAGGCAGGAGACGCGGAGGCAGTGGTAACGGTAACGTACCCGGACAATACAACGGACGAGATAACCGTACCGGTGAGAGTGGTAGACAACCGTCCGGATAACGAGAAGTATACTCCGGAATTAGCGGATAGGAACCCGGTAACGGTGGAACTGAACGGCACCTTGGAAGACGCTGCCATTATAGGCAAGATCAAGAAACCGATACCAGGGGGCGGAACAGCGACGGTGAAGACGAAACCGGCCACCAACAAGGCAGGAGACGCGGAGGCAGTGGTAACGGTAACGTACCCGGACAATACAACGGACGAGATAAGCGTACCGGTGAGGGTAGTAGACAACCGTTCGGATAACGAGAAGTATACTCCGGAATTAGCGGATAGGAACCCGGTAACGGTGGAACTGAACGGCACCTTGGAAGACGCTGCCATTATAGGCAAGATCAAGAAACCGATACCAGGGGGCGGAACAGCGACGGTGAAGACGAAACCGGCCACCAACAAGGCAGGAGACGCGGAGGCAGTGGTAACGGTAACGTACCCGGACAATACAACGGACGAGATAAGCGTACCGGTGAGGGTAGTAGACAACCGTCCGGATAACGAGAAGTATACTCCGGAATTAGCGGATAGGAACCCGGTAACGGTGGAACTGAACGGCACCTTGGAAGACGCTGCCATTATAGGCAAGATCAAGAAACCGATACCAGGGGGCGGAACAGCGACGGTGAAGACGAAACCGGCCACCAACAAGGCAGGAGACGCGGAGGCAGTGGTAACGGTAACGTACCCGGACAATACAACGGACGAGATAACCGTACCGGTGAAGGTGGTACAGCCGGATCAGCCGGATAAAGAGAGGTTGTCAAGGAAGTACCCACCTAAAGCCAAAGATGAGGTAATTCAGGTCGGAGAAACGGTAGAACTGGATGAACACAATATAGCAA
>NZ_VUMD01000019.1 GCF_009696375.1 Clostridium porci
CAATCCAAGGCCCTAACCCGGCCTTTGTTTTCTTAGAATTTTCAGGGTTTTACATACTGTTTAATCTTCAATTTTCAAGGTGCTTTCAACATTGACGCCAAAGCGTTTCAGCGGCAACTCCTCTATCCTATCACAACCATTCCGCTTTGTCAATCGTTTTTTTATTTTTTCTCTTGCGCATTGGTTCTTACCGCAGCGCAAGAGATATATTATCAGATGATTTAACAATTGTCAACAGCTTTTTTAACTTTTTTCAACATTTTTTTCATTTTATAAAAGCCCCCAAAAAAAGACTTCCTTTACATGCTGCTATCCAGAGTAAACCAGAATTTCACTCCCCCTTCCACATTTTCAACACCGCAGGCCTTATTATGAGAATCCATAATCGCTTTCACAATCGACAGTCCGATGCCGCTTCCTCCGTAAGCTCTGGTTCTGGCTTTGTCCACTTTATAGAATTTTGTCCATAGATTGTCCATGTCTTTCTCCGGAATGTGCTCTCCTGTATTGAATACGCTCACCTTCACCTCTCCTGCTACCTGCTCCAGATTGATTTCGATCTGCTTCGTTCCGGTCAGATGATTCATAGCATTGTTAAGATAATTAGTAATTACTTCTTCTATTTTAAATTCATCTGCCCAGACCCATACAGGCTCCTTCTCCTTAAATATTACCTTAGCCTCCTTCTGCTGAAGCAAAATACCGGCAGAGGAAAGAATCCCCTGGATTAAGCTGGTAATATCAAAGCGCTCTATAACCGGTACATCATTGCCAAATTCCAGAGCTGTCAGGTTCAAAAGCTGCTTTACCATGGTATTCATCTTGTTAGCCTCATCCATAATTACCTCGCAGTAATAATTCCTGCTGTTCTCATCCTCAGCCATCCCTTCGGTAAGTCCCTCTGCATACCCCTGAATTAAGGCAATGGGAGTCTTTAACTCGTGAGAAACATTTGCAATAAAATCTTTTCTTGCTTCATCAACACGTATCTTTTCCTCTATGTCTCTTTGAAGCTCATTGTTGGCAGTTTTTAGCTCCCCTATGGTCTCCTTCAGTTTATCGGACAGGGTGTTCATACTCCTGCCCAGAACTCCTACCTCATCCTTCGCCTCACCTTCGTACTTGGCATCAAAGTCTAAATTGGACATTTTCTCCGATAGGGCCGACAGAGTCATTATGGGAGAGGTAATCTTCCGGGTGGTTACGTACATAAGGACGCTTCCAATCATCAAAACAGTAATTCCTACATAGGTCAAAAACAAATTGGACAGCTGGACGCTGTCCCTGATACTGGCCAGCGGAATGGATACGATAAACATAGTGCTGTTATCGGAAAAAAAACCCCAGCTTTCCAAATTATAATTATTATTTCTGGGATCATAGGTTTTTTCTATGGTGTAATTTTCATGCTCAGCCACAGTCTCAGTACCGTTTTTATTCTGTCCCAGCACATACCGCTGTACCTTTAAGGCCAGCCACTCACTCTCTCTGGCCGATGACAAAAAGGCTTTGCCTGTATTGCTATCAATCATAACGATTGCCACATTGTTGCTCTCTCCCAGACCACGAATCTTTTGGAGTATGGACATGGCCTTATTCTCCTCCGTCTCCTCATTCTCTCTCCATTCAGAGGCCTGATCCTTTTGTCCTTTCGTTTTGCCCCATTCCATGGCAGCATCTGATCTTCTCTGGGCTTCCATTGCTGTTTCCAGCAAATCCACAATACTGCCTCCCCGGCTCATCTGCTCCAGAACCGCAGCGTCAATAAGGTCGTAGGTACGTTCCATGACCTTCACCTTCTGATTAACATAAAATGGCTCCAGATACCATGTATTCACTGCCAGAACCGCAAGAAGCACCAATGTCATCAGGCCAATAAAGATCAGGGTAAACCGATATCGGATGGAATATTTCATTCATTCACCTCAAATTTATAGCCCATTCCCCATATCGTCTTAATCAAATCTCCCTTCTCTCCCAGCTTGCTGCGAAGCTTTTTTACATGGGTATCAATGGTTCGGGCATCTCCAAAATAGTCATAGTTCCACACATTGTTCAGTATCTTTTCTCTGGATAAAGCAATTCCCTGATTTTCTGCAAAATAACTTAAAAGCTCAAATTCCTTATAGCTAAGCTCTATCTCCCTACCGTCAACTGTCACCTGATGGGCTGCCTTATCAATACAAATTCCGCCCAGGTTTAGGCTCTCCCCGGAGGTCATATTCGTTCTGCGCAGAATTGCCTCTACCCTGGCCACTAAAATCTTTGGGCTGAAGGGTTTGGAAATATACTCGTCAACTCCCAAGGCGAAGCCCTGCAGCTCGTCTCTTTCCTCGCTTCTAGCCGTCAGCATAATAACAGGAACCTGAGAGTATTTCCGTATTGTTTTTAAAACCTCCCAGCCGTCCATCTTAGGCATCATCACATCCAGAAGCACCAGGGAAATGTCCTTTTGCACAAAAAAAATGTCGACTGCTTTCTCACCATCCTCTGCTTCTATGACAGAAAACCCTTTGTTGGTCAGGAAATCCTTCACCAGTTTCCGCATTCTGGCTTCGTCATCTACAACTAATATTTTTAATGTATCCATGAAGCTGCCTCCTCAATCCCTTCCGGTTTAAAATTTGTAGGTTCTGGATGGTTTTATTTTAGCAAAAAAACAGGAACATTTCCATCATTTCACACAAGTTTCACAGCCCGGATTTGATCCACACAGAGATTTCAGGCATAAAAAGCCTTTGTTTCGGGCAGCAAAAAACCGACGCTGCACAGCGCCGGTCTTCCCGAATCATTTATAAAGTTCCATTCAAGCTTCATCCAGCTCCTCTTCACTGATAAGCTCGTCAAACTCCTGCTCATCCAAAAGCTCATTAAAGGCGTCTGCTACCAACTCATACTCATCATCATCCTCAATGTTATCCAGGGATGGCTCTCCTTCAGCGGTTTCGGCATAACGGTACAGGTATACTTCTCCTTCATCAGAATCAGCGCCTTCTACCGGAAGAAGTGCAATGTAATCACGCTCTCCTGCCTGGAAAATGGTCAAAACCACACACTCCATCTCTGTATCGTCGTCCAGAGTAAGGGTAACTGTCATCTCCTGATCTTCGTCATTTAAATTCTTCTCGTCTGCCATAGTATGATTCCTCTCTCAATAGATAGATTCAGATTTGTCTTTGCAGTTACACTGTAGCAGACTCATGAAAAAAATGCAAGGATTTAAAGTTTTTTCCATCTTCTGCTTCTGATCGTATATATTCCTATTGATAGGTCTTATTATATGAATACAATAATCCCAAAAGCCCTGCAAGCCCTGCAAGCTGCGCTCCCAAGTGCAGATATCCTACCGCTCTCTGCCCCCAAATAATCAATCCTACGAAAAAAACAAAAAGCAAGCCCTTTAAAATAAATACTCGCATCATAACTCTCCTTTTACCCCTTAAGTCCTCCAAGACTCATACCTTCCGTCAGTTTTTTCTGTACCAGCAAATAAAGAATCAGTGTAGGAAGCATAACCAAAACCAATCCTGAATAGAGCTGCCCATAATTGGCAGCAGCCTTCTGAACGCTGTTTAAATTCATCAGTCCTACAGGCAGCGTCTTATAGGCATCCTTAGTCATTAACGTCATAGCTAAAATGTATTCATTCCAGAATGTGAGGAAATTAAAAAGGATGATTGTAATAATGCTGGGCTTCGCCATAGGCATCATAATTCTCACCATAGTATTAAAATAGCCGCTTCCATCCACAAAGGCTGCTTCCTCATAATCCTTAGGTATGGTAGCGAAAAAACCGCTGAGGAGATAAACCGTAAAGGGCAGGTGGGTAGAAGCATAAACCAGCGACAAAACCACCCGGTTATTCAGGAAAATTCCTGTGGCCCCGATGGAACGAAGAAACGTATCCGCATCTACAAACATCAGGAAAATCGGCACCACAATATAATTCACATTGACAAATAGTCCTGCCATAAAAATAATGTTTAACAGCTTACTGCCTCTAAAACGGTACCTGGCCAGCACATAAGCGGCAGGCAGGGCAATTATCAGCAGAAATGCCAAGGACAGGGCCGTGACAATCACAGAATTCAGCATATAGCTTCCCATCTTCGCCGTTTTAAAGGCATCGATAAAGTTCTGGAAATACAGTCCTTTTGGTAACATCCATGGACTTTGTCCGTAAAACTCAGAATTTTCCTTAAAGGATGCCATAAATACCCAGGCCACCGGTACAGCAATACATACAGCCAAGAAAATTAAAAAGAAATAGGTTAAAACGTTTACCAATTTATTTAAAAATGCAGTCTTACTCTTATCCATCATTCCACCCCCTTAAAATTCCAAAGCATCGCGCTTCGTCACTCTATTTACAACAGCAGCCAATGCAAAAGAAAAGAGGAAGATCACCACTCCAATGGCCATACCGTATCCATATGAGGAATTCGTATACGCCTGATCGTACATATAATTCAGGAATACATCTGAGGCTCCGTCCGGCTTTCCTCCTGTCATTGCCTTTACCAGCTGAAAGCTCAGATTAATCGTGCTGATAATGAAGAAAGTCAGGGTGCTTCTGATATTAATCCAAATCATAGGAAGGGTCATGGAAAAAAACTGGCGCACCTTCCCAGCCCCTTCCAGAGAGGCCGATTCATAAATACTTTCCGGGACTCCCGCCATACTGGCCATGTACATAACCATATAATATCCAATAGCCTGCCAAATCAGCGCGATAATAATAGCCCACACTACCAGCCTTTGATTTCCCAGCCAGGCTATCAAACCTTTACCATCCGGCGCCACCGGACGGAATATATAAATAATACTGTTTAAAAGCCCATCCCTCTGATCGTAAACTGCTGAGAAAATTGCCGCAACAACTACAATGGACAGGATGTTGGGGATATAAAAAATCGTCCGAAAAAGAGCCTGCCCTTTTATCTTTTCCCGGCTCAGAATATAAGCAAAGATAATTGCCAAAGCCAAAGTTACCAACGTCACCACTGTAATAATCAAAATAGAATTCTGCATGGCTCTGAGAAATTTCATATCAGAGGCCAAAGTTTTAAAATTATTAAATCCTACAAATGTTTTTTCCGCTGAATACCCTCCCCACTTATAAAGAGACATCCGAAAAACATTGAAGGTAGGCACTATCATAAAGATAAATAACAGAACTGCGGCCGGAGCCACGCATAAAAAAATAAATAAGCTTCTTCTGCGATTTTTCACCTACATTCCCTCCTAAAGCTTGTATCCGTCAGGTCTTTCTTTATCAATACCCGGATACTTCGTAAAAAGAGGCTGCAGCAAAATACAGGAATATAGCTAGTATTTCGCCGCAGCTCTCCTAAATCTTACTAACAGGCTATCCTTTGATACAGACTACTTCATTGCCGCTCTCAGCTGATCGCTGACTTCTTCCACAGCGGCCTGCCATTCATCCACCGTCTTATCACCTGTTACAATACTGTCAATGGTAAAGAACAGAGTATCCTTCATGCTTACTCCTTCTACTGCTTCCGTTGTCGCAAAGCTTCCCATGGAAGCCTTTGCTCCGTTATCATAAATAGAGTAAATCAGCTTGCTGTCTTCATTGGTGATAAACTCGCTGACGCCCTCAACTGGCTGGATTGCGCCAGATTTAGCAAAAATCTCCACAGCCTCGTCAGAGTACATATATGCCAGGAATTCCTTAGCCAGCTCCTTATTCTCTGCCGCTTCAGGAATCCACATCTGCTCAAAGAAGGTAAATGCATAGCGATCTCCGCCCTTTTCCATTGCCGGCAACGGCATGAAGCCCCACTTAAAGCCCTCTGCTCTGGGAGCGTCTGCCATCTCACTGATAATCCAGTTTCCATTTGGCATAAAAATCGCCTTGTCATCCAGAACGAGCTGCTGATTCTTTTTGAAATTATCACTGTTTGCGTTACCTACAGTCGTAGGCTCTGTATAGCCAGCCAGCTTTGCAATCAGATCCAATGCTGTCCTAGCCTCCTGAGTTTCCCAAATACCGTCTGTATAGGTCATTGCCTGATTATAAAAATCCGGTCCGCCAATCTCAGTAAGAAGGCCAAACATAAATGCGTCAAAATATCCGGCTACCGGATAGGTGAACAAAGAAATCCCCTCTGCTTTTGCCTTATCTCCGAGGGCCCACATATCATCCCAGGTTTCTGGAAGCTCCCAGCCCTTGCTCTCAAACAATCCTGCGTCATACCAAAGACCGCAGGGGCTGTAGAACATAGGAGCCAGGTATGTTTTGCCGTCGTTATAAGGATTGGTTACCAGTGTGTCAACGAAGCCAGGAACAATCTTTTCCCCTACCGTTACGTCCTCTCCCGGAACCTTCATGGAAAGCACATCCGTAATATCCGCGATAGCCTTATCCTTCAGAAGAGTCTCAGGAAGGGCCAGCTCACGTCCTGTCGCCAGGTAAACAATATCAGGATAATCTCCTGCCTTCATCAGAGGGCTGATCACTTCTTCCAGATTCTTTTCCGCAGTCAGCTCAATGGTAACACCCGGATTGTTTTCCATAAACTTTTGGGTTACCTCTTTCCACATTTCCGTACCATAGCCGCCATCAAAGGCTGCTACCTTTAACGTTCCTTTCAGTCCCCCTTCCACAGGAGTCTCCTTTTCTTTATCAGCCGCCGCAGATTCCTCACCTTCTGCAGATGCCGCAGCCGCCTTTGTTGTAGACTTAGCAGCTTGTCCGGAACAACCGGCCAGGCTTGCCGCCGCCATAGCCGCCGCACAGGTTAACGCCATAATTTTCTTCAATTGCATAATCCTTCCTCCTCTATTAGATTAAACTTACTATTATCTTGTATCATTCATTATATATATTTCTTTTTTTATTCTCTATCATTATCTTGCCATAT
Organism: Clostridium porci; assembly: GCF_009696375.1. Classification (GTDB taxonomy): domain Bacteria; phylum Bacillota; class Clostridia; order Lachnospirales; family Lachnospiraceae; genus Enterocloster; species Enterocloster porci. The sequence goes on from NZ_VUMD01000019.1 coordinate 6,888, forward strand.
TTTATATAGATCTTGTTTTTTTTGTCAAAAAATTGTTTTATATTTACATTTTTATTCTTTTCGTATATAATTTGCTTAATTTGAATCTTTTTTTATCTTTAGCATTTTGTATAAGTGGTACATTTTTACTTGAATTTAAAAGGAGTTTTTCCCAAATGAGCATGCAGCGCTATGAAATCAAGCCTAAGCATTTCCAGCACTTAAATTCCAAACTGCTGTATATCTCCACGTCCAAATATCAGGGCGACTGGAAAAGCATACCTCACAGCCATCACTTCACCGAGCTGTTTTATGTAGTAAGCGGTAAAGGAACCTTTCTTTTGGACGGCCAGATCTTCTTTATCGGGATTAACGACTTAATTATCGTTCCTCCCAACATAGAGCACACAGAACAATCTCTGGATGCGTCACCTTTGGAATACATTGTCCTGGGAATTGAGGGTATCACCTTTTTTAACACTGAACTTTCCAGCAGCCGCATCATCTGCAACTACTCTAAAAAGACGGAATTGCTGAATATCCTGAACCTGATTATGGAAGAAGTTCACCATGAGCCTTTGGGCTACACTCTGGTGTGCCAACACCTTTTGGATATTCTTCTAATCCAGATTATCCGCTGCCAAAAGCTGGTTCCTGCCTCCATCGGCACGGCCAAAATGACACGGGAATGCGGACAGGTTAAGCAATATCTGGATTCCAACTATGCAGACAATATTTCCCTGGACTCTCTGGCTGCCTTTACTCACATGAATAAGTACTACCTGGCCCACGCCTTCACCAAATATACAGGGCTGTCCCCAATCAGCTATCTCAATACCAAGCGGCTTCAGGTCAGCCGTGAGCTGTTGGAATCCACAGACCACTCTATTGCGGAAATTGCCACATCCATCGGCTTTTCTTCGCAATCCTACTTTTCCCAGGTTTTTAAAAAAGCAACCGGCATGACTCCCAACAGCTACCGGAAGCTTAAAAACAGGGAACATAAGCATGCAGAACAAAAAAAGGAAGAGCATAACCAGAGTCGATTACACAAAATCAAAGATTAGGAGAATTTAACAATGAAACAGCCAAATATCGTATTAATTATGACTGATCAGCTTAGAGGCGACTGTCTGGGAATCTCCGGACATCCAGATGTAAAAACGCCTTACCTGGACTCTCTGGCAGCTAAGGGAACACGGTTTGACAGAGCCTATTCCTCCTGCCCCAGCTGTATTCCTGCCAGGGCGGCCCTCCATACCGGTCTTTCTCAGGAGCATCACGGCAGAGTGGGCTATCAGGACCTGACAGACTGGAACTATCCTCATACAATGGCAGGAGAGCTTGCCAAAGCCGGCTACTATACTCAGTGTGTGGGAAAAATGCATGTACATCCCCTGCGGAATCTTATGGGCTTCCACAGCATTGAGCTTCATGACGGATACCTTCACGCCTACCGCTATCCGAATACTCCCTACTATGAATCTCAGAAAATCGCTGACGATTACTTCTATTGGCTCAGTCAGGAAAAGGGGATCGGGGCCGACGTAACAGATACCGGGATGGAATGCAATTCCTGGATGGCTCGCCCCTGGATATATGAGGAAGCCTGCCATCCCACCAACTGGGTTTCCAGCCGGGCTATTGACTTCCTCAGAAGACGTGATACCAGCCGGCCGTTTTTCCTCATGGCTTCCTACCTAAGGCCCCATCCCCCTTTTGACGCGCCTCAATACTATTTTGATCTGTACAAAGACAAGCCGCTCTCCCCTCCGGCTTTGGGAAACTGGGAGGACAGCAAAGAACTGACCCATCTGGGCCGGATCTACGACTCTCCCACCGGCCCCCTGGACCCAGAGCTGCTGCGACAAGCTCAAATTGGCTACTATGCATGTATCACTCATCTGGATCACCAGATAGGACGGTTGATACAGGCTTTAGTCGAACACCAGCTGATGGATGATACTGTGATCCTCTTTACCTCTGACCATGGTGAGGAGCTGGGAGATCACTACTGCTTCCGAAAATCCAGGCCCTATGAGGGAAGCGCCCGTATTCCTATGATTATCTCCGGCCCTTCCCGGCTCATTGGGGGAGCTGCCGGACAGGTTTGCCACAGCGTAGCTGAGCTGCGGGATATTATGCCAACCCTTCTGGATCTAGCCGGGCAGCCTCCCATAGAAGGTCTGGATGGTCAAAGTCTCATGCCTCTGGTTCAGGACCCTTCCATCCAACTAAGAACATACCTTCACGGTGAGCACACCCTTGGCATCCACTCCAATCACTTTATTGTAACGGAAACCGATAAATACATATGGTATTCTCAAACTGGTGAGGAACAATATTTTGATCTTTCCCAAGATCCCCACGAGCTTTCCAATCTGATTGGGGAGCCTCACTTCCAGGAACGTATTACCTTTCTCCGCACCGCCCTTATCCAGCGCCTGTCAGACAGGGAGGAGGGCTACAGCAACGGACAGCAATTAATTACGGGAAGGCCGCCTCAAACCCTGTTAAAAAGCGTTCTCTCCCATTAGTATTCAATTCCCTTCCTGGCAGCGATTCCTTCTGTAAAGGGATGCTTGCGCAGCTTCATCTCCGTTAGATAATCCGCATAGGAGCACAAGGCTTCGGAGGGATTCCGGCCTGTAAGAATCACCTCCAAAGCCTCCGGCCGCTCCTTCAGTGCAGCAATAAGGGCCATCTCATCCACAAAGCCCAGATTAACCGCTCCTATTACCTCATCCAGAATAAGCAAATCATATCCGTCTCCCCCCTCTTTTCCTGCTGCCACACGCCAGGCTTCCTTAAAGCTGCGCCCATAGTAAAGCTCTGCCTCCTTACGGGTTTCTGGTGACATCTGCCAGGAAAATCCAAAATTCCGGAAACAGGGCATAAGCGTAATTCCCGGAAGCAACGGAAGGCTGATAACCTCCCCCGAATCTTCTGTTTTCAAAAACCTGGAAATTAGCACTCTTCTCCCCCGCCCGGCAGCCCGGACAGCCGCTCCTAAAGCCGCTGTAGTTTTTCCCTTTCCATCTCCGCAGTATATATGGATCAGCCCTTTCATGACCTTACCTCCTCTATGAATCTTGATACTTCCTGCCTCTTATGGTAGCGTTCTTTTACATAGTAGAGATGGAGCCTCTCTTTTGCTCTGGTCATAGCCACATAGAACAGCCGCCTCTCCTCCTCTACGTCAGGCTCCAACACTGCCTTGTGATGGGGCGTAATGCCCTCATTGGCATCCAGTATAAAAACCACCCGGTACTCCAGACCCTTAGCGCTGTGCATGGTCATGAGGCTTACGCCAAAGCCCTTTTCATTCCGGCTTCGGGCTTGCAGCAGCAGCTGCTCCTTATATTCTCCCATGTGAGCAAACCAATCCTCACAGGTCTTAAAACCAGAGGCGCTCTCCTGAAGCTGATCCAGCAGCTCCAGCAGCTCCTCCGGCTTCATGCGCCTGTCTTTTGCATACTCCCGGATATAGCCGTCATACTCCACAGCCTTACGTATATAGTTTACCGCAGCGGCAGGAGCCATATTCTTAAGCATCATTAAATCATATTCCAGCTGCTCGACGCGATCCACCATCCAGCTCTTATCCTGATAGAAGGACTTTACTGCCTCCCAGCTGACCCTCTGACCCTCTAAAGCATCCCGGCTGATATAGCGCTTAGGACGGTTGATAATGGTTAGAATGTTCCCCCGGCTCAGATCACCTTGGGCTGCCCCTATGTAAGCCAGCACATTTTTCGCAATCCAGTGATCATACAGATTGGGAAGGGTATCCCCCATGGAAAAGGGTATATTATACTCCATCAGCTTTTCAACCAGAAGCCTCGGCCCAAGGTTGGTGCGGTATAGGACTGCCATGTGCTCATAGGGGATTCCCATCTCAGCGTAGGACTTAAGCTCCGATGCAATGGCGGTGGTTTCCTCTGTGGGACTTGGCCATTCCTTTATGATTACATCCCGGCCATTGCCTCTGGCTGCCCGTATTTTCTTGGTAAATCTGGTACGATTGTGACAGATAACCCGACAGGCCGCTTCCACGATCTGGCGGCTGGAGCGGTAATTGGTGTCTAGCAGCAAAGTTTTCGCCCCAGGATAATCCCGCTCAAAGCCCAGCATCAGCTCCGGCTTGGCCCCGCGGAAGCGGTAAATAGACTGATCGTCATCCCCAACGATAAAAAGGTTGTTTCTGGGCCGGGACAGCATTTTTACAATTTCATACTGAATTCGGTTAATATCCTGAAATTCATCGATCAGTATATATTGATATTTGTTCTGCCAGGCAGCCAGAATATCCTTCCTCTCCTTTAAGAGTTCATAACACATTACCAGCATATCGTCAAAGTCCAAAAGCCCAGTTTGCCTTAACCGCCTCTCATATTCCTGGTACAGCTTTTTAAACACAGCCTCAGGGCAGTTTTTTGAATAGTAATAATCCAGACTTAACTGTTCCCCCTTTACCAGGCTGATTTCACTTAGAACTGCATTAATAAATTCTCCCTCATCTTCTATCTCTAGCTCGCACCCCTCCAGAGCCTCCCGGATAAAGCGGACTCTCTGCTCCTCCCTCACAATATCGGCAGCCTGGTAGCGGTAAGCCAGCTTTAACATGAGAAAAAAGACAGAATGAAAGGTTCCAAAGGAAACCCTGTTACATCCTGCCTGAGTTATCTGCTCATACCTTTCTTTCATCTCTCTGGCTGCTGCCCTGGTAAAGGTAATCACCAGGATGTCCCCCGGCTCCACTCCAGCCTTCTCCGTAAGATACCGAACCCGGTTGGTAATGACTGTGGTCTTTCCTGAACCGGGTCCTGCCAGTACCAGCATAGGGCCTTTTCCATGCCGGATTGCCTTTTTCTGTATTTCATTTAATGCCATGAAGTCTTTATCCTTGTTCCTGCAATAAATGGATTCCCTTGCGGATTCGCTCCAGGGATTCCTCTTTCCCCAGCACCTCCATAATCTCAGTTGCTCCCGCCGGCGTCATCTGCTTTCCAGATAGGGCTGTTCGGATCGGCCACATTACAAAGCCTGTTTTAACGCCTGTAGCCTCCACATACTTTGAGAGAGCTGTATAGAGAGCGCCGTTTGAAAAGTCCTCCTGAGCTTCCAGCACAGGAAGGAGATCGGCCAGCACCTTTAGGGAGGTCTGAGCGTTGGTCTTCATCTTCTTATGAGTGTACATGGCAACGTCATATTCCGGAAGTGTCTCAAAAAAATCAATATGTCCCTGAATATCAGGGAATACCTCAATTCTGGTTTTTACCATAGACGCAATCTTTTTAAGATCCAAGGGCTTCTTAATCACTGCCTTAAGGTAAGGCTCTGCCATCTCATAAAACCTGTCAAATTCCATGGCCTTCATATACTCGCCATTCATCCAGCGCAGCTTGGTCATATCAAATACAGCCGACGACTTGCTCATACGGTGATAGTTAAATTCCCGGATCATTTCCTCCAGAGAAAAAATTTCCCTGTTATCCTCCGGAGACCAGCCAAGCAAAGCCACATAGTTCACCACTGCCTCAGAGATAAAGCCCTGCTCTATCAAATCCTCAAATGAGGAATGTCCGCTCCTCTTACTCAACTTGTGATGCTGCTCATCTGTAATAAGGGGACAGTGGACATAAACCGGCACTTCCCAGCCAAAGGCTTCATATAGGCGGTTGTACTTAGGTGAGGAGGACAGATACTCATTGCCTCTGACCACATGGGTAATACCCATGAGATGGTCATCTACTACATTGGCAAAATTATAGGTGGGATATCCGTCGGATTTGATAAGAACCATATCATCCAATTCGGAATTGTCCACAGTAATATCTCCGTATATTTCATCCTTAAAGGTAGTGGAGCCTGTAACCGGATTATTCTGGCGGATCACATACGGAATGCCTGCTGCCAGCTTCGCTTCCACTTCCTCCTTTGAAAGGTGCAGGCAATGCTTGTCATAGGCCATAATCTCCTCGCCGTTTACCGTGGTCTTAAGCGAGGAGAGACGCTGAGGAGTGCAAAAGCAATAATAAGCCTCCCCCTTTTCAACCAGTTTTTTGGCGTACTCCAAATAGATCCCTGATGCCTGACGCTCACTCTGGACATAGGGTCCGCAGCCGCCGTCCTTATCAGGCCCTTCATCGTGAATGAGTCCTGTATCCTTAAGTGTTTGGTATATAATCTCCACTGCGCCTTCCACATAGCGCTCCTGATCCGTATCCTCTATACGGAGAAGAAACTCTCCTCCCTCGTGCTTCGCAATCAAATACGCATACAATGCGGTTCTTAAGTTTCCTACATGCATCCTTCCCGTGGGGCTGGGTGCGTACCTTGTCCTTACTTTGCTCATCTTCTTGATTCTCCTATCATTCCCCGGCAGTTTCTGCCTTCGCTGCTGACTGTTACTGAAACAGTTCACAGTGAACATTATATAACGAAGGTCAAAAAAAGACAATGCCCGATTTTTTCAGGCATTGTCCGTTTGCTTTTATTTGAATGTTGAAGCCTCTGCGTCTGCCACGAATTTATAATATCAGAGGGCATCCAGACAAGCGTTTCCTGCCAGGACTACGGAGCAGACCTCAAGCAGGGCTGCAAAATCACAGCTGCTTTTCTTTTCATTCCAAGTCACTAGGCCTCATGGTCAGGTTAATTCTTCCCATCTTGTCAACCTCAGTCACCTTTACAGTAACCTCATCTCCAATATTCACAACATCCTCTACCTTGCCCACCCGATTGTCAGCCAGCTTGGAAATGTGAACCATACCGTCCTTGTTAGGAGCCAGCTCCACAAAGGCTCCAAAATTCATGATGCGCACCACTCTGCCGTTGAACACCATGCCTGGCTCGATATCAGTCACAATACCTGTAATGATAGACATAGCCTTATCAATCATAGCCTCGTCTGTACCGCAGATACTTACAGAACCGTCATCTGTTATATCAATCTTAACACCGGTTTCCTCGATGATTTTATTAATAACCTTGCCCTGCTTACCCACTACATCGCCAATCTTCTGGGGATCAATGGTCAGCTGCTTAATCTTAGGAGCATACGGACTTAAATGCTTTCTCGGCTCAGAGATAACAGGCATCATGACCTTCTCCAGAATATACATTCTGGCTTCTTTCGTTTTTGCGATTGCCTCTTCAATAATCGGACGAGTAAGGCCGTGAATCTTAATATCCATCTGGATTGCAGTGATGCCGTTCCTTGTTCCGCCTACCTTAAAATCCATATCTCCAAAGAAATCCTCCAGACCCTGAATATCAGTCAGCACCAAATAATCATCATCCGTATCGCCTGTAACCAGACCACAGGAAATGCCTGCAACCATCTCCTTAATCGGTACGCCTGCCGCCATTAGGGACAGAGTAGAAGCACAGATGCTTGCCTGAGAGGTGGAACCGTTGGACTCCATGGTCTCAGATACAGTGCGGATAGCATAGGGAAATTCCTCCGTACTTGGAAGCACAGGAAGCAAGGCCCGCTCCGCCAGAGCGCCGTGTCCGATCTCCCGGCGGCCCGGCCCCCGGCTAGGCTTTGTCTCTCCCACGGAAAAGGAAGGGAAGTTGTAGTGGTGCATATACCGTTTGCTTGTCTCATTTTCATCCAAACCATCAACCCTCTGGGCCTCTGACAGCGGAGCCAGGGTGCAGGCATTGAGAATCTGGGTCTGTCCGCGGGTGAACATACCGGAACCGTGTACTCTTGGAAGAAGGTCAATCTCAGCAGCCAGATGGCGGATCTCGTTGATTGCCCGGCCGTCAGGACGCTTATGATCCTTTAAAATCATCTTGCGGACAGTCTTCTTCTCATATTGGTAGATTGCCTCACCCAGTATATTCAGCCATTCCTCGTTATCTGCAAACGCTTCCTCAAGGCGGGCAGTAATCTCCGCAATATTGCCTTCCCGTGTCTGCTTGTCGTCTGTAAATACGGCCCCCTCCATCTCAGTAGGCGGTACAATCTCCTTTATGGCAGAAAAAAGCTCCTCAGGAACGGCACAGCTTTCGTAGGTATGCTTCTCTTTGCCGCACTCAGCTACGATGGTGTCGATAAATTTGATTATCTCCTGATTTACCTCGTGGGCCTTGAAAATAGCTTCGATCATCTTCTGCTCAGGAACCTCGTTGGCTCCCGCTTCAATCATGATCACCTTTTCTCTGGTAGAGGCCACTGTAAGAGCCATATCGGAAGCCTTTTTCTGAGCGGCCGTAGGATTGATCACGAACTCGCCGTCCACGAGGCCTACTTGGGTAGTTGCGCAGGGGCCGTCAAATGGAATATCTGAAATGCTGGTGGCGATTGCTGCTCCCAGCATAGCAGTAAGCTCAGGACTGCAGTCCGGGTCAACGGACATAACAATGTTGTCCAGGGTTACGTCATTGCGGTAGTCCTTAGGAAACAGGGGACGCATGGGACGGTCGATTACACGGCAGGTAAGAACTGCGTTTTCGGAAGCCTTGCCCTCCCGCTTATTGAATCCGCCCGGAATCTTTCCCACAGAATACAGCTTTTCTCCATACTCTACGCTAAGGGGAAAGAAATCAATGCCCTCTCTTGGCTTGGCAGACGCAGTTGCCGTAGACAGCACAACAGTATCGCCGTAATGCATAAATGCTGCGCCGTTGGCCTGTGCTGCCACTCTGCCTACCTCTACGGTCAGCTTACGGCCTGCCAGATCCATGCTGAAACTCTTGAACATAATGGTGCCTCCTTTTCTTTCATACAAATGATTTGCTTTGGACAGAAGACGCCGAAACTACTGATCTGCCTGCCGGAACAAGGAGAGCTTCCCTCCTGCAGGTACATCAGCGGTCTCGGAGCAACCCTGCCCGTTATTGGTTCCCTGGTTTTGAAAGCAAAGATAGGGTGGAGTTATTTTCTCCACCCTAATTAATTACTTTCTGATACCAAGCTTTTCAATTAATGCACGATAGCCTTCCAGATCCGTCTTCTTTAAGTAATCCAGAAGCCCTCTTCTCTGTCCAACCATCATCAGAAGTCCTCTTCTGGAGTGGTGATCCTTAGGATTCTGCTTTAAGTGCTCTGTCAGTTCTGAGATCCTCTCTGTAAGAATCGCGATCTGAACCTCCGGTGAACCTGTGTCACCAGGCTTACGCCCGTACTCCGCAATAATCTGTGCTTTCTTTTCCTTTGAAATCATGGCCCTTCCTCCTTTTATAATTAAACTCACCGTAAACCAGGCTGTCGGCTGGAGTAACCAGATAACCGGGCATCGGCGCTTATTTCCGCAAGAGCAAGGCTCCAAGGTCAGGCTGGACTGGCTTAGGCACTGCCTGCGGCGTTAAATAATCTTCTGACGACTATTTAACTCATACCGGTTCAGTATAGCATAGTCTGCTCCATCTGTAAATATTTATTTTATTTCTCTTCTGTCATTTTGCCCAATTTTATCCAGTCTAATCTCAGGATGTTTTTTAAAATAACCGGCAGCAAAGGCTTTGTCCAGCTCAATCCTGGCTTTCAGCTCCTCCAGAGAGCCAAAGGTTTGCTCCGGCCGTTCAAAGGCCAGCAGCTGAACCTCGATTGTCTCACCATAGATATCACGATTCAGATCAAAGATATGCGTTTCCACTCCGATGGGATACTCTCCCTTTACAGTAGGCTTACAGCCAATATTGGTAACTCCTCTGTAGAAAGAGCCATTCACACAAACTCTGGAGACATAGACACCCTTCTTTGGCAGGTGCTTGTTGGACGGCGGCATCAGGTTTGCTGTGGGAAATCCCAGAACGGCCGCTCCCATGTGATTGCCATGAACCACCTCTCCATGGATGGCATATGGCTCTCCCAACAGGGCATTGGCCTTCTCCACATTGCCCTTTACCAGCTCCTCCCGTATATAGGTGCTGCTGATATCTCTTGCCGCATCCTTCTCCTTTTCAATAACGCAGAGGCGGTAGCCACATTCTGCCGCAAGCTCCCTCAGAAGCTTTGCGCTGCCCGCCCCCTGATAGCCAAAGCTGCAGTCAGGGCCAACGACAATTACCTTTGCATTCATCCTTCCAGACAGGATATTTCTAACAAAATCCTCCGGGCCCATATGGCGGATCGCCTCTGTAAAAGGATATTCAACCAGGTAGTCGATCCCCATTTTCTCCATGTTGGCTCTCCGCTCCTGATTGGTGGTAATGACAGTCTGCTTCTCACCGTCTGCTATACTAGACGGAACGGAATCGAAGGTAAAGATTGCTGTAGCATAGCCCAGCTCCTCCTTGAGCTCCTCCATGATTCTTAGCAGCTTCTGGTGTCCTCTGTGTCTTCCGTCAAATTTCCCCAATGTGACAATCGTAGGTTCTTTAATCTGAAACTCTGTCGTATCTGTTATATACCTCATCCTGCTATTCCTCTTTTTCTTCCTGGTCCCTCCGTCTTTGGATCTGCTCAGTTCAGGAGGGAAGGAACATCTTCCAAGGCTTCCACCAGCTTTTATCCTGCCGGTACTGGTAAACTCCTAAAAACTGTCCCTGACTGTTATATATCCTGAACATCTGGCCTTCACTTGGCTCTCCTCCTCCCCCCGCTTTTCCAAAATCCAACTGATTTTTAAAAAGGGGATTGCCATTACAGAGCAGCGCGTCAGCTTCTGGTTTTGCGGCAAGAGCGGGATAGGAGCTCAGGGCCTCCTCCACCGGAAGAATATATGCCGTAAGCCTGCCCTCATCCCTGACCTTCTCAATCTGATCCAGACGAAGGCTGTCTTTTAACTCAAAGGACTCCACACGGGTGCGGATTAGATGCTCCATACATCCGCCGCAGCCTAGAAGCGCACCGATGTCATGGCAAAGGGTGCGGATGTAAGTTCCTTTGGAGCAGGTCACCGTCATCCACACTCTGGGCAGCTCTATTTTGGTGACGGAAATGTCCAGAATCTGTACCTTTCTGGCCTGACGCTCTACCTCCCTTCCTGCTCTGGCAAGATCGCAAAGCTTCTTGCCCTTCACCTTAAGGGCTGAATACATAGGCGGTATCTGGGCATATTCACCCAGAAAGCCTGCAATGGCCGTTTCCACCTGCTCCTGGGCCAGCTTCAGATCTGGCTCCTGGGCCTTAGCAAGTATACGGCCTGTGGTATCCTGCGTGTCCGTAACCTGTCCTAAAAGCATTACAGTTTCATAGGTCTTGGTCTTATCCATCAACAGATCACAGAGCTTTGTACCCATCCCCAGACATACAGGAAGAACTCCCTCTGCCGCCGGATCTAGCGTTCCGGTGTGTCCGATCTTTTTTTGCTTTAAAATTCCTCTGAGCCGGGCTACCACATCATGGGAGGTATAGCCCGGCTCCTTATATATGTTTATGATTCCGTGATACATTGTTTCAAATCCTTTATATCTCTGAGGAAATGTTCCCCTTAAGCTGCCTGGCAATCTCATTGGAAAGGTTATTAATCACATCATGAATGCTTCCATTCATAGAACAGCCTGCGGCTCTCACATGACCGCCGCCGCCGAAATATGCGGCAATTTTACTTACATCCACCTCTTTTTGGGAACGCATGCTGACCTTAAACTCCTGGGCGCCTGTTTGATAGATAAAAATTGCTACCTCCACTCCCTCCGTAAGCCGCAGCTGGTCGATGATGCCATCCAGATCCTTACTGCCCACACCATAAAATTCCATCTCGTTCTGACGAACCGCACTGAAAATGCAGCGGCCTTTAAAAAAGGTAACGCTTTCCAAAAGGGCCCTCCCCAGAATCTGATTCTGTATATACGTTTTTTTATAAAAGCTGTTGTCAATAATTCCGCCGAAATCGATGCCCTTTTCCATAAGCTTTCCCGCAATTTCCATGGTCTTTCGGGAAGTGCAGGCGTATTTGAAAACTCCTGTGTCATGCACAATGCCTGTGTACAAGCATTCTGCCACCGTAGTGTCAATCTTATCCTCCTCCATCTGTCCAAAAAGAACTTCGCAGGTAGAACTGGCATTTTCCTCAACCAGGTTGGTATCCGCATAGCGGGTATTGGTTATGTGATGATCCAGACACAGGCTCCTTTTTGCCCGCTGCAAATAGCACGCAAACACTCCCAGACGTTCCATACCGCCACTGTCCAGGCAGACACAGAGGTCATATGCCTCTTCATCTGTCTCATGGCAGATCCGCTCAAAGCCTTTCAGATAAAGAAATTTATCCGCTGCCTCCTCCAAATATACGGAAGCCTTAATATTCGGATAATTCAGTTGAAGATAATTATAAAGTCCCAATGTAGATCCCAGGCAGTCCCCATCCGGCCTGATATGTCCCAGAATCGCAACGGAACCGGCATTCTCCAGCATCTGCTGTAAAATTGTCATTATAGCTCCTCCTTATCTTCTTCCATCCCTTTCTCGTCATCGTCCTCCTGAATGCCCTGTGTGACCTCGTCAATCAGCCTTGACATCGTAACGCCGTACTCTATCGACTGATCCAGAATAAATTTCAGCTCCGGCGTATTTCTCAGATTAATTCTTCTTGCCAATTCCCGGCGAACATAGCCTTCCGCACTCTTTAAGCCCTGGATAGTGGCTTTTGAAGCTTCCTCATCTCCCAGAACACTGATATATGCCTTACAGTACTTTAAGTCAGGCGTAACCTCAACTGCCACTACAGAGGTCATAGGATGGATTCTCGGATCCTTGATTCCCAGGCGAATAATCTCGCTTAACTCCCTCTGAACCTCCATATTAACTCTGGTATTCTTTATACTATTTTTACGCATGTAACTCCTCTCTTGCCTCAGGAGCCTATCTGGGCACCTCCACCATAGTGAATGCCTCAATCTCATCGTCCTCCTGGAGGTCATTAAACTTCTCAAATACAAGGCCGCACTCATAGCCTGCGGCTACCTCCTTCACATCATCCTTAAATCTCTTTAAGGATGCCAGAGGTCCTTCGTAAATCTGCTCTTTTCCTCTTTTGATACGGCAGCTACAGTTCCTTGTAAATTTACCATCCAGCACATAGGAGCCTGCAATCGTTCCCACTCCTGATGCCTTAAAGGTCTGGCGTATCACCCCATGGCCAATCACCTTTTCCTCAAATACAGGATCCAGCATGCCCTTCATGGCAGCTTCCACATCCTCAATGGCCTGATAGATGACCTTGTATAGCCGGATATCCACTTTTTCCCGCTCTGCCACAGACTTAGCCATTATATCCGGGCGGATATTAAAGCCGATGATAATCGCATTGGAGGCTGACGCCAAGGAAACGTCGGATTCATTGATAGCTCCCACGCCTCCGTGGATTACCTTAACCATGACCTCCTCATTGGAAAGCTTAAGCAAGCTCTGCTTAACAGCCTCCACCGATCCCTGAACATCTGCTTTGATAATCAGAGGCAGCTCTTTTACATTGCCTGCCTTAATCTGACTGAACAGATCGTCTAGGGACAGCTTTGCCTTAGTATCCTCAATCAGCTTATTCTTGCCCTCGGATATAAAGGTTTCCGCAAAGCTTCTGGCCTCCTTCTCATTCTCTGTAGCTACAAATACCTCTCCTGCATTAGGCACATCATTGAGCCCCAGAATCTCCACAGGGGTTGACGGGCCGGCCTCTTTCACCCGGCGGCCTCTGTCATCCATCATAGCTCGGATCTTGCCATAGCACGAGCCTGCCGCAATGGTTTCCCCAACGCGGATGGTTCCCTTTTGTACCAGCACGGTTGCCACTGGCCCCTTACCCTTATCCAGCTCAGCCTCAATCACAAGGCCTCTGCCCTTACGGTTCGGATTGGCTTTTAGCTCCAGTACATCCGCTGTCAAAAGCACCATCTCCAAGAGGTCTTTAATACCCTCCTTGGTATGGGCAGAAACCGGAACAAAAATAGTACTGCCTCCCCAATCCTCTGGAATAAGCTCATACTCAGACAGCTCCTGCTTAACCTTATCAACATTAGCGCTTGGCTTATCAATCTTATTGATGGCAACGATAATCTCAACCCCAGCTGCTTTGGCATGGTTGATTGCCTCTACCGTCTGAGGCATGACTCCATCATCTGCCGCCACTACCAGAATGGCAATGTCCGTAGACTGGGCGCCTCTCATACGCATAGCGGTAAACGCTTCATGCCCGGGGGTATCCAGAAAAGTTATCCTTCTGTCATTTATATCAATTACAGAGGCTCCGATATGCTGGGTAATGCCGCCGGCCTCTCTTGCAGTTACATTGCTCTCGCGAATTGCGTCCAGAAGAGAAGTTTTACCGTGGTCAACGTGCCCCATTACACATACAACCGGCGGTCTTGGAACCATATCGGCCTCATTTTCCTCATCCTCCTTGAGAAGTTCCGCAATTACATCCACTTTCACTTCCTTCTCGCAGAGAACCTCGAACTCCATGGCGATTTCTTCCGCCTTTTCGTAGTCGATTTCCTGGTTCAGAGTCACAATCTGCCCTTTTAAAAACAGCTTCTTTACGATAACAGAAGGCTGAAGCTTCATCTTTTCAGCCAGCTCCTTGATGGTAAGCACTTCAGGAAGGGTAATAGTCTTTATCTCTTCCACCTTTACCTCTTCCTTCTTTGGCTGAGGCATAATAAATGCACCCTTGCCAGTTTTCGGAGCCTTCTTTCCATCCTCTATCCGATCTCTCTTATCAAAGCGGTCATTTTTGTGAGCGTTTTTATTTTGACGGTTGCTGGTTGGCTTTGCCTGAATGGCAGCGTCAAAGGATGGTTTTGAATCGCGTGCTCCTGGACGACGGCTGTCACGCGTATTGCCTCGTGTATCTCTGTCCTTATCCTCACCTCCGCGGCCACCATAGCCACCCTGAGTTCTCTGGCCGTAACCTCCCTGGGGCCTCTGACCATAACCTCTCTGACTATCCCGGTTCCCCTGATAGCTTCCCTGGCCTCTCTGGCTGTCCCGGTTCCCCTGATAGCCTCCCTGGCCTCTCTGGCTGTCCCGGTTCCCCTGATAGCCTCCCTGGCCTCTCTGGCTGTCCCGGTTCCCCTGATAGCCTTCCTGACTTCTCTGGCTGTCCCGGCTTCCCTGATAGCCTCCCTGGCCTCTCTGGCTGTCCCGGCTTCCCTGATAGCCTCCCTGGCCTCTCTGACTGTCCCGGCTTCCCTGATAGCCTCCCTGGCCTCTCTGACTGTCCCGGGCTCCCTGATAGCCTCTCTGGCCGTCCCGGCTTCCCTGATTACTCCCCTGGCCTCTCTGGCTATCTCGGTTTCCCTGACTAACTCCCTGGATTCTCTGACCATCCCGGTCCCCCTGGGTCTTCTGCCCCTCAGGATTTCTCTGGGAGCCTCCCTGAGGCCTGACATTTTCACGGCTCTCAGCCGTTTCATTCTGAGCGGACGTCTGCGCCGGTTCCTCTTTTGCAGTCATGTTCTCCACAGACTGAGCCTGCACCTTAGGCCGAACAGGCTCCAAAGAAACTGACGGGGCAGAATGACGCTGCGTCTGCGGCTTTGGAGGTACCGGACGCTTAATCTGCTGCTGCGCATTCTGAGGACGAAACACAGCGGTAAGCTTCTTTTTCGCAGGCTCAGCCTTTGCCGCCTGTTCTGTGGCTCCTCCTGTTTTCACAGTCTCGGCCTTTGGCGCCTCTGCTTTGGCAATCTCCGTATTTGTAGCCTCTCCTTTGGGAGCATCCGTCTTGACAGCAGAAGCAGCCTTTCTAGACGCGAACGCTGCCCTGACCATGGCTTCCTGCTCCTTCGATACATTAGACGCCGCATAAAGAGATGCTTTGGCGTCGCCGCGCTTGATTACTTCTAATATTTCCTTGCTGGTCTTACCCAGATCATTTGCCAACTCACTTACTCTCATTCATACTACCTCCATTCATATTCATTAGTTCTTCCATCGACCTTGCGAACCCTGCATCTTCCACGGACAGGGATGCCCGAAACTCCTGCCCCATGGCGTGCCCCAGTTCATCCTTGCTTCCAAACAGATAGATTGGGACTTTATAGTGAGCACACATATTGGTAAACTGCTTCTTCGTGTTCTCCGAAGCTTCTTCCGATACAATTACCAGATGGGCTCTTCCGCTCTTAACCGATTTCTCCGTCGAAAATTCTCCGCTGACCACCTTTCTGGCCCTTCTTGCCAGACCGATCAGGCTTAACAGTTTCTTACGATTTACCAAGCTCTTCCATCTCCTTTTCCAGAGTTTCATATACCTCTTTGGGAATTGCCATTTTAAAGGAGCGCTCCAGCCCTCTGCTTTTTACAGCCCTTTTCAGACATTCCTTTGATGGACACAGGTAAGCGCCTCTGCCGTTCTTTCGACCAGTCGCGTCTAACATTATCTCATCTTCGGCGGTTTTAATCACTCTTATCATTTCCTTTTTGCTTTTCATCTCTCCGCAGCCAATACACTGCCTGAGCGGAACTTTTTTCATGCTCACTTACATCACTCCTAATCTTCTCAGAGTGCCCTTCTACTGTTCGGTAGTGTCTTCCTGGCAGCCCTCTTCATATTCCTGGTAGTTTCCCTCTTCTTCGTAGCTTTCCTCATATGCGTCCTCTGCAGGCTCAGGCTGTGAATCGCCGTACTGAAGCCCCATCTGTTCAAAAAGCCCCAGTTCCCTTGCCTGGCTCTCGCTCTTAATATCAATTTTATAGCCAGTAAGCCTTGCCGCCAGCCTTGCGTTCTGCCCTTCCTTGCCAATGGCCAGTGAAAGCTGGTAATCCGGAACGATAACCTGAGCTTCCCTTTCCTCCTCATCAGCCACTACGCAAATCACCTTTGCAGGACTCAAGGCATTTTCAATCAGATAGGCAGGATTTTCATCCCAGCAAATAATGTCAATCTTTTCTCCCCGCAGCTCATTGACAATGGAATTCACCCTTGCGCCGTTTAAGCCTACACAAGCTCCTACAGGGTCCACATTAGGATCCGTGGACATAACTGCAATCTTTGTTCTGGAGCCAGCTTCTCTGGCAATGGCCTTAATCTCTACTGTACCGTCTCTCACCTCTGCAACCTCAGATTCAAAGAGTCGCTTCACAAGATCAGGATGTGTTCTGGAAACGGAAACTCTCGGCCCCTTAGGTGTATCCTTCACTTCGATCACATATACCTTGATACGTTCTGTGGGGCGGAAAGTCTCCCCCTTCACCTGCTCGCTTTCATTCAGGATGGCGTCTACCCTTCCTAAATTAATGCTTATATTTTTACCAAGGTAGCGCTGAACGATGCCGGTCATTACGTCCTTTTCCTTTGTATAGTAATCATTATAAAGAACCTTTCGCTCCTCCTCGCGGATTTTCTGAAGAATCACATTTTTGGCATTCTGAGTTGCTATTCGGCCAAACTTTTTGGAGTCCAGAGGAATCTGCACCACATCCCCTGCCTCATATCTGGGACTCATCATCTTGGCCTCCGTCAGGCTGATTTCCATAATATCGTCTTCCACATTCTCAACTACCGTTTTCTCTGCGTATACGGCAAAGTCACATGTTTCAGGATTCATGGTTACTTTTACGTTATCGGCTTTTCCAAAATGGTTCTTGCAGGCAGTGAGCAGAGAATTTTCAATGGCCTCTATAAGCGTATCCTTGCTTATATTCTTCTCCTTCTCCAAAACTTCCATTGCCTCTAACAGTTCCTTGTTCATGTTTATCCTCCTATCCATGCCTCGGCATGTGAATTAACTAAAAGTCAAAAGCAAGCCGTATGAGAGCTATATCGGCCTTCTTAAATACCAGTTCACTGCCGTCCTCCATAGACAATGTCACAGTATAATCATCATATGCACGTAAGACGCCCGTAAATTCCTTCTGTTTATCCATTTGACGGTACAGCTTCACCTCCACGTCCTTACCCATGCTTCTTATGAAGTCCTTTTCTTTCTTAAGAGGCCGGCCCAGCCCCGGCGAGCTCACCTCCAAAATATAGCTTTCAGAGATAAAATCCTCCTTGTCCAGCCAGTCTCCCAGCTTCCGGCTGATCACCTCGCAGTCATCCACGGAGATTGAACCCTCCTTATCAATATAGGCTCTCAGATACCAGTTTCCTGCTTCCTTTACATATTCCACATCTACCAGCTCGAAGTTATGTTCTTCCGTCAGAGGAAGGAGGTATGCCTCCACCCTTCTTTCATAGTCTTCCTTTTTCCCCATGGGCCGCACCTGCTTTCTTACCCAAAATGAAAGAGTGGACCGATGTCCACTCTTTATCAGTAATCTACATTAGTTATCTCATACACTATAACATCATGTTTTAAGAAATGCAAGAGTTTTAAAGGAAATTTCTTAAAATTTCTCAAACTATTCCCAACAGCTTGAATAATTAAAGCGCTGTACACAAAAGCCGCAAACATGGCACACTGCCTGTCAGACGCCTCTTCTGCTCTCTACAGCATTTCCCTGCCTCTGCACCAGGTCTGAATAACGCTGTAATCATCCCCCAGAACCACCAGATCAGCGTCACAGCCGGCGGCGATCCTTCCCTTCCGTCTGTCTACTCCCAGACATCTGGCCGGATTAATGGTACAGGCGTTCACGGCCGTGTCAAAAGGAACCATAGCCTCCTCAACCAAAATCCTGAGCCCTTTATTCATATTAAGAGTACTTCCTGCAATGGTGTCCGTTCCCTTTAGCCTTGCCAGGCCGTCAGAGCCT
Source organism: Clostridium porci (assembly GCF_009696375.1). Taxonomy (GTDB): domain Bacteria; phylum Bacillota; class Clostridia; order Lachnospirales; family Lachnospiraceae; genus Enterocloster; species Enterocloster porci. Next base: position 25,465 of record NZ_VUMD01000019.1, read on the forward strand.
ATCTCAATATCATGTCCTCCAAGCTGGTAATTGCCTCCCGGAGGGCAATTTTTTGCCCTGAGAGAATCACTAACCATAATCCCATAGTCTCTGCCCTTTGCTGTAAAGAAATTGTTAAGGGCAGCCAGGTGGGAATGGCAGCCGTCACAGATGATTTCTCCGTAAATATCCCTGACTCTGAAGGAGGTTCCTACCAGCCCCGGCTTCCTGTGGTGGTAGGGCGTCATCCCGTTATAAACATGGGTCATAGACATGGCGCCATTGGCAATTCCCAAAAGAGCCTGCTCATAGGATGCGGAGGAATGGCCCATACTGACTACTACTCCGTTAGATGAGCAGTATCTTGTAAGGACATGATCCGGATCGTGCTCAGGAGCCAGAGTAATATACTTAATCCATCCCTTTGCGGCCTCCTGATATTCCTTAAACTGCTCTATGACAGGCGGCGTGATGGCCTCCGGCGGCTGAGCGCCTTTGTAATCCATATCCAGATAAGGCCCCTCAAAATGAATGCCTAGTATTTCCGCTCCTTCGTATTCTCCCTCTGCCACTGCCGCCACATTAGCTACAGCCTTTTTTAATATATCAGGCATCTGGGTGACAGTAGTTGGCAGAATAGCTGTCACTCCTTCCTCGGGAATTTGCTTCATCCACCTTCTAAGACCCTCTGGCTCTCCATCGTTTGTGTCGAAATCATAAGCTCCATGGGTATGGATGTCGATAAAGCCGGGAAGAACCCTTTTATCCCCATAATCTACATCTTCCTGCGCTGAACCATACTCCGCCACCTGCTTAATTATACCATTCTCAACAAGCAACGAAGCGGCCATAAACTGTCCTGCAATCCAAATACGTTTTCCCTGAATCCGCATGTTTACCTCCCTTTTCTAATATTTTTAGATTTTATTTAAATGATTACTATTATCTTTTTCTCAGGTTTAGTATAGCATATAAAAACATATTTTCAATCATTTTTATTTAATTAGAAATTTTTTTCTTTTTATTTTTTCAGTCTTTTGGAATCCGGCCGCAGAATCGCCGCAATCTGAGGAAATGGTTCCACGCTCCTCCTTAAGATTCCCTGGGTGTAGGCAATAAGAATCCCGTAGTTTGTTATGGGTACCCCCTGATCTGCTGCACGTTTCATACGGTACTTCATCTCCCTCTGATTGAGCATACAGCCGCCGCAGTGGACAATCATTTTATAAGGACTTAAATCATCTGGAAATTCTGTACCTGACATAAAGACAAACTCAGGCTCAGCTTTTGTATACCGGCGAATCCAGCCGGGCAGCTTCACCGTTCCGATATCCTCACACTGGCGGTGATGAGTGCAGCCTTCGGCAATAAGAATTTTATCTCCCTCTTTTATACTGTCCAAAGCCGCCACCCCTTTTACCACGGACTCCAAATCCCCCTTATACCTGGCAAAAAGAATGGAAAAGGAGGTGAGAGGAATATCCTCCGGCGTGTCCTCTGACACCTTGGCGAAAGCCTGGCTGTCGGTGATAACCAGACGAGGCTTCTTTCCCAGTAATTCCAGGGATTTGGCCAACTCAGTTTCCTTCACCACAACAGTTACAGCCTGAACTTCCAGCAGATCCCGAATCGTCTGCTGCTGAGGCAGTATCAGACGGCCCTTCGGAGCCGCAGAATCAATGGGAACCACAAGCACCACCACATCCATGGGATCTATCAAATCTCCCGCTATCCTCCGGCTGTTTTCCTCCGGCTTTCCCAGCCTCGCAAGACATTCCTTTAAGGCATGAATCCCCTCTCCTGTGAGAGCGCTTACAGAAAGCACGGGACATTCTAAAGGAACTAAATTTTTCTTTCCCAAATCGGCCTTGTTACAGACAACGACACAGGGAATTTTCTTTTCCTGAATCCGCTTCCAAAGAGCCTCATCCTCAGGACTCCATCCCAGGGAGCCGTCTATTACAAGCGCTGCCACATCGGTCTTGTTAAGCGCCTGAAAGCTCTTACTCACTCTGAGCCTACCCAGCTCCCCCTCGTCATCAATTCCAGGAGTATCAATCATTACGACAGGTCCCAGAGGCAAAAGCTCCATGGATTTAAACACGGGATCTGTGGTGGTTCCCCTGACATCCGATACCACAGCCAGCTCCTGACCTGTCACTGCATTTAATACACTGGACTTTCCGGCATTTCTCCTGCCAAAGAATCCGATATGAACCCGGTCGGATGCCGGGGTATTGTTCATTCCCATTCAAAATACTCCTTTCCTTTCAGCATAGAAGACAGCCACATGCTATGGCAGCAAACGCGGCCATACTACAGAGGCTGACGTCTGTCAGAAGACTTCTGTCTCCTAATTCCATGCTTCTCCACAAAGCCTGTAAGCATCATGGTCAGGGCACCGTCACCGGTCACATTGCAGGCCGTGCCAAAGCTGTCCTGGAGCGCAAAAATAGTAAGCATCAAAGCGGTTCCTGTTTCATCAAACCCAAGTATGCCTGTAATCAGGCCCAGAGAAGCCATGACAGTCCCTCCCGGAACGCCGGGAGCCCCGATGGCGAATACGCCAAGAAGGGCACAAAACAGCAGCATGGTACCTATCGAAGGAATAGAGCCGTAAAGTATTTTGGATACAGTCATGACAAAGAACACCTCGGTCAGAACAGAGCCGCACAGATGTATGTTGGCAAAAAGAGGAATGCCAAAATCAACCATATCATCTCTTAAGGGCGGCTGAGACTTTTTAGCGCAGCGGAGAGCAACTGCCAGAGTCGCGGCCGAAGACATGGTTCCCACTGCAGTGATATAAGCCGGACCATAGTTTTTGATCACCTCCACCGGGTTTTTGCCAGAGTAAACGCCTCCGATTGCGTAGAGCAAAGCCATCCAGATGAAATGTCCTACCATAACGATGACAACGACCTTCAGGAATACAGGCAGCTGCTTTGTAATGGTTCCTTCATATGACAGCGCACAGAAGGTAAAAGCGATAAAGATCGGAAGAATCGGTATGACGATTTTGGTAACAATGGAAAGCACAATCTGCTGAAATTCCTCCAATACGCCGGTTATTACCTTTGCCTTCGTCCAAGTAGCGGCCAGACCCAAAAGCAGAGAAAATACCAGGGCGCTCATAACAGGCATAATCTGCGGTATATCCAGCTGGAAAACAATATCCGGAAGCGTCTTTAATCCATCCGCCTTTGAAGCGATGGACAAATAGGGAATGATAACCTAGCCAGCTGTCATGGAAAACAGAGCGGCGCCAATGGATGACAGATAGGCAATGGTCACAGCAACTCCCAGCAGCTTTGACGCATTGCTGCCCAGCCTTGTAATAGAAGGGGCAATAAAACCAATGATAATAAGCGGAACGCAAAATATAATTATCTGATTCAGTATATATTTGATGGTTACAATCACATGCATGAAACCTTCATTGGCTGCCTGACCTATGAGAATTCCCAGAATCACGCCCAGCAAAAGCTTAAATGGTAAACTGCCTGCTATTTTTTTCATATCTATTCTCCAATCATAATTTTTATAATTTCCTTGTTGGTTTCCTTCATTCCCTCTTTTCCTAAACGACCAACGTTTTTCAGTGTAGCCTCAACTCCCTTGGTTACGATCCCGTCTCCCCCATAAAACTGCTGACCACGAATATACATATGGTAGCCCAGGATACCGGCATCTACAGCCGAAGCAATCTTCGCAGCGCAGGATGCCTTCGCCCCATCACAGACAATCCCTGATACGATAGCTAATGCGTTTACAACGGTATGCACCACCTCCTGGTATCCTCCTCCGCACAGATACGCAATTCCAGCGCCTGCCCCAGCGCCTGCACTTACTGCTCCGCAATAAGCTGATAAACGGCCTATTGGCGTTTTCTGATGAATTGCTGTGAGATTGGACAGGGTCAGAGCACGGTATTTTTTCTCCTCGCTTACCTTCAGCTCTCTGGCATATACTACAACAGGAACCGAAGCTGTAATTCCCTGATTGCCGCTTCCTGAATTGATGATCACAGGCAGCTCACACCCGTTCATTCTGGCATCAGAACCGGCTGCGGCCATAGCCTTGGCCTTGGTTTGTACATTATCTTCCGACATGGCAATCAGCACCTTTCCGATATTGGCGCCATAATCCCCTTTAAGCCCTTCCTCGGCAATGGCCATATTACACTCAATCTGACGATCCAAAATCCCTTTCACATCCGCAATATCCACTGTATTGGCAAAATCCCATATATCCTCCATATTCAGCAGGCTTCTGTCTGTCAGTCCATCTTCTGCTTCCCCCTTCACCTCCACCTGCCGCAGTATGCTTCCATCCTTCTCAATCAGCACAATATTGGTGTGGTAGACGGCGATACGCACCTTGGCATAGGAACTCCCCTTATACAGAGTAATCATGATATCAAAGGTAGCTCCATGATCCACATGCTCCACTATAATATCCGTATGTTCCATAAACTCCTTCATCTGCGCGGCCTGCTTTGGTGTAACTTTTGCAATCACCTCCAGCTCCTTTTCCGGCCTGCCTGCTATGATACCGGCTGTGACTGCAGCCGGTATCCCCTTGAGATGGCCGGTATTGGGTACGATAACAGACTTTACATTTTTAATAATGCTTCCGCTGGCCCCGATGACCACCCTGTCCGGTATAGTTCCAAGGGTTTTTCTGGCTATCGCCGCGGCATACGCCAAAGCAATGGGCTCCGTACATCCCATAGCAGGAAGCAGCTCCTCCTTAAGAATTTGTACATAAGCTTTGTACTTTTCATTCGTCTTTTCCATAACAATGCTGTTTCCTTTCCTCTTGGGTCTGATTTTACAAAACGCAGCCATAATTCATTTGCTCTTTTTCTACTGTACCATAAAATGATGCTGATGTAAAATTAATTTAACGATTTACCATTCCAGAGAAGTTGAATCTGTAAATGCCAATTTTATATCAGAGCTTTACATTTTATCCTATATATTGTTATAATAAAAATATATGATATGAAATAAATCCATAAAAATTCGTTATAGATAGAGAGGGGGAAGTTATGGATCAGAATCTATCCCAATATAAGATATTTTATGAGGTAGCCAAGGCCGGAAACATTTCAAAAGCGGCAAAGGAGCTTTATATCAGCCAGCCCGCTATCAGCAAGGCCATCAGCAAGCTGGAGGATAGCCTGGGCCTCTCTCTCTTTACCAGAAGTTCCAGAGGAGTACAGCTGACTGCTGAAGGCGAAGTCCTCTTCGAACACACCAAAGAGGCCTTTGACGCTCTGGAACGGGGAGAGCTGGAGCTTAAGCGGATTCAGGAATTTGATATTGGTCATCTGCGCATTGGCGTCAGCAACACACTATGCAAGTACATCCTGCTGCCCTACTTAAAAACCTTTATCGATCAGTATCCTCACATGAGGATAACCATAGAAAGCCAATCCACAGCCCAAACCCTGTCCAGGCTGGAGCAGCAAAAAATTGACCTTGGACTAGTAGCCGAGCCATCTGTGCGCAGGGACTTGTCCTTTATTCCAGTGATGGATATACAGGATATTTTTGTAACTACTCCCTCCTACCTTGAGAATCTCTATCTCAGAGAAGGCCGGGATACTGATATATTCGAGACAGGAAACATTATGCTCCTAGACTCCAGCAACATGACCCGGCACCATGTGGATGAATACATGGCACAAAACCACATACTTCCAAGGCAGATTTTGGAGGTAACTACTATGGATTTACTCATTGAGTTTGCTAAAATAGGGCTTGGCGTAGCCTGCGTTATAAAGGAGCTAATTCAGAAGGAGCTGGATAACCACACGCTGATTGAAGTGCCGCTTGACATCCCTATTCACAGAAGAACCATCGGATTCGCCTATCATCCATCCAATCAGACTACGGCTCTGAAAACATTTCTGGAATTTCTATACTAAAGAAAAAGGACAAAATCACGCCTCGGACTGGAGCATGACTTTGTCCCTTTATTATTGTAATATTAGTTATTGATCAGCTTATCCGTATCATTCCAGCTGTAAAGCTTTCTAAGCTCAGCACCAACCTTCTCCAGGGGCTGATCCGCTTCATTCTTTCTCATTGCGTTAAAATGAGGGCAGCCAGATTGGTTTTCCAAAAGCCAATCCTTGGCAAAGGTTCCGTCCTGAATGTCGCTGAGAATTTTCTTCATAGCCTTCTTTGTCTCATCCGTAACGATCTTAGGCCCTGTTATGTAATCGCCGTACTCAGCCGTATTAGAGATAGAATACCGCATACCCGCAAAGCCGCTCTCATAAATCAGATCCACAATAAGCTTCATCTCATGAACGCACTCAAAGTATGCATTCTCAGGCGCGTATCCCGCCTCCACCAGAGTCTCAAAGCCAGCCTTCATAAGAGCTGTCACACCACCGCAAAGCACAGCCTGCTCGCCAAATAGATCTGTCTCAGTCTCAACCTTAAAGGTAGTCTCCAAAATACCGGCCCTTGCGCCTCCCACGCCCTGGCCGTAAGCCAACGCCATATCCAGCGCCTTACCAGTGGCATCCTGATAAACGGCCACCAGACAGGGGGTTCCTCTTCCTCTCATATATTCGCTTCTTACAGTATGTCCCGGAGCCTTAGGAGCGATCATAGCAACATCCACATCCTTTGGAGGTACAATCTGTCCAAAATGAATCGCAAAGCCATGGGCAAACATCAGCATCATACCAGGTCTTAAATTAGGAGCAATAGACTCCTTATACATAGCCGCCTGCTTTTCATCATTAATAAGAATCATAATAATGTCAGCCCTCTTAGCTGCCTCTGCGGTTGTATATACCTCAAAGCCTTGCTCCTTTGCCTTCTTCCAGGAGCGGCTTCCCTCATACAGACCCACAATCACATTGCACCCTGACTCTTTTAAATTCAAAGCATGGGCGTGTCCCTGACTGCCGTAGCCGATCACCGCGATGGTCTTGCCTTCCAGTAAGGATAAATTACAGTCTTCCTGATAATAAATCTTTGGCATTCCTTTTTCCTCCTTAAAATTCCTTTGAAAATGTATATGCTAAGGCAACAAAACCGGCGGCTCTCAGTCCGCCCCTGGCCGCCCCTTATGCACCCAATCTGCCCAAAGGCTTCTATGGTAAAACCCGGATATCCTCGCATCCTCGCTCCAGCCCTGTAAGGCCAGTGCGGGCCAGCTCCAAAATCTCGTAATCCTCCAGCAGATTAATCAGAGCATCCAGCTTAGACTGATCGCCTGTCAGCATAACCGTCAGAGAATCCTTGCCTACATCTACGATGGTCGCCCGGAAAATGCTGGATATTGCGCTGACTGACTGCCGGTCTGCCGCATTTGCGCGAACCTTGATCATCATAAGCTCACGATATACGGAGCGATCCGGCTTTAATTCCTTGATATCTCTTACATCTTCCAGCTTATTAAGCTGATTCTTTATCTGCTCCAGCACCGTCTGATCTCCCAGAGAGACCACCGTCATTCTGGAATACCGCGGGTCAGCAGTAACGCCTACGGTCAAACTCTCAATATTATATCCGCGGCGGCTGAACAACCCCGCAACCCGCGCCAGTACACCGGCAGTGTTGTCTACAAGCAGCGATAACACGATTCTGTCATCCATCTCATCCCACCCTCTCTGCATATGGAACGTTTCCAAACGCTTTGCAGCCTGACAACGCCCCTTATAATCATAGTTCCAATCATAACAATCATTGTTCTATTTGTCAATTGCATAATAGGAATAGATAGCATGAGCCTAAGTTATATGTCTTCTACATAGACAGCAAAAGCCTCTTAAGCTCCTCCACTGTTTCCACCATATAATCTGGACGGCAGGCTCTCATCTCCTGCATGTCTCCATATCCATAAAGTACGCCTACGGATTCCATCCCCCACCGTCTAGCTCCCAACACATCATATTCCCGATCCCCCACCATAATCGCTCTCTTCACTGCTTCCTTATTAGAGCTTAGGCCGCACCGCTCCAGGACATAGCCTATCACCTCCTCCTTCCGGCTTCTGGTTTCCCCTAAATCCGCGCCTCCGATACATTCAAAATACCCTGCCATGCCAAAATGCTCCAAAATCTGCAGCGCGAATACCTCCGGCTTGGAGGTAGCCAACAGCAAATGCCTGCCGGACTCCTTAAGAGACTGAAGCATTTCCTTAATTCCGGCATACACCTTGTTCTCCTTCCAGCCCCTGGCGCTAAAATATTCTCTGTAAACTAAAATGCCTTCTCGCGCCTGTTCATCGGAAAAGCCATAATATTTTTTATAGCTGTCTGTAAGAGGAGGACCGATAAAGGGGCACAGACTGTCCAAATCCTCCACCTGAATGCCATAATGCTTCAGCGCGTAGCAAACAGACTTGGTAATACCTTCCTTGGGGTCTGTAAGGGTTCCGTCCAGATCAAATAAAATATGGGTCTTTTCGCTCATTGCAGTATACTCCTTTTTCCTTAACAGTTCGATTGCTTTCCATCCTTAATTGCTTCCTTAGGCATCTGAATCCAAACGTTCTGCCATATGCCTTTAAGGTTAAAGGTATTTACAGTATACCACATTCAATTTCTAAATGTAAAACAATTAAAAAAGGCAGCTATTAGGGCAGCTACTCATAAAACAGTATCATTAACAAACTGAAAGAGGATAACTGCCATACAGGGTGCAACATGAATAAAGTGGAAATTCCTTATTATTTAGGAGTGTTCGCTTTGCTTTTTTTAGACAGATGGTATGATTATATTACAATTATTATTACTAAGGAGTAAATGAAATGGAAGATGTATATATGTCTGCTTTGGCAGAAATGGGTGTATCATTAACTACTCTTGCGGTAAAAGGTGCCGCGACCGCTATAAATACAAAAATCAAATCCATTAAGGACGAGAAGAATTTAGAGAAAGTTCGCAACACTTACGATGAAATTGTTAATGAGCTTTTATCTGAACGCGAAGAAGCTATCCGTATTGCTCAAGCATATAAAACAGAACTGGATAGAATAGTAATTAGCGACGAGGATATTGAACATCTTCATAATACGGTTTCTCGTGTGCTTGAAATCATAAAATCTTTCCAGCTTATTTCCTCTATGACTAAAGGCGAGGAAGAAGTAAGTAAATAAAAAAAATGAGCAGGTAAAAAGCTATGAGCAAATTAAAGAATTGATTAGTGTGGATACGCTCAAAACCATGCAATTGTTAGGATTTAATTATAAAGCTGCCATTGTCATGTTCTCATCACCCCCTTTCTTCCCAGTAGGGGGCTATTACAACAAACGCCCATGAAGTGCAAGACTACATAGGCGTTTGGGTAATATGAGTTATCAAGACATACTAAATGAGCTGATAGTTCATCTTTATGGGCAAAATATTCCACAACGGGGAACAGAATTTTTTTAACCGTTTAGGAATATGGACAGTATAAGAAAAAACATGGCGATACCTCCGGCATACCGCCATATCTGAATAATCTCAACACACAAAATATGTTACTGCACGACGGCTTTTTTTCTTTTACCGTCGTGCGGCAAGATATAGAATATATTACATTTTCTGATTGTGCTTTGAATCTCCGGCATACGGGAATTGCGGATTGCATAAGTGAAAAGAAAAATTTTCTCTGTCTACTAATCCCACAATCTTATCACTGTCGTACAATTCAAGCAGAAATGACGCCACCTGTTCGGTTGTATGATAAGTGCCAAAAAGCCTGTCATAATCATATTCCGAAACATCATTCGCTACTTTTCCAAACTCCGTTTTTGTCGCGGCCGGGGCTAATACCTTTACTTTCATCTTTGCCCCGCACTGCTTTAACTCCCACGCCAGCCCCTCTGTAAAAGTGCTGACATAAAATTTCGCCGCACAATAAGTTTACAGCATTAGGAACAATCGTATAGCCGCCGCAAGAAGAAATATTGATAAGCTGTGTCCCCTCCGTGTCCTTGAAGTCGCGGACAAATAGGGAAGAAAGAATCGTCAGTGCTTCCACATTTAAGTGCAGCATTTGTTGGATTTTCTTTAAATCCTGATGTGAAACACTGTCATAATTCCCGAACCCCGCATTGTTAATCCACGTTTTCAGAGGATATGTTTTTACGTCCTCATAAAACCGAAAAGCATTATTGGATATAGATAAATCTGTTGTCTTAATGACAACATCAATCGACGGATATAATACTGAAATCTCCTGTTTCAAGTTTTCCAGTCTGCCTTTCCGACGGGCGGCTATAATCAGATGACTGCCCCGCTCCGCAAATACCTTTGCTGTTTCATATCCAATACCCGAACTCGCTCCTGTAATAACGGTGTATCTGCCTGTATCTTTTACCATTTGCAAATCCTCCTCGTTCTTGATATAATACGAGCATACAATGTAGAGTGAACTCTATGTCAAGAGATAGGGAGTGATTTTTTGGGAATATTCAATAGGCGAATTTTCGAGATTGACAAATTTAGGTATTCACACCTTGCGTTATTATGAGCATGAGCATTTAATCACACCAGAACGCAATTCCAGTAACCGGCGTTGCTATTCTGATAAAGACCTTGCATGGATTGAATTTATCAAACGTCTGAAAGATACAGGTATGCCGATTAAAGAAATTCAGCATTATGCAGAATTGCGGGCGGCGGGCGCTTCGACGCTTAACGAGCAAATGGAAATGCTGATTATGCACCGAAAATATCTGAATGAACAAATACAGCAGTTACAGGAACATATGGAAAAACTGGACGATAAAATTGATTTTTATTTCCATGAAATTGAGCGCACCACAAAAGAATAAATCTTCCACGCAATAACACGCCTGTTTTCATCTGATTTGAATGAACGCAGGCGTAATTTTTTTCTCTTTACTTTGGCATTTCATAAACTTTCCCGTATTAAGAAGTAAGAAAAGAGTTGAAAAAAATTTCGCTAAAACTTCGGCAAAATCGCCTTGTGCGGTGTTGTAGGTAGTGAAAGGAATTTCAGAGGGTTTGGGAGACTTCCCAACAAACAAAATCTGTCCGACAAGCCATAGGCATAGGCGGGCAGATTTACGAAAAGGGTATCCCTTTTCTATGCTTGCTACGAAACTTATTACATTACAAAACAAGGAAAGGACGGGAAAGGAATGGAAAAGAAACGAAAAATCAAGGACGGGCATATCGTGGTGGAAAATCCGCTGTTTCAAGAGTTACCAAAGCATGAAGTAACGTTAAAATCCGGCAGAACGCTCTATCGCTTTACGGGGAGCCATGACGCGGAAAGGAGCCTGCCGCATAAGGTTTTACGCCTCATGGAGCAGGAAAAAGGTAAGAAAGATGTTGATTAAAAATACCGGAGCCGATACAATAGAGATAAGCAATCCTGTATTGGCAGACTGCCCGCCAACGAAAGGAGCAGAAACTATGTTAAGGCAGTCTGACAAAATTACCGCCCTTTATTGCCGCTTATCGCGCGATGATGGTTTTCCATTTTGGTATAAAGACGGTTTATTGTAATGCACCCACAAACTTGTAATAGATAGTGATGATTTTTTCTTTGCCCTTGCGGTAGCGCCCCATGCCTGGAGTCTCGTAAATAGTGATCTTCTCAATTAGTTCATGTAGCATGAAACTGTCAAGCTCGTCAAAGCTGGTATATTTCCGGATCATTTCTGCAAACCGCACCACATCCGACCTTGCGGCGGTGGAGGCGTCTATACGTTTTTCCAAATCTCTGATGGTTTCCCGCAGCCCAGCCTTCTCCTTGTCATAATCAGAGATGAACATGGTAAATATGTGGTCAGGAAGCTTGCCGGAAAGATTGTCCTCATACACACGACGCAGCTTTGTGTCCAGAGCACCAAGCTGCTTTCTGGAAGAAACCAGTTCCGACTTCATCTGCGACAATCGCTTTTCATCCTCGGAACACTTCCGCTCCATCAATTCTTTTATTGCCCGTTCTGTATCCCCGGAGAACAGAACGGCATTTCTTTTTATGTCCTCCTGGACGATCCGGGTTATTACATCGCAGTTAATGTAATGGCTGGAACAGGCAAATTTGCCCTGCTGATGGTGGCGGCCGCAGACATAATACACATACTTGCCGTTGCCCGTCCGGTGCTTTCGCATGGCCGTGCCGCAGGCCTCACAGCGAAACAAACCAGAAAACACATCCGGGTCTGTATGGTGGGGGCTGTTCGCGTGGGGCTCGATTCGGCGGGAGTGGAGCGACTTCTGTGCCTGGTCGAAAAGTTCCTTTGAGATGATCGCCTCGTGCATGTCGGGAACAACGATCCAGTCTTCCTTTTCTTTTTTCACCCGCTTTTTTGTGCGGTAGGATGGGGTGTGCTGCCTTCCCTGGACCATGCTGCCGATGAACATTTCATTCTGCAGGATGGTACGGATATAGGTCTGTCCCCAAAACTTCTTCCGCACAAATGGCCCGTCCTTTTCGGGATCGTGTTTTTGGAAACGGATGTATTCTGCGGGTGAGAGGACACCTTCCTCGTTCAGCCTTGTCGCTATGCTCCTGGAACCCATACCCCCGGCACACATTTCAAATATTCGGCGGACGATGGGCGGCGTCGATCACCGAAAGAGGAAGAAGCTCTTTTCCTTTGTATTTAGGCTGCTTCATTCGCGTTAACCTCCCTTCGGCATAAGCGCCATCAATTTGATCCGAAGCTCGCTGAGCGATTTTGTCCGTCCCCGCTGTACGGCGCTGCGGGATATTCCCACAAGGCGGCCGATCTCATGGTCCGGCAATTCCAGGACACAATGCAGGATCAAAATGCTCTGCTCCTGGGAGGACAGACCGGCAAAGGCATCCGCCACAAGCTCGTTGTCGATATGCAGGTCATACCCATGGGACGAGAAAGTAAATCTGTCGCTGGGATACCTGTCAACCATATAGAGATTGTCCATCTCGGCCTGCGGAAGATCGCTGAATGACAGTTCCCTGTCCCGGCGTCTCTGCATTTCCCGGAGATAGTCGATTGCCTCATGGTAGAGTACCAGCTTGCAATAGGCATCAAACTGGCACCGCTCGCCATAGTCATTACTGGGGATCACATCCATCTTTTCACCCCCTTTCCTGGGGGAATGAGGTGGATTTCTCCCTTTCTGCTAACAAGGCGAACGCAAGGCCGTCCGCTGCCCGCTAAAAGCCTCCTTTTTTGATTTTTTTGAAAATATGTTTTCGGCCGCCCTGTAAAACAACAAAAAGCGCCCGACTGGTACAAGACCAATCGGGCGCGCGGGGATACAAAAATGTAGGATGCTACACAGTACAGTACATACTCAACGCCGGACTTACCCGGAGGGGGAGCTACGCTTTTTTTAGCTGGTGAAGCTCATGGGTATTGTGCAGAAAACCAAAAATAAGCACGGCGGCATCCTCCTATGTGCCGCCGCGCTTTTACACGGTGTTAGGGTCGTCGTAGGTTTAGGAAATACGAAAAGAAACGGCGGCTCTGCAAATCAAAGCCGCCGTTTCAAATGGGCGTGTCAAATAGTCTGCTGTACGACGGCTTTTTTTCTTTTGCCGTCGTGCGGCAGATTAAAATTTATGAATTACAATTCGTTGATGGTTGCAGTAATCGGCATATTGCAAATACGCTTTGCCGGAGCGAAAGGTGCAAGAAGAGAAATGAACACAAGCAGCACCAATATTCCTCCAATCGATGTGAAAGGGATTTGCCATGCCGTTCCCCAATAATTTGTAATCATTTGAGAATAGAGAAAATGATGCAGCGGTAAACCCAGACCACAACCTGCGAGGAGTCCAAGCGTTGTGTATGTGGCGGCTTCCATGACAATCATCTTCTTGATTTGCAGGCTATCCATCCCTACTGCACGCATGGCTCCGTATTGCTTTATCCTTGCAGACACGCTCATAGAAATACTGTTTACCGTATGAATCATGGTAATCAATGTGATCACGGCGAGGAATCCATAAACAAAGAGACAGAACATATAATAGGTATTTTGTGTGTCCTTGTTTTGTGCCAGTCGATCATAAAAGCGATAATGTTCATCTGCCAATGCATAAAGCTCATTCACATTCTGTGCTGTTGCCTCTTTGGACATCTGTACGTCAAGAACAGCATAGGCATCTTTGCCTGTAATCTCCTCAAACATTTTCTCTGAGCAGATCACAGTTGGCTGATCCGATGTATCAAAGGGACTATCTTTCAAGACTCCGGTCACAGTAAGCTCTGTCTGCTCCAGCCGAATCGTATCGCCCACCTTCAAAGAGTTGCTTTTATCAAAAACCGTCAGTACACCGTTGCCTTCGGAGACAGCCGATATATCACCTGCAATCAAATCTTCTGCTGCCCACTGAAACTGCTGACTCTCATAAGAAATCAAATCAATTTGCCCCAATTTCCCTTCATATTCTGCAGGAAGGCTTTGATACATCCGCCCAAATACCCGCTTTACATACGGCCGGCTTTCTACCTCTTTGGCAAAGCTTTTTTCAATTTCGCACAGGTTATCAGGACTGCTATAGAAGACATCCGGTGCCCATGGCTTTAATGGATTGAGCGCCATATTCACCCATTGTATAAGAACGGAAAAGCTCAAAATCATAATGATGCTGAGCGCAAAGGAGCCAGTCATGAGAAGTAGATTTTGGGGAGAGGATACGGCATGATGAATCCCCAATGCCGTCTCAATTTTCAAAAAGCTTCTCCTGATGGGCCGAGATACGTTCCCTTTTTCGGAAAGATTTCCGGTAACAGCCGCAACCGGAGAAACACCTGCCGCCCGCCTCGCGGGAGAGATGGAAGATAACAGCACGGTCAAAACACCAACGACAATTCCGCTGATGATACCGACGCTACTAATTCCAAATAGCGGAATTTGTACAAACTCAGCGCCCGCGCCAAACCGAAGCAATGCACAAAGCATCCATGTACCCGCAATTCCAACTATCACACCAATCGGAACCGCTGTTTTGCACCAATAAAGAGCCTCTAACCTGACTATGTGCATGATTTGTGCCCGGCTTGCCCCAACACAGCGAAGCATTCCAAAAAATTGTGTTCGCTCCGCGGTTCTGCTGTTCAGACTTCCCGCAATCATAAAGACTCCCGCAGCCAGAACCAGCACAAACAAGATTGCAGCTACAAGGTACATTCCCATGATGTAAGAATCACTGCTGAATCCTGTTAATCCCAGCAAAGCCGTGTTTTCGGATAATGTTTCATCGGTAAAGCCATAGGTTTGCCTCAGCTCTGCAATTACCTTACGAATATTGATATTCTCGTCAAAGCGTACAAAACAGACGGGAGCAAGCTTACTTCCTTCTGCTTTTGCAAGACTTTGGAAGGAGTCCCAATTCAGAAAAGCACCCACAATATCGGCATCTGTGGTGATGGTAACATCTCCTCCAAAACCGGAAATCGTATAGTCAAAATCTCCGGCTGGTGTATGTACGGTAATCGCATCTCCAATCTTCAGAGAAAGCAGTCCCTTTGCACGATTGGAAAGTAAAATTTCATCCTCGTTTGAAGGATAGTGTCCCTCGGTCAAATTGTCATAGATCTCCGTTAGAATCGCACGATCACCACCTGCGATGACACAGCTTTTTCCCTTGATCGTATAGTCTTTGGATAAATTAAAGTTCAGTCCGTCATAACGGGAGAAAGCCATCACATTTGTTCGCTGTGCGATTTGCTCGGTCTGCTGCTCAGATGGCTCCTTCAACATGATATGCCAGTTCCCATGTTCTTCGATCACGCGTGTCTTTTCCATGCGGATCGCCATATCTGCCATGCTGAAAATTATCGTAACCAGCAGCACCGAAATGATGATGCACAGCATCGTCATCCGATTCTGTCTCTTCCGTATCTTTGCGGAAATCGGAATAAGACTTAAGTAGCTTTTCATTCGCGGCACCTCCCGAAATCGGTGAGGTTGCCATCCGATACCTGCAATACACGGTCAGCCGTTTGCGCGATACTGCGGTTGTGGGTAATCATAATGATGGTCTGCTCGTACTTTTTGGACGCCTCTTTCAGCAGGGCGATGACCTCGCTGCTGTTCTGGGTGTCCAGATTGCCGGTCGGTTCGTCAGCCAAAATCAGAGCGGGGCGGGTAATCAACGCACGTCCGATGGCTACCCTCTGCTGCTGACCGCCGGAAAGCTGGCTGGGCAAATGGTTCCGACGCTCTTTCAAATTCAGCACCGCCAGCAGTTCTTCCAAATACTTCTTGTCCGGCTTCTGGTAATCCAGCAGCATCGGGAAGATAATATTCTGCTCCACGGTCAGTTCTGGAATCAAGTTAAACGCCTGAAAGATAAAACCAATGTTCCGACGACGGAATACGGTCAGCTTTCGGTCGTTCATGGAAAAAATGTCCTTGCCATCAATCAGTACCTTACCCGAAGTGGGAGTGTCCAGTGCGCCAACCATGTTGAGCAAAGTACTCTTGCCGGAGCCGGATTCTCCAACGATTGCTACATACTCACCCTTGGGAACGGAAAAGCTGACATCCTTCAAAGCCTTGACGGCAGTTTCCCCACTGCCATAGGTCTTACAAATATTTTTGACCTCTAATAAATTCATAGTGCAAACACCTCTTTCTAAATGTTCTTGCGATGCAGACAGGTGGACTTCTTTTTCTGTCTGCGATGAAAAGGATAGCACCGAAATATTACTGTCACCCTACAACCAGCCTACAATTTTGTAGGAATTAAAAAATTCATCGTAAAGATTGTGCCTTTCCCTAATTCGCTGTCTACCTCAATCGTGCCGCTGTGGGCCTCCACAATGGCCTTTGCCAGCGGCAGACCCAGCCCGATTCCCTGCTTGTCTTTAGAAAAACGGCTGCGGTAAAACCGTTTGAAGATATGGTGCAAATCCTCCGGGTGGATGCCGCAGCCATTATCTTTTACGGTGATCTGAACGGCAGAGGACAACTCTCTCCATGTAATACGAACCATATCGCCGCTTTCCGTATGGTCGAGGGCATTTTTCACGATGTTGTCAATGGCTTCGGTCAGCCAATCGCGGTCGCAAAGAAGCGAAACATTGTCCGAGCCAGACAGGATGATTTCTTTCTGCTCCTGTCTGGCCCTGTATGCGAAATGCAGCTCAATATCCCGCATCATATCCGCTACATTCTCTGTGTCCTTTTCAATCACGATAGAACCGGCATCCAGCTTTGTGATTTTGAGCAGGCTTTGCACCAGCATTTCAATGCGGTCAAGTTCCTGTTCGGATAAATCGGCAAATTCTTTCACCGAGGACGGTTCCACATCTTCGTCCTGAAGCAGACCGTTATAAATGTTCAGAGCCGCCAGTGGTGTTTTTAGTTGATGGGAAATATCGGAGATCGTATTTTTCAAAAACGCTTTTTCCCGCAACTCATTATCTGCATGAGCATTTAAGACTGCTGCTAATGAATTGATAGAGTGAAATAGCCGATACAGTTCACCCTCGTTGTCACATTCAATACGGGCATTTATATCGCCGTCAAGATACGCATGGATCTGTGATACCGCCTGTTCCATGACCTTATTTTGCTTTCTGAAATAGGCCCAGCAGACCGCCCATATTGCAACTGACGCCAACAGAAAAATAGACAGCAGGCTCAAAGAAAACCGTTGATAGCGCAGCCATAGGAAACCTTGTGCCAACATGAGGGATACTGCCCAAATAACCGATAACGAAAGGAACAAATTTTTGATGTCTTTATTCGCAAGTATTTTCATAGGCCACCTCATTGAACGACATTCCATTTATAGCCCATGCGCCGAACGGTCAGGAGCATTTGAGGGTCACTTGGATTATCCTCAATCTTCATGCGAAGCCGCCGCATATATACAGTAAGGGTACTGCTGTCAATATAATTTCCATCACAGTCCCATAGCTTATCTAAGATTTGTTCCTTGGTGAGTACCATATTAGGACTTCTCATAAACAAACACAGCAGCTTGTATTCTGCGGCGGTCAAATCCAGCAGTTCCCCATTTTTGAAAGCCTGTCCTTGAAGCAAAAGAACCTTGATTCCATTCGATTGCAATTCTGTGTCTGTTGCATTGAAAGAATTTGCCCGGCGAAGCAGTGCATTCACTCTGGACACCAGTACACCCAACTTAAATGGCTTTGTGATATAGTCATCACCGCCAATATCCAGCCCCATAATAATGTTCATTTCTTCGTCCGAAGCGGTAAGGAAAATAATCGGCACTTTGGAAACTTGTCGTACCTTCTTGCAAAATTCAAAGCCGGAGCCATCCGGCAGCGATACATCCAGTACCAGCAAATCATATTTTCCATCTGCCCATAACGCATCCGCTTCTTTGAGCGTTCTGGCAATATAGGGTTCAAATCCCTGCTTTTTGAAAGCAAAGGAAAGCCCGTTGATAAGACTCAGATCATCTTCTAAAAGTAGTATCTTACTCATGTTTCAAAGCCCTCCCTTGTTTTGTTCTACCATCAATCGGCTTTTTCGCATCCTTGGGTATCAACCATACCGTCGCCATTTTCACAGCGCCGGGGATGCGCCCTGCAGCGCAGTAATAGTTTATCCATCGTGGGGACACGCCCCATTTCTCGCCTGCTTCTTTCAAAGTCATGTAGTCCATACCGCACCTCCCATATATATCATAATTCGTCTTCTCGAAGAATACAAGGTATAGTTTGTGAACTTTGAAAAAGATAAGGTAGCAAGCACAGCAAGTGTAGCCACACTTGCGGATTTTCTCATTTTCAGGTCCCTTGCCCGAAAATAAAAAATCGCTTGCTGGGATATCCCAGACCCTTATCAGAAAACGAAAAGAATTGCGCCATGGAAATGTGCATAACAGGCCGCTCCGCCGATGGAAAACCCATTCACAGCCCATGGAAAAGGACGGGTCTTTCCCATAAGCCTGCAAACAGGTTTCCCACAGCTCCGATATGAAGGCCGGTTATACACATTCCCACAGCGCCTACTGCTGCGACAAATCATCCCTTCCGATCCTATTCAAACCATCAAGAAAGTGTCGAAAATCCACCCCTTTCTCCTCTGTATGGAGCGTGGGCGGTCAAGATGGGAAATCATAATGCCTACTTCACAAAAAGCCAATATAAGAGATTTATTTGCTGTTTTTCAACCCTAATCACTACATTTTTTCGTGCCCCTGTCCTGGAATTTGAAAACACACCATGCAAATCTCTTTTTGTGTCTGCTTCTATCCAGTTTTTTTCTATCCCTGCCGAAAACGAAAAGGGAACGGATAGGATAGAATTTGATATTTCTATACTTGATATATTATTTATTTAATTATATCTATATTTAATTGGGCGGGATTTTCCAATATTGGCAAAACCAAGATTGCACTTTCATATTTTCCTACTGTATCAACATAATACCCTCTGCACCAAAAATGTCGATTCCCATACTTATACTTTAAATTGGCATGTCTTTCAAAAATCATTAGACTACTTTTACTTTTCAAATATCCCATAAATGAATACACACTCAAATGCGGCGGTATCTCTACCAACATATAAATATGATCTGGGCAACACTCCGCTGCTATGATATTCACACCTTTTCTCTCGCATAACATTCTTAGTATCTTTCCAATATCTGCTTTCAATTTCCCATAAATTTCTTGTCTTCGATACTTAGGTACAAATGCAATACTGTTCTGAATCACACACAGGGACAGTATTTTGCTCTATGTAACCGGCTGTCTGGAAGAAGCCGGTGTAATCTTCTCCGGAACAGTCCTTGATAAAGATGTGGCAGTAACGCTCGTCATCCTTATCCACAATATAAATTCTTTCTACAATCGTCTGGATCAAAGTGACCAGAACCTCCGGCTGCGCATCCTTTGCATATTCTGCAAAGGAGAGCAGCCTTTCTTTTGTCATTTCCAAGTCACGGATGGCAATCATATTGTTCTTTCTGCCTTCATCCAGTTTGGAAAGCTGCCGCTCCGTTTCCCTCAGTTCTTCAGCCAGATTTTGCAAATCCTCTTGAATAAATTGCTTGATACTGCCATCTGCTTCACGCAGATTTCTTGTCTGTGCTGCAATATCCGCTTTCAGCTTATCACGTTTCTTTTTAATGAGGTTATGTTCCTGTACCGTCTGTGACTGTTCCAGAACCTCCTCGATTTTAATTTCCAGAATCCTTCTGAAACGCTCGCTGTTTTCATCCGACAGTTCAGATAGCTGCTGTACGACAAATTCATCCAGAAGAACGCCATCCACTGCCTTAAAATTACATTCCTTTTTACGATAACCGGGACAAACATATTTAAATCGAGGCTTTCCATTCGTCCAACGGTCGGACTCGGAAATTACACTCAATCGTCTGCCACAGTGAGGACAATGCGCCAGCCCCGCCAACAGTGCGTTGGTCTTTCTATGAGGTCGATTGTATTTCTCTGCAATAGCATCCAGAAGTTCCTGCACTTCAATCCATTGTTCACTTGGAATAAAGCCTTCATGCCTTCCGACCGCAATAATCCACTCGCTAACAGGCTTGCTTTCAATGGTCTGAACATATTTTGGAGAGATAAATGTGCTGTCACTGCCTTCATACTTTTCCTGATCAGTTTTATTGTAAGCCGACAATCCGTGAGTTCCGTCAAACTCTATCATATCTCCAAACACATTGCCGTCATGGTCGATGAAATAATCATAGCTGCGTTTATCAGCAGTACAATAGATAGGATTTCTCAAAACCAGTCTTGTGGTGGATGCGTTAAATGCAGCACCGGAAGGAGTGTGAAATCCTTCCTCATTCATCTGCTTTGCAGTGGTCTGGATACTGCGAGTGGTTCGAAAAATTTCATACAAACGCTGAACCATACATTTTTCTTCTGGCAGACTTTCTAAGTAGCTGTAGGCTGATTTGCCCTTACCGCTTCCGGTTGTTACACGTCGAACGGTAAATCCCATCGGTGTATTGCCGCCGAGCCATCGACCGTCCTTTGCAAGTTCCATCATATTATCTACAATTCTTTCTGTCAGAGTATCCCTTTCAAATTCCGCAATGACCGCAAATATCTGAATGAAGATTTTATAGAGTCCGCTGGCAGTATTGATACCGTTTGAGCAAATCAGCAGGTCAACATGGTACATTTCCAAGAAATCCATCAGGCGGATTAGGTCGGCTGTTTTTCTGCCGACACGATCCAGCTTGTAACATACGATTGCTTTGATTTTTCCGTCCTGCACATCATGCAGCATTCTCTGAAAATCCGGTCTGTCTGAAAAATATCCGCTGAGTCCTTTGTCCTCGTATTGTAAAAATTCATACTCCTCATCCAACCCCAATTCCTTTTTGGCGTAATCCGCACATTGTTTGAATTGAACACCGATACTGTCACCCTTATTGGTGATACGAGATTTACGGGCGTATATCGCAACGCCACGGTTATCTTTTTCAACTTTTCTCTGTTTCTTCATGGGTAGTCACCTCCGCTCATATCATACCGCCATCCCAGTTATTCTATCAAGTTTGTGGCCGTTGCCACGAATCCATTCCAGAAACACATACAAGGTTTCTGCGTCAAAACTTCTGATTCCCTGTGCGATAAACTCTGCTCGTTTCTGCTGAAAAGCTTCCATAGTTTCTTTGAATTTTTGTCCTCTGTGAATTACTGCAATCAAATAGTTCCCTCCGTTTCTATCTGTGGTTCTGACCTCGGACCAACTTGGTTCAAAGTCAGATAATGAAAAAAGCTGCTACACAGATGCAACAATAACAGACACAAAAGATTCTGTATCTGACTTGATGCTTCCATGTAACAGCTCCGACAGTTCGGACTGACTAAAAATATGTTTGTATAAATATGGGGCTTGCCCATCAATAAAATCTTGTATGAAGCAGTATTTAATTTTCATCTGTAGCTATCATAGCATGAAATGTCGAAATAAGCAATCTTGTCAAGTTCAGCCAAAGAGCATATCCCAAAGTTGAGAACAGGCAGCTAATAGCAGATTTTCATTTTACCGTAAGTTGTAGTAAGGATATTTTTGATTTTCTAATTGAAGCATGATGATACCTCTGGACAAATTGTCCAGAAGTCATTTTGACATTTACGAAATTCCGGACACCTCATCAAGAATTTACAATACAAAATCTCTACGCCTTACTTTGGTGCAAGTTACACCGTAGCACTTCATCCCAACTTGGGACGAAGTTGATTTTCAGAAAATAAAAGCACTGTCTTGTGTCCAATTCGTTCACAAGCATAAAGCTCAGCCCTTCAACTTCTACCCCAATTATGTCGAAGTGATTCTCATTTTTCTGTTTCCTACATTTTTAACTTTGTGCCAAGTTGGCACGAAGTTTTTCACCCAACTTGGGATGAAGTTGTATCCGAGCATTGCCACTTTTGTTACTTGTGGGCGAGTTGCCCACAAGGCTTCCCGACAATATGTTGGGAAAAGTGGATTGCCATACATCACATAAATAATCAGAGACAACTTCTCCCATGTTTTCATTTTTTCGTTTATGGAAAATTGAACTTCTATGCAAATTGCGCAGAAGTCAGTAAGTAAAAGTATTCAGAATGAATGCGTAGCCGTCACCCCAGGTGGCGTTCAAAGGGGATTGGGGATGCTTCCCAAACAAGCAATTTACGAAGATTTCCCCTCTGGGGGAATCTTCGTAAACGAGTGAACCTGTACAGGTTTACACTGCTTGCCACTTTGTAACGCCTATAATATGCGGGCAAAATTATTCCCAAGTCGGGAATAAAAATTGATACATCTCCGCACAAATTGGACGAAGGTTCCGATTCCGACTTCTGCCCAATTAGAGCAGAAGTTAATCCGTACTTGTTCCCAACTTGGGCACAAGTTATATGTTGGAAGGAAACTGGCAAGCAGGGCAAAGTTACAGCACTTTGCCCATTTTCGCATTTTCTCCTTCGCCTCAATTTGCAAAATGACTTGTCAGGGAAAGCTCCCTGATACCCTTTGAACATCAATTTCATTGATGGCTGCTCGTTCATCCTGAACGCTGTTCTTATAATTTGCCTTATGAAATAAGCAACAGAAAAGAGTCTATGAAATAATAATTGAATTTATAGCAACATCACTCACCGTTCAAAGAACGATGAGTGATGTCTTACTTCTAACTACTTAATCGATTTTTCTTTCGATATACTGGCTGAAGGTAAAAATATTCTGTTCTCCAACAAGTTCAACCAAAAACGATTTGAAGATGGAATCAATAGGAACCGTTACAAAGAAAATCAACCTTTTCTTTGGCCTTGAACAACATACATAAAACAGATTTCGATTTCTTTCATAGGAAGCCTGCTTCCCCTTTGGTATAGGAGCATGTCCCGTTATCATTGGTGCATAGGTTTCAAATTGATATTGATTCCATCCTTTGCCAATAACAAAGACAACATTATCGTATTCTTCGCCCTTAACGCCGTGCTCCGTCGAAAACTCTGCTTCAGGGTATAGAAATTCAATTGCAGCCCGAAATTGGCTGTAATCTAAATCTAAAACATCACGGATTGTTGAATCCAATCCATAGATTGTATCCGGGGCATCATAATATAGATGGTAGTATCCATCAACCAATGACGGAACAGGAACCAACTTTGTCTCTACAATAGTATTGACAACATCAATGGCTTTCTTCTCACGAGCCTTCTTTAGCTGCGACTCAAACTCTTTCCATTTCATCTTCTCGGATTTTTTCGTGATCGGATAGCGTCTAATTCCAAGCGTATCAAACAGCAGTTGCATATTTGATGTACTAAGTGCTTCGTATATCGGTTCTACGGTATTCATGAAGAATAGCAAAAATGGATCTTGTTTATCTCGAAGTCCATCATCAATAATAGCTAATAGGTGCTCATATCCTTGCTGTGTGGCAAGAACCTTATGAGTTATCATCAAAATTTTGATATTTTCATCTTTTGGCACATTCTTCTTGATACATTCTGAAAGCTGGTACAGCCTGGATTTTAGTTCTTCTGCTGGGAGATCGTCTTTGAATGTGCGATCTGATCGACGAATTCCAGAAAAATCTTCACAGGTTACAACAACTACTTCGCCTTCAAAATTATCTATTGCAGATTGTTGTGGCAGATCTGGGCGAATATCATTTAAGAGCTTCACGATTCTGGGAGAAGATCTAAAGTTTGAACCTTTTTTGATTTCCTCAAGATTGGTGTGTTCTATCGCACCGCAGGCATTATTGGTTTGGTAAATAGTTTGCCATGCATCTCCGAAAAAGCCAAATTGCGGTCCAGTTCCTTCAGCAATAAAGAAATTTATAAAACGTGTGACAATCGGTTTGTAGGAATCTTGGTATTCATCAATTAGAATCAAAGGGTACTTGTCGGAGAAAACACGGCGAAATTTTACATTATCCAACAGAGTGCAAAAAAGTTTCAAAACATCGTTATGGTGCAAATAATGTACCCCTTGCGAGACATAACGGTGTCCTAAGGTATAACGGATTTCCAACACCTTGCTGAAATCCGTTTCAGTCGTTGCTAATGACTCATCGTTATCAATAATGCTCATAAGAGTACTTTGGTACTGCTTGATTGCACTCCAAGCAAAGGAATGAATCGTCGACGGAAGAATAAATGAATCTTGGGATAACCGCTCCGCAATAACATCAACCGCTGCATTTGTATACGTAATACATATTACATTTTGCTTTTTCCGACGATAATCATTCCACTTGTTTGCTTGAATCCACTCGATTACACGGTTGAGTGAGTAAGTTTTTCCAGAACCAGCACCGGCCTCCACACGGAAGCTACGCCCAGCCTTGAGGGCAGCAACAATCTGCTCGTCGACCTTGTCTGCTTCCGCCTTAGCTATGTCATAATTTGAAAAGCCACAATTCTTAGACAATCCTCAGCACCTCCTCACTCAAGAACTCGTTGATTATTAAGCCAGATCAAACCATTTTTAATATATTGGGGAATAGAATAATTGGGATTATTGCAAATCAGGTTGAGTGCAAAGTCAGTCTTGCTTTTTTCGGTAAACTCCAAGTCTTCTTCCGCAACAGGTTCCACGAACCCATAATGATTACGATTCACATTCATGACAGCTTCTTCCAAGGATCTGCCGCATATCCCATTTTCCAGAGTTTGATATTCGATATGACATTTCCCCAGAGTCTTTTCTGCATCTGTTGCTGAGATGATATTAGCAAGTGAAATCTTATCTTTGCTATTCTGCGGAATACCCTTAATTTTACGCATCCACCACTTTATTGTTGCATTGGAGGTGGTCTTACCTTTGCTGACAACAGCCTTAGTTCTGCCATCTATCATAGAATCTATATCCGTAAGAATTAAGCAAGGTAGTCCAAGGAAGTCCGCAAAAGGTATGAATTTATATGCGTATGCCCCTCCAATTTCAATCAAAGCATAATACTGTGCAGGCAGTTTATACTTTTCTGAATCAAACAGTTTTTCTTTCTCACACTTTTCTATCATGTCCGGTATCAGCAACCGCTCCGACGCACCCTCAACAAAAATAATTTTATCTGCAAAGAACAAGTCGCATCTGCTAAGCGTAAGGTATTTCTTGATGAAATCCATATTGTCGACATTTTCTTTAGCAAAGATATCAAGATTCTTATAAACAACTCCAGATTTGGATTTTTTTGCATATCGGATTTTAGAAAAATCCATGGTATTTGCTATGTGTGCAGAGTGTGTAGTTAAAAATGTCTGAATATGAACGGTGGTAATTTTTGCAAGGAATTTTTCCAAATGTTCAGCAAACGCCCGTTGCATTTGAGGATGCATATGTGACTCTGGTTCTTCAATAAACAGCAACGGAATGCAGGCTTCCCCCTTCTTCTCAACATCTCGTGCAAACGCAGCCAGGAGAAATTCCATTTTAATCAAATTCTTGTATCCAAGTCCATTATAGGCGCTGGGCAGGCTTTCGTCTCTGGTACCAGAAGTATATGAAAGACGTGTCTGGTTTTTTATCTGATCATCGATCCTCAACTCTGTGATAACACCAAGCTGTAATTCTTCAACATTAGGATAGCCAAAACCAACTGCTTTGTTGACCAAGTCACTGAGTATTCGATCACTTTCTTTTTGCACATCTTTATTTGCACCATCAACCACTGAGCGGAGTTCCTTAACTTTCTCCACTATGTCTGGTGTCAAGTCTTCCTCGCTCAAGTTGAAATAGTCCGAAATCAATGAACTAAGGGACTCATTCTTTTGAGTACCATCTTCTCCAAGTATACGTTCTGCAGGAATCGGATAATAAGGGAAAAGGTCTTCAAGTTCTCTGTGACTCTTAACTTGTCGATCTTCTAAATTCTTCGGATTAACCGCATAGATGGTTAAACCAAACAACCTCGTAAAATTGCTTACAAGTACATCATGCATTTCCTCTGTTTTGGGAGTAAACTTGCCCCCACTATAGCAACTCTCCTTAAACAGTTCCCGCAGTTTATTTTCGTCAGTTTTCAACTGATATTCCACACGAATTAACGCTGTAGTGGTATCCACATCAACGTCGATAATGAAAGGTGATAATGCCCCCAATTTTGTATCTGGATCATCCAATGAATAATCAACTACAAATTCTATAGAAATAGGTTCTATTCCTTTGCAGAGATCTTCATAACTTAATTTTTTCTCCATGAACTGCAAAAACAGGTTGTAGAGATTTTCTCGCTTTGACAGAGGATAATCATTGTATGAAAAATCGCTTCCTTGCAACACAGTGTTGATACAGTTATTACAGGAAGTTTTGGCGGTATTGTTCCTGCCAACGATAAGAGTTGTTTTTTCATCGACATCCAGCTCGGCATCAATAAGCAATCTGTAGTTTTTAATTTTGATATTTATTAATTGCATATTTTCCTCCGTATTTATCTGTAGTAAGCTATCAATCGTTTGAAGCTACCGTATCAGTTTTTTCTTGGCGCTTTTTCAGTCACCGAAAAAATAGATTAAATCGGTTTCCGTGCATTTTGGGCTTTTTGTATCTTCTCATCTCCAGCTGTTGCAAAATATTTTGCTAATGTTATAAGAAATAGATAATTATAATCTGTCGCTATACGGCAATGATTTCATATAGGCGTCCATCCAATCCCAGTCAGGATTTCCGTCTATTCTTACTGGCAATTTTATGGAGAATTCTCTGTCAATGTGCGTATCCAATTCTCTCCCAAAAGCACAGTATTTTATCTTAGACTCGAAACGAATCAATGTGCAAATAAAGAGTTTTGAATAAAGAGTCATTTCGGCATCCTTCGGAGTCAGCACAGCCATATGTGCTCCAGTATAAAATGGCTTTAGTTGCACAAAGGATGAACCCAAGTATTCTCCGCCCAAAGCAACGGTAATACAGCCACCATCAAATGGCTTAACATTTTCAAGCTGCTCAATAACAGAGTTGACCCCATTATTATAGCTTTGCCTTGAAATGAAATTAATACCATTATCAGACCCATCATCTAAAGCGATCCTCGACAATCCATTTCCTCGACAAATATCAAACAAGTCTGTCAGCTTAAACTGCTTCCAATCTGCTAATTTCATATCTCTACATTGGCTTTTTATCGCTGTTGAAATTCTTTTTGAGTGCAGTTGTCTAATATACTTTTCCATATACTCCCAATCCGGCAAAAAACCAGCAGGTGAATATTTGTGGTCTTTATCAATAATAGCATTGCCATTTTCGTCTTGCATGATAGGTAATTTTATTTCTGAAAAAACCATTCGTTTGGGACGCCACTTTCTGCCGTAGTCCCAACGATATCTATCGTGCATTATAACTGTTGCAACAAATAAGCCGGTATATTCGTTAAACTCGTTATCTTTTAAATATAGTGCATTCACATCGTGACTACATGTAAATGTCTTGTTTTGATAATACGCATAACCAACAGAACCGTTATTTGTAACACATACAGCTTTTGGCGGAAATAATTTTTTATCAAGCGGTGCATTGGGCAAGTCTCCCGTTTTGGATGCAGACTCTATTTCCTCAGTAGTATAATATTCCGTTACACCATTGTTGTCATCAACGGCGCCCAAAAAGGGGATTGTCCCCTTACCACAGTTTTCAGGCTTTTTGTTATAAAACCCGTTTTTAATTATGAAAATATCAGAAAAGCAAAACTTTTCCCAACGTCTGGCATCAAGACTCATAAACTTCTCCTTCCTTTACCAAGTACGAAAGATAGGAATTAATTGTCGTTTGAAAGTCATTCTCTTCTAAAGTTTCATAATCGGTTTCCATGTATGCTTCTGCCAACCACTCATCTTCATAGGTGACTTTATATTTAACAGAAAGTCCAGGGACTACTTTCCTATTTTTATACAAATCAAGCCACAACTTCTCCGTTTTGATCCACAGACTATTTCCTTCGCTATCTGTCATTTCAATTCTGCCAAGGCCCTTCCTCTTTATAAACTTATCGTCCTTGAAATATCCAAAGAAAGTTTCTTTATCAGAACGTGTATGTTTCTGCGACAAATCAAAAATCATACAGCATGCAACCGCTGATGCACCAGGATAAAACATTTCTTTAGGTAAAGAAAAAACTGCATCTAAAGTGTAATTATCCATCATTTTCTTTTTGAATGCCTTTATATCTTCGGAATTTCCTATTGCCGCCTGCATAGGCAGTAAAACAGCCATCTTACAGGTGGACGGGACATGGCGAGCTACCCACTCTACAAAGTGCAAACCTTTGGAGGGATCCTCCTTTTTCTTGGCATCCCATCCCTTGGTATAATCCGGGTCACAACACTTTTTAGTTGCGTTATAGGGAGGATTCATCAGAACAATATTGATGTTGTTCTCGGCAATCCATTTTGCTCGCTTAAACATTGAATCCTGAACAACATTAGAGTTACCGTCACCATGTATCAGCATATTGGTAGAAGAAAGGCCAAAGGCTCCCTCCTCATATTCAATGCCGAATATTTGGTTCTTTTTAACTTCTTCACGTTCTTCTTCAGTATCACAATCGTCCATGGCATCAGTCATTGCCCTAACAAGAAACGCACCACTTCCGCAGCAAGGATCCAAAACACGGGAATTTTTGTTCACACCAACTGCTTTACTCATAAAATCGCAGATATGGTCAGGAGTAAATGCTTGGTTTTTATCAGATTTTCCAACGTACTTGTTGAATGTGGTGAAGAACAGATTTAACAAGTCTTGTCCAGCGGTGCTCTTGTCATTGATGTAAGGAACAACATTATCGTCAATGAACTGCAAAATATCCTCAAGCTCTTTGTAAGTCAAACTTGTAACATCCTGATCATCGAGAACTTTGCTGTTCAGAACAGCAAGCTTTCCTGCTTTGTTCAAACTGCCGCCACGAGTAAGCAAGCCCTCCAGAATATCTTTGATACTCTTTAAGACAACACGTTCAGGAGCGAGTTTCTTTCCGGTTTTGGGATCGAGCGTTTCTTTTACATTTTTGAAAACAAGGCCGTTTTTAAGGGCAAGAAGGCAAGTGCCCACAAACTGACTACGCAGTTTTTCGTTGATGCCATCCGAATGAAGTTTCTCATTAAGCGTTTTAATAGAATCAACAACTTTGATTTTGTCGTTCACTCTACCAAAACACAAGTTTTCATATTCTTCAAATGTACGAAGAACTGTTTCTTCTTGTATGCGATGCTCATCATCAATAATGACAGATTGACCGTACCAAACCCACACTTCATCGCCATCGGTTTCCGCAAGAATAGCAACAATCTTTTTATCCGAATATGCTTTTTCAAAACGAACATAGTCCTGTAACTGACCTTGAATTTTATCCTTATCCCAACGACTGAACTTGTTTTTACATTCCACAAGAACTGCCAAACGTTCATTTTCAAAACGAAGGTCAAGGAATTTGTGCTGTGCTCCTGTTGTAGCCTTTTGATAATCCTTAATGTCTTTGCCGACAGTTTTCAGTGCTTGAGCGTAGCTAAACTCGCCTGTTTCAGTGTTGCCAATACGATACTTGTCGCCAATTCTATTTATTATATCAAATCTATTCATAACTGTTCTCCTTTGTTCATTCGGATTTGTGTTCCAACGCCAACCCAATCAATCGATCCGCCTGATCTGTCATGAACAGCGGGATATTCAGCACATCATCGTCCAGTTTCAGATTGTCCAATGAGAAACGGATGCGAAGCTTGACCTTATCAGGGAACAGTTCCTTGAACTTCTTCATACTCTTGCTGGTTGTGTTGGCTTCGGATTTGACCTCCACGGGGAAGATGTCGTTCTCCCGCTGAATGAGGAAATCCACCTCGTAAGGTGGGTTGTTCTGGCTCCAATAACGGGGCATGACTTCAAACTGAGTAATTAAAGTCTGCAACACAAAGTTTTCGGTTAATGCGCCTTTGAATTCAGTAAATAGGCGGTTCCCTTCGCCAAAGGCAGTGGGAGCCAACTGTGCCAGACGGCGGAGCAGTCCCACATCTACCAAATAAATCTTGAAAGCGGACAAGTCATCGTAAGCTGCAATCGGCAAGCCGGGAGCTGAGCTGCGATAAATTTTATGCACCAGACGGGCATCCACCAGCCATTGCAAAGCATCCTCGTACTCACGGGCTCGTGCGCCTTCCTTGACCACCTTATAGATAAACTTCTTGTTCTCCCTTGCCAGTTGAGAAGGAATGGATTTCCAGATCATTGAGATTTTCGGGAACTCACTGAGATTAGGATGCTTGGCAAAATCACGCTCATAGGCTCCAATGATTCCGGACAATGCTTCCTGCATGGCAGAAACATCCCGTGCCTCCGTCCACATCAATACCGACTCCGGCATACCACCGGTGACATAGTACATCTTCAGCTTCTCATACAGCGGATTAAAGAAGGCGTCAGGGATAGGTTCAAGGGTATCCACCTGTTCCAGATACTGCGCCAGATTTTCATCACCGTTGGCAAGTAGAAACTCAGCGAAGGTCATGGGGTCAATCTGCATGAAGTTGACCTTGCCTACTGGAAAAGAGGAAGGTTTCGCCAAGGCGATACCTAACAGAGAACCGGCGCAGGCAACATGGTACTGCGGTGCGTTCTCGCAGAAATATTTCATGGAGTTAATGACTTTCGGGCAGTCCTGTACCTCGTCAAAGATGATGAGGGTCTTTTCTGGCAATATCTTTTGACCGCTTGCTAGCATAAGGTTTTGTAGAATCCGGTCCACATCCTTGGTTGTTTCAAAAAATTGTTTATATTCTTCGTTTTCGTCGAAGTTAAAGTAGGCTGTATTTTCATAACAGCGTCTGCCGAACTCTTTCAGAATCCAAGTCTTACCCACCTGACGTACGCCCTTCAAGATTAAAGGCTTGCGGTAGGGAGAATTCTTCCAATCCAGCAACTTTTTTAAGATAAATCGTTCCATAGAATCACTCCTCACATTTTTATTGGAGTTTTATGCTTTATAATCACACTTTTATTATATGCGAAATCTATGAAAATTACAACCGAAATCACAAAATTATTAAAATTTAATGCTTATCAATCACACTTTTATATGAGATAGCGAAAAAATTTTCTACAATAAAGGCAGACCACAGCCTCAACATTAGTTATATTACATCTTATCATTCCTGTTCCATTCCGGATAGGAAAGGATAAGATCAGTATCACTATAATCAGTATAGTTATTATCAGTATTCTTGCATTGTGCTTTTGACAGTTCTTGAATTGTCAAAAGCACAATTCCGAGACTGCCATAAACACAATTCAAGAATTGTCCCATCAAAGAAATAAGGCTGACCTGTTATAGTCAGCCCTAAGTAAAAATTCTATATTCTGTTAGCAAAAAATCAGTTCTGCATTAACGATTTCCTCCGCCTGTGCTTTTAGACTACTCATGTGCTGCACCCAAGCAAGCTGTTGGGTTGACTTATCCGGAGTCGGATTTTTCTCCAGAAGTTCAGTCATTATCTGTTCCACTCTACGGTGAGCAGTTTCGTCAATTTCCCATAAATGCGGAAATAATGTCTCTGTTAGAATCATGTCATCTAAGAGTATTGGATTATTTTCCGCAAGAAAAACTCTGCGCATTCTACCGTACTTCCCAAGTGGTTTATCGCTTACATAGCTCAACCGAATATCAGGGATGAGATAATCACCACAACGGGTATAAGTCAAATTCTGTGTCATAGCAACTCCTCCAATCATTTTTTCTTTCACTTTCATTGTAATGGATGCTCCCCTAAAAGTGAAGTTTGTAGACTGGTCGTTTCAAGCGCAGCATATATCTTCTGATAAACCTTTCGTGACGGTCTGCGATTGCCTTCTTCGATTTTATAGTAGTAGCTTGGTACAATCTCTATCCGTTCTGCAAAAGCCTTTTGCGACAGCCCCAGAGCCGTTCTAACGCTCTTTAGCACTTCGGTATAGGGTACGGCTAGGAAACGAGAGAAATCATCATAGAGCAAGGACGCTTCAATTTCCAAAATATCTGCCAGTTTGACAGCTACATCATAGGGGATAGGCTGCTTTCCGTTTTCATACACCGTAACAGTCGCTGGTACAATATCCAGCTTTTCCGCCAACTGTCTTGTTGTCATCTGTTTTCGCTGACGGTAGTACTTGAGATTGTCGCTCGGTAAGTTGGTCTTTGGCTTTTCTTCAAAAGGTATCGTTAAATGGAGTAACAGCTTGCCCTGATAAAATTCACACAACGATGTGTGATTGAAAATACCATTGCAAAAACTATATGATATTTACATCTCCATTTAGGTCAGTTTACAAGGAACTACACGCAGACCACGAAACGGGGGCTGCTGACAACAAATAAAGGCTGAATATCAAGCACCGGGGAAGTGCGAGATATTCAGCCTGTTTTGTTGTCCGGGGTTTCCAAAGGGGCTTGCCCCTTGGCACACGACTTTGCTTGCAAAGTGTAGTGTGTTATACGCTCTGTCGGCATCGGTGCGAAAATGCGGGTGCCGCTGGGTCGGGCAAGCACATTTGAAGAAGCAGGAAAACAGGGCTGTGATTGCGTGGCGTGGAGCCGCAAGCGCAAGACTGGTTTCATCAGCAGACAGGGCGTATATGAAAGCCCCCGTCCCTCGTCCCACGCCAGACTTCGGGACAAAATGTCCCGAACTTGTGGACACACTCACGAAAAAGCAGACGGATTTTTCTCTTAAAATTGCAATGGGCGGGAAGCCATTTTAGGGCTTTCCCGCCTTGATAACCGCAGAGCAAGGCCGGGCGGGGCGTTCAATGGCGGCGCACTTGTGCGCCGTTCATCTTGACCGTTGACCGGTTCGTCTGGCTTTGCTATTATGTGATATGATCATTTTTCGTTTTATAATCCCTGATCCAATCAATTAAATGCGAAGAAACTGTTACCGTAATCAATGAGAAAATAATCTTAGTTAGAGGAATATAGGTTACGGACAATACTAACACAACGACATCCGTAAATAAATATGAACGAGATAGCTTCCAATGTAGTGCATGGGAAATCGCAAGTGCCAGTGCGTCATCACCACCACTTGAACCACCTTGTTTGACAATTATTCCAACTCCGACACCAACAAAAATCCCTCCCAAAATTGCGGCTATCAATGGATAGGATGACAAATCTGAGAGCATAGGAGGGAACTGCTCCCAAATTTTATAAAACCCCGATATAAATATCGTTGAAATTATTGATAGTTTAATGAAATTCGTCCCCAAAAACTTAAAAGCCAATGCATAGCAAGCTATATCCAACACAGGCGTAATATAAGCCGGGGAAATATTAAGCCAATGTTCAATCAGAAGCATTAGGCCAATGACGCCGCCTTCCGTGATATTTGTACGCTGGTGAATATTATGAATGCCAAAAGTGCAAATCATAGCGCCTAACATAAGCAATAAGATTTTCCTGAATGTTATTCCTTCCTTAAGTTTATTCCAAAGCCCGATCAGATGACTGTTCAATCCAGCACTCCCCCTTGGTTTCCTCATAGTGTTATGCTATAATCATAAACTGTATAGTAACTATAAGGTCAAGGGGGCATTATGAAAAATTTATTTTCTATTGGAGAGGTGTCCAAGCAACAAAACATTTCCAGGCAAACCCTAATTTTTTATGATAAAATAGGCCTATTTTGTCCGGCATATACTGACCCTAATAATGGCTATCGCTATTACAGCGCAAATCAGCTCGATTATTTGGATACCATTTGCATTATGAAAAGAATTGGCTTTTCGCTGGAAGAAATCAAAACATATATGAAAAGCTATACGATTAACAACTCCATTCTTACTTTGAGAAAGCAACTTACTGTAATTAACAATCAAATTGAAGAACTTCAAATGATAAAAAGCCGAGTTGAACATCGCTGTTCCGAGTTAGAGTGTGCGGTATCTATACACGAAAACAGCGATATTGTTACAGTCGAAAATGTGAAACAGCACTATATTTTGTTACACAAGGTTCGTGCGCCACATTCTCTGGAACAAGTGAGTATTGCCACAAAGGAATGCTTCGTTCGCTCTTTCAAAGAAGGACTTCCCATTTTCTTTCAAAGTGGAGCAATCGTGCCTTATGAGCGTATTCAGCAAAAAAGGTATACCGAAGCGTCTTTTGTTTTTTTGCCAATCGAAAAAACAAGTAATGTAAAAGGAATTATGGAATTGCCCGCAGGTCGGTGTGTCTGCACTTACCATACCGGAGATTATCTCTCCATTGGCAGTTCCTATGAAAGAATTTTAGCCTATTGCAAGAAAGAGAATTTACAAATCCGCTCTGATTCCTATGAGTTTGCAATAAATGATTATTTGTCCACCAGGGATGAAAAAGAATATATTACCAAAATTCAGTTTTATGTGTGGGGGTAATGACTCGGAATGGTGTAGGGTGATTGCCTTTGCTCTTCTATCGCTTATTTGATATTTGGTGGATAGTCGAATGGATGAAGCGGAGAATGCCGGAGAGCGGTAATGAATTGCGAAAATAGTTTTGAACGTGTAACACTCTGAAAAGATTGGTTTATGACACAGAACAGGCGGGAGAGCCATCGTAGGTTCTCCCGCCTGTCTTAGTTTTTCTTTCCTCTCCGTGGTATGTGCGACTTCATAAACTCCGATTTGGAGCCTATTCGTATCAGCCACTGCTTTTCTTCTTCCGTCAAGCGGTGATAGGGGATGCGGTTTTGCTTGCAGTAAATCAGAAGCCATTGTTCCAAACGGCTCCCATTGAAATTTGCCACCTCGTCCAAATCCTTTTTCAGTTCGGCGGCAACGGATTTCTCCGGCGCACTCTCCGCCCGCCCCTTGTGGGCTTCCTTTATGTCCTCCATGATGCCATCTATATCGTCATGTACCCGGCGGCTGAAATATTCGCCCTCCTGCACATGTATTGCATTCAGCAGATAGGCGGTCTTGTCATGCTCCCCCGGCTGGTACTTCTCCATGATTTCCGCCCTCGCCACATCAACCCATGCATTCAGATTTTGGATTTGCCCGGTAGCGATACCGTTCACATAGATTTCAATATCCGCCAGCAGTTTCACAAAATCCCTATGCGTAGCTAACTCGCAGAACAGGGCTGTATCAATCCGCCCGTTTTTCAACAGGGCAATCAACCCGTCACTCAAATGTAGGTCTGCAAGATCGGCGTTTGGGTGGTTTTTTGTTTCGGTCAATCCCAGCAGATAGTCGGCGGTCACGCCGTAAAACTTCGACAGCTTGATAAGGGCGTAGTGGCTGATGTCCTTATACTCGTCCGCTTCATAGCTGCCCAGCGCAGACTTGGAGAGGTGCGTCTGCTCCGCAAGCTGTTCCAGCGTCAAGCCACGCTCCACACGCAGGTCTTTTAGGCGTTCTTGAATGGTTAAGGCCACTATCAAGCCCCCCTTTTCTCTAAGATAATCCCATTTTATCACAATTCCGAAAGCGTGGAAATAGTGAGTTTTCCGGGCTGATTTCCGACCTTATGGATATACGGGGCGGGCGGTCTTTTAGGTGTAGACTTAGGGTAGTTCATCGATGAACTGCACCTTGAAAAATGAATAACCGTCCGAAAAGGAATACCCCGGCAGGGGAAGCACCGCAACGAGCCACTTCGGGACAAAATGTCCCGAAGTCCGGGGAGCGTGCCAACGCTGGAACACGCCGCAGGAATGGGGCAGGAAGCCTTTTCGGGGAGAACGGCAAAGGAAAAATGGAGGGAACACATGAGAGAGAACCCATATAAACGACTGCCGCCCATAGAGCGCAGGCAGGACGGTTCCCTTTACCGCATGACACCGGCACAGAGGAAACAGGCAAACGCCCTGATCCGTCGGGAGTGCTGCTGTTATGAGGACGGGAACTGTATGCTCCTTGACGATGGGGACACCCACACCTGCCCCCAGACCATTTCTTTCTCGGTCTGCTGTAAGTGGTTCCGCTGGTCGGTCTTGCCGCAAATCGGAACGCTGGAAGCGGAGATTTTCCGGGATAAGGAGCTAAAACGCTGTGCGGTCTGCGGCGGGGTGTTCGTCCCAAAGTCCAACCGGGCGAAATACTGCCCCGACTGCGCCGCCGGAGTTCACAGGCGGCAGAAAACAGAAAGTGAACGGAAAAGGAGGTCTACTGTGGACAGTTAGGGGCTGAAAAGTCCTTGATTTACAATGCTTTACAAGCACAGAACAAGGGCAGGTAATAGAAACTACCGTCTGCCCCAGGAAACGGGCTTCTAACCGTCCACAAAACACGATATGACAAACACCATTTATATCCATCAGCCGGAAAAGACGGTCAGCTTTATCCGGCTTCCCAATTTCCTTTTTGAAGCCCCCACATTCACACCCCTGTCCAACGAAGCAAAGGTACTGTATGCCTTTATCCTGCGCCGAACAGACCTGTCCCGGAAAAACAGCTGGGCAGACGAATACGGGCGCATTTACCTCTACTATCCCATCAACGAGGTGGTGGAACTGCTCCACTGCGGACGGCAGAAAGCCGTCAACACCCTGCGGGAATTGCAGTATGCGGAGTTGATTGACATTAGGAAGCAGGGCTGTGGAAAACCCAACCGCATTTACCCAAAATCCTATGAAGCGGTTCCAAACACCGACTTCAAGAAATCCGATTATGGTACGCCGGAGGGCTGAAAACCGCACTCGATAAGTACGATAATCAATCCTCTTGAAGTACGAAAACCGGACGGTATATAGAAATACAGAGCTAAAAACGATTTATTTATATCTTATCCATTCCTATCCTATCTGAGATATTTTCAGCGGGATTTTCCTGTGGAAAAGTCCCGGAAAGGAACGGAATGGGGAAAGGAGTTTCATGGCACAACACGCAATCTTGCGATTTGAAAAGCACAAGGGCAATCCGGCAAGACCGCTGGAAGCCCATCACGAACGGCAAAAGGAACAGTACACCAGCAATCCCGACATTGACACCAGCCGGAGCAAGTACAATTTCCACATCGTCAAGCCGGAGGGCAGATACTACCACTTCATTCAAAAACGCATTGAACAGGCAGGCTGCCGCACCCGCAGGGACAGCACCCGGTTTGTGGATACGCTGATTACCGCCAGCCCGGAGTTTTTTAGGAAGAAGTCCCCAAAGGAGATACAGGAATTTTTCCAGAGGGCGGCTGATTTCTTAATCGGGCGGGTAGGGAAAGAAAATATCGTATCGGCGGTGGTACACATGGACGAGAAAACGCCCCACCTGCATTTGGTCTTTGTCCCGCTGACGGAGGACAACCGCCTGTGTGCAAAAGAAATCATCGGGAACAGAGCCAACCTCACAAAATGGCAGGACGATTTTCACGCCTATATGGTGGAGAAATATCCTGACTTGGAGCGTGGGGAGAGTGCCAGCAAGACAGGCAGGAAGCATATCCCCACCCGCCTGTTCAAACAGGCGGTCAATCTCTCCAAACAGGCAAAAGCCATTGAAGCCACGCTGGACGGTATTACCCCGTTCAATGCCGGAAAGAAGAAAGAGGAAGCCCTCTCCCTGCTGAAAAAGTGGTTCCCGCAGATGGAGAACTTCTCCGGGCAGCTCAAAAAATACAAGGTCACGATAAACGACCTTTTAGCAGAAAATGAAAAACTGGAAGCCAGAGCCAAAGCCAGCGAGCAAGGCAAGATGAAAGATACGATGGAACGGGCAAAGCTGGAAAGCGAATTGAAAGACATTCAGCAGCTGGTTGACCGTATCCCGCCGGAGGTGCTGGCAGAACTGAAACGGCAACAGCGGCACACAAAGGAACGGTGATTGATGACAGAAAACATTTCACGCCGCAGCATGGTGGCACTGCACTTTGAAAATTAAATACGGAGGTACTATGGAGCATATCAGATACAAGAAAGAAACCGAAGTCGTGACTTTTCAGGGAAAGGAAATCACGCTGGAAAATCTCTCCCCGGTGTTCACGCCGGAGCAGGAAGCGGCAAAACGCCGGGAGCTGGAACAGCAGCTTTATGAGGTATTCCGCAAGTATGCCGACAAACGGCAGAGTGAGGAAGCCGGGGCATAAGGTTTTCCAAAGACATCGTTGATTTGCGGGGCTGCTGACGGTATAATAAAGGTGTCAGCAGCTCCGTTTCTTTTTTAAGAAAAGGAGCGACAATATGAACAATCGAATAGACGCAATCTATGCAAGACAATCGGTAGACAAAAAGGACAGCATTTCCATTGAAAGCCAGATTGAATTTTGCAAATATGAGTTGAAAGGCGGTAACTGCAAGGAATACACAGACAAAGGGTACAGCGGCAAGAACACAGACCGTCCGAAGTTTCAAGAACTGGTGCGGGACATCAAGCGGGGGCTGATTGCAAAGGTCGCGGTTTACAAGCTCGACCGTATCAGCCGTTCCATTCTGGACTTTGCCAACATGATGGAGCTGTTCCGGCAGTACAATGTGGAGTTTGTGTCCTCTACGGAAAAATTTGATACCTCCACCCCGATGGGGCGGGCAATGTTAAATATCTGTATTGTGTTCGCCCAGCTTGAACGGGAAACCATACAGAAGCGGGTAACGGACGCTTACTATTCCCGTAGCCAGCGAGGTTTCAAGATGGGCGGGAAAGCCCCTTACGGCTTCCACACCGAGCCAATCAAGATGGACGGTATCAACACAAAGAAGCTGGTGGTAAACCCGGACGAAGCGGCAAATATCCGGCTGATGTTTGAAATGTACGCCCAGCCCACAACCTCCTATGGGGACATTACCCGGTACTTTGCGGAACAGGGGATTTTGTTCCATGGCAAAGAACTGATACGCCCCACGCTGGCGCAGATGTTACGCAATCCTGTCTATGTGCAGGCAGACCTTGATGTGTACGAGTTTTTCAAAAGTCAAGGGACAGTCATTGTCAATGACGCTGCCGATTTTACGGGTATGAACGGCTGCTATCTGTATCAAGGGCGGGATGTGAAGCCCAGCAAAAAGAACGACTTGAAAGACCAAATGCTGGTACTGGCTACCCATGAGGGCATTGTCCCCTCCGAAATCTGGCTGACCTGCCGCAAGAAGCTGATGAACAACATGAAAATCCAGTCTGCCCGAAAAGCCACCCACACATGGCTGGCGGGAAAAATCAAGTGCGGGAACTGCGGATATGCCCTTATGAGTATCTTCAATCCCTCCGGCAAGCAATACCTTCGCTGTACGAAACGGCTGGACAATAAAAGCTGTGCCGGGTGCGGGAAAATCATTACTTCGGAACTGGAAGCAGTTGTTTATCAGCAGATGGTAAAGAAACTGGCAAGCTACAAGACGCTGACAGGCAGAAAGAAAGCGGCAAAGGCAAACCCGAAAATTGCAGCACTGCAAGTGGAGCTTGCCCATGTGGACAGCGAGATTGAAAAGCTGGTGGACAGTCTGACGGGTGCAAACAATGTCCTGCTCTCCTATGTGAATGTGAAGATAGCGGAACTGGACGGACGCAAGCAGGAACTTCTGGCGAGGATAGCGGAACTAACGGTGGAAGCCATTAGCCCGGAACAGGTCAGCCAGATTTCCGGCTACCTCGACACTTGGGAGAATGTATCCTTTGACGACAAGCGGCGGGTGGTGGATTTAATGATTACCACCATAGCCGCCACAAGCGACAGCTTGAATATCACATGGAAAATCTGACGGGTGGAACCCCTCCCGTCAGATACCTACCCTGTGTAGTCCCTTGTAAACTGTACTTTTGAATGTGATAAACTTTTAATGTCTTTCATGCCAAAAACCTCCTATGCTTTTATTTGTGGTTGTCAGGCTACTTTTATTGTAGCATAGGAGGTTTCTGCTTTTACTAAAGTCATTTATATCCCCCAGTATAATGAAGTTGTAAGATAAATGTAGACACATGGGAAACCACCATGTTGTCTACATTTTCTTTGTGCTAAAATAAGAGATGAGCAAAACGTTATGATTTATAGTTGAACATTGGCAGTTATCTTTGCAATT
>NZ_VUMD01000002.1 GCF_009696375.1 Clostridium porci
CCATCATCTCTTTGATTGTGCCGCCAAGCAGATCCTTGAGAGCATCCTGAATATCCTCTGCGGACTGGATATCATACTCCTGAAGGAGCTGCTGGATGATGTTCCTTTTCCCATCTGTCATTTGTACTTTGTGTACGGGTTTCTTTTCTCTTGCCATAATAAAAGGCCTCCTATGATTTTTATTTTACCATAGAAGACCTTATAAAACCTTATTTACAGAAAAACTTTCACATACACGGCAGCCCCGCTTGACATACCCAGAATCCGTATTATAATACAAACAAAGGGCAAGGCCCAGAAAGATGGCTTTGCCCTTCGTAACTATCAACTTATCTTATTTCAGTTTTTTGAGTTTACACAAACATTGAAACGGTCTCTACAGCAAGGGCTGAAAGCCCCAAAAGGAGCTTTCAGCCCAGCTAATATCATAGAAGATCGTATTTACAGACTTTTCTTCACACACTCGCATCCTCCACTCCTATATTCATAACCTATAACTAAAATTGTAAATTTACTTTTTCAAGCAATTCTTTATATGCTGTTGTTTTATGAACTTTACTCAAAGGTTCGCTGCAGTTTGCTATGTATTCTAGCGTATTATTTAGAAAATCATTTTTACATATTGTCTGTAAATAAGAACACATTTTTTTATATCTTCTTGTAGCTTTAGCCATATCAATGTCCATTAATAAAGTGGAATCTTCCATAAGATTTAACAATATTAAGATTTAACAATATTGATATGGCTCTGTTGTCAAAATTTTTAATAAACTTCTTGTAATATCTCTCAGCTCCTTCGTCAACACCTTCTCTATACCCTAACCCATTCCCTGTATAACAAATGGCTATAGTCCTAACCCAATCATTTAATACGCTATTTGGAATATTGCCAGAAGGAGGAAGCATAGTATCTAATTGTCTAGCCCAAGGTTCTTCGTTATAAAAATTGTTTGCACTGTTATGAGTGCTTAACAGGTTTGCTAAAGTTTCTCTAAGTTCTTGAGATATACTATCTTCATCTTTGTATGATAGACCATCTACGAGTGTTAGAAAAGCATTGGCCTTGTCTTTGCGTGCCACATCCCCATTTTTACGAAAATATCCATATTTATCTCCTATAGAGTGCTTTTTGTTTTCACTACTTAGGTTCCAAACATATTTAGCAATGGATTTAATATTACTAGATATAGTTTGAGTTATTTGGGGATCGGTGAACATACCAAATAAGGTAGATAATAAATCTTCTACCATTATTTGTGGTAAATCTTTAACATTTTCACCAATATAATGTAAATCAGATTCAGGTATTTCTGTGGTACGAATATTATATAATAGCTGTTTTAGTTTAACGGCTTCTTCATTTGGGGTTGCATTAATAGCATATTTTATACAGTTGTTGAGCCAACTAAGCAAATCATATGCACTTATTTGATTTTCTGTGGGATGTGCCGCACTAGAATGATTTCGCATATAATTTATAAATTTGAATACCTCAAATACGTGGTCACTTATTAATCCCATTCTATTACATGCAGTAAGAAGGTCAAAATCTCCGACACTAGCTAATTCATCTTCTGTTTTCATATTTTTATAACGAGTATTTAGCTGTTCACAAACTTTATAAAAATAATCCAAATCGAATGATATTATCATCTGTCTAAGACTTTTAATAGTCTCATTCCATAAATACGTCACCGCACCATCAAATAATCCAGCAGCAACAGAAGATAGAAAGCGTGTTAGATATACTGCCATTTGTCTATTTTCAACGGGTATTTTTTTGATTTCGTTTTCTATAGAATTTATTACTATTTGTCTTTCTTCAATAGGAGATAAAACGCCATCAATTGGTAGTCCCAGATTTGTCAAGTATTCTGTAAAAGGTTGATTGAAGTCACTAATAGAAGTTTCAATATTATTTTTAATTACAGATAATTCGTTCATTATTACCCCTCCAATTTTTCTTTGGCTTATATTTTCCACAATCATCACAGGTTTCCGGCCAGTTCAATTTCCACTCCCAATATTCCTCTCTGGTAATCTCCCCAACTTTCAGCTCATTTTTCCTAACCAGCTATTCCCGTATAAAATCATCCACAACGCCATACTTAAACCACAAACCTACAGGCGGGTGAGCAGGCCAGTCATCACTCTCATTATAATGTACAGCGGTATCATCCGAAGCGTTACATTTCCCCGGATTCCTTACAAGCTGAAAAAGGTTGATTTGCACCCGGATTATCTTCATCCAGCCAGAAGAAAGTCTGCCCTTTTCCCTTATTATAATGGATAATCTGAAAATAGCAAATAGAAGCATTAATATTTTTTGCGAAATGAATACTTGGCATTAATATATAAGCGAACATAGGATGTAGATATGATATTAGGAAATGGAAATGAATATATAAAAAATTCCTTTAAATCATGAACGATCAGGTTTAAAGAAATTTGTATTAATTATTTATTTATGGCAAATACAAGCGTACTTCCAAATCCAACAAATTTCAATGGCTCATTACTATCTGTACTATGTAAAAAAGCCACCGATCCTGTAACTGTGCTTCTCTTTTTAAACGATAAATTGTAAATGTTATCCGGTAAAAGAGTGGTTAATTGCTCAGCATTGCTGCCTCCATTAGAAAGATAGAAAAACAATTTAGCTGCGTCTAAAGCAGCATTGCTTTCTTCGAACACCAGCATATCTGCCTCACCGGATTCAGATGTGATATTAAATGTTATGACAATATATTCCACTCCCGGTTCTGGTGCTGGCAAATTGGGATTATTTGTTGATAAAGCCGTATAGGCAGTTTCTCCTCGCTGAATATTGTTTAATTGGAGGATTATCTGCACTGGAGTAGCTATGCCATCTAACATCTTATAGCCGTTCAAAATCTGTGTACTGTTCATCCCTGTTTGGCCGGAGCTTTTGTCGATTGGAATGCTCTCTTCATGTTTTCATAATTAATTTACCACACTGATGGTAACGCTTTGAGTATAGCGGTATCGGGGCTTACATTTTGGGAACCTTCCGATATTGTGTATAAATCTGGTAAAGCGATTTCTTTTAAGGATTGTAAATCGATGTTTAGGGTATATAAGTTAGTAGTTGGAAATTGACTCACTTCGATGTTACAACAGTGCCACTTTTATGTTGTGTGTAGAAAAATAGCAGGAATTGGTGTTTATTGTAAAAAAGGAGAGGAATATATTAAGGAAAAGATGACAGAAGTACGATTGAAAAGATTGCTGCGCCAGCTGCGCGCAGAGCAAATACAGAATTCACTT
The DNA here is from genome assembly GCF_009696375.1 of Clostridium porci. GTDB lineage: Bacteria > Bacillota > Clostridia > Lachnospirales > Lachnospiraceae > Enterocloster > Enterocloster porci. The sequence continues at coordinate 3,289 of NZ_VUMD01000002.1, forward strand.
TTAGAAGAATGCTTGATTTTAAGGGAAAGCCCTCATGAAATATTGCAATATAGTGATCGCTTTTAATCCAAAATCATTGAACAGACATTAAATATTTTAAGCCCGAATAAGAAATTTGTGATAGAAACCCACTTAGTTAATTATCAAACATGGACAGAAACCACCAAACTTTTCACCGAAGAAAATGGTGAACGGTCTGAGAAAACCTTAAAGCGGATCCAGAGCAGAGCATTAAAGAAAATGGTAGATCCATAAAACGGTTGGTAAACTCGCATTGTAATCCTATACAAAATTGAGGAAACGCAGGAATTATGTGCTTGACAAAAAGCTGGTAATGCAGTATTATCTCATATAGTTCATAAAGTAAACTATATGTCATAGGAGAAGCCCACATGGAACAGGAAGCCTGGATTCAAACCATGAAAAATCTGGAATCCATTCGTCTCTTTAGCAGCCTCTTGATCAGGAAAACCAGAAAAGGGGCTCTGGCCTCGGCGCAGGAGGTGGACGCACTGTTTCGAATTGCGCTGAAAAGTGGTTCTACGCCGTTGGAGCTCAGCCGGGAGATGGGAATTAGCAAGACCATTGTCAGCCGGCTTATAGAGCAGCTGACTTTAAAAATGCTGATAACCAAGCATTACGATCGGCAGGACAGGCGGAGCTGCTCTCTCAGGATTACGAAGGAGGGCAGACAGGAGCTGGACAATTTGTGCCGCTATTATCTGGAACCGGTTTGCAGGCTGGAGAGGGAGATGGATGAGGAGTCCCTTCGGATGCTTTTCAGCCTTATCCACAGAGCGAATCAAATTATGACAAAGAAAAAGGAGGAGGTTTTTTGACTTTATATCAGGAATTACAGCTGAATGCAGCGGGCTCCAAAGCCCTTATAAGAAATGCAAAGACAAAGAAGGAGAAGCAGCGGCACCTGTTTATTTATGTTATGAAGGTTTTTATAACCTTGGCCTTTTGTATGGCTGTGGTGACAGCCTATTCAATCATATTCGGACCGAAGAACAGCATTGCCGGAGTGGTTATCCTGTTGTCCCTTTTAGTGCTGAGAGCAGCTGATTTTGGAATTAAAACTACCCATGGAATCGGAGTGATTGGGCTGATTTTCGGTATTCTGGCAGCAGGACCCAGGCTTTCCAATATGCTTCCCTCAAGCTGGGCCTTTATCGTGAATGGGATCTGTATGTTCAGCATTCTTATACTTAGCTGCCACAATATAATTATGTCAAACCACTTCACCTTTGTGCTGGGATATCTTCTGCTTTTGGGCTATGATGTTACCGGCAAGGACTATCTGATGAGAGTAGCAGCCCTAGCAAGCGGCGCTTTGATTTCTGCCATGATTTTCTATAAAAATCAGAAAAACAGAGTTCATAAGCGCTGCTTTTCCCATCTGTTTTCAGAGTTTCATCTCCAGGGAGCCCGCTCTCAGTGGTACATAAAATTTGCGCTGGGCGTCTCTTCGGTATTGCTGATAGCTTCCCTGCTGGGGCTTCCAAGAGCAATGTGGGCCGGAATTGCAACTATGTCCACCTTGCTTCCCTTTGAGAAGGATTCTGTCTATCGAATCAAACGGCGACTTCCCTTTAATGTTGTGGGAGGATTGTTGTTTTTAGGGCTATATTATATCCTTCCGGAAGGCATCTATGCTAATTTGGGTTTGGTAGGAGGCATAGGCGTGGGCTTTTCAGCGGGATATTCCTGTCAGACCATGTTCAATACCTTCGGAGCTCTGGTGGCAGGCGCCAATCTTTTTGGGCCGGCAGGAGCAGTGGCTTTAAGGATTGTCTGCAACGGACTGGGGGCTAGTTACAGCTATATCTTTGATAAAGGCTTTCGTTTCATTTTTGGCTGGCTTTCCTGCCGGCTGTGCCCTGACGCCAATTAAGAACCCAGCCTGCTGCGAGACAGAGCATGGTGGTGAACACCATATCAGGAAGCGTATTTCCAAGAGGCGTATCGATCCTCATAAGAATCCGGTAGGCTGCAAAGCCGATTGCCCATATAATTAGGTTACTGGCATTGACAGATTCCCGTCCATGCCCCTTTTTTAGAAGAAAGAAATCTGCTATTTGAATGGCAATCATAGGGGCAAACACAGAGCCGATGAAATACAGAAAGCTGGTAATGTTATCCATAGGATACAGAATGGCTCCAGCAATGCCAGCCAGCGTTACTGCCACAGCTACCCATTTCTCATTGAGTCTGGGGGGGGGGGGAGGATGCGCTGGAAACACCTGCGGAATAGGCATCCAGGAAGGTGGTTGTAACTGTGGAGAATACTACAATCAACAGCCCTAATACACCCAGTCCAGCTTTGGCTCTGGCTGTATGCCCAGTGATTCTAGATATAATTCCCCTGTATGCTCCCAGGCAGGCATGGAATCCAGAAGGATTCCGTCCATGTCAAATATGGCTCCCTCTATCATGTTCTAATGATTTCCTTTAACTTGTCCTTTAAAATCCTGGCACCCTTTTCAATATTCTTTGCGGCAAATATTGCACTGACCACAGCTGCACCTGCAATGCCTGAGCCCTTAAGCTCCCCTGCATTTTCCTGGGAAATGCCTCCGATGGCAATGACAGGTATGGAAACTGCCTGACAGATCGCCTTTAAGGTGTCAAGGCTTACCTCTGCTGCGTCTGGCTTCGTGTTGGTACTGAAAACAGCTCCTACCCCCAGGTAATCAGCTTCCTGCGAACCAGGCCGGCCTCCATATCCTGCTGCCCCACATGGACTCCGTCTGCGCCTGAGGCAAGGGCAATGTCCACACGGTCGTTAATAACAAAGGGAACCTGGTATCGGGCGCACAATTCCTTGATAGCCTTGGCCTCCCTTAGGAAGGCAGACTCCATAAGTTCCTTTTCTCTTAGCTGAATAAAGGTCGCTCCGACCTTTAAGGCTTTTTCTACCTGGCTGTACAGGGTTTTTCCATCCATCCAGCTCCGGTCTGTAACTGCACATAGCAGAAGCTCTTTTTTATCGAACTTCATAGTTTGCGCCTTTCTCCAGAGTATCGCCGTCCATGTGGTAGATGGCGTCAATCATCCGGTTCCGGTAGGTAGAATTGCCGTCACTTGGAGCCATACTGCGCCAGCCGATCTCCCCGGCCAGTCCCATAGCGCAGACGGCGGCGGCTGTAGCTTTCAGCGTCTGGCCTGGATTGGCGGTGATAAAGGCAGCGATAACTGCGGAAAGCTGGCAGCCGGTTCCTGTGATTTTCCCCATCTCTGCCCGGCCGTTCCGTATTATATAGCAGGTGGCAGCATCGCTTACAAGGTCAATGGCTCCTGTAATAGCGATAACAGACCTGGATTTGGCAGCAAATTCCTTGACAAATGCAATAGAGCTGTCCAGGGCTTCCTCTGTAACTGCATCCGTCCCATCTGCATCTACACCCCTGGTACTTCCGCTGCCGTAGGCCAGTATTTTGATTTCTGAGATATTTCCCTTGATTACGTCGAATTTCACTTCCTTCATTAAGTTCAGAGCCGTTTCTGTGCGGAGCCTGCTGGCCCCTGCCCCCACCGGATCTAGAACCACCTTGTGTCCAAGCTCATTGGCTTTTTTTCCTGCCAGAAGTATGGATGGAATGGTGGAGCGGCTTTTCTGACATTGTCAATTATTTGCTTCATCATGCGTCTCCTCTGTTATTAAGCTTTGATTTTGTAATACCAATGTGAGCCCTCCTAGGAAGATACATGTATAGCCATGCTGCAACAGGCGAACCCTATTTGGACAGCTTGTCTGTTTCGTCCGGAGCTTTGATGCTGATGTAAGTTTCCTAAAAGATAAAAGCCGACGGCACCACAAATAGGTACCACCGGCATATACACGGAAATGAAGTATCGTATATTTCCCTACGTTAGCATTACCTAAATCAGGTTATCGGTCGGAGCAGCGTCAGCTCCCTCTCAGCCCACTGCTGTGAGCTCCCTGTTTTCTGTTTTATTGTATCACAATTTGCGTAGATTGCAAGAGAGAAATAATAAGAGGCTGCAGACTGTTCTTAAGATGCTCAGAAAACGCACATAGGATTGCGCATGAAAAGAGGTAATGTTATAATTAGTAAAGGCGGCAGGGGGGCGTAGCGTACGTAAAGGAGATGGAAATTATGTTTGATTTGGATAGCTATCTGAAAGAATTGGATTTATTTTATGGGTCAGGAAGGATAGCGGAAGTGGAAGGGTATTTGAAGAAGGGACTGAAAGACGCGGCGTCGTCAGGAGATGACGGGGCTGTATTCGGTATCCTGAATGAACTAATGGGATATTACCGAGGCTCCAGCCGCTATGAGGAATGCATTATCTGTATGAAGGAAGCGTTTAAAATGGCGGATTCCATGGGGATTGTTGGCTCTCTTAGCTATGGCACGCTGCTGCTTAATGGGGCTACCGGTTATCGGGCAGCGGGCAGATACCAGGAGGCGGAGCGGCTTTACAAGGAGGCATATGAGGTATTGCTGCGGTGGATTCCAAAAACAGATTACCGTATGGCAGCTCTGCACAATAATCTAAGCCTGCTTTATGGGGAAACGGGACGTTTGGAGAAGGCAAAGGATGAGCTGGTTCGGGCTATGCATATAATAAAGGAGATTGATGGGGCAGGTGCAGAGGTTGCGATTACCCATACGAATCTGGGCAATATCTGCTTTCAGCTAAAACAGATTCAGGAAGGTACGGAACATATGAAGGAAGCGGTCAGGCGGTTTGAAGCTGAGCCGGATCAGAAGGATTCCCATTATGCGTCGGCTCTTGCTGGTTTAGGGGAGGCTTATTTTCATAGCGGAAACCTTGAGGAATCTATAAAATATTATGAAAAGGCCTTAAAGGAGATAGAAGGAACCTATGGGGAGAATGATTATTACCGCGTGACATTGGGAAATCTGGAAACTGTGAAGGATCTCCAAAAACGAAGATGCTCTGTCAGAATACAGAGAATAAGCGGTTTGGACATAGCGCGGGAATATTTTACCGCATATGGAAAGCCGATGCTTCAGAATAAATATAGGGAATATGCGGAGCGGATAGCGGCTGGACTGGTGGGGGAGGGATCAGAATGTCTGGGGTTTGATGATGCCTATTCTTCTGACCACGACTATGGGCCGGGGTTTTGCCTTTGGCTTGAGAAACGGGATTATGAAGCGATAGGAGCGCAGCTTTCCGAGGATTACAAGAGCCTTCCTGGAGAATTTATGGGCTTTCCGGCAAGAAATGCTACGGATTACGGTCAGAATCGGGTGGGGGTATTTGAAATAGGGGACTTTTATCAGCGGTTGGCGGGCTGTAGGAACGCTCCGGCTTTAGAAAGCCAGTGGCTGAATATTCCTCAGGAGGCCCTTTGTGCGGCGACAAACGGAGAAGTGTTTGTGGATAGGTTGGGAGAGTTTACAAAACGGAGAGAAGCGTTCCTGTCCTGCCCTGAGAGGGTACGTTTAAAATGGCTGGCTGAGGCCCTTGGAAGAACGGCCCAGGCCGGACAGTATAATTACGGCCGATCCAGGCTGAGGGGGGATAAGGGCGCCATGTATTTTTCTCTATCGGAGTTTATCAAGGGCGCTGTGGAAATAGCCTACCTGCTAAATAACATTTATATGCCCTTTTATAAATGGCGCATGCGGGGAATGGAAGCCTTCACCTGCCTTTTGGAATTAAAGCCGGCCTTAACGGAGCTGATGGAGCTGGAGCCTGGAGATGCATCGATGGAGGAACGGATGGAGGCCATATGCAGGATGCTTGTAAAGGAGCTGAACCGGCAGGGAATCAGTAGCAGCAGGGACAGCTTTTTGGAATCACAGCAGCAGGAAATATGCAAGATTATAAGAGAGATGAACAGGAAATAAGGAGGCAACTGAATGGAAGAAAAAGAAATGGAGATCGAAGCAATCATAAGACTGGAATGGAAGCAATTTCAGGGAGTCCATAATGAGGGGGGAAGGGCCTCTTGCCAGGATGACCCTAAAACCTTTGAAATTATGAGGAAAAGCCAGTTCCTTACATGGGATTTAGAGGCGCTTGAAAGCTATCATGAGGATTTAAAAAAGGCGGAGGAGCAGAAGTGGAACCTGATGACAGAAAAGTATGCCCGTATGATGGAGAGCACGGTTCCAGAGCAGTTTGCCGGCTTTGCGAAGACGCTTCCGGCGCGGGGAAAAGAGCGGATAAAGCTCCAAGAGGCGATCATTTCCCAGGAGATGAAATGGGCGGAGGAGTTTTTGGAACGGTATCCGAAGATAGGGGCAAGAGGAAGGAAGATTCGCACACAGGAGGATACGCCTTGGGATACATCAATGGAAACTTACCTGAGGGGGGAGCTGGGAACCTATTCAGACCGGACTCTGGATCTTTACTATAAAATGATATGCCGCTTAAAAAAGGAGGGGAAAAATCTTACGGAATTGAATCTTTTCTACATGGCAAAGCTTTCTGGTTATCAATCGTTGGAGCAGGCTGAGGCTGCCCTCACAGAAGGGATGCCATGACCTTGCATTACCGGGCTTTGCGGCTTATTGGATCAGCTTTTCCATCTGGGAAATTTCCTTTTCCTGGAGTTCAATGATAGTTTGAGCCAGTTCCCTCACTTCCTTCTGATCCGTATAATCCAGAATATCCTTAGCCATATCCACAGCCATTTGATGATGCATCATCATTCCCTCTGCAAAGGCCTGATCCAAATGTTCCGCTCCATCAGGGTTGATGTGATGAGACATAGAATCGTCAGAGAACATCTCGCTGTATTTTTCAAGATAAGCGTCCTCGTTGGCATCGTCCTTAGGTCCGTTTTTTTCATATTCGCTTACCATACCCTTCATCTGCGTTAGCTCGTCCTTTTGAGTTTTAATGATATTTTGGGCCAGCGTTTTTAATTCTTCTGAAGCTCCACCATAGTTCAAATAGCTTTCCGACATCTTAATGGCAGCCTCATGATGGGGAATCATCCCCTTTAAGAAGTCTACGGCGGCGCTGCCTGACCGCTCTCTGATCAGCATTTCTTCCTTCATTGTCATCATAATAGAAGCCTGTTCTGTCAGATAGCGGTTTAAAGCATCTGTCCCCTCTGCCACAGAGCCCTGGGAATTGCCGGGATCGGTTTCATTGCCCTTGGAGGCTTTGCCAGATTCTGCATTTCCGGAGCCAGCCGTCAGGGGACTGCCGGATGTCTCTTGAACCAGCGAGGATGGCTCAGTCCCGGATTTACCGCCTTTTTTGTTGCTGGCGATGCCGGCGATCAGTAAAATAATAACCAGTGCAGCAATGATTCCGATTAACCACATACGTGCTTGTTTGCTCATAATCTCATTCTCCTCACTTTAATATTTGGTAAATAAAGTAAGATTAGTATTTGTCAAAATCCGCAAATTATTCCTGTTCGTTAAGAAACTGGAGAGATAAGTGGTTCTTGAATACAGCCTTTGGCATCCGGGGGCATTTTTGGAGCTTCCTGAGCCGCAGTTAAAAGGCAGGAGAAAAAATGCTCCGAAGGCTGTCAGATCAGAGCCAACAAACGCTAAAAAGAGGAGCCGCAATGGATTTTTCATTTTACGGCTCCCTTTTTGAAAGACTGTCTGTTGTACCTTAAAGATCCGGTTATCATTTGTGGATCAAAGAAAATCATTTGTAGCTTCCTTAAGCTGCCTGTACCGAATGATCCGGGTGTGTGATGGAGCTGTAATGCAATCAGGAAGTTTCCCGCAGCGAAATCTGCTGCAAAGCTTGTGCCAGACCTTTGGCTCCTGGCAGCTTACTTTCATCCGTTCATAAGGTTAATGCGCAGCGTCTGAGTTTTATTGCAAAAAAAAATTGCCGCTTATTGCCAGTCCCTATAATCTATGTTAATATAAAGATTGTTTTGCGCGTTTTACGGAAATGAGGATAAAATCATGCTACAATATTTGATTGTCTGTCCGCTGGTGTTTGCGGCAGGGCTGGTAGATTCCATTGCAGGAGGAGGAGGTCTTATTTCTCTGCCTGCCTACCTGATTGCAGGGGTTCCGGCCCATATAGCGCTGGGAACCAATAAAATGAGCTCATCTATGGGAACTGCCGTATCCGCGGCCCGTTTAGCCATGAACGGCTATCTGAAAGGGAAAATGCTCATGGCTGCATGCTCCGCTGCTGCCGCGCTTACAGGCTCAGCGCTGGGAGCCCATCTGGCCCTGTTGGTGCCTGAGAGCGTCATTAAGAATATGATGCTTGCGGTGCTGCCGGTTGCAGCCTTTTACGTGCTCCGCAGCAGGGATATGGGAGATAATGAAAGAACAGGAAGGATTCCTGAAAAGCAGGTCTTTGCTATCTCTCTGGCAGCCGCTTTTTTTATCGGCGGATATGATGGCTTTTACGGGCCGGGAACAGGCACCTTTCTAATTCTTCTGCTTACAGGCGCAGCTGCATTGGATATACGCAGCGCTTCCGCCCAGACCAAGGTGATCAACCTTGCCTCTAATATAGCGGCTCTTGTAACCTTTATAGCAACTGGAAATGTTCTTTATCCCCTGGGCCTGGCAGCCGGCCTCTGCTCAATCGCGGGCCATTATATAGGGGCGGGTCTGGTGGTTCAGGATGGAAAAAAGGTAGTTCGTCCTGTGGTTTTAGCAGTGCTGGCCATTCTGTTTGTAACGATTATAAGCGGCAGATGATAGAAAAGAGGGAATAGTCGTCCCAGGCTGTGGATAGGAGAAAAATATATGAAGTGGAAAAAATTTACATTAACAACTACAACAGAGGCGGTGGATCTGATCGGCAGCATGCTGGATGATATGGGGATTCAGGGGATTGAGATTCAGGACAATGTTCCTTTGACAGAGAGGGAGACTAAGGGGATGTTTATTGATATTCTCCCGGAGCTTCCTCCAGATGAGGGAATTGCCAGAATAAACTTTTATCTGGAGGAGGATGCGGATGTGTCCAAAATGTTGGAAAAGGTTAAGGAGGGGCTGGACGGTCTGAGCCTTTACACAGACCTGGGAGCCAGAACCATTTCTTCTTCTGAAACGGAGGATAAGGATTGGATTAATAACTGGAAGCAATATTTCAAGCCCTTTACAGTGGACGATATTCTAATAAAGCCTACCTGGGAGCCTATTCCTGAGGAGCATAAGGACAAGCTGCTGGTACAGATTGATCCGGGAACTGCTTTTGGAACCGGAATGCACGAGACCACACAGCTTTGCATCCGACAACTAAAGAGGTGGATGGATCAGGAGACCTTGGTATTAGATGTAGGAACTGGAAGCGGCATTTTGGGAATTACGGCCCTTAAGCTGGGGGCGAAAGAGGTCTGGGGTACCGATTTGGATGAGAATGCCATTACAGCGGTTGGGGAGAATCTGGAGGCCAACGGAATTTCTACAGGCAGGTTTCACGTGCTCCAGGGGAATATCATTGATGATCCTTCTGTAAAGGCCTGGGCTGGATATGAAAAATATGACGTAGTGGTTGCCAATATTCTTGCGGATGTAATTATTAAGCTGGTGGATGTGGCTCCGGTTCATCTGAAGCGGGGAGGACTTTTCATAGCTTCTGGTATAATTAATATGAAGGAAGAGGCGGTAAAGACTGCATTTGAAGGCTGTAGCCAGTTAGAGATTTTGGAGATTACCAGACAGGGAGAATGGGTGTCTGTGACAGCCAGAAGAAAATAAGGGGAAAAAGAATGCATCATTTTTTTGTAACGCCGGATCAGATCGTAGAGGGCCGTATCAGAATTGTGGGGCCGGATGTGCACCATATGAGGAATGCTCTGCGGATTCGTGAGGGTGAGAAGGTGCTGATCAGTGATGGAGCAGGGCAGGATTACCTGTGCAGGGTTTTGCGCTTGGAACGGGATGAGGCCCTGACGGCCGTCGAGTCAGCCTGCAAAGAATCCAGGGAGCTGCCTGCCAGAATCTGGCTCTTTCAGGGACTGCCTAAATCTGATAAAATGGAATGGATTATTCAAAAGGCGGTGGAGCTGGGAGCGGCTGGAATTGTGCCTGTGGCTACAAAGCATGTGGTCGTGAAGCTGGATGCCAGAAAGGAGGAGTCCAGGCTAAGGCGGTGGCAGGCGATTGCGGAAGGCGCGGCCAAGCAGTCCAAACGGAGCGTGGTGCCGAAGGTATTGGGAATTATGACTCTGAAAGAGGCATTTGCTTATACAGAGAAGGAAGGCTTTCACCTGCGAGTGATTCCCTATGAGCTTACGGAAGGGATGGAGTCCACCAAAAAGGCATTGAGTCAGGTAGAGCCGGGAAGAAAGATGGCTGTGTTTATAGGGCCTGAGGGAGGCTTTGATGAAAGTGAGATTGAGCTGGCGATGGATATGGGCGTGGAGCCTGTAAGCCTGGGGCGGCGGATTCTCAGAACGGAGACGGCAGGGCTTGTGGCATTGTCGGCTCTGATGCTGCGGCTGGAGGGGGGAATATAAACTGGACTGCTGCCGGGAAACCCGCAATCAACGTTAAAGGATTGGGGGAAGGGCTGCTGCCCTGGTATCGTATGGCTTCTGCCGTATAAAGAGGCTTCACAAACATATCAGGCGGCTTTGCTAAGTAACGTGTAAGGAGTAATAAATGGAAGTATATTTTGATAATTCTGCTACCACCCGTGTGCTGGACAGCGTAAAGGATGTTGTTGTGAAGGTGATGACAGAAGATTATGGGAACCCTTCGTCCAGGCATAGAAAAGGCATGGAGGCAGAGGGATATGTGCGCCAGGCAGCGGCAGAGATTGCCAGGACGTTGAGGGTGAAGGACAGGGAGATACTGTTTACCTCCGGCGGTACAGAGTCCAACAATATGGCCCTGATTGGCTGCGCCATGGCCAATCACAGGGCAGGAAAACATATTATCAGCACAGGCATTGAGCATGCCTCTGTGTACAATCCCCTGGCGTTTTTGGAGCGGCAGGGCTTTGAGGTAACATATCTTTCTGTGGATAGGGAGGGTCATATTTCCTTAGAGGAGCTTAAGAAGGCTGTCCGCCCGGATACCATTTTAGTATCTGTGATGTATGTAAACAATGAAGTGGGGGCCATTGAGCCGGTGGAGGAAATTGCCGCCCTGGTTCATAAGGAGAACCCGGCGATTCTATTCCATGTGGACGCCATACAGGCCTATGGAAAGCTGGTTATCCGGCCTAAGAAGCAGGGGATTGATTTGCTGTCAGTCAGCGCCCATAAGATTCATGGCCCAAAGGGAGCAGGCTTTCTATATATTGATGAGCGTGTAAAAATCAATCCCCTCCTCTATGGAGGAGGCCAGCAGAGGGATATGCGTTCCGGCACGGAAAATGTTCCGGGCATTGCAGGGCTGGGTGTGGCGGCAAAGGAAATGTATAGGGATCATGAGGAAAAGATAGCCTATATAGCGGATCTTAAAAATTACCTCATTGAAAAGCTGGAAGCCCTGGAGGGGGTTACTGTTAACAGCCTCAGGGGAATGGAAAGCGCTCCTCATATAGTGAGCGCAAGCTTTGAGGGGATTCGCGGCGAGGTTCTTCTTCATGCTCTGGAGGATAAGGGGATCTATGTGTCCTCAGGCTCTGCCTGCTCCTCCAACCATCCTGCCATCAGCGGAACCCTAAGGGCTATGGGCGTAAAGAAGGAGCTTTTGGATTCCACGCTGAGGTTCAGCCTGGGTGTTTTTAATAAAAAAGAGGAAGTGGATTATTGTGCAGAAGCTCTGAAAGGACTTCTGCCGGCTCTTCGGCGGTATCGCAGAGGCTAAAGGCTCCCTGGATACCCATCCGGACAGAGCTTTTCCAAATGTAGGATAAAGGCAGCAGGTAAAAGAGCCTGGATGCCAGATAGGAAGAAAAGAGGTAAAGCATGCAGTATCAGTCATTTTTAATTAAGTACGCGGAAATCGGCACGAAGGGCAAGAACCGCTATATGTTTGAGGACGCCTTGATGAAGCAGATTCGCTATGCCTTAAAGGATGTAGAGGGGAGCTTTGAGGTAACAAAGGAGTCGGGACGCATCTATGTAAAGGCAGATGGCGCTTACGATTATGATGATACAATAGAGGCCTTAAAGCGTGTGTTTGGAATTGCAGATATCTGCCCTATGGTTCAGTTTGATGACAAGGATTACGAGAATCTGAAAAAACGTGTGGTAGAGTACATGGATCAGATGTATCCTGACAAGAATCTCACCTTTAAGGTGGTTACCAGGAGAGGTGACAAGCAATATCCAGTAAATTCCGAACAGATGAACCGGGATCTGGGAGAGGCTGTTTTGGAGGCCTTCCCCCAGATGAAAGTGGATGTCCATAATCCAAGCGTGCTGCTGCGGGTGGAGGTGCGCCAGAAGGTAAATCTCTTTTCTGTGATCATTCCCGGACCTGGGGGCATGCCGGTGGGAACCAACGGAAGGGCTATGCTGCTTCTTTCCGGCGGCATTGACAGTCCGGTAGCAGGCTATATGATTGCAAAAAGAGGCGTTAAGATTGACGCGGTGTATTTTCATGCGCCGCCCTATACCAGCGACAGGGCTAAGCAGAAGGTAGTGGATTTGGCCAATCTGGTGGCCAGATATGCAGGGCCAATAACGCTCCATGTGGTGAATTTTACGGATATACAGCTTTATATCTATGATAAATGCCCCCATGAAGAGCTTACAATCCTTATGCGCCGGTATATGATGCGGATAGCTCAAACCATCGCGAAGCGCACAGGCTCTATTGGACTGATTACAGGAGAGAGCATCGGCCAGGTGGCTTCTCAGACCCTCCAGTCTCTGGCTGCTACTAATGAGGTATGCACCATGCCTGTGTTTCGCCCGGTCATTGGCTTTGACAAGCAGGAGATTGTGGATGTATCAGAAAAAATCGGAACATATGAAACCTCTATCCTGCCTTATGAAGACTGCTGCACCATTTTCGTGGCAAAGCATCCGGTGACAAAGCCTAATATCAATGTAATCCACAGCTCAGAGCGCCATCTGTCTGAGAAGATAGACGCTCTGGTGGAGACGGCTCTTGTGACCGTAGAGGAAATTCTGTGCCAGGGATAAGCTCAGGAACTACCTCTAAGCCGAGGGCGTTCCAAAAGCCACGAATGACTTTTGGGACTCCCAATTACCAGGGAGGCTTGTCAGAGCGTTACAAATCGAGACAGAGGGGGCCGGATGAACCACATACCCTCTGTCTGCCAGAGGTAAATCAGCAGGTACGCTTTGGTAGATACAAAAAATATAAAAAGCTGCCTGCAATCACTGGCAGACAGCTAAATGGCTATAAGTATGAATCTGTATTAATCAATCATATATGGAGACAGGGCTGCTAAAACTTCATCCACGTCCTGGTTTGCATGGATATTCAGGTCAATAGGTTTGGACAGATCCAGACTGAAGATTCCCATGATGGACTTGGCGTCAATAACATATCTGCCGGAAACTAAATCAAAATCATAATCAAACTTTGACAAATCATTTACAAATGATTTTACCTTGTCAATAGAATTTAACGAAATACGAACTGTTTTCATACGAAGAACCCTCCTTGTGATGTGTGTTAAAGCGGAGTAGCCATCAGCAGACTCCATGGCTTTAATACTACAGACAGGAAGGGCAAAAGTCAATAGTGAGATTGCATGAAAAACACAGTAGGAAACTGTGACACATTGTGAACAGGAGGTTATGCCATGCCGAAAGCAGCCCTTCATAATCTGGGATGCAAAGTAAATGCATATGAAACTGAGTCTATGCAGCAGCAGCTTGAAGCCAGAGGCTATGAGATTGTGCCGTTTGATCAACAGGCTGACGTATATATTATAAACACCTGCTCTGTTACCAACATTGCAGATCGCAAATCCCGGCAGATGCTTCACCGGGCAAAAAAGCTGAACCCGCAGGCTGTGGTGGTGGCGGCGGGCTGCTACGTTCAGGTTGCTGCCGATTCCTTAAAAAAGGACGATGCAGTTGATATAATCATCGGAAATAATAAAAAGGGAGAGCTGGCCGATATTCTGGATTCATATCTGAAAGAGGGGGGAAGGCAGGAGGCGGATCTCCATCTGATGGATATAGCCCATGAGCGGGAGTACGAAGCGCTCCGTTTGAGCCGGATGTCAGGCTATACGAGGGCTTTTATCAAGGTTCAGGACGGTTGTAATCAGTTTTGCAGCTATTGTATCATCCCCTATGCCAGAGGCCGGGTACGAAGCAGGCAGCCGGAGTCTGTAATCCGGGAAGTGAAGGAATTGGTGTCCAGAGGATACAAAGAGGTGGTTATAACCGGAATCCACTTAAGCTCCTACGGTATGGAGCATAAGCAGGAGGGCCCGGTTCAGGGAGGAAACTGGGACCATGGCCCTCTGCTGGATCTGATAAAGAGAATGAACGGGATACAGGAACTGGAGCGTATTCGCTTAGGCTCCCTGGAGCCAAGAATCATCACGGAGAAATTTGCCGGGGAGATGGCTGCCATGCCAAAGCTCTGCCCACATTTTCATCTGTCCCTCCAGAGCGGCTGCGATGAGACCTTGAGGCGGATGAACCGACGTTATACTACAGAGGATTACTTAAGACGGTGCGGGATTTTAAGAAGCTGCTTTCAGGAGCCCGCCATTACTACAGATGTAATTGTTGGCTTTCCAGGTGAGACGGATCAGGAGTTTGAGCAGACTAGGGAGTTTTTGGAACAGGTTCGTTTCTATGAGCTGCATGTCTTTAAATATTCTAAGAGAGCAGGAACCAGGGCGGCTGTAATGCCGGATCAGGTGCCGGAGCCGGTAAAGAGAGAGCGGAGTGATAGTTTGCTTCGTCTGGGGGAAGAGATGTCAAGGGAGTACCGCAGCCGTTTTGCAGGCAGGGAGATTTCCGTGCTGTTTGAGGAAGCGGAGGAGATTAAGGGCAGACGATATATGACCGGTTTTACGCCTCAATATGTGAAGGCGGCGCTTTTGCTTGGGTCTGATGCTTCAGAAAAGGCGCTGTCAGGGCAAATATGCAGGGTCAGAGCTGGAAGGCTTTTGGATGATCAGCTTCTGGCGGTTGAGCTTGAGGGAAAATAGGAACAGAAGAAGGGAAGGACAAGATGATTGTGCGACATTTTGCAAATATGGTATAATTATGATCAAAAATTAAGAAAATAGTCTATTGCCCAATGGGCAAAGATAAGGTAGAATAAAAAGGAATACTTAAAGGACGTGATGACATGGGCAATATAACTGAAACACAATATTTTCAAGCTGTTCAGGATAAGAAGATGGAAGTCAGTGAGGTTCTGGAGCAGGTATATATTGCCTTGACCGAGAAAGGATATAACCCTATTAACCAGATTGTGGGCTATATCATGTCTGGGGACCCGACTTATATTACCAGCCATAAGGGCGCCAGAAGCCTGATTATGAAGGTTGAACGTGATGAGATTCTGGAGGAGCTGATGGCCGTGTATATTGACGCTTGTTTCCGATAGATTGAAGCATGTGTAAAAAGCCGGTGTTCTGTCTGGACACAGGTGTTTTTGGGCATGTTTTTCGGGACAGGCAGTGTGCAGGCTTCGTGAGAAAAGGAAGATCCGCCGGATCTTCGGGCAATGTACGGATATGAGAGGGACGCATCAGTTGGTGGATAGCCAGCTGGTTTTGTCGTGCGTTCGTTTATTTGTGCATGCAGCGGGCCATGGGCGAGCTTCTGAGGTGGCAAATGTCTGGCAGCTTTTTGCCGCTTAAGGGTTTATGCTCTTTTAAGCTAGTAGGGGATATTTGACATGATCTGCAGCAGACGTGATTTGCAGTATATGTAAGGGAATGCCGGATTGTGTATTTTTGAAGATAGAGACAGTTGGAGGGAACTGGATATGAGGATCATGGGGCTTGATTACGGATCGAAAACAGTAGGGGTCGCAGTCTGCGATTCTTTAGGTATTACAGCACAGTCGGTGGAGACCATAACCAGGAAGGATGAACATAAGCTTCGCCGTACTCTGGCGAGAATTGAAGCTTTAATCGAAGAATATGCGATTGAACGAATTGTTCTTGGGTATCCTAAGAATATGAACAACACAATCGGAGAGCGGTGCAAAAAGACAGAGGAGTTAAAGGCGGTTCTGGAACGGCGCACCGGACTTCCTGTTATTTTGTGGGATGAGAGGCTGACTACAGTGTCTGCAGAGCGGATTCTTATGGAGAGCGGCGTACGCAGGGAGCGCAGGAAGGAGCACGTAGATCAAATTGCGGCTGTCATCATACTTCAGGGTTATCTGGACTCTCTGAGCCTGAGAGCGGAAGATGAATACTAAGGAACGGCCCGGTGCGGTGTGTTGGAATAAAAAGGGCCGGAGCACAGGAGAGAACCATGGGAGAGAAGAAGGACAATTTAATAACAATGATAACAGATTCAGGGGAATCTGTGAATTTTTATGTACTGGAAGAAACAAGAATAAATGCCAGGGGATACCTGCTTGTGACAGACGCTCCTGAAGGTCAGGACGGTGAATGTTATATACTTCGGGATGTGTCCGGCTGTCAGGATGCCGAGGCTGTATATGAGTTTGTAGAAGATGATCAGGAATTGGACAGTCTGATGGGTATCTTTGAGGAGCTTTTAAGCGATGCAGACGTAGAACTTAAAAAATAGAAAATTGGAGGAACAAAATTGAATTTAGAAGAAAAACAGAATACAACAGAGGCAAAAGCGAAGACGCCAGGAGAGCAGCAGCCGGCAAAACAGATTCAGAGAAGGAGGCCAGCTCCCAGAAGGGCAGTATCTAAGGAGCAGATGCAGAAGGAGCAGGCTGGGAAGAGCCAGAATGTCCAGGGGGAGGGAGGCAGACGCAGGCTTTCTTCTGGCGCCAGACAGAACCAAGGACAGTCCAGGGGCCGCAGCGAACAGAAAGCAGGACGGGCTATTGACGCGGAGAACGCCAGGAGCACAGGCGTATCTAGGCAGACAGAGGCAAAGCGTTCTAAAGAAGCGTCTCTGACTGCTCCGGTTAGGCGGCCTGGTAAAAAGGATGGAAAAGGAAAGCTGAAGATTATTCCTTTGGGCGGCCTGGAACAGATAGGAATGAATATCACGGCCTTTGAATATGAGGACAGCATTATTGTTGTGGATTGCGGTCTGGCATTTCCGGGGGATGACATGCTGGGGATCGATCTGGTTATTCCAGATGTGACCTACCTAAAGCAGAATTTTGACAAGGTAAAGGGCTTTGTTATTACTCATGGGCATGAGGATCACATTGGCGCTCTTCCTTATATTCTTCAGCAGCTGAATGTGCCGGTATACGGAACGAAGCTTACCATCGCTTTGATTGAGCATAAGCTGAAGGAACATAATTTGATGAAGAATACCAAGCGAAAGGTGATGAAGCACGGTCAGTCCGTGAGCCTTGGAAGCTTTCGGGTAGAGTTTATCAAGACCAATCACAGCATTCAGGACGCAGCGGCCCTGGCTATTTTTTCTCCAGTAGGAACAGTTATTCACACAGGAGATTTTAAGATTGACTATACGCCGGTATTCGGAGACTCCATTGATTTGCAGCGGTTTGCGGAGCTGGGTAAAAAGGGAGTGCTGGCTCTTTTGGCAGATAGTACCAATGCTACCCGTCCCGGCTTTACCATGTCGGAGCGGACGGTAGGCAAAACCTTTGACTCTATTTTCTCAGAGCATGTAAACCAGAGAATTATAGTGGCTACCTTTGCCTCCAATGTGGATCGCGTGCAGCAGATTGTAAATACCGCTTACAAGTATGGCCGGAAGGTGGTTGTGGAAGGCCGCAGTATGGTAACGGTTATGGAGATTGCCAGTGAGCACGGATATATTAAGGTGCCTGAGGGAACATTGATTGATATAGAGAATCTAAAGAACTATCCGCCTGAAAAAACGGTTCTGATTACCACAGGAAGCCAGGGGGAGTCAATGGCGGCTTTATCGCGTATGGCAGCCAGCATTCACAAAAAAGTTTCCATCATGCCTGGGGATGTGGTAATCCTAAGCTCCACCCCTATACCAGGTAATGAGAAAGCGGTTTCCAATGTAGTAAACGAACTTTCCATGAAAGGCGCTCAGGTTATCTGTCAGGATACCCATGTATCGGGACATGCCTGCCAGGAGGATTTGAAGTTGATATACTCTTTGATTCATCCCAAATTTGCTATACCGGTGCATGGGGAGTACCGCCACCGCATGGCTCAGAAGGAACTGGCTGAATTTATGGGTGTACCAAAGGACAATGCCATTCTTGTAAGCTCCGGTGATGTGGTGGCTCTGGATGAGGACAGCTGTGAAGTCATTGACCATGTAGCCTGCGGAGGAATCCTTGTGGATGGCCTTGGCGTAGGGGATGTAGGCAATATTGTACTGCGGGATAGACAAAACCTGGCTCAGAATGGTATTATAGTAGTTGTTCTTACGTTGGAAAAGCACAGCAACCAGCTGCTTGCAGGACCGGATATTGTATCCAGAGGCTTTGTGTATGTGCGTGAATCTGAGGATCTTCTGGAGGAGGCTCATGGGGTTGTATCAGACGCGCTTCAAGACTGCCTGGATCGTCATGTCAGCGACTGGGGAAAGATTAAGAACATTATGAAAGACAGCCTGAGTGACTTTTTGTGGAAGCGAATGAAGCGCAACCCGGTGATTCTGCCGATTATTATGGAAGTGTAGCCTTAGAAACCGTGTTCCCAATGAAAAGCGGCCGACAGGACAAGAGGATTGGATGATGAGTAACAGAACGAAAGAAATTAATAAAATTACAACAACCATTATCAGTGTTTCAGTGAAGCTGATTGTATATGCGCTGATTGTCCTGCTGCTGTATGAAGCAGTGGCCAAAGGCTATGCCTTTGGCCATGAAGTGTTTTATGCGGAGGCCGTGGAGGAAGCGCCGGGCAGAGATGTGACGATTGAGATTGATAAGGAGGAGACGGTTTCGGAGGCAGCTGGACTGCTGTCTAAAAAAGGCCTTATTAAGAACGAGTTCGCTTTTATCTTCCAGGGGAAATTCTATGATTATGATACGGTATATCCAGGCACCTACGTGCTGAATACCTCCATGACCTCCAAAGAGATCCTCCAGGTGCTGAATGAAAAGCCGAAAGGGGAAGCAAGCCCTGTCCAGTCCGGCAGCGCTAAGGCAAAAACCACAGCCGAGTCTTTCTCTGCTGCAGCGGAGCCTAAGTCTGACTTAGAGGCGGAAAGCGCTAAAGCAGCCTCGGAGAAAACGCAGGATCTTCCCAAGGCTTCAACCCAGGCTTTCCAGAGCTTTGAGGAAAATGAGAATGGAGCTTATTACGGGGATGAGGATCAGGAGATGGAAGGCGGCTGGATTGAGGAAGCGCCAGAGGATGAACCGCAATGATTGTAAATGACAGAATTACAGACTATCTTCACTCTCTGGAGTCCAGTCAGGGCGAGCTTCTGGATTCGATAGAAAAAGAGGCGGTAGATGGCTATGTACCTATAATCCGCAGAGAGACGGCTTCCCTTTTGAGGACGCTGACTGCGTCCTTAAAACCAGAGCGTATTCTGGAAATTGGCACTGCCGTAGGATATTCGGCGCTGCTGATGTGTCAGGTTATGCCTGAAGCCTGCCATATTACCACCATAGAAAAGTATGAAAAGAGGATTCCTGTAGCTAGGGAGAATATTTGCAAAGCCGGGGAGGAAGGGCGAATTACCCTTTTGGAAGGGGATGCTAACGAGCTTTTAAAGGAATTGGAGGGAGAGGCCTTTGATTTGGTGTTTATGGATGCTGCCAAGGGGCAGTATCTTCATTGGCTCCCTTTGATTTTAAAACTGATGCCTGTGGGAGGCGTCCTGATATCCGACAACGTGCTCCAGAACGGAGATATTGTGGAATCACGGTTTGCGGTGAAGCGGAGGAACCGCACCATTCACAGCCGTATGCGCCAGTATCTTTATACCTTAAAGCATATGGAGGAGCTGGAGACTGCTGTTATCCCGATTGGAGACGGGATTACTATCAGTACGAAAATAAAGTAATCAGGGATAGAGAGGATTGCAATGAGAAAGACAGAATTATTGATACCGGCAGGAAGTCTGGAGGTTCTTAAGACAGCAGTTATATATGGGGCGGATGCGGTATATATAGGAGGAGAAGCCTTTGGCCTCAGGGCTAAGGCCCACAATTTTTCCGGAAAAGAGATGAAAGAAGGGATTGCCTTTGCTCATGAGCGCGGTGTCAAGGTTTATGTGACAGCCAATATTCTGGCTCACAACGATGACCTGCCGGGGGTAGAGGCTTATTTTGAAGAGATGAAGCTGATAAGCCCGGATGCTCTGATTATATCAGATCCGGGCGTATTTTCCATTGCCAGACGGGTGCTTCCTGATATGGAGATACATATCAGCACCCAGGCAAACAACACCAACTACGGAACCTTTCTGTTCTGGCGACAGCTGGGAGCAAAGCGGGTAGTGACAGCCAGGGAGCTGTCCCTAAGAGAGATTAAGGAAATACGCGCCAATATACCGGAGGATATGGAAATTGAAAGCTTTATTCATGGCGCGATGTGCATTTCCTATTCAGGTAGGTGTCTTCTTAGCAATTATTTTGTGGGAAGAGATGCCAACAGGGGGGCGTGTACCCATCCCTGCCGTTGGAAATACTCCATTGTGGAGGAGACACGTCCGGGAGAATATATGCCGGTATATGAAAATGAGCGGGGAACATATATTTTTAATTCCAGGGATTTGTGCATGATTGAGCATATTCCTGAAATGATAGACGCCGGAATCGATAGCTTTAAGATTGAGGGAAGGATGAAAACGGCCCTTTATGTGGCTACTGTGGCCCGCACCTACCGCAGGGCGCTCGATGATTATAAGAAGGATCCTGTCCTCTATGCAGCCAATCTGGAATGGTATAAGGAAGAAATTGGGAAATGCACCTATAGGGAGTTTACCACAGGCTTTTACTTCGGCCCTCCCACAGAGGAGGCTCAGATTTATGACAATAACACCTATGTTAAAAATTATACGTACCTGGGGACTGTAAAGGAGGGCGACGGGAAGGGACGCTGCAGAATTCAGCAGAAGAATAAGTTCGCGCTGGGGGAGACCATTGAGGTGATGAAGCCAGACGGAAGAAATCTGGAGGCAGTTGTTACGAAGATCCAGGATCTGGAGGGAAATTCTCAGGAGAGCGCTCCTCATCCAAAGCAGGAACTGTGGGTGTCTCTTGGTGTGGATGTAAAGGCCGGTGATATATTACGTAAAAAGGAAGATGGGGAAACCGGGCAGGCCCTCGTGTGCCGGATATGATGAATACGGTACATAGAGGCTGCTCTGGGGTTGGCCGGACAGGAGGCGGCTGGGGATGCTTGATATCATACTGATTGGATTGGCGGCACTTTGCGCCGGATATTTTGTGGTCATCACGGTCTATGGAGGCATTGGGACGTCTTTTGCCTTTATTTGGCTGTTTCTTGCTGCCCTTTGCCTATTTTTGACCTATGGAAAATGGTATTATGCCAGAAATACGGAAAGGATTCCCCGGTGGATTCCTGTGGCTGTAGTTACTACCTGTGTGGCTGGAATGGCTGTATTTGCGGTTGTATGCATCCAGGTATTTCTGGGAGCTGCCACCTTAAACCGGCCAGGCCTGGATTATGTAATCGTACTGGGAGCCAGGGTCAATGAAAATACGGCTAGCAATTCCCTCAAGAAGCGTTTGGATAAGGCGATAGAGTATGTTCAGGAGAATCCTGACACCATTCTGGTGGTGTCAGGCGGAAATGGAGGGGATGGGCAGGAAAGCGAGGCTAAGGTAATGTATGATTACTTGATCTACAATGGCATCAGATCAGAGCAGCTTCTGATGGAGGATCGTTCTGTGAGCACTGTGGAGAATATCGCTTTCAGCCGGGTGGTGATTGAAAACCACAGGAGACAGGAGAAGGAAAAGAGGATGCCTCTTATGGAGAGGGCTGATTCTGCGTCCTATACCATTGCTCCGGATAGGCCGCTGGAGGTGGGAGTGTTAACCAGCAATTACCATATTTACAGGGCCAGACTTATAGCTGAAAAGTGGGGGATTGAAAATGTTTACGGTATATCCACCTCCTCAGATCCCATACTGTTTGTTCATTTCTGTGTGAGGGAGTGCGCTTCTATTATAAAGGATCGACTGATGGGGAATATGTGATGGCTGCAAATAAGCCTGCAGCTTAAGTACAGCCATAAAGCTTCGGGAGCATAAACGCTGGGAATGAATGTTTGGGCGGGAGCTGAGGAAGAATAAGAAAAAGCGCTTAGCTGCGCGAAATAAATAGTCAGAATTGAGAGGTATAAGGGATGACAGATAAGGGTAATCTGGAAAACGTTAAAAAATTAACTGCCTACCGTGTGACAGAGGAAGCTTTTTTAAAGGAGATGGATTCCAGGGCTGTAGTGCTGGAACATGTGCGAAGCGGGGCAAAGGTATTTCTTTTGTCCAATGAGGACGAAAACAAGGTGTTTTCCATCGGGTTTCGTACTCCGCCTGAGGACAGCACGGGGCTGCCCCATATTCTGGAGCACAGCGTGCTCTGCGGATCTGAAAAATTCCCGGTAAAGGACCCCTTTGTGGAGCTGGCGAAGGGCTCTTTAAATACTTTTTTAAATGCCATGACTTATCCTGATAAGACCGTATATCCGGTAGCTAGCTGCAATGATAAGGATTTCCAGAACCTGATGGATGTATATTTAGACGGTGTGCTTCATCCTGCCATTTACCAGGAGCCGAAGATATTTTATCAGGAGGGCTGGCACTATGAGCTGGAATCGTTGGAAGATGAGCTGACGATTAACGGAGTGGTGTATAATGAGATGAAGGGAGCGTTTTCCTCGCCGGAAAGCGTTTTGGATCGGTATACGAGAGCTGTACTTTTTCCAGATAGCTGTTATTCCAATGAATCAGGAGGAGATCCGGCGCAGATTCCAAACCTGACCTACGAGCAATTTATCGAATTTCACAAGAATTATTACCATCCGGCTAACAGCTATATCTATCTTTACGGAAACATGGATATGGCGGAAAAGCTTTCCTGGATGGACGATGCATATCTAAGTAAGTATGATAGAGCGGATTGCAGGGTGGATTCCTCCATTAAGCTTCAGAAGGCATTTGAGGAACCTGTAAACCGGGAGATCACCTATTCCGTCACAGAGGAGGAAGGGCTGGAGGACAGAACCTACCTTTCGGTGAATACGGTTGTGGGAACTGTGCTGGACCCAAAGCTGTACGTAGCGTTTCGGATTTTAGAGTACACGCTCATAAGCGCTCCGGGTGCGCCATTAAAGCAGGCCCTTATTGATGCGAAGATCGGCCAGGATATTCTGGGAGGTGATGAGAGCGGTATTTTACAGCCCTATTTTTCGGTAGTTGCAAAAAACGCCAACAGGGAACAGAGGGGGGAATTTCTGGCAGTAGTAAAGGGAACGCTGAGAAAGCTGGCAGATCAGGGGATCGGAAGAAAGAGCCTTCTAGCAGGCCTGAATTACTATGAGTTTCAGTACAGGGAGGCAGACTATGGTTCAGCTCCAAAGGGACTGATGTATGGCTTATGGTGTATGGACAGCTGGCTTTATGGGGGGGATCCTATGCTTCATCTCCGGTATATGCCTACCTTTGAGTTCCTTAAGAATGCTGTGGATGAAGGGTATTTTGAGAAATTGATTCAGAAATATCTGCTGGATAATCCGCATGAGGCAGTCATTACTGTCAGTCCGAAGATAAACCAGACGGCTGAGGAAGATAGGAAGCTGGCGGCTAAGCTTAAGGTCTACAAGGAAGCCTTAAGCCTTAAGGAGCAGGAAGCATTGGCTGCTCAAACAAAAGCCCTGAGGGAATATCAGGAGACTCCTTCTTCCGGCCAGGAGCTTGAAACGATTCCCATGCTTCAGCGGGAGGATATTGGCAGGGAGGTTGCCGGCTTCTCCTATAAGATTAAAATAGAGGACGGAGTCAGAGTAATTCACAGCAATCTTTTTACTTCTGGGATTGGGTATCTCAGCGTGTTGTTCAATACAGACCGGATTTTGCCGGAGGATTTGCCCTATGTAGGGCTTTTAAAGACGGTTTTGGGGTATGTGGACACGGAGCATTACAGCTACAGTGACCTTACCAGTGAGATTCATCTGAATAGCGGAGGGATTAGCTTTGGGATTCGCTCTTATCCTAAAATGGACAATCCAGACTCCTTTACAGGTGGGTTTGAGGCAAGCGCAAAGGTACTCTACGGGAAGCTGGAATTTGCCTTCTCTATGTTTACAGAAATTCTGACCCGCTCCAAGCTTGAAAATGAGAAGCGGTTAGGTGAGCTTCTGGATGAAAACCGTTCAAAGGCCAGAATGAAGCTGGAGAACTCCTCCCACGGGGCAGCGGTAGGAAGGGCAGCTTCCTATTATTCTTCGATGGCTGCCTTTAATGACTGTCTTGGAGGTATTGGATATTATCAGTTTCTGGAGGATGTAAGTCTTAAGTATGCTAGAGATCCGAAATATAGAAAGGCTCTCATCAGGAAACTCAGAAGTACGGCTGAGAAGCTGTTTACAGAGGACAATCTTGTGGTGGCATATACGGCTGATGAGGAAGGCTATAGTTATCTTCCAGTAGAGCTTAAAACCTTTAAAAGCAGTTTGTTTAAAGGAGATGGAACGAAGTATCCTTATGCTTTTGAACGTAAGAACCGCAATGAAGGCTTTAAAACTTCATCTCAGGTAAATTATGTTGCACGCTGCGGCACCTTTGCGGGTAAGCAAGGAAAGGATGGGAAGGAGTTAACATACACGGGCGCTTTGAAGGTGCTTTCGGTTATTTTAAATTACGATTACCTTTGGACGAACCTTCGTGTAAAGGGAGGCGCCTACGGATGCATGAGCAGCTTTGGTCAGAACGGCTCCGGCTATTTGGTATCCTACCGTGATCCTAATCTGGCGGCCACCAATGGAATCTATGAGGGGATTCCCGAATATCTGAGAAATTTTATAATCAGCCAAAGGGATATGACGAAATATGTAATCGGAACCATCAGCAATGTGGATACCCCTCTCACCCCATTCCTGAAGGGAATGAGAAATGTGTCGGCTTATCTGTCAGGAATGACAGAGGAGATGGTTCAAAAGGAACGGAACGAAATACTGGAGGTAACTCAGGAGGATATACGGGCATTGGCGGATATTGTCCAGGCCATATTGGATACGAATGCTCTTTGCGTTATTGGAAATGAAGGGCAGATCAAGGAGGAAAGCCAGATGTTTAAAGAGGTGAAGCCTCTGTTTCATTAATAGCGCAAAAGCAGCGTTACGGAAGCCTTGCCCCAGGCATTTTGTCTTTGGGCCGGGCTTGAGAAGGAGGGTTAGATGGAAGAAAATATACAGAAGAAATCAGGCTTTGCAGCCTTAATAGGACGGCCTAATGTGGGAAAGTCCACGTTGATGAATCATTTAATCGGTCAGAAGATTGCAATTACATCGGATAAGCCCCAGACTACCAGGAACCGGATTCAGACGGTATATACAGACCAGAGGGGACAGATTGTATTTTTAGATACGCCGGGGATTCACAAGGCCAAGAACAAATTGGGCGAATATATGGTGAGCGTGGCAGAGCATACCTTGAAAGAGGTTGATGTAATATTGTGGCTGGTAGAGCCTACCACCTTTATCGGAGCAGGCGAGCGCCATATTGTGGAGCAGCTGAACAAGGTGAAGACGCCGGTGATTCTGGTAATCAATAAAATTGATACAGTAAAGAACCAGAATGAAATTCTTCTTTTTATTGATGCATATAAGGATATGTGCAGGTTTGCGGAGATTGTGCCGCTGTCTGCCCTTAAAAATATTAATACGTCTTTGCTGACGGATCTGATCTTCAAATACCTCACCTGGGGTCCGCAGTTTTATGATGAGGATACGGTGACAGACCAGCCCATGCGGCAGATTGCGGCAGAATTAATACGTGAAAAGGCGCTCCGGCTGCTGAATGACGAAATTCCCCACGGCATTGCGGTGACCATAGAGAAGATGAAGGAGAGGCCAAACGGCATCATCGACATTGAGGCCAGCCTTGTGTGTGAAAGGGAGTCCCATAAGGGGATTATCATTGGTAAAGGCGGAGCCATGCTTAAGCGTATTGGTACTGAAGCCAGAAGGTCCATTGAGCATATGATGGACGGGAAGGTAAATTTGCAGCTATGGGTAAAGGTGCGGAAAGAATGGCGGGATAGTGAGCTGTATATGAAAAACTATGGGTATAACAGCAAGGATATATAAGTTTTAAGTGGGAAATATATGGAAGGATTTTGGTAAGCCACATATATTTCTGTTGTATTTACAACTTATTTAAAGTAAATACAACAGAATGTTTGGGAATGACAGTGGAAAATGATGAAGGGAGGGGAGAATGGCATGAGAGACACAGTAACCTTGACAGGTATGGTTCTTATATCTGCTCCTTCTGGAGATTTTGATCGGCGTCTGGTACTGCTTACAAGAGAGAGGGGGAGGATCACTGCCTTCTCTCATGGCTCCAGAAAGCCGGGCAATTCTCTGATGGCGGCCAGCCGTCCGTTTTCTTTTGGAAGCTTTACTCTTTATGAGGGAAAATCCGCCTACAACCTTCAATCGGTTCAGATTATGAATTATTTTGACGAGCTGTCAGGGGATGTGGAGCGTGCCTGCTATGGCTCATACTTTCTAGAGATGGCAGATTACTTTGCTCAGGAGAATATGGATGAGACAGAGCTTTTAAAGCTGGTGTACCAGTCTCTGAGGGCGCTGATGAACAGAGCTATACCTAATAAGCTGGTTCGCAGAATCTTCGAACTGAAGGCAATGGTCATAAATGGGGAATATACGGAGCTGCCTCCTGTGGAAGTATCCGATTCCTGCCGGTATGGCTGGGAATATGTAGTGTGTTCGCCTGTGGAGTCCCTTTATAAGTTTATACTGAAAGAGGAAGTGCTCAGGGAGTTTGAGAGAGCAGTGGAACACAGCAGAAGAACATATATACGCCACGAGTTCAGGTCGTTGGAGATATTAGATATGATGGTATCCTAAAGCTTGGATGATGGCCCAAGCTGCTCTGCGATGTGGAGCTGACCGTGAGATTGTGCCATTTGACTAAGCAAAAACAGGCTGTATACAGGAAAGATATAGATGTTAAATTCAAAATAACCACAAGATATAGTAAATCTTATTGACATTAAGAATAAAGTTAGGCATAATGATAGCAGTTAAGAAGAAATTAGCGCAGCAAGAAGCAACTGCTGACAGAAGCCGCGGATTGCGGATGACCAGGATGTAAGGTCATGAAGCTCCGCGGGTTTTTGCTGTAAAAGGCTTATGATAAAAGCCTGGATAAAAGGATAATCAGGCAAGACGGCAGTAAGAGGCATATGGAGTGCGGCAGGATGGAGAAAAAGGATGAAAATAAATAGGATTATTAAGCGTTCCGGCAATACGGAAGCATATCACCCGGAAAAGATTGTGAATGCAATGAAAAAGAGCTTTTTGTCCTGTGGGACAAGGGTAAATGACGAGGTGCTTTATGGCTTGCTGCAGGCTGTGGAGAAGCAGCTGGACGGAGTGGAAAGCAGGACGGTTGAAGCGATTCAGGATCAGGTGGAGACGGCTCTGATGGAAAAGGGCTACTATAAGGAAGCTAAGGCTTATATTCTGTACCGCCAGAAACGGGCTGAGCTTCGCGGGGTGAGAATGGCCTTGGCAGACGGAATCGGCGCGGAGGGCTTTCGCTCTGTGCTGGCGAAAATCCAGAGGGACTTTCCTCAGGAGGAATATGCGCTGTCAGTTTTGCAGGTGAAATTTGCAGGATTCATGAAAAAGGGCATGCATACGGATGAAAAGCTGGCCGCTCTGATCAAAGCAGCGACGGAGCTGACCAGTCAGGAAGCTCCTAAGTGGGAGAATATTGCAGCCAGGCTTTTGTCTTTCCGTTTTCACAGGAATCTGAATAAGGAGTTAAGGAAGCGCGGCATCCATAATTTATATGAGAAAATCAGCTGGCTAGCAGAACAGAAGCTTTACGGGGACTATATTCTGAAGCATTACAGCAAGGCGGAGATTGAGGAAGCAGAAACCTTTCTGGTGAATGAACGGGATGAACTGTTTAATTTTTCGGGATTGGATTTGCTGATCAAGCGATATGTTATCTCCACGCATCAGCATGAGCCCCTGGAATCGCCACAGGAGATGTATTTGGGAATTGCTCTTCATCTGGCAATGGAGGAAAAGCATGAACGTATGCAGTGGGTTAAGAAATTCTACAATATGCTTTCAAAGCTGGAGGTGACTATGGCTACACCAACGCTGGCAAATGCCAGAAAGCCCTACCATCAGCTATCCTCCTGCTTTATTGACCTCGTTCCTGACAGCCTAAAGGGCATCTTCCGTTCGATAGACAATTTTGCGCAGGTTTCCAAATATGGCGGAGGCATGGGGCTGTACTTTGGCAAGGTCAGGGCTGCTGGCAGCGCCATCCGCGGGTTTGAAGGAGCCGCAGGCGGTGTGATCCGCTGGATCAGAATCGTGAATGACACAGCGGTTGCCGTTGATCAGCTAGGTGTACGTCAAGGGGCAGTGGCGGTTTATCTGGATGCATGGCACAGAGATCTTCCAGAATTTCTTCAGCTGAGGACAAACAATGGAGACGAGCGCATGAAAGCCCATGATGTGTTTCCCGCCATCTGTTATCCAGATTTATTCTGGAGAATGGCTCAGGAGAGCCTGGAGCAGGACTGGTATCTGATGTGTCCCCATGAAATTCTGGTTACAAAGGGCTATGCCTTGGAGGATTATTACGGTGAAGAGTGGGAAAAACGCTATTTTGATTGTGTAAGAGACGCACGCATACAAAAGAGGACGGTATCCTTAAAGGAAATCGTGCGTCTGATTCTGAAATCAGCAGTTGAGACAGGAACTCCCTTTACATTTAACAGAGACATTGTAAACCGCGCGAATCCAAACGGGCATGAGGGAATGATTTACTGCTCCAATCTTTGTACGGAAATCGCACAGAATATGGCGCCTATCGCTTCGGTGCAGACAGAGATTAAGAACGAAAACGGAGATACAGTGGTGGTAAATACTACCAGGCCAGGTGAGTTTGTTGTCTGCAATTTGGCATCCCTGTCTCTGGGAAATATTCCGGTTGAGAATCAGGAATACCTGACAGAGGTGGTAAAAACAGCGGTGAGAGCGCTGGATAATGTAATTGATCTGAACTATTATCCGCTGCCCTATGCGAAGCTTACCAACAGAACATACAGAGCCGTAGGCTTAGGAGTAAGCGGCTACCATCACATGCTGGCAAAGCACAAGATACGCTGGGAAACGGAAGAACATCTGAAATTTGCAGATAAGGTATTTGAACAAATCAACTATGCTGCGATTGAGGCCAGCACGGAGCTTGCAGAGGAAAAGGGCTGTTATGCAAGATTTGAAGGCTCAGACTGGCAGACAGGGGCTTATTTTGACAAGAGGAATTACAGTTCGGAAAGGTGGCAGAAGCTTAAAAAAAGGGTTAGCAGACAGGGGATGCGCAATGCATATCTGCTGGCAGTGGCGCCTACAGGCTCTACTTCGATCCTGGCCGGGACCACAGCCGGTATTGATCCGGTTATGAACAAGTACTTTCTGGAGGAAAAGAAAGGCTCTATGCTTCCGCGTGTTGCGCCGGAGCTGTCGGCGGAAACCTACTGGTATTATAAAAACGCACATTTGCTCGATCAAAGCTGGTCCGTCAAAGCCTGTGGAGTCAGACAGAGGCACATTGATCAGGCTCAGTCCATGAATTTATATATAACCAATGATTTCACCTTAAGACAGGTGCTTAACCTGTATATTCTGGCATGGAAGTGGGGCGTAAAAACGGTTTACTATGTTCGCTCCAAGTCCTTGGAGGTAGAAGAATGTGAGAGCTGTTCTTCTTAACATATAGCTGAAACTGTTTAGCCCGGCGCCTGGCCTTTCCTTCCGCCTGTTGTTTTGCGAAAACCGGCCAGGCCTGAAACAGTGATCTACAAGAAAGGGAGGAGAAATTCGATGAGCGAGTTTAAGACGGAGATGGCGCTGCCTCACAAGCCTTTGTTTAACCCGGCAGGTGATACAGAGGTGGTGAAAAGAAGAATGATCGGCGGCAATACAACAAACCTCAATGATTT
Source organism: Clostridium porci (assembly GCF_009696375.1). GTDB lineage: Bacteria > Bacillota > Clostridia > Lachnospirales > Lachnospiraceae > Enterocloster > Enterocloster porci. The sequence goes on from NZ_VUMD01000002.1 coordinate 33,403, forward strand.
TAATAATTTGAAATATCCATGGGTATCAGACTGGTACCGTCAGGCTATGAATAATTTTTGGATTCCGGAGGAAATCAATCTGTCCCAGGATGTAAAGGACTATCCGAAGCTGAGCAGGCCGGAGCGTACAGCATACGATAAAATACTGTCATTTTTGGTATTTCTGGATTCAATCCAGACTGCCAACCTGCCATGCGTAGGTGAGTATATTACAGCGAATGAAGTGAATCTTTGCTTAAATATTCAAACCTTTCAGGAATGCGTGCATTCCCAGTCTTACTCCTACATGCTGGATACCATTTGCTCCCCGGATGAGAGAATGGACATCCTGTACCAGTGGAAAACAGATGAGCGGCTGCTTAAGCGCAACACCTTTATTGGAGACTGCTATAACCTGTTTCAGGAAAAGAAGGACCCAGGAACGCTTTTAAAGGTAATGATGGCCAACTATATTCTGGAAGGTATATATTTCTATTCCGGCTTTATGTTCTTTTATAATCTTGCCCGTAACGGAAGGATGCCGGGATCGGCACAGGAAATCCGTTACATTAACAGAGATGAGAATACCCATCTGTGGCTGTTTCGAAGCATCATCCTGGAGCTTCAGAAGGAGTGCCCGGAGCTGTTCGATGAAAAAATGGTAAAAGAGCTCAGGGAGCTTTTGATGGAAGGCGTTCGTCAAGAAATTGCCTGGGGCCATTATGTAATAGGGGACAATATTCCGGGACTTACAAGGGATATGGTATCTGATTATATTCAGTATCTTGGCAATCTGCGATGGACCAGTCTTGGATATGAAGTGATTTATCCTGGGCATGAAAGTGAACCGGAGTCTATGGAGTGGGTATCCCAGTATTCCAATGCCAATATGGTAAAAACAGATTTTTTTGAGGCTAAGTCAACAGCATACGCGAAATCCACTGCACTGGTGGATGATTTGTAAAAGCAGAAGCAATGCGGCAATGGAGACAGAGCGGGAGAAAGAAGGTTTGAAGAAAACGTGAATGAGCTTATGGGTTTAGATAGGCGCAGATGACGGGCGGTATACAGAGTAAGGACGTTCTGGAATTTAGGTCATGAAAGGGAGCTTGGGCTGCTTGAGCGGTAGCGCCGGTTTTAAGCGTTATGTATATATCCGATGTGGTGTTTGAGGTTATGAACATCATGTCGGATTTTTTGTGAGCAAAACCGATAATGCCTGGTTAATTTGCAGATTACCTGAATTTCAGGAAATTGTAATGCTTTATCCTCTTCTTTTTTTAGGGGTCTGCCGGACGCTGCTATATCAATCCTTAATCATTTTAATTCGATTCTTATGCCGGAAAATACGGAATTAATAAACCATGAAATTAATTATAAAAAATAAATAGTAATAAAAAAAGGAAAAAAACTGTTTAGAACAACTAAAAAGCAAAATAAAATATTATATAATTTATGGATGTTTTTCTTTTTGCAATTTATGTATAATAATAAAACGGGGAATAATTATAATAAATAATTAAACATGTCAGCAGAAAGTGGTTTAAAATGCACGGGGTTAGACACAGACAGGAGGGATTGTTTTGCTTATAAAAAGAATATGTCTGATAGCTATAGCCGCAGTTGCTATAGCTGCGGTTGTTATAAAAACAGGTATGGAAAGAGAGGCTTTATCTGGAGTGGAAGGCGAGCTGGTATCTGAGGAAGGGCTTGCTCTTAATGGGGGAGATCTGGAACGTGCGGTCAGGGCGCGGGAAATCTGGAGCTGGGCTGCGGAGTGTGGCTTGACAGATGTGTTTTCTTATGATGATTTCATGAACGCATTGAAAGCTGAGAATCAGAATAGAAAAAGACTGCAGGAGGAAGGGGGTGTTATATATGGTCCTGTAGAATATACGCCGCTTCAATACTATCGCAGGCTTTTGGGTGAGTACGAGAGGCTGCTGCGTGCCCGTATTCTGGAAGAAACGGAACCTTCGGAACTCTTTCGCTTCTACGAAACCCATCAGGAAAATTACATGGATGCGGATACAATTGAAGCAGAGTATACAATACGGCAAAATGGCCAGATTCTGTACGAAGGAAAGGTGGCTTTGGAAGCAGATAATATACGGTTTTTGTCAGAATCAGATGAAGAGCTGGTGAATCATTTGATACGACTGAATGAGGGAGAGCAGATCAGCTGGAAAGGCAGGAATGATGAGGAGAAGCTGTTAAATTGCACCAGAAGAGAAAAAGGAAGGTTAATTCCCTATGAGGAAGTGAAAGGCGCTGTGGCAGATCAGTATTCGGCAGAGTGCTTTGAACGAGAGCTGAGGCAAAGGCTTGAGAGCTAGAGAAGCTATATTAATAGTAGTAGATGGAAGGATAAAATAAAAATAATGCAGGTATGAATCATGACTTAAAAAGGAGGATGGTAAATGAAATATACAGGGAAAAAGATTCTTCTGGTATTGTTTGGCACAATGCTTTTATATGGTGGAACATCCTATAGCCCTGGTTTTACGAAAATGCCCGGTTATCTGACGGCTGAGGCAGGGGTAAAGCCTGTGGTGCCGGCGGGGATAATAGAGTCCAAAAAGCCGGTGGAGGTGGTTTCCTTCTATAACGGAGAACCAGATGCCGGGCATAGAGCAGGAGCCGCTTGCGCAAATATAGGCAACGGGGCAGAAGGAGAAAGAATTACACTCAATTCCGTAGCTAAGGCGGGCTATCGGCTAAAGGAATACCAGATTGAAGGCTATCCAGGGCTTAGGGTTACAGATGGAACCTTTGCTATGCCCTCCGGAAATTACCAGACATTAAAAGTGATGGCGGTATTTGAAGAAAACGAGTTGAGGCAGCCTATGACATTTTATGTTGATTCAGCTCAAGGCAATGATGCTTCATCTGGAAATTCAGAGAAAACAGCTTGGAAAACTCTGAATCGGGTAAAGCAGCATGAATTGTTTGTTCCTGGTGATCGAATCCTGCTGAAACGGGGGAGTGTGTTTCAAGGGCAGCAGCTTGCCTTCTCCGGCATGGGGAATCAGAAGGCTCCCATTGTGATCGGCGCATATGGGGAGGGAGAACTGCCTCGCCTTGACGGTGAGGGCAAGGTGGAAAATGTAATTTCCCTTTATAATCAGGAGTATATAACCATTTCCGATCTGGAAATAACGAATCTAGCTTCTGAATATCGTTCTGATTTTGGCCTGAACACCAGTGATAATAAGCAGAAGCCGTTAAGAGCCATCAATGTATCTATCAAAGATTTTGGGACAGCCTCTGGCATTTCCATCCGTAATTGCTATATTCATGATATAAATGGAAATATTGGACTAAAGTGGAATGGAGGAATCTTTTTTGATGTAAAAGCGGATATCGTAGATGGTAAGCTGTCGGGCGTTCCCAGCAAATACGATCATGTGATTATATCAGGCTGTACCTTTGAGAGAGTGGACCGATCGGGAATTAAGCTTGTTAACTCTTCATGGTGCAACCAGTGGGAGCAGAATGCGCCTGGCGTTCCTGTCAACTGGTATCCATCCACCAACGTAGTGGTAAAAGAAAACTATATGGAAAAGATTGGCGGCGACGGAATTACCGTACGTGATACGGACGGTGCGCTGATTGAGAGAAATCTGGTGCGTGACTGCCGCTATCAGGAAACTGGCTATAACGTTGGAATCTGGCCTTTTGAGGCATCCAATACAGTGATACAATACAATGAGGCATACGATACCCACAGTGTACAGGATGGTCAGGGCTTTGACTGCGATCATGCCTCATCCAATTCCATTATGCAGTATAATTACAGTCATAACAATGAAGGCGGCTTTATGCTGATCATGGGAGGGTATCCACACACAGGTGCCACGATTCGTTATAACATCAGCCAGAATGACAGGGATAAGACCTTTGAATTTGCCCAGGGCTGCCCCAAAGGAGTTATGATTTATAACAATACGATTTATTCTGATTGCACCATTCCAAAGGGGATCTTTTATTTATCAAATGCAAAAAAAGGAGTAGGTGTAAATGAGGCATATGTATTTAATAACCTGTTCTATTATCCAGAGGGCCAGATTCTTTATGGAGAAAGCGAAGATAAGGCAAAGCTGCAGGAAAATATAAAGCTGTACAATAATGCGTATCTTGGAGGCGTGAGCAGCTTGAGAGCAGATCCCAACGCGGTTGAGGCCGGGGAAGCCGGGCTGGTTTCTCCGGGCTTGGCGCCAAGGATTAATGACACCCATAAGCCAGTGGTAGGAGATTCCGGGAGATTTGAGGGATATAAATTGGCAGAGGGTTCTAAGCTGATTGACGCCGGTGTGACGCTGGAGGAGGCAGTTTCATATTTTGGCGGTAAAGAGCCCTTTGATGGAAGAACTCTTTCGCCTAGGGAGCTTTACGAATTAGCCAGAAAAGGAACCAGTATAAAGCATGTGGTAGGAAGAAATTTTCCGGCAATAGAAGGTGTAAACTATAATCAGGATTTCTTGGGGAATAAGAATCGGTATGGTGAAAAGCCTGATATTGGAGCGGTGGAATTTATGCCAGAAAAATAATCAGGATGCTCGGTCAGAGAACCGTCATTCTACATCCTAGCCCCCCGAAGCCGCGGATAGCACCTAGGCTTTTGGGGGCTTCCTTGCAGCCCGGCATGGCGTCAGTAATGCTTATAGATGGTTGTTTGAATTAAAATAAGGATATAGCTTGAAAATATAGGCGGTTGTGGGTATAATAACCAGGTGGGCAATGAACTATGCAGTTCCTCCGCCCATTCGCCCCAGAACCATTTGTGAGGAAAGGAAATATTATGAAAAAGCGAACAATACTGACTATGGTCTTAGCTGCCGCCATTTCCACTGCCGCCTGCTCTGCCATGGGCAAATCAGGGGAAAAGCTCCCCGCAGAAAACAGCGTTATGATAGATAAGGGGGGTAATGTCAGCTGGGCTTCGGTAGAGCCCTATGATTCCTCGGATGGAACAGAGGAAGAGCTGAAGACCTGGGCAGAGAATAAGATTGCGGCTTTTAACAGCTCCCTTGGCAAACCGGCCCAGGCTGTTAACTCAAGCGGATCAGAAAGGCTCCCGGTAGCAATCGGATCGGTCGCCGTTGGAAATGGTACAGCCACTTTAATTACAGAATATGACACCCCGTCCCGCTTGGTAGAATTTGCCGGTGAGATCGGTGATTATAACGTTCCGTTTACTGCCCTGGAGGTAGGCCGCGTCGCGTCTGCCGGCCAGAGCTTTGAGGGAATTACCTTCAAGGATGAGAAGGGAAACACAGTAGACGCCCAGACCGTCCGGGCCGGTAACGAAAAACTGGCGGTAAAAGCGGAAGGGCAGGGTATTATAAAAACTGAAAATGCCATTCTCTATATAAGCGACGGCTGTACGCTCCAGGACAGCAAAACCGTTCAGACCGCCCAGGAGGGAACAAGTTATATCGTATTAAAATAATTTATTATTTTCAAAGAACATAAAGAGAGGATGCAGATATGGAAAAGACGATGGAAAAAATTGTGGCGCTCGCCAAAAACAGAGGCTTTGTTTATCCAGGCTCTGAAATCTATGGAGGTCTGGCAAACACCTGGGATTACGGCAATTTGGGCGTAGAGCTTAAAAATAACGTTAAGAAAGCATGGTGGCAGAAGTTTGTTATGGAAAGTCCCTATAACGTAGGTGTAGACTGCGCGATTTTGATGAATCCTCAAACCTGGGTAGCCAGCGGCCATTTGGGAGGATTCTCCGATCCTCTGATGGACTGTAAGCAGTGTAAGGAGCGATTCCGGGCCGATAAGCTGATTGAGGATTATAATGAGGCTCACGGCATTCACAGCGAAGGCTCTGTAGACGCATGGTCTCAGGAGCAGATGAAGCAGTATGTGGATGACAAGCATATCTGCTGTCCAAGCTGCGGCGCTCATGATTTTACTGAAATCCGTCAGTTTAACCTGATGTTTAAGACCTTCCAGGGTGTAACTGAGGATGCAAAGAACGTGGTATACCTTCGGCCTGAAACGGCTCAGGGTATTTTTGTCAACTTTAAAAATGTACAGAGAACCTCCAGAAAGAAGGTTCCTTTCGGTATCGCTCAGATTGGAAAATCCTTCCGCAACGAGATTACCCCTGGCAATTTTACCTTCCGTACCAGAGAGTTTGAGCAGATGGAGCTGGAGTTCTTCTGCAAGCCCGACACCGACCTGGAGTGGTTTGCGTACTGGAAGCAGTTTTGCATTGACTGGCTGAAGGCCCTTGGCATGAAAGAGGAAGAAATGCGGGCAAGAGACCACGAAAAGGAGGAGCTTTCCTTCTACAGTAAGGCTACGACAGATATTGAGTTTCTGTTCCCCTTTGGCTGGGGCGAGCTTTGGGGCATCGCAGACAGAACGGATTATGACCTGACCCAGCATCAGAACGTATCGGGCCAGGATATGTCCTACTTTGACGATGAGAGCAAGGAGAAGTATATTCCGTATGTGATTGAGCCGTCGCTGGGGGCAGACCGTGTAACGTTGGCGTTTCTGTGCTCGGCTTATGATGAGGAAGAGCTCGGAGAAGGAGATATAAGAACTGTACTGCACTTCCATCCAGCCATTGCTCCTGTAAAGGTGGGGGTTCTGCCTTTGTCCAAGAAGCTGAATGAGGGCGCGGAGAAGATTTATGCAGAGCTTTCCAAATACTACAACTGTGAGTTTGATGACAGAGGCAACATCGGTAAAAGATACAGACGGCAGGATGAAATCGGCACTCCTTTCTGTATTACCTACGATTTTGATTCTGAGGAGGATCATGCCGTGACTGTTCGTGACCGGGATACAATGGAGCAGGTAAGGGTTCCCATTGCAGAGCTGAAAGAGTACCTTTCGGACAAATTCATTTTTTAGCCAGAGGCTTTCACAAGCTTCATAATAAGGTAATTGCTAATTATAAAGAGCTGCTTGTATCCTTCCAGGGAAACAGGCAGTTTTTCTATGAGCCGGGGTAGCTCTGGCATCTGTCCGAAGTTAGAAAGACAGGCGGGCTAACAGTGTAAAATCCCTTATGGAATAAGGACCTTTCATAAAGTTTATAATAGTTTTATAAACGGAAAAAACGAATTGTGCTATACTGATAGCAACGGGTAACACTCTGTCTTGCTTAAGAGACAGTTTATGCTCCCAGAACCAACAAAGGAGGATGGGACTTATGAAATTAAAGACCCGTCTGGCGATCGCGTTTTTGACTATAACATTTGTTCCAATGCTGCTGTTTTATCTGACGGTTTTGGCTCTGAGCAGCTATCAGGCCAGATCCTTTTCAAAAGAGTATGGTCTTACGGAGCAGGTGGATCTGTTCTCGGGCAACTCCATGCAGATATTTAACCGCCTTACCAAGCGTTCCCAGGAGGAGATTCGAAAAACTCTGGATTCCAACCCGGATAAGTACAATGACAGAACCTATCTGGATTCTGTTAATGACGAGTTAAAGAGCCATTATGCGTACCTGATACTGCGCAAGGGAGACAGTATCGTGTATTGCGGTGATGATAACAAGGAAGCCAATGAAACCTTGTGCGATCAGCTGCCCCGGTTTGATACCATACGGGGGGAGCTGGAGGGCGGCATTTATCTGGACGGGGAAAGTCAGCATCTAATTAAGCAGATGGATTTTAAGTATCCCGACGGCAGCCTAGGCAGCGCTTTTATCATCTCGAATGTGGACGATCTGGTTCCTGAGGTGAAATCCCTGCTGAGAGAAATGATGATTATGGGGGCTTCCATTCTTATTACAGCCGGAATTATTCTGACTCTGTGGGTATACCGATCGATCTTAAGTCCCTTGAATAAGCTTCAGATAGCAACAAAGAAGATAAGGGATGGAAACCTGGATTATGTTCTGGACGTAGACGCGGATGATGAAATAGGGCAGCTGTGTCAGGATTTTGAGGAGATGCGGATTCGTTTAAAGGAGAATGCAGAGGAGAAGGTACAGGATGACAGGGAAAATAAGGAGCTTATCAGCAACATTTCCCATGATTTAAAAACCCCTATTACAGCGATCAAAGGCTATGTGGAGGGAATTATGGATGGAGTGGCTTCTTCGCCGGAAAGGCTGGACAAATACATCCGAACCATTTACAATAAGGCTAATGACATGGATCGGCTCATTGATGAGCTGACCTTTTATTCCAAGATTGATACCAATAAGATCCCCTATGCGTTTTCCAAGATTAATGTAGCCCAGTATTTTAAGGACTGTGTGGAGGAGGTTGGCCTGGATATGGAGGCCAGAGGTATTGAGCTGGGATATTTTAATTATGTGGATGAAGATGTGGTGGTAATTGCTGATGCAGAGCAGATGAAACGAGTGATCAATAATATAATCAGTAATTCAGTGAAATATCTGGATAAGAAAAAAGGAATTATCAATATTCGGATAAAGGATGTGGGGGATTTTATCCAGGTGGAAATTGAAGATAATGGCAAAGGGATTGCGGCGAAGGATCTGCCTAATATTTTTGACCGGTTTTACCGCACCGATTCTTCCCGGAATTCCTCTCAAGGGGGAAGCGGTATCGGGCTTTCCATTGTCCGAAAGATCATTGAGGATCACGGAGGCCGCATTTGGGCTACCAGTAAGGAAGGGATTGGAACGGAGATTCATTTTGTTCTAAGAAAATATCAGGAGGTTGTACAGGATGAGCAAAATACTGATTGTGGAAGATGAGGAGAGCATAGCGGAGCTTGAGAAGGATTATCTGGAGCTGTCCGGTTTTGAAGTGGAAATGGAGAATGACGGGACGGAGGGACTTCAAAAGGCGCTGAAGGAGGACTATGATCTTCTGATTTTGGATTTAATGCTACCTGGAATAGATGGATTTGAGATTTGCAGGCGGGTAAGAGAGATTAAGAATACGCCCATTATCATGGTTTCGGCCAAGAAAGAGGATATTGACAAGATCCGGGGACTGGGACTGGGAGCGGATGACTACATTACAAAACCCTTCAGCCCCAGTGAGCTGGTAGCAAGAGTGAAGGCTCATCTGGCCCGGTATGAGCGCTTAATTGGAAGCGGACAGCCGGCTAACGAGATGATAGAGATCCGCGGCCTTAAGATTGACAAAACGGCCCGCCGCGTGTGGATAAACGGAGAAGAAAAAACCTTTACAACCAAGGAATTCGACCTCCTGGCTTTTCTGGCCCAGAATCCCAATCACGTATTTACAAAGGAAGAGCTGTTCAGCAGAATATGGGATATGGAGTCTATTGGAGATATAGCAACCGTTACGGTGCATATTAAGAAGATTCGTGAGAAAATTGAATTTAATACGGCCAAGCCCCAATATATAGAAACAATCTGGGGGGTTGGATACCGGTTTAAGGTTTAACTTTGACATTGCATTAGATTTGGTGTAAAATAATCTCAGCTAGGAAGGTATGTCTATTTGGACAAAGTGAAATCCCGTGTATGCAAGTACACGGGATTTCTTTTTGGCTAGCCGTCTGTATGGTTCCGGTCTATCCATTTGCAGATATAGCAGCCAGCTACACCTGCATGACCGAAAGAAGGGAGTTAAGTATGTAATCCATTTGCACACCCTCTCTATGCTGGATAGAGTCGACAGAAAATCTATTATATACCATAAATACTGCCGAACGCTAGGCTGGAAATAATTGAGGGGGAAAGAAAAGGTAAGATGCAAAAAGCTCCTGGAGACAGCAAGAGAAATAAAGCATAGCAGATTTTTTGCCGTATATACGAACTCATAACGGATATGTGAGAATGGCGGAAAATAAAAAGGATTATACCGGTTTTTGCGCTAAATTAACAAATTTTCACGGAAAAACTCTTTACTCGGGGCATGTTTGTGATATAATGGACGAGATGGACGGATTATGGAAGCTGTATTTGCTCCGTTCAAAAAGAAGGACTAAATATTCAGAGAGTAGAATGCCAGTCTACAAGAACATGAGGAGGAAATAATTGATGGCAAAATGGGTTTATTTATTCAAAGAAGGCAAAGCCGACATGAAGAACCTGTTGGGCGGCAAGGGCGCTAATCTGGCTGAGATGACTAATCTGGGTCTTCCCATTCCACAGGGCTTTACCGTTACAACTGAGGCTTGCACCGATTACTATGCAAGCGGCAAGAAGATTACAGATGAGATTCAGGGGCAGATTTTTGACGCGCTGAAGGAATTAGAGAAGATTCAGGGAAAGACATTTGGAGATACTGAGGATCCGTTGCTGGTTTCTGTTCGCTCCGGCGCAAGAGCATCTATGCCTGGCATGATGGACACCATTCTGAACTTAGGTCTGAATGACGTTGCGGTAGAAGGCTTTGCCAAGAAGACTGGTAATCCGAGATTTGCATATGATTCTTACAGAAGATTTATTCAGATGTTCTCCGACGTTGTTATGGAGATGAGCAAGACCTTCTTTGAGGGTATTCTGGATGAGGTTAAGGAGGAGAAGGGCGCTAAGTTTGATACTGACCTGACTGCTGAGGACCTAAAGGAAGTCATTGCTAAGTACAAAGCGATATACAAGGAAAAGATGGGTGAAGAGTTCCCGCAGGATCCGAAGGTACAGCTTATGGAGGCTGTAAAGGCTGTATTCCGCTCCTGGGATAATCCGCGCGCAATCGTTTACAGGCGTATGAACGACATCCCTGGCGACTGGGGCACTGCGGTTAACGTCCAGGCCATGGTATTTGGCAACATGGGCAATACCTCTGGTACAGGTGTTGCATTTACACGTAATCCTTCTACCGGCGAGAACGGTATTTATGGTGAGTACCTAATCAATGCTCAGGGAGAGGACGTTGTGGCTGGTATCCGCACACCGCAGCCAATCACCAAATTGCAGGAGGATCTGCCGGAGTGCTATAAGGAGTTTATGGAGATTGCTCATAAACTGGAGGATCATTACCGCGATATGCAGGATATGGAGTTTACAATTCAGGAAGGGAAATTATACTTCCTGCAAACACGTAACGGTAAGAGAACTGCTCCTGCGGCTTTACAGATTGCCTGCGATTTAGTTGATGAAGGAAAGATTACTCCTGAGGAGGCTGTTTGCAGAATTGAGGCTAAGTCCTTAGATCAGCTGCTGCATCCTACCTTTGACGCCGCTGCGTTAAAGGCCGGAAAGGTAATTGGCTCCGCGCTTCCTGCATCTCCCGGCGCTGCGGCTGGTAAGGTTTACTTTACGGCAGACGAGGCTAAGGCACATCATGAGGCTGGTGAAAGAGTTATTTTGGTGCGTCTTGAGACTTCACCAGAGGACATTGAGGGTATGCATGCGGCTGAGGGTATTTTAACGGTACGCGGCGGTATGACCAGCCATGCGGCAGTTGTTGCCCGTGGTATGGGTACAGCTTGTGTGTCCGGCTGCGGTGAGATTAAGATCAACGAGGCTGAGAAGCGTTTTGAGCTTGGCGGACACAGCGTTAAGGAAGGCGATTATATTTCCTTAGACGGTTCCACAGGTAAGATTTATCTTGGAGATATTCAGACGGTAGAGGCTACCGTAAGCGGAAATTTTGGAAGACTGATGGATTGGGCTGACCAGTTTAGAACTTTGAAGGTAAGAACGAATGCAGATACTCCTGCAGATACGAAGAATGCCATTAAGCTGGGTGCAGAGGGTATTGGTCTTTGCCGTACAGAGCACATGTTCTTCGAGCCGGAGAGGATTCCAAAGATCCGTAAGATGATTCTGTCTGACTCTGTTGAGGCCAGAGAGCAAGCGTTAAATGAGCTGATTCCTTTCCAGAAGAGTGACTTTAAGGCAATGTACGAAGTTCTGGAAGGCAAGCCAATGACTGTGCGTTACTTAGATCCGCCGCTCCATGAGTTCGTTCCAACATCACCGGAGGATATCAAGGCTCTGGCAGCTGACATGGGCTTGACGCCAGAGAAAGTAAAGGCGAAGTGCGACGAGCTTCATGAGTTCAATCCTATGATGGGACATAGAGGCTGCCGTCTGGCTGTGACATATCCGGAAATTGCTAAGATGCAGACCAGAGCTGTTATGGAGGCAGCTATTGAGGTTAAGAATGAAAAAGGCTACGATATCGTTCCTGAGATTATGATTCCCCTTGTTGGTGAGAAGAAAGAGCTTAAGTTTGTTAAGGATATTGTTGTTGAGGTAGCTGAACAGGTTAAGAAGGAAATGGGCTCCGATATTCAGTATCATATCGGTACAATGATCGAGATTCCGAGAGCCGCTTTAACTGCTGACGCTATTGCTGAGGAGGCTGAGTTCTTTTCCTTTGGTACCAATGATTTAACTCAGATGTCCTTTGGCTTTTCTCGTGATGATGCGGGCAAGTTCTTAGAATCCTACTATAAGGCTAAGATTTATGAGTCTGACCCATTTGCAAGACTTGATCAGACAGGCGTAGGCCAGCTGGTTCAGATGGCAGCTGAGAAGGGAAGAAAGACAAGACCTGACATCAAACTGGGTATTTGCGGTGAGCACGGCGGAGATCCTTCCTCTATTGAGTTCTGCCACAAAATTGGCTTAAACTATGTATCCTGCTCTCCATTTAGAGTTCCCATTGCCCGCTTAGCGGCAGCACAGGCAGCTATTAACGAAAAGAGGAATTAGACAACAATATATTTACTTCTGTACCTTAACGGTGACAAGAGAGGATGTAAGAGCATTTATGGCTGAACGTTCAGAGTACACAAAGACCAACAGATTTAAAGATATTGTAGTAAAAGTCTATATATGAGTTTTGCGAGGGAAAGTGTTAATACTTTCCCTCGTTTGATGTTTGGGAATAGACCTTATTTAAGGTTTGTTCCCTTTTTTTATATCTTTAAAGAAGGAGGTCATAAAGAATGACAAACACAGCGTTAAGAGCAGGAGAGAAGAAAGATTCTCGCACAATTACTTTCAAGAACAAGGAACACGAAAAGTTTTACAGGGAGTATCTTCCCAGATGTAGGTATCAGGACGTGTACCATAAAGCATTGGTATATTGTCTTGGGATTGATCGGGATACGAGAGAACATGTAGATCGGATTTATGATTTTAGGACAGGATATGTATGCTGAAGATTAGGCTGCAAGGGACTTTGAAAGACATCAAAAGGTTTAAAAGGCTTATGGAACGAAATAAGGAAATCGAGGTACTGCAGGTTTCAGAGCCATTTTCCAACAAAGGGACAAATAAATATTTTCGTGTTTACGCAGAAAAAGAAAAAGAGAAGAAATAGAGCAGGAGGAAAGTATATGTGCAGAGTAATCGCAATCGCAAACCAAAAAGGTGGAGTCGGTAAAACGACAACAAGCGTCAATTTAGGAATCGGTCTCGCAAGGGCAGGAAAAAAGGTACTGCTGGTGGAAGCAGATGCACAGGGAAGTATGGCGGTCAGCTTAGGAATCCGTGAACCGGACGAGCTGGATGCTACACTGGTCAACATTATGGAAAAGGTAATCAATGATGAAGATATAGAGCCGGGTGAGGGCATTATTCACCATGAGGAAGGTGTTGGTTTTATCCCTGCCAATATTGAGTTGGCGGGATTGGAAACGGCACTTGTCAATGTCATGAGCCGGGAAATGGTGCTTCGACAATTTATAAATAATATTAGAGTGGATTATGATTTTATTCTGATTGATTGTATGCCCTCTTTAGGAATGATCACCATCAATGCGCTTGTAGCGGCTGACAGTGTACTAATTCCGGTAGAGGCGGCATATCTGCCCGTTAAAGGACTACAACAGCTTATAAAGACGATTGGACGGGTACACAGAAAACTGAACCCAATGCTTTCCATTATGGGCATTTTATTTACGAAAGTAGGCCGTAGGACAAATTTTGCAAGGGATATTGCAGAGCAGATCAGAGAGGCTTATGGGAACCAGGTACATATTTTTGATAACTGTATTCCGCTTTCTGTGAGGGCGGCAGAGACTTCCGCAGAGGGAAAAAGCATTTATTTACGTGCTCCTAAAGGAATTAACTGACTTCTTATGATGATCTGTTTGGAACGAGTGAACAGCAATCTGGCGAGGTAGTTACTTCCGTTCCCATTACACAGTTCCGTCCGTTCAGGAATCATCCTTTTCGGGTATTGGACGATGAAAAAATGCAGGAAACGGTTGAGAGCGTAAAACGTATGGTGTACTCATGCCGGGAATTGTTCGTCCTCATCCAGAGAATGGCTATGAGGTTATTGCAGGACATAGAAGATGGCGAGCCTGTGAGCTGGCAGGTTTGGAGGAAATGCCTGTTATTATCCGTGACATGGACGATGACACCGCCACCGTGATCATGGTCGATACGAATATCCAGAGAGAGGATATTCTGCCTAGTGAAAAGGCGAGAGCATATCAGATGAAATATGAGGCATTAAGACATTAGGGGAGCAAGGGAGACAAGAATACGGCGGATATCGTAGGCGAAGCTGCCGGGTACAGCGAAAGGACGGTTCAGTGGTACATGCGCCTTGCAGAATTAGCCCAGGAATTATTGGATTATGTAGATGCTGGTAAAATCCCTATGGTGGTCGGAGAAAAACTGTCATATCTTCAAATAAATGAGCAGATGTGGCTTGTGGAAGCGATTGCGAATAGTGGTTTATTCCCATCAAAAGTGCAGGCAGAACAGTTGAAAGAAAGCAGCAGTGCAGGGATATTAACAGAGGGTGATATTTATGCAATCCTAGTAAAAAAAGGAAGTGGAACTGTTAATGTTACGATTTCTGCAAAGAAAATACGCAATTATTTACCGCCTGCTTATACGAAAGATCAGATAGAGGAAGTTATTTATACACTTTTAGATAGATGGAAACAAAATGAAGGGAAGGAGTGATAGCGGATGCAGGAGTTACAGTTTGCATATTTCCGTGGACTGGAAGCAGAACAATACAGCTTTTACCGTGTTCCAAAGGTGTTGTTCATTGCAGAATGCTTTAAGTCTCTTTCCTGTGAAGCAAAGGTTTTATGCGGTTTAATGCTAGGCCGTATGAGCCTTAGCATTAAAAATCGTTGGCTTGATGATGACGACAAAGTATATATTATCTTTGCTGTGGAAGAGATCATGGAATTGATGAACTGTAAGACACAGAAAGCAACAAAGCTATTAAAAGAATTGGATACGGAGGAAGGAATTAGGTTGATTGAGAAGAAGCGATTGGGCTTGGGAAAACCTAATGTAATCTATGTGAAAAATTTCATGATTAAGGAAATATCACATGAACTGGAGGAGGGAAATCCAGATGATACACGGGTACAAGTTGTTACTGGATCAGAGGATTCCTGCGCTGTTTCACAGAATTTTGAAAATCACAATTTAAGAGTTTCGGGAATCAAAAATCTAGAATTTCCAGAATCAAAAATCCAGAATTTTGAAAATCACAAGTCCAGAGTTTCCCAAATCAAAATCTAATAAGACTAATATTATCAAGACTGATTATAGTGAAACTGATAATATCCAATCTTATCCTATCAGCAAGCAGGCACAAGAAGTTGAGAGGGAAGTGGATGTGATGGAGCAGATGGATAATTACCGTGAATTTATCCGGGAAAGAATATTCTACTACGAATGTTATGGAAATGAACGATCCCGTGAACGTGAGGACGTAGACGAGTTAGTGGAGTTGATTGTAGAAGTTATGTTACAGCCGGATAACAGCACGGTAAGAATTGCAGGAATGGACAAGCCTGCAGCAGTTGTGAAAAGCCGTTTTATGAAGTTGGAGCAATCCCACATAGAGTATGTATTGTTCTGCTTGCACAGGAACACTACGAAAGTTGGAAATATAAAGGCGTATCTTTTAACGACGATTTACAATGTAACTATGACGATAAGCAATTATTATCAGGCAGAGGTAAACCATGACATGTATGGGGGCGGTTAAATGAGTAAAAAAGATTGACAAAAAGCAATGTAAATTGCAACAATAGAAAAAACTTGAAAAAAATTATAATCTGGAATATAATGATGCGTGAAACTTTAGATGGTATGGTGTAATTAGTTGTGTATAGGAACAAATGTAATGAAGTCAATTCAAGTATCAATTTTAAGAGATTTGGGAGAATTTCAGTCGGTTGCAGAAATTTTACAAGAACGGAAGTTACCTTTTCAATATCGGATTCTCGAAAAACGAGTGATTGAATCCAATCGTTTTATTAGCCGAATGCTACAAATTCCCTTGGCAACAAAAGTCTTTTATTTGAATAAGCTCTGTGTGGTTGACGGTGTTCCCAAGTCAATAGAAAAAATATATCTCCTATATGATCGGGTGAAGGGAATTGAAGAGGCGGACTTGACTCATAAATCTTTTTACCAGGAGATTAAGGAGCGCTTTGGGTATGTAACAAAGAGGAATGAGGAAGAAATTCTGATTGTTTCCGCTAGCGAAGAAGAACGACGGCTGTTGGCATGTGAGGAGGATGAATTTTTAATGATTAAGGGAACTACTTACTTGGATGAGGAACAGCCTTTTGAGTATTTTGAGATTATCTCAGTCAGTGATTTTTATATGTTTAGGAGTGTAGTAGAAGAATGATGGATTATGATGCACTCTATATTCAGTTGTTAAAGAGTATTAAGGAGAAAATGATACGAGGTGAGTATCAAATTGGGGACCGTCTAGAGTCAGAGCGCTCTATGGCCGAGCAATATGGCATCAATCGGATGACAGTGAGACGAGCATTAAAGAGCTTGGAAGAAGAAGGCTATCTGCAGGCACGACGGGGAAGCGGAACTTATGTGGTAAACCTACCGGCGATTGAGCCCCAGATTGAACAGGGTACAGTGGCACATTTTAGCTTAAGTGAGCAAATTCGTTTGGCAGGTTATGAATCTTCTCGTGATGTGCTTTCTATGAGGAAAATTTCTTGCGAGGGAAAGATAAAGGAAAAATTTCCTCAAAGTGAAATGGTTTTTGAACTTGTTCGCTTATCGAGAGTGAACAATGCGCCTTATGCGGTACAGAAGACCCATATCCCTGCGGATATTTTTTGGGATGCGGAACGGTATGATTTTGCCGAGGGTTCCTTGTATGAGTATATGGATATCCATGGACATTATCCTAAAAAGGTAGAGTCCATTTTAAAAATTGTCAGGCCACCGAAGGAATATGCAGAATATTTGGAACTTCCTGTTGGGAAAATGGTATATTTTCTTGAGTATTTTGGTTATGACAAGCAGAATACATTGATGGAGTATACGATTTCTTACCACTCTCCACAGAATACGTCCTTTAAATATGTGGTGAGAAAAAATTGTATGGAGTCTCCCCCAGTTTGAAGAGCCAAATAAGAAAATAATGCATATGAGGTAAAGAGATTACAGAAGTTCTGAAGTAAGTGAATGCTGTAATCTTTTTTTATTTTTTAAATTTTTAAAAAAGCTAAACAATTTTGTGTTTTCCTATTGAATTATGCCGTAAAACATGGTATAAATGTATTAGTGGTATATATAGTATACCAATTATACCAATTTTAAAAACATTACAATGAAAGAAGGAGGATGATCTTATGAGTGTCATGCAGGCGCTATTGATCGCTTTGATTGCAGCGATAGCAAGATGTGAGGGTGACTGGTTGGGAGAGTGCAAAATACGAGAACCCATCGTCACTGGTTTTCTGGTTGGTTTAGTTTTGGGAGATGTAAAGAGTGGTTTGATGATAGGTGCAACTCTCCAGTTAATGTGGATGGGAGCTGTTGGTATCGGCCCCACGGCTCAGTTGGACATCGGTATCGGAGGCACCATTGGTACAGCGGTTGCCATTACAACGGGAACCGGTGCAGAGACGGCAGTTTTGTTTGCGGTTCCTGTAGCTGTTATAATGCAGTTCCTAAACACATTACTGATGTCTTCTTATTCCGGCGTTATGCTGATTGCTGACCGGAAGATTGACAAGCTGGATTTCAGAGGAATTAATCGTTGCCACTATTTCTGCGGTCTGTGTACGTTTCTAGCATATTTCATTCCCACCTTTCTGGTAATGTTTTTTGGAAACAATGCCATTGAGAGCGTTGTAAACAATATGCCGGAATGGGTAAATACAGGTCTTGGCGGTGTGGCTGCGCTTCTGCCTTGCCTTGGCTTTGCTCTGTTGTTGAACATCATTATGGAAAAGAGATTAATCCCTTATTTCATTCTTGGATTTATCCCTGCTGCGTATGTAGGGTTTGATCTTACAATGATTGCAATCGCAGCAATCGCAATTGCACTTGCATGGATTGTTTTCATGCTGAGGCAAAACGAGGGCACAACGGTTGTAGCTGTATCAGCTGCTGATGATGAATGGGAGGATTGAGTTATGGCGAAAAATGAAGTTATCAGTGCGGAAAATAATATTACAAAGAAAGATTTTCGTGGCGTATTCTGGAGAAGTTGGACTTTAATGGGTTCCTTTAACTATGAGAGAATGCAAGGTCTTGGTTTCTTGTATGCGATTATGCCGGTTCTGAGAAAGATTTATAAAGGTGACGACGAAGGCTTGAAAGCTGCTATGCATCGTCATATCGCTGCCTTTAATATGACGGTTGCTCCTTCACCTTTCATAATGGGAACTACCATTGCCATGGAGGAAAAGGTAAAAAAGGATCCGAATTTTGATCCGGCTTCCATCAATGCCTTAAAAGTTTCCTTGATGGGTCCATTGTCAGGTATTGGTGACACATTTTTCTGGGGCATCATCCGTATTCTGGCTTGTGCATTGGCTGTTGGCTTTGCTACAGAAGGAAATCCGATTGCCCCTTTCATTTTGCTTCTAATATTTAATATTCCTAACTATCTGACCCGTCAGACAACATTGAATGTGGGTTACAAACAGGGTTCCACCCTTTTGAGGGATATGCAGTCAACCGGCAAGATGGCTCTGTTTACCCATTGTGCGGGTATAATCGGCGCTATGTCTATTGGTTGTATGATTGCCATGTGGGTAAGTATTGCCTGTCCGTTGCAGTTTACCATTGCTGGTAGTGAGGTTATCTTGCAGGAATATTTGGACCAGTTAATGCCAAAGCTGCTGCCGCTGTGCTTTACGTTGGGTGTTTATACATGTCTGCGGAAACGTATTAAGGTAGTTTACATTATTGGAGGAATTGTTGCTATCGGTTTCATTCTGGGTATCTTTGGTTTGATAAGTATGTAAGGAGGATGTAAAATGGCTATTTTAGATGTGAGAATTGATGATCGCCTGATTCACGGTCAGGTGTGCGGTGCTTGGATTCCTCAGTTTCAGCTTCAGCGTATTGCTATTGTTGATGATGAAATTGTAAATGATGAGCAGAGGAAGATGGCTTTGAAGTTTGGGTGTCCGGAACATTGCAAATTATCTATTTTTAATACAGAAAAAGCGGCGGATAAATTTATCCGTAAGATTGACGAAGGGATTCGTGTAATGATTCTTTGCAATAGTCCTGTGCCGATTTTGAAAATGGCAGAATATGGATATGAGGTACCGTTTATTACAGTTGGCAATATTTCCAACAGACTTGGTGCGGTGCAAATTGCTAGGAATACCTTCATTTCTCCAGAAGAGAGGGACGCTTTTGTGAAACTGATTGATCGAGGCGTAAAGGTTTATATTCAGAATGTTCCGAATGATCCGAGAGAAGATGTTACAAGTAAACTTAAGAATTTATAAAATAGTAGGTAATTGTTAAATGATTTTTTCGTTTCTGTGGATAGATATCCACAGAAACGGGCAGAGAGCCGAGGTCATTATTCAGATAAATTTCTGAAGTGACATAAAACATACGATTTTGGGCTTACACAAATAAGCCCAACGAAGTAGTATGACAATTAAATACTTTTTCAGGCAGCTAAGGGTTTTAGGCTTCTGATGTATTGTGGACAATTCATACGGTATGCGACGATCACAGTAAGCTGGCTGGCGATCCCGGCCAGAAATACATCTGCCTTTGTAGTGATGTGATTACGCGTCCTGCGTCCGGCAACACACATATTGATTTTAAAGTGGTTGATTGCCCGTTCCACAATCGTCCTGATTTTATAAAGGGATTCCCATTCGTCCGTATCCCTCTGGATTCCCGGAAAGATGCGGAAATCCATGTTTTCGTAGGTATAGGTGGTCCTGCCCTTCGCGGTGCTACAAGGTTCCGTACAGTCGCAGACCCACTGTCCTTTTACCATGTGAACCTTGGGGCAGCCCCATTTATCACGGTCAGCACGTCCTTTTTCATGACAATGTCCGAGGTACTTCATATCTAAAGGGGGGTCTTTCGGACAAGTGGGATAGCCATAAAGATTGTAACCAACTTTATCAAGGCTGCTTTCGTTCCGGGTGTTATAGGGAATCAGTGCCCTGGAAATATGGAATTTATTTTTAAGGAATCCATAGGTATCAATGGTATCAAAGGCGGAATCCCCCAAGAACGTATTTGGCTGGAAGTGGGGATGCAGCTGTTTGAAATCATCATCCAAAAAAGTAATGTGCCGGATAATGCCAAGTCCATTAGTAAGGATGGCAAACTCGTTCGCATGACAGAAATGGCCATTAATGTACAGCTGTTTCGCATGAGGAGAAGATGCGGCCTGTGAAGGCATGAGACCGTAAGCCATCATGTAAGGGTCAACCTCCGGATTATCTTTATAATAGGCCTTTAATCTGCGGATGAGGGCATTGAGGGTCTTGGGATTGTTTTCGGTGACGTAGAGTTCAATCCCAGCAGTATCAAAGGTGAGCATCTGAGCCAGTGAAGAATCAATGGCCAGACAGATGGGCTCAGTAAAATCGACAAGCTGATGGAACATTTCTTCAATAAACGGAAGAAAATCCTGTTTGAAGCGTGTAAACAGCGGAGCATCCGGAACCTTATGGAAGCCGCAAAAATCGCGAAGTTCCTTACAGAGATTAAGAAAAAGGATAAGCAAGGAATCTGTAGGAATGGAAAGAATCTTCTGAAGGATGAGGGCTGCCAAAAAGACGGAAAGAGGGTAAAGCCGTTTACGGCCTAAAGAGCGGTAAAAGGCATTGAAAAAAGAGTCAGGAATGAATGATTCGAGATCGAGGTGCTCATCAAGAAGCTGAAAAAAGGAAGGTGCATCATCGATAAATAAGTCCTGGCATTCAGAAAAGGTTTCCTTCAAAGAAATCTGATGGAATTTAGCAGACATAAATTTTCTCCTCCTTTTGTGTAAAGTGGTTGGTGGTACTTCTATTTTACTACAAGTGGAGAGAAAATTTATATAGAAGAAGCAAGAAAACCCAGTGGAATCAATGGGTTTGGCAATTTAACAATTGCCTATTTATAAAATAGAAAAAGGAGAGAAGTAAAATGAAGCAAACAGTAATTGGAAATATTAAATCTCAGCCGGAAGTGCTGAAAGGTACTCTGGAGAGACAGTCTGTCTTTGTGGATCCTTTTGTGGAAATTTTTAAGAAGCATGATATTCGCAAAGTGTTCTTCTTTGGCTCAGGAACATCTTACAACGTATCTCATATTGCAGCTTATTATTTTAAGCAAATCGTTGACATTGATGCTAGTGCACAATATCCGACTGTATACAAGAACTATGAGAAGGCAGATTGGACCGGAATGTTACAGAAAGAACAAATTTTGTTTGTCGGAATCAGTCAGTCCGGCACTAGCGTATCTACTTGTGAAGTAATGAAGCATGCAAGGGAAAATGGTTATCTAACACTGGCAATCACAAGCAATTTGAACAGTAAGATTACAGAACTGGCAGAAACCTCCGTGTTATTGACTGTAGGAGATGAGTTGACACCTCCTGAGACCAAAGGTTACACGGTGTCTGTTCTGAGTGTTTACCTTTGGGCCATTGCAGTAGCAAAGGAAAAAGGTATTTACAGTGAAATCCAGTATGAAAAGGCTCTGGCAGAGACAAAAGCCCTAATAGATAATTTCCAGACTGTTGTGGAAGAAAGCGAAGCTTGGTATGACAGGAATAAGGTTTCAATTGCAAACAGTAACCGTCTGTATGTAATGGGATATGGTATTGACTATGGTTCCATGTTGGAAGGTGTGCTGAAGATTGGTGAAATGTTACGCCTTCCGATTGCAGGCTATGAAATCGAGGAATTTACACATGGACCGACAATGGCTTTGAACGGAACTCATACGTTGTTTATGATTGGGTCAGATGAAGCTGAATATAGGCGGATGCTTCAGTTCCGCAGTGTATTTATGAAATATACATCCCGTATTCATGTGATTACTTGCAAAGATATGGAAGACACAGACGATAGGGATGTGGTATTCAGTATAAAGACCAACAAATATTTGGCACCGCTGATGTATACTGTTCCGTTTCAGTTTGTAGCAGCCAAGGGTGCAAAGGAAATCCATATTGATACTGGAATTGATCCGTTTCAGGAACCTTTAGCTCACTATCCGAAGGAAGCAAAATAAGGAGGCAGCATATGATTGGGATTCTTGTAGCAGGTCATGGGCATTTTGCAACTGGTATCAGAAGTGCGGTTGAACTGATTTTGGGCGAACAGGAAAATTTTGTCGCCGTAGATTTTCCGGAAGGGGATACGAAAACAGAATTGGAAGTCAATATTAACGAGGCGCTTCAGGAGCTTTCCGAAATGGAACATATACTGATTTTCTGCGATATTATCAGTGGGTCTCCCTTTAACGTATCTCTGATGAAGACTATGGATGATAGCCGTGTGAAGATTTTTTACGGAACCAATTTGGGAATGTTAGTCAATACAGCGATGAATCGTAATATGGGAGATTCCTGGGAGGAATTGATTTCTGACATCATAGAAACGGGTCAGTCCGGAGTGGGGACATTCGAGTCTCCTGAGAATGCAAAAGAACAGGAGGATGAGGACTGGGATTGAGAGGCCATAGAAGGAGAGCAGAATAGTAATGCAATATCGTGCAGTGATTTTTGACATGGATGGTGTATTGATAGACAGCGAAATACTATATCTAACACGAACATGGAAAGAAATGGTAAAGAAATGGCCATGGATCGCAATAGAGGAGTTATATCCAAGTGTAGGCATGGACGCGGAGCGAACCCGCGTCCTGCTTCATCAGGTGGCGAGAAAACCCATGAGTGATACAGTGTTTGATGAAGAAATGGATAAAATCTTTGATAAAACTGTTATTGATCATTTCACGGATGTTTTATACCCAGAGGTTCCAGAGGTTCTTTCAGCACTGAAAGCAAAAGGATATATTCTGGCACTTGCTTCTTCTTCCCCCATGGATACGATTCAGCGGGTTTTAGAAGAATGCCAACTGGCTAAATATTTTGAATCTGTCATTAGCGGACATCAATTTAAGGCCAGTAAACCAGATCCGGAGATATATCGAACTACCATGTGGGCGATTGATTGCCAACCGCAGGAATGTCTGGTGGTAGAGGATTCTACATATGGGGTAGCTGCTGGAGTAGCCGCAGGTGCAAAAGTAGCAGCCAGACTGGATTTGAGATTCAATTTTGACCAGTCAAATGCAGCATATTTTATTCACGATTTAAGAGAGTTATTGGCAATATTGTAATTTTCAGGATGTTATGAAACGAGATAGCTTTAGAAAAAGGACAGTTTTTTATTTTGAGAGTAGTATTCTTGTGGAAATTTTTGGAATTGTTACAAAATAAGCAGTGTGTGTCGAAAATTGTAAATCTATATTTTCTAAAGTCAAGAATATAATAATTGGAGGAGAAAAAATGAAATCATTTAGTTACACAATCACAGACCCGGTAGGTATCCATGCAAGACCAGCAGGATTGCTTGTGAAAGAAGCAAAATCTTATGACGCTGTTATTACGATCACGAAGGACGGAAAAAGCGCAGATGCAAAAAAATTAATGGCGTTAATGGGACTTGGCGTAAAGCAGGGCGATACGATCACTGTAGCCGTAGAAGAGGGCGATGAAGAAGTGATTGTAGAAAAAATGGAAGATTTCTTCAAAAACAATTTGTGATTGGAGGTGGATTCCTGTGGAAGTTAAAGTCGGAAAAAAGATCTTTAACGGCATTGCCATCGGCAAAATCAAATTTTATGCTAAGGCTGAAAACAAGGTAGTCCGCACAAAAATCAGTGATACAGATGCTGAGTATGCAAGATACGAGGCTGCTAGGGATAAAGCGATTGAACAACTGAACATGCTGTACGAGAAAGCGCTGATTGAGGTCGGCGAAGCCAATGCGGAAATATTCAATGTACATGTGATGCTATTGGAAGATGACGATTACAATGAGTCTGTACAGAATATCATCACGACTCAGTGGGTTAATGCGGAATACGCCACAGCGGCCACCGGGGATAATTTTGCGGAGATGTTTGCAAATATGGATGATGAGTATTTTAGAGCCCGTTCAGCAGATATCAAAGATATTACAGAGCGTGTGGTCACAATCCTGTGCGGCGGCACGGAAAATAATGATATGGGTGATGAACCGGTAATTATTGTTGCAGAAGATCTTGCTCCCAGTGAGACTGTGCAGTTGGATAAGAGTAAGTTGTTGGCATTTGTTACACGTCTTGGCTCTGCGAACTCTCATACTGCGATTTTGGCAAGAACCATGGGAATACCAGCTCTGGTAGGCGTTGAAATTGACGAAGAATGGAATGGAAAAGCCGGCATAGTAGATGGTTATGAGGGGAAATTCCTGGTTGATCCGGACATGGATACTCTGGAAGGTTATTTTAAAAAGAAGGCTCATGACGATGAGCAGAAGAAACTGCTTCAGGAATTGAAAGGAAAAGAAAATATAACAAAAAACGGACAAAAGATTAACTTATATGCGAATATTGGCAGTCCTAATGATCTGATATCTGTTATGGAAAATGATGCGGGTGGCATCGGACTATTCCGATCAGAATTTTTATATCTGGAGTCCACAACTTATCCAACGGAGGAAGAGCAGTTCGAGGCATATAAAAAAGTTGTAGAAACTATGGGTGGCAAGAAAGTCATTATTCGTACCCTTGATATTGGGGCAGATAAACAGATTGAATATTTTGAACTAGATAAAGAGGATAATCCGGCATTGGGCTATCGTGCAATCCGTATCTGTTTGACCAGACCTGATATTTTCCGCACGCAGCTTCGTGCTTTGTTTCGTGCAAGTGCGTATGGTAATCTTGCAATCATGTATCCGATGATTATTTCTGTAAAAGAAGTAAGGCAGATCAAGGAAATCTCTAAATCGGTGCGGGAGGAATTGAAAGCAGAAGGCATTGAAGTAGGTAATGTAGAAGAAGGCATTATGATTGAAACGCCTGCAGCAGCTGTAATGAGCGATGAGTTGGCGAAAGAGGTAGATTTTTTCAGCATCGGAACGAATGATCTGACCCAATATACGTTGGCGATTGACCGTCAGAATGCAAAATTAGATTCTTTCTATGATGCCCACCATCCAGCTGTGCTGCGGCTGATCCAGATGGTAACGGAAAATGCACACAAAGCAGGCATATGGTCTGGTATTTGTGGTGAACTTGGAGCGGATACTGAGTTGACGGAAACCTTCCTAAAGATGGGACTGGATGAATTGTCTGTATCCCCGGGTTGCATTTTGCCGGTGCGAAAGGTAGTCAGAGAAGTAGAGTGATAACAAATATGGTTGCTTGTCATGTAAAGAGGGCTATTGCGTTAGCTGGACCCGCTATCGTATAGCCCTCTCTTCTTAGGAGTATTGAAGATGTAAAAGAATTTGTAAATACTGTAAGTAAAATAGAAGGAGATGCTACTCTTTCTGGTGGAAGATACATTGTCGATGCAAAATCGATTATGGGTATTTTCAGTTTAGATTTAACAAAGCAACTCAAACAGGATATGGTATCCTGTTTTTGAACGGATGAGAGTAAAAAATGAGATTGTGATATCAATTCCTGGATTGGACATGTACCCTGAACGAAGAAAGATTTTCTGTAATGGTCAAAAAATTTTTTTGACTGTAAAGGAATATGAATTGCTTTATTTATTGTCAGCAAATCCGGGAAAAGTAATGACATACGAACAAATGTATGAGAATGTATGGAAAGATTATGCACAGAATATTAGGAACAGTACAATTAGTTATCATGTAAACAATTTAAAGAAAAAAATTTCTTTTGTGTTGCCAGCAGCATTATTTGAAATTCGATGTGTTAGGGAAGTAGGTTATTGCCTTGAAGTTAATTCTAAATAGTATCTAACAACGGTCTGTCATTTTGAGGTGGCAGACTGTTTCTTTTTGTCTAAACTTGCGATATTCCATTACAAAATCATTTGAAATCCTAGATAATTCCATTTTTTATTTCAGTATACTACTCCTATTGACATATAGTGGGAGGAGAATGCTGTCATGTGCTTATATCAGTTGCATTCCTTGAAAAGAGGGATGAAGTATTAAAGGGTATATTGGGAAATTACTAACTGAAAAGTAACCGTCAAATAATAATACGGTCAGATATAGAATTACCCCAGCCCTTTGCGAGTTGGAGTAATTTACTATAATTCACATGCGATTTTTGATAGATTGGAGTTTTTCACTCCAAGGGCCAGTTCTGCGGAGACTGTTTCAAGTTGGACCTGTTGACAAGCTAAAGAGAACTGGCTTTCTGTATGGTATACTTATTATATCAATTGCAGGAGGTCATTTTTTATGATAGAAAAACAAAGCGGACAAATCTAGATGGTAATCCTCGATATGGAGGCTATGATCCCAGAGGATCATCTTCTGAGACAGATTAAAGATTGTGTAAATTTTGATTTCATATACGAAAAAGCGGCCCCCTATTATTCCTATGTTGGAAGAAAATCTATTGATCCGGTTGTTCTGATAAAAATGCTGTTGATCGGCTATCTTTATGGAATCAAATCCGAGCGGAGACTTAAGGAGGAAGTGTAGCTTAACCTTGCTTACCGCTGGTTTTGTGGACTTGATCTTATGCATAGAGTACCGGATCACTCAACTTTTAGCCAAAATAGAAGAAGACGTTTTAAGGAAGCCGGCATATTACGAGAAATTTTTAATGAGATCGTACTGAAGTGTATAGAGCTTGGGATCGTATCTGGAGAAACCGGCGTTGCTGATGGTTCATTTCTTCCGTCTAATGTATCCTGGGACAGCCGCTATGAGGCAGTTGAGACGATTAACCGTTCCACTGTAAAATATATGGAAGAACTGGAAGCAGAACTTTCTTCTATGCCTGGTTATAAGAAGCCGGAGCTTGTAAAAAACGAAAAAGAATCTTTATAAAGTCGAACCGATCCAGAGTGTGGTTATATCCATCGGGCTCGTAAAAAGGGGCTGGGTTATCTGACAGAGATGACAGTAGATACCAGACATGGCATTATTACCGGGGTGGATTGTTATCCTGCGAACCAGCGGGAAAGTGATAGTATCCTGGAGCATTTGAAGGGACAGCCCTGTAAATATCAGGAAATTGGATTAGATGACGGATATGATATAGGAGCGTACACAGAGGGTTAGAGTTATTAGGGATCAATGGTTATACGGCTATACGGGAATATCAGAACAACGCAATGAAAAAAGGATTCTGTTATGAGGAATAAACAGATCGTTTCGTATGCAGCCAGGGAGAATATTTAGAGTTCCAGAAATTAATCTATAAAAAGTCAACGCAGAACTATTACCGTTTATATAGATGTTCAAAAAAACAATGTAAAAACTGCCCAGGTTTTTCCGCTTGTGCCCTGGATCTTGGTACAGTCAGAATCAATGCCAGCGCCTATTATCCCTCTTTTTATCGAAATAGCCAGAAAGTGGGAACCAGCGATTATTTGAGGATCATGCGGCTTAGGAGGATATGGGCGGAAGGAACATTCGCAGTTTTAAAACGAGAACATAAATTGAATAAAATTCAGAAAAGGGGCCTTCAGAAAGCGATGGAAGAATGCCTCTTATCGGCAATAGCATTAAATCTAAAAAGACTGATCAAAGCGGTGTGAATAACCGGATTTATCAGCCTCTTTATGCTATTTCAGAAAAAAGTATACAAAAATAAACCTAGAAAAAGGGTTTGTCAACAGGTCCCAAGTTTTGTGTAAACAGAAAAAACTGATATAAGATATGTCGTTAGTTACTAAGGGCAGAGCCTAATTTTAAAGGTGGTTTTCAGCCATGCCTGACCTGGCTTCATTTTCTGGGAGAAAATCCGGCCCATATCCTCTGAATACTTGGCCTGCTGGTATTTGAAGAGCATCTGTCCATCCGGCAGCAGTCCCAGAATTTCAATTTTACCTGTTACATGGGACATGGCATAGCGGATGGTCTTACCCTGACCATTTTGCATAGCCTTGGCGCCCTCCACGATTTTGTACCCTTCCTCCAGAGGAACCTGAAACTGAGCTTTCACCCCGGATACAGGGCGGCATTGAAAAATATAATAAGGAGTAATGCCCCAGCGTGTCAGTCCTTTCAGAAGTGCGCCTAAGGTCTGACTGTTGTCATTGACGCCTTTTAAAAGCACAGTCTGGTTTTTTACCATAATTCCTGCTTTTAAGAGCTTCTGGATTCCTTTGTATGCTTCTGGAGTTAATTCCTGTGAATGGTTAAACTGAGTGACGACGTATATCTGTTTTTTCTGATTGTAGAAATTGAGAATATCTAAAAGCTCCTGGTCTTCATAAATTCTCATTGGAAGAACCACCGGGACCCTGGTGCCGAAACGAATTAAATCCAGATGGTCGATTGGGCTAAATAGTTCCAGATACCGTTTGATGGTAGCATTGCTGTTCATAAACGAATCTCCGCCGGAAATAAGTATATTGCTGATTTCCGTATGCTTCCTGACGTAGCCGGCCATCTCCTCGACGTTATCGGATGTTTCGTCATCTGAGATTCCTACCAGCCGCTTTCTGAAGCAGTGCCTGCAATACATTGCGCAGCAGTGAGTAGATAGAATCAAAGCAGTCTGTTTATATTTATGCTGTAACCCCGGCAGAACGGTGTTGTCTGTCTCTCCGCTTGTATCAAAGGCTCCGCTTAAGTCCGTTTCTTTAATAGAAGGCACAGACATTCGAAAGATTGGATCTTTCTCAGGATTAGACCAGTCGATTAGATTAAAATAGTAGGTTGGAATTGTCATCGGAAAACGTTCAAGGATTGCTTCCAGGTGTGTTTCTTGCTCGTTGGTAAGGTGGAGCCGTTCTTTGAGTTCACCAGCTTTTGTAATATTGGCTTTCAGTAGTTCTTTCCAAGTCATATCATCATCCCCTTTTCCATATACTATTACGACTATATCAAATAAAAAAGCCATTTATATGAATAAACCCTTAAGAAAAAATAAATATTTTTGTGAATATACCATATTCCCTAACCGTTTTCTAACATTTTTCCATGCTCTTTTCTGGATAATGATGGTATTTATTTCTGCTGAAAATATGTGTAATTCCAGTTGTTTTACATATAATTTACATAGACTTTACATTGAAAACTGGAAACTATATTGACGATGGGTGAAATATCCCGTATAATGAGTATGTGTAAAGAAAGTGTAAATATAATGTAAATAATAAGAAAAGAGGCTGCATATATCATGAAATATGCCTGTACGATGAACGCCGCCGGTGTTAATATGTGAGGCGTAACCTGCGATTTTAGAGATTAAAATGGCAGGCTATGCCTTATTTTTACGGCTATTTTAGAATTCTTCACATATTCATATCCGAAAAATGGTAATGTAGTAACCTGACAATTTCTATCAGACAAAAGGAGAAAG
This sequence comes from Clostridium porci, assembly GCF_009696375.1. Lineage (GTDB taxonomy): Bacteria > Bacillota > Clostridia > Lachnospirales > Lachnospiraceae > Enterocloster > Enterocloster porci. The sequence goes on from NZ_VUMD01000002.1 coordinate 63,014, forward strand.
TACATGGGAGTAGAATTGGTATTGAGCTTGCTGGGAGGGTTGGGGCTGTTTCTGTACGGAATGCAGATGATGAGTACAAACCTGGAGGCAGTGGCAGGCAACCGGATGAAGCAGATTCTGGAGCGGCTTACGGCAAACCGTTTTTTAGGTGTTTTTGTGGGGGCAGGAATCACAGCCTTGATTCAATCATCCTCTGCAACGACGGTTATGACTGTTGGCTTTGTTAATTCGGGCCTTATGTCTCTGCGGCAGGCGGTCTGGATTATTATGGGAGCCAACATTGGCACTACGATTACCGGTCAGCTGATTGCCCTGGATGTCGGCGTTCTGGCGCCACTTATTGCCTTTGCCGGCATTATATTGCTGATTTTTGTGAAGAATAAAAAAATACAGCATATAGGAGGAATCGTGGCCGGTATCGGTGTGCTGTTTATTGGCATGGGTATGATGAGCGACGCTATGGTTCCCCTGCGGGATTCCCCAACCTTTGTTGAGCTGATGACTAAGTTTTCCAATCCGCTGCTTGGAATTATTGTTGGAGCCGTATTTACTGCTATTATTCAGTCATCTTCGGCATCTGTAGGAATTCTTCAGGCCCTGGCTATGGGGGGAGTTATTAATCTTCACAGCGCGGTGTTTGTTCTGTTTGGACAGAATATCGGCACATGTATTACTGCTCTTTTGGCTTCCATTGGTACAAGCAGGAACGCAAAGCGGGCTACTATGATTCATTTTATGTTTAATGTGATTGGAACGGTGATATTTGTTACCCTCTGTATCCTTACCCCCTTTACTGATTTTATAATCAGTCTTACACCGGACAATCCTGTGGCTCAAATTGCCAACGTTCATACAATATTTAATATCACAACTACAGTGATTCTCTTGCCCTTCGGTACGATGCTGGAGAAGCTGGCTACTATGATGCTGCCGGATAAGGCAGTACCAGTGAAGGATACCGATCGCTGGTTTGAGGATTTGATGGCTTCTAAGCATCATCTGGGCATTTCCACTATTGCGATTAATCAAATTCATGAGGAGATTACCGCTATGCTGGACACAGCTGCCGTAAATGTTTCCGAGAGCTTTAAGGCAGTGGCAGAAGGAACGGAAGGCGGTATTGAAGCCATAGCTGCTAGGGAGGAAGAGATAGACTTAAGTAATATGAGATTGTCCAAGAAAATCTCCAAAATACTTGTCCTGGATCAGACTCCTAAGGATATTGACACCTTGAACCGCATGTATACTATATTAGGAAATATTGAGCGCATTGGGGATCATGCCATGAATCTGGCGGAATATGCGGAGACGATAGAAGAAAAGAAGCTGAGTTTTTCTGAATATGCAAAAAAGGAAATTGCTGCCATGGAGAGCAGCTGCAGAGAGGGTATGGACTATCTGCACAAAGCTGCAATGGGGGATTCGGAGTTCAGCCTGTCTGGGGTAGTTGAGGTAGAGCAGCGTATTGATGATATTACCCATAGATTCCGCCAGAACCAAATAGACCGAATGAGGGAAGGCAACTGCAGTGTAGAGTCTTCCATTCTCTATTCGGAAATGCTTACAGATTATGAAAGAATCGGTGATCACATGCTGAACATTGCCCAAGCCTATGCAGCCATAGACTGGTCAGGGGAGAGAGGGCAGACAGCTGCCACCTCAATGGATTGAGGTAATAGGGAAAGAGGCCGGAAATTAAAATAAACAGACAAGAAAACAGGAGGAGCCTGAAGTTTATCAGGAGCCTCCTGTTTTGAGTCAATGGCTTTAGACAGAGGAGTGCGTAGGAGTTTCCCAGGTTAATAACAAAGACTGGGGAACAGAAAGTTTAAAGTGACTTTTGGAATATTCTTTTTGGGCTTTGGAGGGTAGTTACCGTTTGGTGGCCGCAGGAAGATTCCAGCAGTACTTGGTAGCAAGCATACGAACCAGTATAATCAACAGCGCACTGATAATCATGGCTCCATCCCCTGAAATGTGTTTCGACAAAAACACATAGCATAAAGCCCCGGCAAGAGAAGCGCAGGCATATACGTGTTTTCGCAGGATATAAGGCGTCTGACCTGCCATAATATCTCTGAGGACACCGCCGCCTACGCCTGTCAGCACTCCCAGAAACACAGACAAGAAATGGTAATCCCCGTATCCAGACAGAACCGCCGTATCAATACCCGTCACTGTAAATGCAGCCAGGCCTATGGCATCGAAAATATTCATTAGCTTTTCATAAGCTGCGATATAGCAGCTTTCCAATATTTGCTGATTAAGCCTTACAATGATAAAGAGAATCATTACCGTTATAAAAGCAGTAAATACATAGACCGGATTGACAAACAGGCTGGGAGGAACGGCTCCGAGTATAATATCTCTGAGCATACCCCCTCCCACTGCAGTGGTTACTCCCAAAACTACCACGCCCAGGAGATCCAATTCTTTCTTTATAGCAGCCATAGCGCCGGAGGAGGCAAAGGCAATGGTTCCGATAACTTCTATTACAAAAAAAATTGATACCTTCAATTCCATAGGAATACCCGCTTTCTTTGCCGCTAGGGTAGCTGCTAAAGAAGGAAAATGTTATGCTCCTTGCAGGCCTTTCGCATTTCCTTCGGCCAGATGCTGGCCTGAACCTCTCCGATATGGGCGCGATCCAGAAGAAGCATGCAGAGCCTGGACTGACCGATACCGCCGCCGATGGTGCAGGGAAGCTCGCCGTCTAAGAGCATTTTATGATAAGGCAGGCTTCTTCTGTCACTGCATCCGGCTTTCTCAAGCTGCTCTGCAAGGGATACCTCATCGACGCGTATGCCCATGCTGGAAATCTCCAGAGCGCAGTTTAAGTGTTCGAACCAAAACAGGATATCTCCGTTTAATTTCCAGTCGTCGTAGTCTGGCGCGCGTCCGTCATGTGGCTTTCCTCCTGCTAATTTGTCCCCAATTTGCATAAGAAATACACAGCCGTGCTCCCTGGTAATAAGATTTTCCCGTTCCTTGGGAGTTTTATCTGGATACAAATTCTCCAGTTCCTGAGTTGTGATAAAGTAAATGTCCTTGGGAAGAAGCTTTACTGCTTCCGGGTATTTGTACCATACCTCATGCTGCATATGTCTGATAATTTTAAATATCTGGCGTACGGTAGCTTTTAAGGTGTCCAGATTGCGTTCTTCCTTAGTGATAACCTTTTCCCAGTCCCACTGATCCACATAGCAGGAGTGGAGGTTATCCAGCTTCTCATCTCTGCGAATGGCGTTCATGTTGGTGTAGAGGCCCTCTCCTGGCTGAAAGCCATATTCCTTAAGAGCCATTCTCTTCCATTTGGCCAGGGAATGAACCACTTCCAGAGTTTCACCCGGCAGTTCCGGCATATCGAAGGCAACGGGCCGCTCGGTGCCGTTTAGGTTATCGTTGAGACCGCTGCTGTGCTCTACAAAGAGAGGGGCGGAAATACGCTCCAAATTCATTTCCCTTCCCAGCTCTTTCTGGAAGGTGTCCCTTATATATTTGATAGCGTCCTGGGTTTCCCGGATGGTCAGCCGGGGATCATAGTGTTCAGGTAGTTTGAGTTCCATTTACAATCCTCCAAATAATAAATTAACATATGCTCTTTATAGTACCATTAATGGAAAAAAGGCGCAAGAGTTAAAAAGAAAAAAATGCTTTCGCGCTGCATAGATTATTCAAATAAATCCTCTAGCTTTTTCCGGATGGCTTTACGCCGCTTCTTTGTGTTCTCTGGGTCCAGAGTAAAGCTTCCTTTTTCTTCTTTTAGAATATCTCCTTCTTTTACCTCATTCGGAAGCATTGTTCTGGGAATAGTTATTATTTTTTTTTGTTCGTTTTCACATACAGCCAGACCTTCCTCCAGTCTGTCAATGATATACCTCATATGGCTGCGCCTCCTTTTTGGGTTGGTTTTGATTCACTTATGGATTACACTGCTTGCAGGGCTCATATCCCATTGTTATCAGAGTAGCTCTGTTTTCAGTAATACTCTGACGGTTCGAAGAGTTCATGGTGACTGCAGATTGGCAGGTGGGGAGGTGGAATTTCTTTGTATTGGTGTTAAGGATGTAGGCTTGGGCAGAATCGTGCGGCAGGGAGCCTGAATCCTGGGGAATCGGGGCTCCGGTATTGATGGCTTTAGCTAAGGGGGCTGCCTTATGGTTTGCTTCGGGCATGTTAGCGCTTCCGATACTCCAGGCTATGGAACTGCCGTTACAGACTGCTACGATCGTGCCCTCTTGGTCAGTTCTGAATATTTGTATTCCTCTCTTTTCCAGCTTTTCCAGGGTTTCCAGATGGGGATGCCCATAGGAATTGTCTTTACCGCATTGTATCACGGCATAGGAGGGGGAGACTTCATTTAAAAATGCATCACTGGTAGAGGTGCTGCTTCCATGGTGTCCAACCTTAAGAATATCAGCCAAAAGATCTTGGCTGTACTTAAGAATATCAGCCTCAGCATCTGCTTTTGCATCTCCGCACATCACCAGATGGTTATCTTTATAGGAGAGCCTTACTCCTATCGACCAGTTGTTCAGATCTTCTCCGTAGTCCTTGACGGGGGCCAGAATCTGAAAGGAGGCATTGCCTAAGGTATAGGTATCCCCTGCCTTCGGCATTGTAATTTTCATCCCTTTATTTGTAATCACATCCAGCAAATCCTCAAAGGTTTTGGAGGTGTGCTCTACTGGAGGAAGAAGTATCCTTCCGACCGGAAATTCACGAAGTACATCATCCAGACCGCCGATATGATCGGAGTGGGGATGGGTGCCGACGACATAATCCAGTGAAGAGACACCCGCATTTGTAAGGTAGGAGACCACTGTCTGTCCCTGGTCATTTTCTCCTGCGTCAATGAGCAAAAAATGTCCCTTCGATTCAGCAAGAATGCAGTCTCCCTGGCCTACGTTAATAAAATGTACCTTAAGATCCTGCCAGGAGGCCTGGCTATCAGGAGCAGGATCGGCTTGTCCGGAGGATGTGGCAGGGGAAGGAGATGAGGATCGCTGACAGCTGCCCAGGCTCAAAGCGATGGTTATCAGAAGAAATTGTATAAATATTCGTATAGGATTGCTGTATTTCATAGAAGCTTGTTAGCCTTTCTGATCATTTTATTCCTGCCGGTAGTCAAAGACGGGTATATAGGAGATGCTCCGTCCGCTGGGGCATGATGCGGGTGCCTGGAAGCAATTTGTAGGGGAATTGCCTCTGCATGATTAACAGTATAACCCAGAGCAAACCGTTCGTAAAGTGCTTTCTGCCCAAAGCATGGCAAACCTGATATTACTTAATCGTATCAACACTCAGCTTCGTTTACAGTTTGTTCATTCATGGATTCATCGTAGCCGGAAAGAAAAAACAGGTTGTATATAGGTTGTATATTATGAGAAATGTTGTCATATAATAGTAATAAATGGAGCGGCCTTGGACTGTAGGAAGCGGCGCCTCCGACGCTGGGGCAGATTCAGAAAAGAAAATACGAAAAAGGAGCGTGTAGTTTATGGCACGGGGAGTAAGAAAATCACCAATAGAAAAGCTGCAGGGTGAACTAAAGGATGTACAGGCATCCATTGCGCAATATGAGGATTGTCTGGAGACTTTAAAGGAAAAGGCCAAGGTTTTAGAAAGCCAGATTCAACTTGAAGAATTCAAGTCTGTAAATGAAATGTTGAAGGAAAGGGACATGACGATGGATGACTTAAAGGAAATGCTGGCAGGGGAAAGATAATCATAGGTCTTGTATTCTGTAGAGCTTCATAGAAAAAACGGCTCCGATTGCTTTTATGCCTTGCTCATTCAGCAGTGTGAATGGGATTCAAGGAAGCCCTCTCCCGTCACAGATTACATAGATCTGTAGTAGTTTCATATGTCTGCCTTGCATCTGAAAACAGAGGAAGGACGATGACAGAGAGATAGAGCGTCTTTTCCTGTCCAAAGCCAGAGAGAGGATGAAGCGGACGGAGCAGTGGTTATTCTGGAGAGCATATAAGGAAAATACTATGGGATAGAATATCTGTGCTGTTAGAGAAGAAACTGAAGGATGAGCTGGAACAGGTGCCTGTCCGGTGTGGAGCGAATCTGCATACCGAACAGGCCTTTATTTTAACTATCCGCGATAGCGGTTCAGACATGCGTAAATTTCCTGAACCCGAGGCATACAAAGTCCCATAGCGCTGTAGGAGGAATCACTGATGGCAGTAAGGCCGCCCTTTTCGATCTCTTTGAGCAGAAGGTTGACAGCTTCGGTTATGCTGTACCTCTCTAAAAACTGATGTTCAGCGCAATAGCGCATCATCTGTGCCAGCGCATTGGTCTGCTCTCCATCTACCAGCTGCTCCACAAACCTTAAGTCTAGCGGAGACTTGCCTATTTGCAGCGAGTCTTTCCCATAGACTTTTACCTTAATACGCTCATCCCGGCTGTCATGACGCTGACCGGGGCGGTTCCGTCTGCCCGTTTCTCCGGTTTTATAGCGATCTGGAATAGGGCTAGCTGCGTAAGAAGTGAGGCCGCAGATTTCTGAGGCGTGCTTGCCTTTTATATTCGTTTCGGGTGTCTTTTCTGGATATAGTCTTCTTCCGGTTGAGGGCAGCACAAAGCCGGGCGCTGAGGCGATAGGTTCTGCTCCGTAGGATTGGCAGAATGCCTTGGTTCGTTCTGTTATATCATATGGAACATAGCAATCCATCTGAATAATTCGGTCTGCAATATAAAAGTATGCCCCGGAGCTTCCCGCAACCATAATAGTGGACACGCCCTCATGCTCAAAGAGCTGTCTGGCCCGCTCAATAAAGGGGGTAATAGGTTCCTTGGAACGGCTGATGATTTTTTGCATCAAATCATCCCGAACCATAAAGTTGGTGGCCGAGGTATCTTCATCAATGAGGAAAGAACGGCTGCCAGCTTCTATGCCCTCAATTACGGCGGCAGCCTGGGAGGTACTGCCGCTGGCATCCTCTGTAGAGAAGGAATGAGTATCCTTTTTATTAGGCAAATCATTAATAAACAGAGAAATATCCACATTCTGAATACTTCGGCCATCCTCTGCCCGAAGCTTCATAGCTGTCTCGTCTGTAATCACATATTCCCTGCCATCTCCTGCAATATGATTGTAAACGCCTGCCTCTAATGCCTTTAAAAGGGTGGATTTTCCATGATAGCCTCCACCTACAATCAGGGTAATGCCCCTGGGAATGCCCATACCCGTAATTGTTCCATGATTGGGAAGATCCAGTCTAACCCGGAGAGACTCAGGGGAGGTAAAAGGAATGCTCCCTTTCATGGGTCTGCTGGAAATGCCGCTTTCCCTAGGTAAAATCGCGCCATCGGCCACAAAGGAAACCAGGCTGAGACGCTGTAGCTCTCTCCGTATATAATTCTGATCCTCTGCCAACTCAGCCACAGCCTTTACCTCCTGGGGCTGCCGGCTTTTGTAATAGAATACCTGCTTCACACACCGGGGCAGAAAATCAAAGAGAATCCGGATCAGCTCACCGGAATTAATGGTTCTGCCATTGGCCGGGAAACCGGCCTCAAACCGGGCGGTTATACCCTTAGAGCCGCATTCGCAGGCAGTTCTGCTTAAAATCTCTGCTCCCGGATGGCTTGTGGCAATCAGTCCGCTTTTGCCGGAGCCCTTAGCCTTGAAATTATATTTTGCAATCTCCTGATGGAATTGCCGTACCAGATAGTCCTCCAGGGCCGTCTGCTTCCAAGGAGTGTCAAAAAGGGATGAAGGATACCCTGCCTTTTGGTGGGGAACAAAAACGCTTAACTTGGAGGGTGAGGCAAAGGGATCGCCCTGTACGTGATCAATGGAGAGAAGGTAGTCGGAGAAATTATAGACTCCTCTGGTATCCTTGTAAGCAGGGTAACTCCTCCTGTCAATGGATTCCAGCAAGTTTCGCAAATCAACAGATGATTTCATAGTTTAACGCACCTTTTAACCTGCCGGAGCAGGCTCCTTTACTGTTATTATCCCAAAGGCAGACATCCAGGGCAAGGAAACCTGGCTGCATCTGCTGTCTCTGGGGAGAAATCCCTGGCAGCTTGCTGCGGGGATTTCTTTCACAGCTTTTATTGTATAGCAGGACAAGGGAAAATGCAAGCAGCAGAGCCTTGCGCGGATCGATAAATGAACAAGCCGTAAATAAATTTTTTATGCACTTTGGTTGTTGTCCTATGTTAGAGGAGACATTGAAGAATCTAGGCTTCCATGGTATAATATCGCCAGATATTATACTGCGCCGGTTCAGTGACCCGCCAAAGCGGGTCAAAATACCAAGTTGAATCATGCGCCCCCCCTAGAGAATATGGTATACTAGCCCTGGGATGGTATTATCGGCAACAGCCAAAGGAATATAGATAGTAAAAACGAGAAGAAAGCAGATGAACACAGATGAATGACAGAAATGTGCAAAAGAAAGAGATATGTACAGCTATATCTAAGGCAGAGAAGGTTCTCATTGGAATCGGCGGCGAATGGCGGCTGAGGGAGGATGGAAAGAAGGTTCGCAGCCGCAGGTTGAAGGATGAGGCCCAGCGCGCTTTGCGAGAGGGATATGAGAGCCTGTACCGGCTGATAAAGGATAAAGATTACTACATAGTCACTACATTAACAGACGGAGCCATATACGATACAGAATTGGCTTCTTCCCGCATTGTGGCTCCCTGTGGAAATATACACTGGCGTCAGTGCTCCAAAGCCTGCACAAAGGATATTTGGGAGGAAGGAGAGGTCCCCTCGGATGTCTGTCCCTACTGCGGAGCTCCTATGACGGGAAATACCCTAGAGGCGGAAGCCTACATAGAGGAAGGATATTTGCCTCGCTGGGAGGCTTACAAGCAATGGCAGGCGGGAACGTTGAACCGGAGATTGGTGATTCTGGAACTGGGAGAAGGCTTTAAGCTTCCTACGGTGATCCGGTGGCCCTTTGAGAAGATAGCGTTTTTTAACCAGAAGTCTGCCTTTTTCCGTATCCATAAAAGCCTCAGCCAGATTCCAAAGGAGGTGGAGGAGAGAGCCTGGGGAATCGGAGCGGATTCCCTGGAATGGATACGGGGGATGGTATAAGCAATACACATGTTTGGACCAGGCTCTGCTGCTCCAGAAAAGGGCCGTATGAAGGAAGCAGGAAGGCTGCTCCGTTAACACCTTGACTTTATTGCTTTACTATGATAAAATATTCGAAATTAAGAGCAGCTGTCCGGCAGGAGGATACGCTGGATCATCACAATCATAGAAGCGAGGTCTGAATATATGATTGCAATTATCGATTATGACGCAGGCAATCTGCGGAGCGTGGAGAATGCCCTCCTATTTCTTGGTGAGACCCCTGTTATCACAAGAGACAGGAACAATCTCCTGAAGGCGGATAAGATCATTCTGCCGGGAGTCGGTTCCTTTGGCGATGCTATGGGACGCCTGCAACAGTATGGGCTGGCAGACATTATACGGGAGTCAGCTAAAAAGGGAACCCCATTTTTAGGCATCTGCCTTGGGCTTCAGCTGTTATTTAACAGCAGCCAGGAGAGCCCTGGGGTAGCGGGGCTTGGCCTTCTTCAGGGACAAATCCTGAAAATTCCGGACAGTAAAGGACTGAAGATTCCGCATATGGGATGGAATTCCCTGGAGGTAGCTCCTGGATCTGCCCTGTTTAAAGGCATAGCCACCGGAGCCTATGTCTATTTTGTTCACTCTTATTATCTGCAGGCAGAGAACGAGGAGATCGTTGCGGCATCCGCTGAGTACGGAGTTCATATCCATGCAGCCGTAGAGAGGGGAAATATTTTTGGATGCCAGTTCCACCCGGAAAAAAGCGGCCAGGAGGGTCTTGCCATCCTGAAGAACTTTATAGAGCTTTAAAGAGTGTGCAAAGCAGGCAGATAGGAGAGAAAACATGTTTACCAAACGAATTATCCCATGTCTGGATGTAAACAACGGACGTGTTGTAAAAGGCGTAAATTTTGTGAACCTGAGGGATGCGGGAGATCCAGTTGAGATAGGGGCAGCCTATGGCAGGGCAGGGGCTGACGAGCTGGTATTTTTGGATATCACAGCTTCATCAGATAATCGCAGCACAGTAGTGGATATGGTGCGCAAGGTGGCAGAGAACGTATTTATTCCCTTTACTGTAGGTGGCGGTATTCGCTCTGTGGAGGATTTTCGCATGCTTCTTCGGGAGGGGGCAGACAAAATATCCATTAATTCCTCAGCGATTGATAATCCGTCCCTCATATCTGATGCGGCTATGAAATTCGGACGCCAGTGTGTGGTAGTGGCCATTGATGCCAGGCGCAGAACCGGCGGAGCAGGCTGGAACATTTATAAGCATGGAGGGAGGGTGGATGTGGGGATGGACGCAGTAGAATGGGCGATGAAGGCCGATTCCCTGGGAGCAGGAGAGATCCTTCTCACAAGTATGGACTGTGACGGCACCAAGGCAGGATATGATAATGAGCTTACCTCTCTGATAGCAGAAAATGTTTCGATACCGGTAATCGCCTCAGGAGGCGCCGGAAAAATGGAGCACTTTTATGACGCTCTTACTTACGGAAAAGCAGACGCAGCGCTGGCAGCCTCCCTCTTTCATTATAAGGAGCTGGAGATACGAACCTTGAAAGAATACCTGTGGAAACGGGGAGTACCTGTCCGCCTGTAGCGATCCATATTGTATATGAGAAGCCGCCGTTCCAAAGAAAAAAGTCTGGAACAGCGGTTTTTTAGAAATAATTTTGTATATATTCGTTGTTTCCTGTCGCTTCCTATGCTAAAATATAAAATTATGGACATTATGTTTTAGGAAAAGGAGATGCTCAAAATGGCCGCGATTGATAATGACTGGCTTCAGCCTTTAAGCGGGGAGTTCAAAAAGCCTTATTATAAGAAATTATATGATACAGTAAAAAGGGAGTACCAGACCAGAAGAATATACCCTGCGCCTGACGACATTTTTAATGCTTTTGCGTTTACACCATTGGAAAAAGTAAAGGTAGTAATTTTAGGACAAGATCCATATCACAACGACGGTCAGGCTCATGGCCTGTGCTTCTCCGTAAAGCCAGATGTGGAGATTCCTCCTTCCCTGGTAAACATATATCAGGAGCTTCATGATGATCTGGGGTGCTACATTCCTAATAATGGGTATTTAAAAAAATGGGCGGATCAAGGAGTTATGCTTCTAAATACCGTTCTTACCGTGCGTGCTCATCAGGCTAACTCCCATCACGATATTGGCTGGGAGGAATTTACGGATGCGGCCATTCGTATTCTCAATCAACAGGATAAGCCTATCGTATTCATCCTCTGGGGAAGGCCGGCCCAGTCTAAGAAGCCTATGCTGACAAATCCCAGGCATCTGATTCTGGAGGCTCCTCATCCCAGTCCCTTGTCTGCCTTTAGAGGATTTTTTGGAAGCAGGCCTTTCAGCCGGACCAATGACTTTTTGACTGGTCATGGTTTGGAGCCAATAGACTGGCAGATAGAAAATGTATAAGAGAAAACAGGTATAGAGACAGATTTGATTACATACAATGTACAGCGTAGCAGGTCAATTCTTTAAGGGGCGCAGAAATGACGGAAGGCTCCATTTTCTGCAGTTCAGGCAGAAAGCTGCCGGCAGCGTGTGCGGTAAGGAGTGTTTATGACATTAGTTGAAATATTGAAGATAATTGTGCTGGGAATTGTGGAGGGCTTTACAGAATGGCTGCCCATCAGCAGCACCGGTCATATGATCTTGGTAGATGAGATTATCCGTTTGAATCAGCCGGATGCATTCAAGGAGGTATTTTTGGTGGTTATCCAGCTGGGGGCTATTTTGGCAGTTGTGGTAATGTTTTTCCACAAGCTGAATCCCTTTAGCCCTTCTAAGAGCAGCAGGCAGAAGGAGGCCACCTGGGCACTCTGGATCAAGATAGTGATAGCCTGCCTGCCCGCTGCTGTGTTCGGGTTTTTGCTGGACAGCTGGATGGAAGCTCATCTTTTCAACGCCTATGTGGTGGCGGCGGCCCTGATTTTATACGGCGTACTCTTTATCGTACTGGAAAACAGCAGTGTCTGCGCCAATCCTCATATTAATAAGGTTGGTCAAATTTCTGCAAAGACAGCATTTTACATCGGTATGATTCAGCTTCTGGCTTTGATTCCGGGAACCTCCCGTTCCGGCTCCACGATTTTGGGAGCGATGCTTTTGGGTTGTTCAAGAGGGGCGGCGGCAGAGTTTTCCTTTTTTCTTGGGATTCCAGTTATGTTCGGAGCCAGCTTGTTAAAAATTGTAAAATATTTTGTAGCAGGCAATGTATTTACCGGTCCTCAGACATTCTACACAATTTTAGGAATGTTAATCGCCTTTGGGGTGTCGGTTTATTCGATTCAGTTTCTTATGAGCTATGTGCGGAAGCATGATTTCAAATTCTTCGGATATTACCGAATCATACTTGGAGTGATTGTACTTGCTTACTTTGGAATTACGGCCCTGGCAAGCTGACAGAAAGGACCGCCTTTCAACCGGAAGAAGCTCTGGGGGAAGGACGGTCCTTGGCTGTGTATGTGCAACTAGATTAATCCAGATTTTCCGCAATTTCATACAAAAGTCTTCTGGAAGCCTCCCATCCCAGACAGGGGTCCGTGATGGACTGTCCATAGCAATGATGGCCGATTTTCTGGCTTCCAGGTTCGATGTAGCTTTCAATCATCAGGCCCTTTACAAGCCGCTTGATATCAGAGGCATGCCTGCGACTGTGAAGAACCTCCTTGGCAATGCGAATCTGCTCTATGTACTGCTTGTTGGAGTTGGCATGATTGGTATCAATAATGCAGGCAGGATTTGCCAGATTTCTCTGGGCGTATAATTCATAGAGCAGGCGCAGATCTTCATAGTGGTAGTTGGGGATACACTGTCCTCGCTTGTTTACTGCGCCTCTGAGAATGGTATGGGACAGGGGATTGCCTGGACACTGCACTTCAAAGCCTCGGAAAATAAAATCGTGGGGAAGCTGTGCCGCAACTACGGAGTTAAGCATCACAGTCAGATCGCCGCTGGTAGGATTCTTCATACCAACCGGAACGTCGCAGCCGCTGGCTACCAGACGGTGGAACTGATTCTCCACAGAGCGGGCCCCTACTGCTATGTAGGACATCATATCTGATAAATAGTCCAGGTTTTCGGGATAGAGCATCTCGTCTGCAGTTGAAAATCCGGTTTCCTGTAATATGCGCATGTGCATGTGGCGGATGGCGAGGATACCCTCGAACATATCCGGTTTTTTTTCCGGATCTGGCTGATGAATCATGCCCATATAGCCCTCTCCTGTGGTTCTGGGCTTATTGGTGTAAATCCTGGGAATGATAATCAGCTTATCCCTCGTATCCTCCTGAACCTTCACCAGGCGGTTTACATAGTCGCAAACGGCTTCTTCATTATCTGCGGAACAGGGGCCGATAATTACCAGAAATTTACTGCTTTCCCCAGTAAATATTTTTTTTATTTCCTCGTCTCGTTCCTTTTTGAGAGCTGCAAGTTTTGGAGCCAGTGGAAACTGCTCTCTGATTTCTGCCGGGGTAGGCAGCAGGTTAATAAATGTAAATCCCATATTGTAAGTCCTCCGATTGTGCCGCCCGGGTTTCTGTCAGGGCGTTTTCACCTTAATACTTTATCTCAATGCTTCATTATAGTATAGAATCGGATATTCGTAAATAGTGATGTTTATGAAAATGTTCACGGCTATAGAAAAATTTGGAATAGGCAATGGAGTGAGCGGAGAATTTAGGAGGATAAGCTGGTGGGACGGAGGATAAAAAATCAACTTTAAACTTGCAAACAGGGGTTGACAAATTGCTAAACACTATCTATAATGGAGGATAATTTCATGAATTGGCTATGACGAGAACAAGTAGTGATTTGCAGATCCAAACAGAAAGCTGCCGGATGATGAGAGGCGCATGGAGAGCAGGCCATGAATACATCTTTGAGCTTCGCACTGAAGGGCGCTGCAGGTTATTTGCAGAGATGCTTTGTAGGCTGCGGCGTATCCCGCACACGTTACAGTGCTAGAGTATTAGAGCCGGTATGGCGTTCAGTACTTGAAGAGGCAGGCAGTGTGAGCTGACTGTGAACAATAGGTGGTAACACGGAGGCGTATGCTCCGTCCTTTTGATAGAGAGGACGGGGCTTTTTTGCTTCTAAAGAAAGAGACATTGCTGCTGTAACCGGCCCAGCAGCCGCTTTCTGGAAAGCAATCACCCTCCGGGAGAGATTTATGCTGCCGTAGGGAGCCGGCAGGATGGACTTGATTGTACGGTATTCTCTAAGGCAGTTAAAAAACGTAAGAATCTAAGCCCTTGCATGAAACAGGAAGTATGGTAAAATATTTAATGTAGGAACAGGAGAGAAAGAGATGCAGATTTATGAAGAATTAATTGCCAGAGGTCTGATTGCTCAGGTAACCAACGAGGAAGAGATTAAAAAGATGGTGAATGAGGGAAAGGCTGTATTTTATATCGGCTTTGATCCAACGGCTGACAGCCTTCATGTAGGGCATTTTATGGCTCTGTGCCTAATGAAGCGCCTTCAGATGGCAGGTAACAGGCCTATCGCCTTAATCGGAGGCGGAACCGGGATGGTAGGAGACCCTTCCGGACGTTCCGATTTGCGTACCATGATGACCCCTGAAACCATCCAGCATAACTGCGACTGTTTTAAGAAGCAGATGAGCCGTTTTATCGACTTTTCAGAAGGAAAGGCCATGATGGTGAATAACGCAGAGTGGCTGATGGGGCTGAATTACATCGAATTTCTGAGAGAGGTAGGCCAGCATTTTTCTGTCAATAATATGCTGAGAGCCGAGTGCTACAAGCAGAGGATGGAAAAAGGCTTAAGCTTTCTGGAATTTAACTACATGATTATGCAGAGCTATGATTTCTACGAGCTGTTCCGGCGTTACGGCTGCAATATGCAGTTCGGCGGCGATGACCAGTGGAGCAATATGTTAGGCGGAACAGAGCTGATTCGCCGCAAGTTAGGAAAGGATGCCCACGCTATGACCATCACCCTCCTTTTAAATTCTGAGGGAAAGAAAATGGGCAAGACTCAGTCCGGCGCGGTATGGCTTGACCCGAATAAAACCTCGCCTTTCGATTTCTACCAGTATTGGAGGAACGTAGGCGATGCGGATGTGCTTAAGTGCCTGCGTATGCTTACCTTTCTTCCTCTGGAACAGATTGACCAGATGGATGCATGGGAAGGGAGTCAGTTAAATCAGGCTAAGGAAATTCTGGCTTATGAGCTTACCAGCCTGGTTCACGGTGAGGAAGAGGCCATGAAAGCGCAGGAGGGAGCAAGAGCTCTCTTTGTGGCAGGGGAAAGTACAGAAAATATGCCGGCCTGTGAGCTGACAGAGGAGGATTTCAGAGACGGCTTTATTGACATTTTAAGTGTACTTCACAAGTCCGGCCTGGCTGCTTCCCGTTCTGAAGCAAGAAGAAATGTTGAGCAGGGAGGAGTTTGTGCAGGCGGCAATACGGTTAAGGATGTAAAGGCTGTATTTGCGAAGGAGCAGTTTGGGGGAGAGGGCCTTGTGTTTAAGAGGGGGAAGAAGAGCTTTATGAAGGTAGTTGTAAGATAAGCTTCCTGAAAGATAATAGGGATTCTCTAATATGAAGTGAAAATGTAGAGAGGAGGATGCGGATGAAGCGGTATGAGTCTGTAAAACGTTTAAGCGTGCTGCTTGCGGCTGCGGTTATAAGTATGGCCGCTGCCTTTGTCTCAGAGGCAAGGGCTGTATCCAATACAGAGGTGCCAGTTACCCTGCATCTGGACATGAACAGCAGAAAGACCTCCATTTATGATGGATATTCGTCCTATCTGCTGGGCAACCGGGTTTCAGAGATCGATACCTTCATAGTTACCAGAGACAACAATAACGTGAATCTGGATGATGTGATTCTGAATTATTATCTGATTACCTATGGCGGCAACACCCAGAAATACTTGGAATGTACCGTTTACGGCCTAAAGGAAGGACAGCATTATCCGGTGATACGGCCGGAGACTGTGGAAAGGGAGACGGCCTCAGGTCAGCTGTATGAGAACCTGGAGCGAAGCTATATGGTGGAGCTTATGCTGGGAGATGCTAAGAAGCAGTATTATTTTCTGGTATATCCTGAGTCGGAGATGAATGAATACCGAAATATTCTCCTTGGAAAATGGGTTCAGAGCAGTGCGGGCTGGCAGTACCGGTATCAGGATGAAAATCTGACTTCCTGGGCGTTGATTAACGGTCAGTGGTATTATTTTGGTACAGACGGTATTATGAAGACGGGGTGGCAGGAGTACAAGGGCCAATGGTTTTATCTGGATCCGGAGTCAGGAGTGATGCGCTCCAACTGCAGGATTAATGGCTATGAGCTGGACAGCAACGGCGTCAGGATTTAGGAGGAAAACCGGCAAAAAGGTAGTAACGAAAAGAGAATCCACAAATTTAGAAGAAGGGCAGTTCTAAAACAGGTCTTTTCAAAAAGTATAAAAAACGGTTCCAGCAGCTATAGAAGCAATTTGGAACCGTTTTTGCTACTTCTCAAGAGGAACCGCATCCTTTTTCGGCAGCTTGCGCCGTATTTTGCGGAAAGTCACCATATGGGCCAGAGCCGTTATGCTCCAGGATACAGGATAGGACAGATAAAGAACATCCAAGGACCGGTGGGCCGCAAAGACGGTAAATACCCACAGCACCCGGATGCCGCAGGCTCCCGTCAGAGACACGAACATAGGAATAATGGAATAACCCAGCCCCCGCAGGCTGCCAACCATACAATCCATAATACCACAAAGGAAGTAGGTTCCGCATATGATTGTCAATCGAAGCATGCCGTAATGGATCACCTCTGTGTCAGAGGAATAAATTCTCAGGAGATAATTTCCACCCAGAACGGCTCCTAGCCCCAGGATTATGCCTACCAGGGTAACTACACCCAGACAGATATAAAGAATCCGGTTAATACGGCTGTATTTTTTGCCGCCCAGGTTCTGGCTGGTAAAGCTTAAGTTGGTCTGGTACACTGAATTCATAGCTGTATAGACAAAGCCCTCAATATTGGATGACGCCGTGTTCCCTGCCATAGCGATGGAACCGAAGGAATTAACGGAGGACTGAATCAGTACATTGGAAATGGAAAAGATAGCTCCCTGCATCCCAGCCGGGAGACCTATTTTCACAATCCGTACTAGCTTTTGCTTATGGATATGGAGCTTTCTAAGGGAGAGCCTGAGGGGCCCTGGAGCCTCCGACAGGCTTTTGATAACCAGTATGGCCGAGATATGCTCTGATAGAACTGTTGCCCAGCCTACGCCGTCTACGCCCATCCCGAAGCCTATGACAAACACCAGATTCAGACATACATTCACCACCCCGGCAGCAAAGAGAAAGTACAGGGGACGCCTGGTGTCCCCCACTGATCGTAGTATGGCTGATCCGAAGTTGTAGGTCATCAGTGCCGGCATTCCCAGGAAGTAAATCCGCATATAGAGCACAGCCTGATCCAGTACATCATCCGGTGTTCCCATAAGATGGAGAAGGGGCCTTGCTGCGCAGAGGCCAAGAATGATCAGAAAGAGACCGCTTATAAGGCTGGTGGCAATGGCTGTGTGGATCGTTTCGTTAACATCCTTGGACTGCTGTCCGCCATAGTATGTTCCAACTAAAACATTGACGCCAACAGACAGGCCCAGGAACACATTAATCAGTAGGTTAATAAGAGCCGAGGTAGAGCCAACGGCGGCCAGAGCCGTGCTGCCTGTAAACCGTCCAACCACAATGATATCAGCCGCATTGAATAGAAGCTGGAGGATGCCTGACAGCATTAAGGGCAGAGTAAACATAAGAATTTTGCCCAGCAGTGTTCCGCTGCACATATCTATTTCATATGACTTTTTCATTTGGTAAATTCCTCCTGTTATTCATATTGCTCCAGAATGCTTCAGGGTTTTCTTGCGTTCTTTTCAGTGTAGCACAAGGCATGGATTTTTACAATGGATTCTGATGCGGATTTTAATGGGCTTTTTCATGAGAAATTTTCTTGACAATCGGCTTTTTGTCCGGTAAAATGTAGCAAGTGGTAAGGGAGTAGTTGACATGCCCCGGCATGTAATAAAGTCAACACACTGATAGTGATTCTATCTGGCTTTATTTTAAATAATGAGACTTATCTATGGCGTGCTGTGCCATAGATGGGTCTTTTTTTATGTGCTTTCCCATATATTAAACCAATACCAAGGAGGAACTGTTATGTCATTAACTGAGTTATTCATAATCGCTGTGGGTTTGTCTATGGACGCTTTTGCTGTAGCTGTCTGTAAGGGACTGGCTATGCCCAGGATGAATTGGAAAGGCGCCTGTGTCGTAGGCCTGTATTTTGGTGGTTTTCAGGCAGTCATGCCTTTTTTAGGCTATGTTCTCGGCTCCAGCTTTAGCCTGAGTATCCGGGCTTATGATCATTGGATTGCGTTTCTACTGCTGGTCATAATTGGGGGGAATATGGTAAAGGAAGCCCTGAGTCATGAGGAGGAATATACAGATAGCTCCCTGGATATGAAACATATGACGCTGCTGGCTGTTGCTACCAGCATTGACGCCCTGGCCGTAGGCGTAACCTTTTCGTTTTTAAACGTGGATATCCTTCCTGCCGTATCATTTATAGGCGTTGTGACCTTCTCTCTGTCTATGATTGGCGTTAAGACAGGAAATGTCTTTGGCTGCAGATACAAGTCCAAGGCAGAGCTGGCTGGAGGACTGATACTTATCCTGATGGGTATGAAAATACTTCTGGAACACCTAGGGTTTTTACCATTTTAGAGACTCAATATTGAAACAGGATGGAAAACATAAGGTGTATTTTTCAAAAGTAAATGTTTTTGAAATAATATTCTGAATATTTGGCAAATAATAAGGATATAAACGGTGAATAATATAAAATAATTTAAACAATTATAATAAATTGATTCAATATAAAAATAACCTAAAAAATACAGGAAAAAATAAAAAAAGCATTGACAAATATCGGTTTGTTTATTATAATAAAGATAACAAAAGACAGAGAAAAAGAAACATAAGAGCTGTAGACCATCAGTTCACAAAAGCAATAAAATCCAAGCAAAGGAGGTACGGACCACCAAAGACGAAACTTTGTTTAATATATAGCTTCAAAGAGATTTAGCCGTATATTAAACCAGGAGAAACCATTCTGCTAAATGAAGCAACCTCAGATAGTTGAAAGCAATTCCTAAATTGATGGAAATTAATTGATTCAATCGATTGGAAAGATTCTAAGAAGAAGCGTTTCAAATAGCATGCATTGATACGTAATGGGTAATGATATTTTCAACCACTATCTAAAGAGTATAACAGCAATCGTTGCGGATTCGGCTTCGTAATAGGACGAGAAAGTATTAGGAAGGTCGAAAAGGGTGATACCGGATAGTAAATAAGCAGAGGGAAAATGGATTAACCGTAAGTAAGCAAATGCGGAGGATGAGGGAGCGCAGGCAGCAGAGGGGTGTAATAATTTCATATATAAAAAGAAACGATTGTTTCGGAAAAGAGAGGCTGAGTCCAATGGACATCGTAGTCAGAAAGCGGGTATCGTAATCGAGAGGCAGTAAGTCGAAGATTTCGGTACTCGCTTTCAATTTGTGTTTTACAGACAGAGGAGAAGTATGTGCGCCAAAGCCGCCGGCTTTGCGCTTTTTTTGATTTATTGTGTCAGCTGCGGCAGCCTGGATAACGTGGGGAATGCGGATGGTGATTTCCCTACATTGTGGAAGTAAAAACGAATCGTCGCTCTATAGGCCCTCCAAATGAAAGGGGGGCGTATATTCTTTGCCTGCGCTGCTTTTTTGCTGCATATACCCTTGGGTGAGTCCGAGACTGACGGCGGTATCAATAACCCTGTTGTATTCGTAGGTAGTAATATGGCGGTTAAGCTCCGGGCAATCCTTATTTGAACCATAGGGAGTATACTGACTCATAAGGCTCAGCAGGTATTGGCCTTCAGGCAGGTGCGTCTTGATCCAGTGCAGTAGGGCGATGGAATCATCCTTATGGCTGGGAAGGACGAGATGGCGGATGATGACCCCGGATTCCAGAAGGGGTAAGGCTGCAGAGGAGGATCTATAAGGGCTGCTGATCGTCTGTTCAGCCTTCCAGACAGGGGAGCCGGTCTGCTCTATCATTTGAAGGATAGCCTCTGACGCGGTTTCAAAGTAGTCTCCGGCCTGTGAATATCTGATGCCCAGACGATTGTCAAAGTATTTAAAGTCAGGCAGCCATATATCTACATAATCTTTTAACGCCTTTACAGTTTGTGTTCGCTCATATCCGCCGGAATTATATACCACAGGAATGTGTAGCTTGTGTCGTACCTTATCCAGAGCGGCTGTAATATGGGGCAGAAATTGGGTGGCTGTGACCAGATTGATATTATAGGCGCCCTGGCTTTGAAGATTTAGAAAGATCTGAGCAAGCGCGTCAGCGGTTATTTCTTTACCGAAGTTTTCTCTGCTTATGGCATGATTCTGACAGAAACAGCAGCGGAGGGTACAGCCAGAGAAAAAGACAGTTCCGCTGCCTCCAGGCCCTTCAGCCGGGCCGCTTAAGGCAGGCTCCTCCCAATGGTGAAGCGCGGCTCTGGCAGCCCTTAGCTTATGGTTCAGGCCGCAAAAGCCTGGTCTGCTGCTGCGGTCTGCCCCGCAGCGTCTGGGGCAGAGCTGGCAGTTGGCATAGGTTTTAAAGGATAGAAAATCTGAATGATGGCTATTAATATCCATAGAGGCTCCTGATTCATGGTATACTAGCTCCAGAGCGGCTATGCCGCTGCCAGTCGAAAATGAACCTAAAAATGACAGGGCTTCAAGCCTGCTGTTCAGGGAGGCGGTGCTGTTCTCTGTATTCCCTGGGGGACACGCCGTATTCTTTTTTAAAGGCCCGAAAAAAGCTGGTGTAATCCTTAAATCCATATTGATGATATATATGGCCTATGGGCTGATCTGAGAGAACGGCGTTTTTGCTGGCATGGAGGCGTTTTTTTAAAATATATTGGTGGAGTGGAATGCCCATATTGTCTTTAAAAATGTGGGAGATATGGTATTTACTCACATAGAAAAAGGCCGAAAGGCTGTCCAGGCTTAAATTCTCCTCCAGATGCTGGTTAATATAGTCGCAAATGCTCAGATACAAGACATTTTCATAGACAGGAGACGCTGGGTTCAGACTATCATAGAGCAGCCGGTTCACATAAACCAGAAAGGATAAGGCAGAAAGCTCTGAAGCCAGATGGCAAAAGGGCCGTGCGCTTTTGGTTTCCTCGATCAGCTCTGTCAGCTTCCCCTGAATCTCCTGGGCGGTGATGTAATCGGTGGGCAGGCGGTAGGCTTGGCTGCTGTCCGCATAGTCAAATGCGTAGGCTATATCCGGGTTCCACTGCCTAAGCTTTGCGTAATAGGATTCTCCCAACCAGAATACGAAACGGCGGTAGGGCTTGTCAAAGGACAAAAATTCAGGATAGTGCGGAAGACCAGGAGGAATCAGAAGACAGTCTCCATACGCCAGCTTGTAAGCTTTTTCTCCGATATGGTATTGAACGTCCCCTTCCAGGAAAAAATAAAATTCGTAGTAGTTATGTGCATGGGCGTCCACAGATTTCAGAGCAGCATCCCTATAGTAGAACAGCTCGAAATCTGAGGACTGCATATACTGTCGTGTGCTGAAATCTGAGGAAAGCTTTTTTTTCACTGGGAGGGCCTCCTTCTTACTTATTCAATTAATCTTAGCACGAAACAACAATATTTGCAATATGCACAACAAGTAACACTATAGACGACAGGCTTCAATCTGCTATAATGAAAGCAGATTGAAGGGCAAGTGAAACCAGCGGCATGCTGCTTTGGTTGGTGTGAAGGGCGTAAGGAAAAGATGACAGGTATCACATGTAAGAGGCCAGAGCATGCCCGCTAAGGGCTTATAACAAGGAGGAGTTACACATGAAGTTATCATTCAGATGGTACGGGGAAGATGATAAAGTGACCCTGGAGCACATCCGCCAGATCCCAGGTATGAAGTCCATCGTTACAGCAGTTTATGATGTGCCTGTGGGTCAGGTTTGGAGCCGTGAGAGCATTGCCAGGCTGAAAACGCAGGTAGAGAATGCAGGTCTTGGCTTTGACGTAATTGAGTCCATTCCGGTTCATGAGGATATTAAGCTGGGCAAGCCGGCCAGAGACAGATATATTGACAATTATTGTGAGAACGTGCGCCGTGTGGCTGAGGCCGGAGTCAAGTGTATCTGTTATAATTTCATGCCTGTATTCGATTGGACAAGAACGCAGATTGATCACAGGCTGGCAGATGGCTCCACCTCTCTGGTATACTATCAGGAGCAGGTAGATGCAGTAAACCCATTAAACAGCGAAAGCGATTTAACCCTTCCGGGCTGGGATTCCAGCTACACAAGAGATGAATTAAAGGCCGTAGTGGAGGAATATCATAGTCTGACTGAGGAAATGCTGTGGGATCATTTAAAATATTTCCTGGAGCGGGTGATTCCCGTAGCTGCGGAGTTGGATGTAAATATGGCTATCCATGAGGATGACCCATGCTGGAGTATATTCGGACTGCCCAGAATTATTACTTGTGAGGAAAATCTGGATAAATTTTTAAAGCTGGTAGATGATAAGCACAATGGCATTACTCTGTGCACCGGTTCTCTGGGCTGTTCTTCCCAAAATGATGTGGTAAGAATGGCAGCAAAGTATGCGTCTATGGGAAGAATTCATTTTGCTCATATGAGAAATGTAAAGGTATTGGACAATGGATTTGAGGAGAGAGCGCACCTTTCCGCCTGCGGCTCCCTGGATATGTTCGGTATTGTCAAGGCACTTGTTGATAATGGCTTTGATGGCTACGTCAGACCAGATCACGGACGCATGATCTGGGGGGAGACAGGGCGCGCAGGCTATGGGCTTTATGACAGGGCCTTGGGCGCTACCTATTTAAATGGTCTTTTCGAGGCAGCTGAACGGATGAATGAATAAGGGTATCGAGGCGCAAAAACGTTTCGTGACACTATGCAGCTTTATATCCTGAGTGGTGAAATGGATATAAGCATTAAAAGGAGATGTAGCAAAACCGGTTCACGAAGATGGTGCATAAAAAATCACGGTTCCAGCAGCTATAAAAATCAACTGGAACCGTGATTTTGTTGAGAGAGGCAGATTTTTGTATAATCTGCTATCGTATTTTTATTTTGAAGCGTATCTGATGAAACGAAGCTCACTCAGGTGCGTACAGTGAAAGGCAGCCTATGGGATTCGGAATTGATCGAAGAGGAAAGACAGTGGTAATTCCCGGTGCCTAATCCATTACTCTCTGGAAATATACCGAGGCAATCCATGCTCCGTTACATGCTTCACCTCTCCCTGAATCAACGGCAGCCCATAGCTTAAAAATTCCGGCCTAATATCCCTGTGATTTTCCGTAATCCATTCCACCGGAAATTTTTTTTCCTTATTACATACATTTCCTACATCTGTAGCTCCATACTCCACCTTATACCCAGCTCCAATCCGGCGCTTAAACGTAACCATTTTTCCTGTTTCTCCCAGAAGCCCTAATTTTACAGCTGTGCGCCCTGCCTCTACTGCTTCCTCCACATCCCTGCCAGATGCAAGAAGCCCGCTGCATCTCTGATTTACATTTAACTCAACGGATCGAACCTTTACCTGGAACCGGTTTCGTACATAGCTTTCCAGCAGCTTTCCGCAGCCTGTAAGCATTTTATGGCCAAAGTTATCTACCTGCGCTTCATTTGAATATTCGCAGATAAGTCTCCCGGATCTGTCCTGAATCCCCTCCGACACACATACAACGACATTCGGCTGCTTAGCAAGGGCTTCCTCCAGATCCTTAAAAAAACGCTCCATCTCAAAGGGTACCTCAGGCATATAAATCAATAAAGGATTATCCTCCGGAAAACGCCTTGCCAGACAGCTTGCCGCCGTAACCCATCCTGCATGCCTTCCCATCAGCTCCACAATGGTAACAGCGGGCTTCTGATAGACTGCCGCGTCAAGTGAAATCTCCCGTACCGTAGAAGCTACATACTTTGCCGCGCTTCCGTATCCCGGAGTATGATCCGTCACCGGCAGATCGTTGTCAATGGTTTTGGGAACACCGATAAACACAATATCTTCATGGAGCAGCTTCGCACAGCGCGAAAGCTTATCCACCGTATCCATAGAATCATTTCCCCCGATGTAAAGGCAGATACCGATATCCAGGGCCTTAAACTTTTCAAAAAGAAGTCCATATACGGAGGCATCCAGGTGTTCCGGCAGTTTAAAGCGGCAGGAGCCAAGATAAGCCGCAGGCGTCTGCTTTAAAAGCTGTAAATCCTCAGAACTCAATGTATCTAAAAGGTCTACGTAATTTCCTGAGAGAAAACCCTCCACCCCGTTAACCATGCCATAAACGGTACCCATCATATGGGAATGGGTCATCCAGCCGTCAATTACACCATATAAGCTGGAATTAATTACAGCCGTAGGCCCGCCGGACTGGCCCACCAGAATATTTTTTTTCATAATCTGTTTCCTCCTATGTTAGACTTGCTAGAGCGTGTTTAAACATTGATTCCCGCTATTGTATAGCGGTTGTGCGCTACAGCAGCACAGGAGGAGCTCATTGTTCAAACATGCTCTATGAGTATATAATAAATAACTAGACAATGCAACGTACTCTTATAAGTATCCATGAGAAATTGTTTATATCCTGCTTTGCAACAACCTGGTATACGCTGCTAATTGCTTTTGGAGGATACTGTGGCTGTTGGTATTCGTTATAGCGAAGGTATTCAATATTTATAATATAATTTATTCTTAATCTATCAATAACTGGCTCTCGTGGAGCTTAAAAAATACAGGAGATAGCAATGATAGATTATACACCATTCTGGAGAACGCTGGAGAAATCTGATGAAAACTGGTATACGCTGACGAAAAAGCACAAGCTGTCAGATAGTACCCTGCACAGGCTGAAGCATAATAAGGATATTTCCATGAAAACAGTTAACGATTTGTGCAGAATACTGAATTGTGAGATTAAGGACATCGCGACCTATGTACCCTCAGATAAGGATCAGGCTTTATAGCCTTTATATGAGGTGTATCCTATTGAAGAGAATAGACAGGCACCTCTCTTTGATTCAATAGTATGAGAACAGAATTTTAGTCCAGAATATTGATGTAGGTAATGAGCAGTGCAAAAGTGAGCGCTGTTGCATCTATCTTAGGTTTGTCAGGATCTTTGTTATGAACGGGGAAAGGAATGGAAAAGAAGTGAGAAGAATGATGAAAAAACTGACAGTCTGTGTTCTGGCTGCTGCTGTTGGGATAAGCATGACGGGCTGTGGTGCGATTACCTCAGGGAAACGGATTATCCGTATCTCTCATGGTCAGTCGGAAACCCATCCGGAGCATATTGGGCTTCTGGCCTTTAAGGAGTATGTAGAGAAACGCCTGGGGGATAAGTATGAGGTACAGATATTTCCTAATGAAATTCTGGGTTCCAGCCAGAAGGCCATTGAGCTGACGCAGACGGGAGCCATTGATTTTGTGGTGGCGGGAACTGCCAATCTGGAAACCTTCGCAAGCGTATATGAAATATTCAGCATGCCGTATCTATTTGATTCCGAAGAGGTGTATAAGTCTGTTATGCAGGATACGGAATATATGGAGCAGGTCTACGCTTCCACCGATGAGGCCGGATTCCGTGTTGTAACCTGGTATAACGCAGGTACAAGAAACTTCTATTCTAAAACTCCGATTCATATTCCGGATGATTTAAAGGGGAAAAAGATCAGAGTGCAGCCAAGCCCTGCCAGCGTGTCCATGGTCAATGCCTTTGGCGCCGCTGCGGCTCCTATGGGCTTTGGAGAGGTTTATACAGCAATTCAGCAGGGAGTGATTGACGGAGCGGAGAACAATGAACTGGCTCTTACAAATAATAAGCATGGGGAGGTTGCAAAGTATTATGCTTATAACAAGCATCAGATGGTTCCGGATATGCTGGTAGCGAACCTTAAATTCTTAAATAGCTTAAGTCCTGATGAATATGGCATTTTCGAGGAAGCGGCAGCCTTGTCTACACAGGTGGAACTGGAAGAGTGGGACAAGAGCATTCAGGAAGCCAAGAATATCGCTGTGAAGGATATGGGAGTGGAATTTATTGATGTAGATGTGGAGGTATTTAAACAGAGGGTTCTGCCTCTTCATGAAAAGATGCTGAAGGAAAATCCTAAGATTGCAGATCTATACAGACACATTCAGGAAGCCAATGAGAAAGGGAAGGGAGAACAGTAAATGGAAGGAATGCATAAAGTAAGAGCCGCTATCTTGCATGTGCTGGGTATATTCATTATTTGTCTCTTTGCGGCCATGACTGTTATCGGAACCTATCAGATTGTAACCAGATATTTCTTTAACCGGCCAAGCACGGTTTCTGAGGAGCTGCTGACCTACTCCTTTACATGGATGTCTCTCATGGCCGCTGCCTATGTATTTGGCAAACGGGATCACATGCGCATGGGCTTTCTGGCGGATAAGCTTTGCGGAAGGGCTAAAAAATGCCTGGAGATTGCCATTGATCTGCTAGTCTTTACCTTTGCAGGGGTGGTGATGGTTTATGGAGGCGTTTCCATCACGAAACTGACTATGATTCAGACCACGGCGTCCCTGCGTGTGCCTATGGGCTATATATACGTGATTGTTCCTGTGACAGGGGTTTTGATTATGATATTCAGCCTGATGAATGCGGCTGACATGGTGCATACGGATTTCAGTAAAAGGGAGGAGGTGTAGCATGGATATTGCGGTAGCTTGCGGCCTGATGATTCTGGTTCTTTTGCTGGTCATGCTTCTGGCTGGTGTGCCGATTGCGGTAGCGCTGGCCGTATCCTCCATCTGTGCTATCCTGCCTGTGTTGAATGCAGGCGCGTCGGTGCTTACGGGAGCACAGCGAATCTTTTCCGGTATTTCCGTGTTCAGCCTGCTGGCTATTCCCTTCTTTATTCTGGCAGGGAATATTATGAACAAGGGTGGAATTGCCATCCGTCTTATTAGGTTTGCAAAGCTGTTTACCGGACAGATTCCGGGAGCTCTGGCCCACACCAATGCGGTGGCTAACATGCTGTTCGGCGCTATCTCTGGTTCTGGCACGGCTGCTGCCTCGGCTATGGGCTCCATTATCGGGCCCATTGAGGAGGAGGAAGGCTATGACAGGGATTTCTCTGCGGCTGCCAACATTGCTACAGCTCCAACAGGGCTGCTGATTCCTCCAAGCAATGTTATGATTACCTACTCCCTGGTCAGCGGCGGAACCTCTGTGGCGGCTCTATTTATGGCAGGCTATCTTCCGGGAATCCTTTGGGGGCTTGCCTGTATGGCGGTTATCTTTTATTATGCTAAGAAGAAGGGATACCGAAGCAGCCAGAGGCTGGACTCCGGAGAGAAGTTAAAGGTAATCTTTCAGGCATTGCCCTGCCTTTTGATGATTGTAATCGTAATTGGAGGCATTATCAGCGGTATCTTTACGGCGACCGAGGGAAGCGTGGTAGCAGTAGTTTACAGTCTGATACTATCCCTGTTTTTCTACAAATCCATTAGACTTTCAGAGCTGCCGGAGATTTTTCTGGACAGTGCGGAGATGACGGGGATTATCATTTTCCTGATTGGCGTGTCTAGCATTATGAGCTGGGTTATGGCCTTTACAGGAATACCTGGGGCTGTTTCCGAGGCAATGCTGGGAATCAGCAATAACCGGTATGTCATTCTGTTTATTATCAATATCCTGCTGCTGATCATTGGTACCTTTATGGATATGACTCCTGCATGTCTGATTTTTACCCCGATTTTTCTGCCCATCTGTCAGAGACTGGGGATGAATACGGTGCATTTTGGTATTATGATGATATTTAATCTGTGTATTGGAACCATTACGCCTCCTGTGGGGACGACTCTGTTTGTTGGAGTGAAGGTTGGGAAAACCAGGATTGAAAGGGTAATTAAGCCTTTGCTACTGTACTTTGCAGCTATTTTTGTGGTTCTGCTGCTGGTATCCTATATTCCGATCATTTCTATGTGGATTCCGGGGCTTTTAGGGTATGTGTAGCGGGGGGATTCGTGATGTAATTGTATTCACAGAGAGAGGCCCCCTCTCTTTTTGGTATATTTGAGGACTGCTTCAGGGGTTACTTATTTTGGGCCAGAATATAATACGGTTGCCGTATTGGCTTCTTATCTAGCAACGAGAATACCTAAGAATGCGGCTTCTGTTTTAAAATATATGGTTGTCTAAATACTAAAAAAGTAGTAGAATCATTTACAAATATATTTAGACAAAAGGGGTGGCATGTATGAAACAAGCAAGCAGCACAATGGCACAACGGCAGGTTATGACAAGGGATCTGACTATATGCGGGTTATTTGCCGCATTAACGGCAGTTGGTGCATTTATTAAAATTGTTATACCAGTTGGAGCGGATACCATGAACTTTACTTTACAGTGGTTTTTTGTGCTTCTGGCAGGCCTTTTACTAGGCTCAAAAAGAGCCTTTTTAAGCGTGACAACCTATTTGCTGATTGGTCTGGTAGGGATTCCTGTATTTGCGCGGGGCGGTGGCCCCTCCTATCTGCTTCGCCCTACTTTTGGGTTCCTGCTTGGGTTTGCTCTGGCAGCGTATGCTATGGGAAAGGTGTGTGAGCGGATGCGTTCATCTAAAATCAGCGCTGGAATGGTTTCCGCAACTGTGGGATATGTGATTTATTATGGTATGGGAATTCTTTATTTTTATTTTATTACCCATTTTGTAGTCGTAATGCCTAATACTGTCGGGTTGGGAGCAATCTTTGCACTGTATTGTCTGCCAACGATGCTTCCAGACTATGTACTTTGTGTGCTGGCTGTTATCGTAGCAGGGAGGCTTCGTCCGGTGGTTAAGCGGCTTTTGCAGTAAGAGTGGTGGTCTGGGGGCCTGTAAATGAAGCGTCTCCCATCATTTACCGCTTCACTGACTCCGTTTAGGTCATGAACGTATGCCCTAGCATGTTTGTTCCAGAGATGGAGGGAAGATTGATAAACAGGTGTAATATGGTGTTTTTGCCATATTATTCCTGTTTATTTTATATGTGAGGGAAAATTCAGGCATCACAACAGCAAGGTATAAAATAAGGAAAAAAGATTTGGCGTATAAAAAATCCGGTCTGCCTACGTATTGTAAGCAAACCGGATTAAAAAGGGGAGGATAAGTATTAATTATTTTCTCTTTTGTGTATACTCCTATTATGAACGCCTTTGAGAATTATATACACATTATCATAAATTTATTTTATTTTAATCTTATTCTGGTAAGTAAAGAATAATACATCAGGGTTTTCTGCATACTATGGCAGAGGTGATAAAAATGAATAAGGATAAAACAGAACAACTGGCGCAGAAGAAAGCAAATGAGCTATTTAACAGCATCACAGAAAAAGTCAAACCGGAGAATCAGAATCAGGCACATAATTCCAGGCGCGAGGGGATGGGACCTAATGCAAAGAGAAGGCCTGTTTCGTAAAAAAGACGCCAGCCAAAGGCCCGCTTTATTCTTGACAATTATTGATTCCGTCATTTATGCTATCTGTTCGGCAAGGATTGCCTTTATCAGCGTGTCTTGAAAGGTGTCCTTGCTGTCGTGGTCGAAAAAATATCTCGGTGATCAGGGGCTGCCTTCCAATCTCCGCTGCCAGAATGCCGTCCGTCTGGTGGGGCGCGGGTTTTACTTCGATGATCTGCGTATGTTTTTTCTGCCATTCAATTACTCTTTGGTTTGAAGCGAAAAAAAGAGATTTCCTGCGATTAGGAAATTTCGTTCTGCTATGGCGGGTATTCGGTTTTAAATTGTGGCTTGCGCCTCTTTTCCACCCTGTACGCCCACGTTTTTATGCGGTCATACGCGCGGAGCTTTTCAAGGTTTTTCGTGTGAGATTCCCTAAGGAAAGAAACCAGTGTCGTTTTATTTGTCTCAGCAAATGATTTTGTGGAATCACTATTATTTAAAATTACAAAATATTTGATTGTGGGGTTGTAGGTCCCTTCACTTTTTCCTTCAATTTATTTATGCCTGAATTTTTTTGCCCTAATGCAGTATTTTGGGTATTTTATCTGAAAGAAAATTTAATACAGGAAAAAGGCAGCTGCTAACGGAAACAAATTCCATAGGCGGCTGTTTTTTTATTTTCTCTTGCGCCGGAAGTTAACCGGGCTGTTTTTGATAGTGGGGGATTTTGACAGTATCTTTTTCAATATCATCTGTTCATCAGAGGGCAGTTTGTAAAAGTCAATGCCGAGCATATTGAAAATGACCGCCCACACCTTTCCGAGATAATCCCCGGAGAATTGAATGGCTTTCCGGATTTCCAAAGCAACTTTCTTTGCAACAGAATAATCCGGCGTGCTGTCAATGTCATGCTCATGGGATTTCCGTATGTCATGGAGGATGGCGTCCCATGTTTTGTGCGTCACATGGCAGAAGAAATCTTCTTCCTTTACTTCTGCGGCGAGAAGTGTCTGCGAATAGAAATCCTTATCTACCTGCTTGTATTTCTGAATGATGGTCTGCCGCTGTTCTTGCAAAGACTCATAAAGGCTGCGGAAGGTAGAGGTTGCATGGCCGTCTATGTAAATCTCCGTGTCGGTCATAAGCTGCTCAAATTTATCGTTGGCAACAATCTCACACAGGAGTCGGTTGTTAATACGGTCGCTTTTCAACAGCGCCACCATTTCATCCGTCAAATGCAAATCCATCAAAGGCGTGTTGGCCTGCTCCCTATTCTCCGTCCGGCACAGCAGATAATCAACGGACACCTCATAGAAATGGAACAAAAATGAGCTATGATACAGGTAGTTCATCGATGGATTATTCCAATCGAATGACCGGCCTGTATGGGATATGCTCCCCGGCGATGTAGCACAGTGACTTGCGGCAGGGAAATGGAGGAATCATGACCACAACGAGCGTACCAAAGGGAGCGAAACGCCGTTGTGAGAGCCAGGGGCAGGAACGACATCAGGGAGAATCGGCGAAAATGAACACCGAATTGATACCGAGACACAACAATATGATAGGGCATAGTCTACCCTATCCGTAATACTACGGGGGATTTCCGAGCGCTTCTATGGCCGCTTTTTCCTTGAAAATTGCCCCGAAACACGACACTAAAATCTGCTATCCGTCTATTGCGGCTGTTATGGCTGAAATGGGCGGTTTTTTGTTTAAGGAGGCACTATGCCGAGAATGCCGGAAAAGAGGAAGCTGGAACTGTCCTTCTTCCTCAATGAACGGGGGCGGGTAAGGTACAACGACCTTTGCCGGAAATGCCAGCGCACTTGCAAGCAGAGTTTCCGGGCGGTCATTGTGGACTGCCCCCATTATCTTTCCAAACGCTCAAAACGAAAAGCAAAGGAGGACACCGCTTGAATGGATGTTGAATTTATGACCGCAGACACCACCCTGCCACCCTGTATGCCGCTGCCGAGAGCCATGCTGCGGCTCCCTATCAGCAGCACCGCCAAGGTCATGTACGCCCGGATGTTGGATATTATTTTCGTATCCGGCATAGAGGACGCCAACGGGATTTTATTTATCCATTTCCCCATCGTGGAACTGGCGGCGGCACTTGCCCGCAGCACCATGACCGTGAAGCGTTCCCTGAATGAGTTGGAGGACGCCGGACTGATACTGCGGGTGCGTCAGGGCTTCGGGGAACCCAACAAGATATATGTACTCATTCCCAAGAAGGAGGACAGCCGCTTATGAAGGAAAATTTGGAAACGCTCAATCAGGAGATAGAGAAAACAGAAAAGAAGCTGCGCTGGGCACAGCAGGAGGAAAAACGCCTGACCCATCAGGCCAAGGCTCTGACACGGAAGGAGCGGACACACCGGCTTTGTACCAGAGCCGCCATGCTGGAAAGCTACCTTCCCCACTCGGAAGCCATCACGGATGAACAGGTCAGCTTGTTCTTGAAGTTGCTGTTGCACAAAAACAGCACCCGGCAGCTTATGGAAAAAATGTTCGGCGATAACAGCGATTTTCAGGGAGAGGACGCAGGCCGGAAACGGCCATGATTGCTTCCAGAGCCGCAGTCCGCGGCTACCCCTCTGAAAGAGGGAGCAACTATACACCGGTCGAGCCGGTGCGTTGCGCCCTGCCGGGGGCTTCCTGCGGAAAGCGGATGATTGCCAGCACACTTGCGGCTGATTCCAATCATCACAGGGGACGCTACGCTTCCCCTGCGCTGGCTGCCGCCAGCTACCCCATGTAGATGAATCACGTCTGCGGCGGACATCGCTACTCAGAAATTTACAGTTTAGCTATTCAAAATAAACAACAGAAATGGTATAATATCAATAATAACGAATCGAGATACGTTCAGGAAGGAGTGATATTAATGCTTAGTATGCTCAAAAAAGCTTTTTGGGTTCCATATGACGAGAGTGATACCTATCCTACTGTGGCAAAAGCGCACCAAGCAATTTCCAAGTATTGTGAAGAAAACGGTTATTCGTACTCTTTTAATGGTGATGACGAAGTTGCAATAAACGGCAAGCTCTATGAAATATATAGGGGCTATGAAAGCGGAAGCCGTGGCAATTACGGAATTAAGTGCAGAGAAAAGTAAATCCCTAAAATTCTGTTGATAATTAATCCGATATGTCAATCTGCATGACTTTGGAATATCCCGATTTGAATTCGTGAATTGAATACCGGCCGCCGGTGGGCGGCCAGTATTTAGTTTTGAACGTTCGGGTCAGGCTGGCCCGATGATGAAGATGGTCTAACAACTTAGGATTTGCAAAGCCCTACTCAAGATAATAGTTCAAATTCAAATTATAGAATAGGTATACACAATTCACAATAATGCCTGTCTACAAGAGTTTTTCTATAACGCTCCATTACAGGCCTACTTTTATCTAACAAATATCCTAATTTCTCCAATTCAGAAAAACACATTTTCCATGCGGTTTTGACTGCATTTGTTGTGTGGGGAATTAGAAAAGTTAAATAATTACCGCCCTCCAATTCTCTTCTCTGCACTTGATTTAGTTCAAAGGTGTGATTTTGGGGTTGATTGATACAAACATCATAACGGCACTGGCAAGGCTTTACTATTTCAGGGTTATCCATAGGTATTGCATAAATTACTGTATCCTCATCGTATAAATTGTTCTCTTTCATCCATTTCTTAAAAGTATCCATCAGTTTGTAATTTTCAACGCCATACTCACCAGTTCTTCTCATATAAATAACCTTAGAGGATGGTATTCTTTCTTGCATAGTGCTAATATAGAATTTCAAAATTGTTTTCTCCAATCTTATAAAGTACATCGATGTCCAAACAAATCGTAACCCCAATTAAAATGATTTTCAAGGAGTTTTTTAAATGGGTATTTGTCGCTGACTCTATTATACTATGACCGTCCACTATGGGGGAGATGAATTGTAAACTTGCTGGACGGGAACAGTTTGCAGCCGCAAGGGTTTCCGGGAGGCAAGTCCACAAAGGGGTAGCTGGCATCAGCCAACACAGGGGTAGTGTAGCTCCCTTCCTTCTCCCGGCATCCGGACAAAGAAAAAGCAGGAAACCGTTTTTGATTTCCTGCCAAGGTGGCGCCGCCGGTGGGCGGCTGGTATCCAATTAAATTTCTGAATTATTTGTGTTTATAGAAGGCCTCTATTGCCTGTGCAAAAAACTCAGAAGCTCCTTCGCCATATTTTTCATCTATCATAGGTCTGATTTTTTCATTGCGATAGTATTGCGCATGTGCCAGCATAAGTCCTTCTTCATTCTTTACCTGTGTAAACTGCTTCATAACAAAGCCAAATTCTCCAACCACTTCTTTAACTTCAAAGGCGTCTACATCACATCCTCTCTTGGCAATAAGTTTTTGCAAAATCGCTTCCATTCGCTTATTGTAACTTTCTGCAACTTCTGTACTGACAGGATTATTGGCGACAGACAAGAAGTTATCTTTCCCGCCATACCACTCAACAACCTTTGCGTAGCCTTTCTGCATTTCTTCTGAGGAAACCACTTCCATATAATGCTTTTTCCATTCTTCAACGCTTCCAAATTCTTTAACAGCAAGATCTCTCATGTTGTCTGGCATGTTGTCAAACATAGTTTGAAACATTTCTTCAATTTCTGTTTTACTGAAAATTGCAAAATCCATTTTATTTTCTCCTTTCAGAATGTCATCAATACTGGAAATCAGACGTTCCATACGTTCTTTCTTTGCAACAAGCATTTTACGCTGCATTTGCAAAATCTGATTTCTGTCAAGAGCCGGATTGTTCATAACAGCATTGATTTTTTTTAAAGGAATATCAAATTCACGGAAAAACAAAATTTGTTGCAATGTTTTCAGGGCTTCATCGTCATAAAGCCGGTATCCCGCTTCACTTTTTTCTGTCGGCTTCAATAATCCGATTTCATCATAATAATGAAGCGTGCGCACGCTGATACCTGTTAAATCTGATATTTCCTTTACTGTCCTCATAGCTGTGACCTCCCGTTCCTGATATATTCACTTTAGTCTATGACGCTCCGTGAGAGTCAATAGGTAATTTCAAATTTTAGTTTGAGTATATCATTTTTTTGTCCGCTTCGGAAGAAACAGCGCAGGCTAATATAAAACTTGCCGGACGGGAACAGCTTGCAACGCAAGGTGTTTCTGGGCGGCAAGTCCACAAAGGGGTAGCTGGCGTCAGCCAACGCAGGGGTAGTGTAGCTTCCTTCCTTCTCCCGGCATCCGGACAAAGAAAAAGCAGGAAACCGTTTTTGATTTCCTGCCAAGGTGGCGTCGCTGGTATTCATTTTAAAAGTTCGGGTCAGGGTGGCCCGATGATGGATAGCTCGATAAATGGGAATTATATAGCTCTGCCAATATAAAATACATACCCATAATACTGATTGAACTTTGAATAAAGCTCTGTTTCATATCGGTTTTGTGCTGCATACTCAATCATAGTCTCATTACCAGCATATTTTTCTAATAGCCTGTTAATTGCCGCTTCGCGGGGAATAAAATAGTTCTCTGTCCAGCATTCTTCCGGCAAAGTAAAGGACGCAATAAACTGATAACCACATCTCTGCATAATTTCTATATTATTACTAACGCAATCCAATCGGCTCCCTGCCTCGTACCAAAACTGTTCAACGATGGCAGGGCGTTCTTTAGTAAGCCAAGACGGACATGTTACCGCGATAAATCCTCCTTTTTTTAGAAAGTCATGCCAATGGGAAATTCCCTTTTCAAAACCAATATTGTCAATCGCACCCTCTGACCAAATTAAGTCCAAAGAATTTTTTTGAAATGGCAAGTCCTCCATAGAGCCAACAATGCCCGTTACTCGATTTCCCAAATTCATGCTTTTTGCATTTTCATTCAATTTCTCTATAAAGTCAGCGAACATATCCAGACCAGTAATTGCACCGGGTAGATGCTGCGCTAAATGAATAGTCTGTCCCCCAGTTCCACATCCTAAATCTGCAATTCGTGAAAACTTATTTAGTGGTTTAAGAAATCCAAGAGCCTGTTCAATGGCTTCGGAACTTCCGGGGCCCTGGCGTTCCAATCCAATATGTGTTTCAAGCAACAAGTCTAACATAGATGGGTGTTTAGTTTCCATTTCTATCTCCTCCAAATTAAAATTTTTCATTTATACTGGCTTAATCAAACCGTTTTCCCCAAAAGCATCAAAGGTGTTTACTGCACCACCGTGTTCAACGATTTTTCCGTTCACAACTTTGTCAATATCTACACCAGTCATTTCTAGAACCTTATTCGTCGGCGTTATTCCAATGAACTCGCCTTTGTGCGTTCCTCTCATAATAAATTCCGAAATAATGGTCTCGCCGTCCTCAAATTGGCGGATAATATCCATCGTGTAGTCGGGATATGTTTTTTTGACAGCCACAAGGTGTTGCCTCATTCCGTCTATGCCGATAAAAATCTCGTTTTCACCGACCCTTTGCACGCAATCCTTTGAAATATATTGCGGAAGCTCATCAAGCAAGTTTTCCGAAACAACCACCTCATAAAAGTATTTTATAATCTCTTTATTGTTCATGGTGCACCTTTAAATAAATTCCGATTTATCATTAATTTTATTATACCTCATTCAGCCAGAAAAATATAGCTGGCTTCTGTAAAACTTGTTGGCCGAAAACAGCTTGCAACGCAAGGTGTTTCCGGGCGGCAAGTCCACAAAGGGGTAGCTGGCGGTAGCCAGCGCAGGGGAAGCGTAGCGTCCCCTGTGATGATTGGAAGCAGCCGCAATGGTGCTGGCAATCATCCGCTTTCCGCAGGAAGCCCCCGGCAGGGCGCAACGCACCGGCTTGACCGGTGTATAGTTACGTCCTTACTCCATAAGGGATTTCCCGGCTACCCTCCGTTTCACGCTTTCCGCAACAGCTTCTATCACGCCAGTTTTTGAAAATGCCTGTTTCAGAATGTCCATCACATCATCGTCCGTCAGCACTTCCGGCCTTGTCAGGAAACTTTCCAGCATGGCCCCTCTGGTACAGAGCCGGTGCGTCCGTTCCTTCCGGGTAAGCTGCTTCATCTGGTGTTCCAGTATCTTTTCTTCGTGCTGCGCCCGCCGCAGTCTGGCTTCGCCTTTGGCAAGCTCTCGATTAAGTTTTTCCAGCTTTTCATTCATCACGGTAGCCCTCCTTCTTGGGGAGCAGCGTGTAAATGCGGTTCGGTTCTTCCACACCCCGGCGCACCCGCAGGATCAGCCCGGCGTCCTCCAATTCTTTCAAAGAACGCTTGACAGTCACGGAGCTGCGGGACAATGCCGCTGCCAGCTCCACAATGGGGAAACGGACAAACAGTATCCCGTTGGTATCCTCCGAACCTCACGCAAGGGTGGCGTCCAGTAGGCGGGCATACATGACCTTTGCGGTGCTGCTGATTGGCAGCCGCAGCATGGCGGTGGGAAGTGGCATACAGGGCGGCAGAACGGTGTCTGCGGTCATAAATTCAAATTCCATTTAGTCTGTTTTCTCCTTTCGCTCGGCTTGTTGTTAGACAGGGCGGAACCGTCCTTTTTGAGCTGCCGTAAGCTATGTTTTCCGTAATGTGCCTTTCCTGTCCCTTTCTGCCGGGCGGCCAGATATGTTTGGATGGCTGCTTGCAGCATTTGGGCGGTGAGCTTACCCGTCTTAACCGCTAACGCGATGGTTTTCTGTTCGATTTCTTCCTGCAACTGCTATCCCTCCTTGGAAGTCAAAGCAGGCAGGCGGCACGGCTTAAATCCGCACCCGCAGGCCGCCGTAGTAGTCCGCAAGGTCAAAACGGATGTCATAGCGGTCTGCCTGCTCGTCAAAAATCAAGGTTCCCTGTTTCATAGGGATGTCCTCCTTTTTCAGATTTTGCCGGTGTTCATATCGTGGGCCACCAGGGCCGTGTAATAGCCGTTGATGGTGCTGGGGGAGTTAATAAAACCGCCAGCAGGTATTTCTTGATATTTCGGATTTCCGTTGTGTTTTTGCTGATACAGTCAAAGACAAACTCCATGTGGGAGCTGTTCAGCTTCATCAGCTTGGACTTCACCAGGTCAGCGGGGTAATCATCCCCGGCAATGCGGATGGTCGTTTGGGCGCTGCATACGGTTTCCACCAGCAAGTCCACGATCTCGTCCAGTAGTTCCCGGTCAATCACCTTGGTGTGCTGGCAAAGGTGTTCATACTCGATGTTGTCCTTGATGATTTCCCGATAAACCGCTACGGCGCTCTGTGACTGCGTCCCCGTTCCTTTCCGTTCCGGCGGCGCAGCCGCTGCTTCCCCCAAGGGAGAGGGAGGGGAAGGAATAGGAATGGAATCGGTAATTCGTCCATCTGTATTTGATTTCTCTTTACTTGATCTATCTTTATTTAATTGCGTTGGTTTTTCCTGCGTTGGATTATCCAATGTTGGATTTTCCAATGTAGGTGAATCCGGTACAGGCTGGGGCTGTTCGTAAATGATGTAATCCGCCCCGCGCAGGCGGCCTTGTCCGTCACGCGCACGGGAACGCATGATGTAGCCCGCCTGTTCCAGCTCCCGGACAGCCGCCCGGATGGCGTCGATCTGCTCCCGGTTGCTCCGGGATAAGCCTTTCAGTGTAAAGTCCCAATCCTCCGGCAAGGAAAGCATTTGCGATAACAAGCCCTTGGCTTTCAGGGATAAGTTCTGATTTCGCAGGTGATGGTTGGACATCACCGTGTAACCACGGTTCTTCTCCACACGAAACACTGCCATCTCGTCGTCCACTCCTTTCACTTGAAATTTCACCGTGTCAAGGACGGTGAGCCTGCCCGGCTGGTAAGGACATTCTGCGTAGACGCAAAACTGATACTTCCAGTGTGGGCGGTCAAATCGGCAAGTGCCGCAGTCCTCCGGCGTGACCGTCTCGCCGTTGTCAAAATGGTCTGCCCCCGGCCTTGTCTGCATGAGCTGTTCAAAGGCCCGGTCGCTGCTGGATGTAAAGTACATAGGCGGTCGCCCCCTTTTCTGTTACTAGGAAACAAAAAACGCCTTTTGACTGGCCGAGGGCTGTCATAAGGCGTTTTCTGCGTGGTTATAGGGTTATATCTATTTTTGTTTGTGGGTGAAAACCCAGTATTCATGGGGTTTTCTAGTGGTGTGTATATAAACATGAGGCCACCGCTTCTCTGGATGTGGAGAATGAAACCTTAATTCAGGCTGCCCTTTCTCGTCTGATTAAAGAAAAGACTGTGCTGGTAATTGCCCACCGTATGCGCACAGTAGCCGGTGCGGACCGGATTGTTGTGCTGGATGGAAGCATGGTGGCAGAAGACGGAGCTCCTGATAAGCTGCTTGCGAAAAAGGGAATTTACTCTCATATGGTAAAGCTGCAGACGGAAAGTCAGAACTGGACATTAGCGTAAGGAAAACATGCCATCCTCTCTCAAACAAAAAACAGGGTTCCAGGCGGTTTTTAAAACACCTGGAACCCTGTGAAACTTCTCTGAATGTCCTTTTCAGGACAGTCCTTCTGAGATTACTAAGCCCTGTTTACAAAAGACTCGCAGTCTGTACATTCCTTCTTAGTAGGATTTGCCTCGTGTGTTCCAACCAGGATTCTGTCCAGAGTGCAGTAATTTTCTTCCTGTGCATGGTAGGTGCAGTTTTTGATGGTACATTGAATGCTTTCATTTTTGCCGTCTACTTTCATGGTAAACCTCCTTGAAATGATTAATTGATTCCTGCTTAGTATAAACCAAAATTAGTAAAGCATACGTTTTGTACCTTGGTTTCTCCAGACTGTTCTTCTGTAATTTCATATTTACGCCAGAAATGAAAATATATTTGAAAAATCTCCTGTTTTGTTATATACTAAAAAGCATGGGTGCCCATGGACAGGCTGCACAGGGTTTTGCATATATAGGTCATGGCGCGAGCATGAACATAAATAATACAAAAAGGATGGATGTTACAATGGCATTATTAGAGACATGGAGAAATCTGGCTTATGGGGACGGCCTGGATGATAAAAAGAGAGAAGAACTTTGGGCTGGATATTTTCAGATTGAAAAGGGAATCTACGAGCAGATTTTATCCAATCCAACCCAGGTGATTACAGGAACTGTTAAGGAGCTGGCTGAAA
Source organism: Clostridium porci (assembly GCF_009696375.1). GTDB lineage: Bacteria > Bacillota > Clostridia > Lachnospirales > Lachnospiraceae > Enterocloster > Enterocloster porci. Next base: position 102,771 of record NZ_VUMD01000002.1, read on the forward strand.
CCTATGGTACTGAGCTTTTGATTATGACTGGCTTCCTGGACGGTATTAATGAGAGCTTAAAGGGCTATGAAAACCCAATTGACACCATGGAGGAGGATACCCTGGTTAAGATAGAGATTGACCCGGAGAAGCTTTACTACAATATGGTGGAGGCAAAGGCTGACTGGCTGTATCAGCTCCCTATGTGGGACAGCATCCTTACAGAGGAGAGGCGCAGAGAGCTTTATAAGACCCAGAAGGCTTCCGGCACTATCCGCAAGGAAAAGAAGGTATTCCCCAACGATCCCTGTCCATGCGGAAGCGGTAAGAAATACAAAAAATGCTGTGGCAGGAATATGAAGTAAGCTGGCATAAGCATAGGCCGCACAGGAGGATGCCGCCTGCCCGGAGAATATCCGGGCAGGCGCTTTTGCAGTATGTATGAAAGGGATGGTGGCTCCTATGGAAGCCTATACCAGTTTTGCGCAAGTATACGATCTGTTTCAGGACAATGTACCCTATCAGGAGTGGTGCGTCTACCTTACCGGCTTGTTAAGAGAGCAGGGAGTAAAGGATGGCCTGGTGCTGGACTTGGGCTGCGGCACAGGAAGCCTTACCAGACTTTTGGCCCGATCCGGGTATGATATGATAGGGGTGGATAACTCCGGGGAAATGCTCCAGATCGCGATGGATAAGGGTCAAGGGATGGAGGAGGACATTCTGTATCTGATGCAGGATATGCGGGAATTTGAGCTTTACGGTACAGTAAGAGCAGTGGTGAGCATCTGTGATTCCATGAACTATCTTCTGGAATATAAAGATTTGGTGCAGGTTTTCCGCCTGGTGAATAATTATCTGGACCCAGGAGGAGTATTTATTTTTGATTTGAATACAGAATATAAATATAAGGAATTGCTGGCAGACAATACCTTTGCGGAGGATCGGAAAGAGAGCAGCTTTATATGGAATAATTTCTATGACCAAGAAGAAAGAATAAATGAATATGATTTGATTCTGTTCATCCGTGAGGGAGAGCTGTACCGGAAGTTTGAGGAGACCCACTATCAGAGAGCCTACAGCTTGGAGACGGTGAAGGCGGCAGTCCTGGAAGGCGGTATGGAATTTGTAGCTGCATACGATGCCTGTTCTCATTATCCCGTGAGACCAGACAGCGAGCGTATCTATGTGGTTTGCCGGGAACAGGGAAAGGCGGCAGATTAAGAATAAAGACAAGGAGTGATGGAGATGGCAGATTATGTAATACGGGCAACGGCAGCCCAGGGAGAGATCCGCGCCTTTGCAGCTACCACCAGAGAGTTGACGGAGGAGGCCAGAAAGGCCCACAATACCAGTCCGGTGGCAACAGCAGCCTTGGGCCGGCTGCTCACGGCAGGCGCTATGATGGGCTATGAAATGAAGGGGGAAGAGGATTTGCTCACTCTGAAAATACAAGGAGACGGTCCGATGCAGGGGCTGACGGTGACGGCAGATGCCCATGGAAATGTAAAGGGATATGTCTTTAACCCAATGGTGATGCTCCCCCCCAACGATAAAGGAAAGCTGGATGTAGGCGGCGCTATTGGAGTGGGTGTGCTGAGCGTTATTAAGGATATCGGTCTAAAGGAGCCCTACACAGGTCAGACGATGCTGGTGACAGGAGAGATAGCAGAGGATCTTACCTATTATTACGCCTCCTCTGAGCAGACACCCTCCTCCGTAGCCCTTGGAGTGCTTATGAATAGGGACAATACGGTGCGCCAGGCAGGGGGATTCATGCTTCAGCTGATGCCGGGAGCCTCTGAGGACATTATCAGCCGGCTGGAGAAGAAGCTTGAGGAGATTACCTCCATTACAACGCTGCTGGATGCGGGAAACTCACCGGAAAAGATACTGGAATATATTCTGGGTGAGTTTGGCCTGGAGATAAATGACAGGATTCCGGCCAGCTTTACCTGTGGCTGTACAAAGGAGCGGGTGGAGAAGGCCCTTATCAGTGTTGGAAAAAGGGAGCTTCAGGAGATGATTGATGAAGGAAAGACCATAGAGGTAAACTGTCATTTCTGTAACAAGAATTATGGATTTTCCGTAGATGAGCTGAAGACGCTTTTGGAGAAGGCCAGATAGTCCAGCAGGGGCTTATGCTTTAGGGATGAACGACAATAAAGCCAGTCCTGAGACTGGCTCTTTTGTAATCATTTGAAATCAGATATAACTTACTTCAACGTTCTATCAGTTATGATATATGTTTGAAAAAGGTACACTGTTGTTCATTGATTAAAGTCTGGTTACGTTTGTAGCCTGAGGTCCCTTAGCTCCGTTCACTACGTCGAACTCAACCTCTGCGCCCTCATCTAAGGACTTGAAGCCTTCCATGTTCAGGCCTGAGTAGTGTACGAAAACATCGTTGCCCTGCTCATCGGAAATAAATCCGTAACCTTTCTGGTTGTTGAACCACTTAACTGTACCTTTCATTACGATACCTCCAAAAATATAAAAATGTTCTCTGGTTGCAAACTATTTCGCAACTGTCCTAAGAATATCATAAATGTTGAAAAGTGTCAAACGTTTTTGGTCATAAAGCATAAACAATTTGCTCAGACCGCAGAAGCGATTGTTAAAAGATTAAAATGTAGAAAAATAAGGGGCAAAGCGTAAATTTCATGATATAATATCGCAGGATTATATGAAGACCGTCCGGTGGGCTACAGCCTGAGCCGCTCCTGAAACCGGACCTGGCCCGTTACATTGGGATGGGGTATATTTGCGGCAAACATGCTCTGAAAAGAAGGGATATAATAAATGAAGATTTGCAATATATGGAGGCATTTCTATACCATTACAAAGCACAGGCACTTAGTCAGGAAGCATTGCTTCAGACTCGGATTATACTGGCAGGGACTTACTCATGATCTGTCAAAATACAGCCCGGAGGAATTTTGGACTGGAGTTCGATATTACCAGGGTACCAGAAGCCCCAATGCGGCGGAACGGGAGATTGTAGGCTTTTCCTGTGCCTGGCTGCATCATAAGGGACGGAACAAGCATCACTATGAATACTGGATTGATGTGTCTAATAACAAGGAGGAGGGGCTGGTGGGCAATAAAATGCCTCTTAAATATGTAGCGGAGATGATCTGTGACCGGATTGCCGCTTGTGAGGTATATAAAGGAAAGAATTATACCAGCGCCTCGCCGCTGGAGTATTATGAGCATACGAAAAGGTATATAACCATTCATCCTGAGACAAGGGCGCTTCTTGAGAAGCTGCTGATCATGCTTAAGGAGGATGGGGAGGAGGCCACCTACGGTTTTCTTCGGGAGCTGTTAAAAAGGGGCGTCTATTGATTGTACGGTAAGCAGCCGGCAGGCCATATGGAAGATCCATCCTCCCAGAGCCACGGAGGACAGGTATAAAAGATTGCCTGGAAGGATGCCGATGGTAAGCGCTATCTCATGAAATACTATCTGTTCATTTGGGTAGTAAGGGCTGATATAGAACATGTCGGCATTTCCGTAAGGATGAGAGGCTACGTTAATCAAGGTAGCAATGAGAGAGCAGCCAAGGAGCAGAGGAAGGGTAGACACAAAAGCTCCTGCTTTTCGACTGCCTGTGCCTGAGAGGGCGCAGTAAAGTCCCATACATATCAGAATAAAATGCCAGATGAATCCATGAAGAGTCAGAACCCAGTAGGGATGCATAAGGCCGCTGGGTTCTGCCAGAGCCATGAAGCCCCCCAACAGGGCAAAGTCCTGTATAAACGTTCCCATAATTGCGGCAGCTTTGGGCGCCTGTTTTTGGATGGCCGGGTAAAGGATTCCGAGATACATGGGTACGCTGCAAAGCTGAAAGGGAAAATACCACCAGTCATAGGTCTGGCTGTTAACAGCATAATACAGAAAACCCTGCTTATAAAGCTCGATGGCTGCCAGTACCAGGCCGGAGATGAAAAGCACATGGGAAGCCGGCCTTTTGGCCAGCTTGCAGGCCAGTAAGCCAGCGGCCACAATACCGGAAGCTCCAAAAAGCATATGAAAACCCGAATAGGGTCTGGGAGCTTCCATAGGCCATGCAGAAGCTTTAAAAAAATATTGCAAAATTCCTTCCATTATCTGTGCCTCCTGACAGATTGATTATATATCATATGCAGAGGCCTTTCAACTTCTTCCGGCTGGCTTGCCCAAGGAGAATAAAAAATGAATCCCAGGGAAAGCTAAAAGGAAAGGAAGAAGGATGGAAAGGCGGAAATACGATATATGGGATTTATAATTGCGTTGGTGTCAGGCGCATTGATGAGCTTGCAGGGAGTATTTAACACAGAGGTAACGAAGCAGACCAGCGTGTGGGTGTCAGCTGGCTGGGTACAGCTGACTGCGTTTTTAACCTGTGTTCTGATCTGGCTGTTTACAGGAAGGTCGCCTGTAGGAGGGCTGATGGAAGTAACGCCCAGATATGTTCTGCTGGGAGGAATTATGGGAGCCTTGATTACCTATACGGTTATTCGAAGTATGGCGGCTTTGGGACCGGCTCAGACAGCGCTTCTGATTGTAATTTCCCAGATCATTGTAGCATATGGAATTGAGCTGTTTGGCCTGTTCGGTGTTGAAAAGGCTCCCTTTGCATGGAATAAGCTAATAGGAGCTGTCATTGCTATCGGTGGAATTATTGTTTTTGAAAGATAAAAATTGGAAATAAAGCTTGTATTTATATACCATTTTAGTTAGAATAATAGCATCAGGCTGAGATGGCGCTCTCTTAAAAAGGAGGGATACCATTGAAGATGAGACTTAATTCATTCAAACGCTTCAAGCCGGCAGGGATAGCCATATGTATGTTGGCTGCAGGCATATGCTATAGCTGCAGCGGTTGCGGGCCATTCGGAACTCAGAAAGAGTCTGTGATGGATCTTAAGGAGGCAGAAGCTTCTGATTGGGAGGCATTAGACGGAGCAAAACAGAAGAAGGAAGCCATGAAGGAGCCTATAGACGGAGAGTTCGCAGAATCGAGTGTAACCATTGGTACGGCAGCAGGAGCTGACAAGCCCACAGCCCAGTCGGTATACGTTCATGTCTGCGGGCAGGTAAAGGAACCGGGCGTGTATGAGCTTCCGGCTGGCAGCCGGACTTACGAAGCGGTAGAGGCAGCAGGAGGGTTTGCCCAGGCGGCAGCCAGGGATTATCTGAATCTGGCCCAGGAGGTACAGGACGGTATGAAGCTGGAGGTGCCTACCAGGGAACAGGCAGAGATGTGGCAGAGTCAGGGCCAAAGGGCAGGTGCAGCTTTGGGCGGGGACAGCGATTCAGGAAAGGACAGTGTGAAGGTCAACCTAAACACTGCCTCAAGAGAGGAGCTTATGAGCCTTAAAGGAATCGGTCAGTCCAGAGCAGAGGATATTATCCGGTATCGGGACAGGTTTGGAGGCTTTGGAGCAATAGAGGATATTATGAATGTACCGGGAATCAAGGAAGCAGCTTTTGAAAAGATTAAGGACAGTATAACAGTATAAATTGACAGGAGGGTGTCCAAAAGTCGTGTTATAATTTTTGAAATCAGAATGGCTTTTGAGACACTCTCATTGATAGATAAGGGGATAGAAGAATGGCGCGGGTATTAGTAGTAGATGATGAGAAACTGATTGTGAAGGGAATCCGTTTCAGTCTGGAGCAGGATGGAATGGAAGTAGATTGTGCCTATGACGGTGAGGAAGCCCTGGAGCTTGCCAAGAAGACGGAATATGACGTTGTGCTTCTGGACGTAATGCTTCCTAAGTATGACGGTTATGAGGTCTGCCAGGCCATACGGGAATTTTCGGATATGCCGATTATTATGCTGACGGCCAAGGGAGGCGATATGGATAAGATTCTGGGACTGGAGTATGGAGCGGATGATTATATCAGTAAGCCCTTTAATATTTTAGAGGTAAAGGCCAGGATTAAGGCTATTATGAGACGTAATTCCAAGAATAAGCGTCAGAAAAAGGAGGAGCCTGCAGACAATATGATCGGAGCAGGGGATCTTAAGATGGATACGGAGAGCCGGAGGGTATTTATTGCCGGCAGGGAGATTAACCTGACTGCCAAGGAGTTTGATCTTCTGGAGCTGCTGGTGCGCAATCCCAGCAAGGTCTACAGCAGAGAATCTCTTCTCACCTATGTATGGGGTAATAAGGCCATGGAAAATGGTGATGTGCGGACAGTGGATGTTCATGTGAGAAGACTGAGAGAAAAGATTGAGCCCAGCCCAAGTGACCCAAGGTATGTACATACAAAGTGGGGCGTGGGATATTATTTTCGGGTAAAGGGCTGATTGGATCGTCGCCGGACCTTCGCTATGTGAACAGGGGCTTTTGGTTTCTGTTGGCGCGGGGCTGCATGGTAAATGGAATAATGGAGTAACAGATGAAGATTACCCTTGTAACAGTGGGAAAGATAAAGGAGCGTTACTTGGAGGACGCAGTAAAGGAGTATACGAAGCGGCTTGGACGGTACTGCAAGCTGGAGGTGATCCAGGTGGCAGATGAGAAAACCCCCGATGGCGCGGGAGAAGCTGTCGTACGGCAGATCAAGGAGACGGAAGGGAAGCGTATTCTTTCTTTTATAAAGGATGGAGCTTATGTGATTGCTCTGGCTATAGAGGGGAACATGCTTTCCAGCGAGGAATTGGCAGAAACGCTCCGGCGGCTGGGCGTGGAGGGCGCAAAACAGATTGTGTTTGTGATCGGCGGTTCTCTGGGGCTGTCCCAGGAAGTGATGAAACGGGCAGACTATGTCCTCAGCTTTTCCAGAATGACCTTCCCTCATCAAATGATGAGGGTTATTTTGCTGGAACAGATTTACCGGGGGTATAGGATTATGATGGGACAGCCGTATCATAAATAGTGGGGAGGAAATCGGATTGGCTTTTAGCCAGAGGGTAATAGAAAGCGCCAAAGTTGCCAGAGCTGCCTAAGGATTTTCCGATTCCTCCTCAATATAAACCTTAATTTTGGCCAGATCGTTTTTGGCTTTCTCGAATAAGTGCAGGTTATTCATTGACGCTCCCAAGATGTTCCTCCACAGCCTCTAAAAGAGCATTGTATGAAAAGCACATTTAGTTGTTAAATGATATGATTTAAGCAACAAATGAGGGAGGGATGTGTTATGCACGCATGGGAAGCAATTCAAAGAGCAGTCAACTATATTGAAGAAAATTTGCAGGAAGAAATTAGTACAGAAATGTTAGCCGAAATGGTTTCATTGTCACCGTTTTATTTCCAAAGACTGTTTAAGCGGTTGGTAAATAAGCCTGTACAGGAATATATTAAGCTGCGCCGTCTATCGAAAGCCATTACTCAACTTAACACAAATGACCGGCGAATTTTAGATATTTCCTTAGAGTATGGTTTTTCCAGTCACGCTAACTTTACGCGAGCTTTCAAGGAAACCTTCGGCATTACGCCGGAAGAATACAAAAAGACACATCCAATGCTGAATACGGTTATCAAGCCGGAAATCTCTATGAATTATGTTTTGATTGACGAAGGCGTACCTCTCGTTATTGATGATATTGTTTTAGAAATTCATAGAGAAAAATTAGCTTCCGCAGAAAGCTATATCGGGTTAGTGGCTGATGTTAAAATTGCAACACAAACGCCTGTTGGCCAAAGCACAGGAATCGATGTTCCCGGACAACTTTGGACACGTTTTCACAAAGAAAAAGCTGAACTTGCTGAATCTGTTAATCCTGCCGTAGAATTAGGCATGTCATATATGGCAGACTCCGAAAAAGGTATCTTTAAGTATTTTGCGGGTGTACTTTTACAGGGGAAATTCAGCAGTACAAATGATTTCATTACACAAGAATTACCTGCTGGAAATTACATTATTTGTAAAATTGAAGCCGAAGATTTTGAAAAACTTGTGACGGAAGCATTAGACAAAGCGGGTAAATATTTTTTTGGCACCTGGCTCCCCAATCATTGTCTAACTTTTGAACCATTCTCTGCTGAAAAATACTACACAGATTGCGATTGTGGGAATTGTATGGAGATATGGGTAAAAATCTTAGATTAGAAAAAACATAGATAGCATTTTCAGATTGAATAAAGAGCCGGAATGGGACAAGGAAACGGAGCTCAGGGAAAAGTGTAGCTTTTATGAAAAGGAAGCTGTCAATTCCGGTGGTTGATACGCGAATAGAAACATCAGATTTCTATATTACTCTATGAAAGTATTATACTGTGCCGTGGCTGTTTTGGGTTTTTATCCGCAAGATCTTTTAAGCAGCGGGCAGAGCGTTTGGGGATTACATCCCTCGGAGCCATTCTACCCACACGGAATAGTATTTCCCTAAAATATGAGAGCCGTCTGTAGAGTAACTGGCATTGAGGCTTCCCGTTTCATCATCAAAGATTTCATTCACATCTATATAATAGCAAGCATTGTTTTCTGCGATTTTTTTAATTTCATTGTTTAAAAAATCGATGTTCTCATTGTTGTAAATGGGGCTCTGAGCAGACTTTTCTTGTGTGACATGGAGGTTGGCCTCCAGCACGATTGCAGCGTCGGGCTGACGCAGCTTTATGGCATCTACTACGGACTGATACTGCACAACCGTTTGATGGCTGCCATAGCCCAGTTCATTGATACCGAGCATTAAGTATATGGTATGAAATTGTTTTTGAGCCAGTACTTGTTCCAGGGATTTTTTGCTTCCGTCCTTTCCCCTTACCTTCGCGTCAAACAGATTGAACACGCTCATTCCCGAATTAGCGAATACTTCGGCATTTCGCAGGTCTCCATATTCGGAGAGACCTACGGTTCGAGAGTCTCCAATAAACAACACATCGGTAAAGTCCGGAATTATAGCAATGCTGTAATCTGAGGTATCGCGGGCGCCATTTGAGGATTCTGGCATTTCACCAGAAACGGTTGAATTGGGAATTGATGCTTGGGGATTATTAGTTATATGGGCAGGAGAAGCTTCTTTCGATTCTGGAGCCTTCTCATTGCTGACAGAAAGAGCTGTATTTTCTTTCGTTGTCTCCGGCATCTGGTTGCCGTCTGCTTGAATGTAATTGTGCTCATCTGAACCTGTAAGGGAAACGGTGATATGCTTTCCAAGCTGTAAGCTATATCCGGCTGCCTGGTTCATGGCTTTAGCGAGAGCATTTGGAATGAAAGCAGGCATTATAGGAATTGCAGCTGATATGGAAAGGCTGAATATAAATAAAATAGTATACCAATATCGTTTCATGTTTTCATTCTCCTAAGTTTAAAATCTAAAATATAAAAAGGGATCATCAGCGCCCATTTTCATGAAATAAACACATAGCCAAAAAATAACCAACAGGAGTACCGCTGTTATAAACGAATTTTTATATAAGTCATAGATCTTTCTTGGTATACTGGTTATAAAAATCAACCCTGCCGCCAGTGATAGAAAGTATAGCTTCCCGTATTTGAGAAAGTCACCAGCATAATACATAAAATGCTGATTTGGTGACATGAACGGGAACAGGCGCAGGAAGTATACCAACATCTGTTTCAGATCTGAAACTGCAAAAATCAGCCAGGTCACAGGTATTGCAAACAGCATATATAAATGGCCAATGACTGGAAAGCCATGGAAAAGCTTGATTAACCCTAGTTTTTCTGCTGAGATTAGAATGAACAGGATAAAACCCCATAGAATGAAATTCCAACTGGCGCCATGCCAGAAGCCGGTTAAAAGCCAGACAATTAGCATATTTCGAAATGTAAGCAGGCTTCCCATTCGATTGCCTCCATTAGGAATATAGATGTATTCTCTAAACCAACTGCCAAGGGTCATATGCCATTTTCTCCAAAACTCCGTCATGGATAAGGCCATATAAGGATGATGAAAATTGTCCGGTAGGTGAAAACCCATGAGCTTACCCAGACCTTGTGCCATTAAGGAATATCCATAGAAATCAAAATAGATTTGAAAGCTATATGCAGCCAGCCCCAGCCAGGCCAGCGGGGTAGAAATGCTTTCATAGCCGATTGCAGTTACTTCACTCCACAGCCTGCCAACTTGATTTGCAAGCAATACCTTAAATCCTAAGCCTATGGTAAATTCACGCAGACCCTCCTCTATATTTAAAAGCGTATGTTTGCGCCTGCTGATTTGCTTTTGTATAGAAGCATAGGTGACAATCGGTCCGGCAATTAATTGCGGAAACATATTAATGTACATTCCAAAATCGATAAAAGAGGTTTCACAAGGAATATCTCTGCGGTAAACATCTGTCAGGTAAGAGATTGCCTGAAAGGTATAAAAGCTGATACCGATTGGGAGCGTAATATGATAGACTGGAAGCGCGTATCTGAAACCGAACTGTTGAAGCAGCAAATTTATATTCTCTGTAAAAAAAGCAGCGTATTTAAATAGAAGCAACCAGAATAAATTATATATTATTCCGATGATCAGCCAGCTTGCCCGTCGTGTTTTCCACCTTCGCCTTCCCAGGCAGATTCCTATTTTGTAGTTAACAAGAATCGAAAAAAATAATAAAAAAAGATACCCGGGATGATCCTGTACTCCATAAAAATAGAATAAAAGACTGCCGGCAAAAAGACAAAGGTTTTTCCATTTGCCTGGACTTATGTAATAAAGCGTTAGAAATATAGGTAAAAAATGGAAGATAAATTTGAGACTACTGAAAACCATTTTTGATTCTCCTGCTAAGTGAATAGTTTCATTCATTGCCTATATATTAGACGATTGATATGATAAAAAAGTTGCAGTTGAACCTTTGTGTCTGCGGTGGCAGATAGCAGAACGTGCAACTGTGCCAATAGAAACAAACCCATGGAGAATCAGTGCCGCCGCTTCAAGCAAATGTAACGCTTTTCAATTAAAATCGTGGATGTTTCATCAAGTGTCAGTTCACTCACAGCCTCAGATACATTGAAAAACGGGATTGCGGATGTTGGCAAGAGCGCCATCTGCAATCTCTAAAAAAGACATACCTTTTCCGAAGAAGGAAACGGTCACGAATGTAGGTACTGATGATTTTGCATTTCGTAAAAGATACACCTATGGCACAATCATGGTCGATATTAAAACTTACTGGATGATCGATCTTCTTCGTTCGAGAGAGATTGATTACCTGCTTTTTTAAACGTTTCAGTGTTCATATGGATGAGGCTGCTTAAAGGTAATTGCCCTAATATACCTGTGCTGAAAATACGTTCAGCACAGGCGTATTTTAAGGGCGGCTCTTAGGATCTGGCAGGAGCCTTGCTGGGTTTCTCCTCAATAAAGGGCAGAAAGATCTCGCAAATATAGGCCTTTTCCGGGGCTGGAACAGAAACTCCGAAAACTTCCTCTGCATAAACAAGATGACGTTCAAGAATACCCATCAAAGCGGAGTGTTGATTGATAAATGCTTTCAGGTGAGAGTATTTTAGTGGCTCTCCTTTTATAACTCGTTCCAGCATGTGGGCGCTGTGGAAAATAAATTTCAGGGCAATCTCATCGGAATAGCTGAGATAAAGCTCAGACAGAATTTTATTTAATACGTTCAGAAGCGTGTCGGCGGCCTTGCCGGGGTTTAAAAACGTCAAAGATGGAGAAAGTACTTCGTGGATGATACGATTCAGGAACGAAGTGGTAACAGCACAAGACTGAGATGGAGCCGTAGTTTCGTCTCCTGAAGCCTCCGACATCAGTTCAATGAGAGAGCAGTGCTTATAAGCTGACTTTTCGACCATATGGAGCATGAGAGGCATGGAGGCGCCGGCTATATGCTCCGTTCGGATACCGGTGAGTTGATTCAAGTGGTGGTGCAGGTCTGTGAAGGGTGACATATCAGTAAAAATAATCAGACCAGCATTGTGGTCAGAGGAACGGGTGATGGCAGCCGCCTGTTCTAAAACCTGTTCCAGCGTCACAGAGGGGGTTAAGTCAATGCTGTGCACCAGGGGAAGTTGTACTGCATTGTTTAAAAATGATGCAATCCCTGAGGAGACTCCCTGGCCGTGAAAGATTGCGATAAAATGGACATTGCCGTTAGCAGTCCAGTTAACGGACAGATACAGATACATTGTAATGAAGCACAGCTCAGAGTCCGGAAGCGGCTTTCCTCCAGACTCTTCCAGCAAAGCTTTCAACTTACGGGCTTCTGCGTATTCCTTTGGATAGGCGCGCCGTATATCATTCAGGCTGGGTGGAGACGAAGAGTTTGGAATACATGTATCCTGACGTTTCAGAACGTTATGGAGATGGAGCAAAAGACCGTAATACAGGCGTGGGTTTTCCAAAGCGCGTTTATAGTTGGGAGAAGCCTCCAGCACACGGTCTACAGCCTGGCATAGAAAATCCGGGAAAGAGGCCCGGAGCTGTTCCATACTGTGGGACTGTGTAATACGCATGCGGTTGACGCAGCGGTTTATGTAACCTCCTACATCGGATATTTTCAGTGGCTCTGATGAGATGGGGAGCTTAGGATAGCCTAAAAAGTCTTCCGGAGCCACATCTTGATATATGGGAAGCTCCGGCTGTCCTTCTGGGGTGAAAGTCACATATGCTCCCTGCAGGCAGCTCAGGAGTTTTTGAATCTGCAGTACCTTTTCTTCTCTAGGGAGCGGCGTGGCTGTAACGGTGCAGGGGAGGTGGTGATAACTGATTTCAACAGAGGATGAGGCGTGACTGCCGGTTAGGTACTCCAGATATGCCAGAGAACAGATGCCCTTAACACAGCTTTTGAGCTCACCTATCTGTCCGGGATAAGAGGCATGAAGAAGGCAGGATAGCACATCCTGGTGAATACGCAGGGGAAGTTGAAGGCGTCTGGATTCCCGGCCGAACAAAAGTGTCAGATGCTCCAGCAGCTCTGCGGGGCCGCGATTTGCCAGATCGGGCAAGGGGATCAGCATTGGCATATTTCGCACAAAGCGCTCAATAGAAGGTGAGCCGGCAGGTTCCGTGGTGGTGGCTATGATCATAGCCTCGCCTTCCCGTACCATAGATGCTTCTCCCATGCGGCAAAATGTATTTTTCTCGATCAGAGTAGTTAGAAGCTCCTGAACTTTAGCGGAAAGCCTGTGAACTCCGTTCAGGCAGAGAATACCCCCCTTGGCCTGTTCAATGAGGCCTTGTTTCCCCTTTTCGGCGCCTGGAAGAAAATTTTTGCTATAACCGAAAATTTGGGCCATAAGAAGGTGAGGGGATTTTGAGAAATCCTGACAGTTCAGCAGGACAAATTTGCCGTCGGGGGAGAGACGGCCGCATTTTTTTGCGTACGCGTACATGGCTTTTGAAAAACACAGCTTTCCGATTCCCTCTTTGCCTGTTATCAATGTATGAATACCATGAGGAGGGTAGAGGACAGCTGCCTTGGCTTGCTGCACCGCGCGCTTCATGCTTCCGCTGCTTCCGATCATAGATTCCAGACTGTCTGCTGGACGTTCGTTAGAGATCTGGATGGCATTTTGGGAAGCTAGATAGTCTTCCAGGCGCTCCCCGCATGGAATGGTACTGGGGAAAAATACACGGGGGAAGGAGGTTGCCAGGGCTTCCCGGTGAAGAAACAAAGTGGGTTTGCCCAGACATTTGATCACAAGTCCCTGGCGGTATAGGCGGTTTAGCTCTCTTGATACATTTGTTCGATCCAGATTGGCTGCTGAGGCAAGGCCGGAAGCAGTTAGGCCTGTGATGTTTATGAAATTATTCTCTGCCGCCCGGAGCGTGTTTTCACGGATGAGTTCCAGAACCCGGTCAAGACGTCGAGGTGCGCTTTGATTCATAGTTCGTTCCTTTCCAAATAGTGTCAAAACAGCGTGATTATATAAATATAATAATACACATTAGATAAAATAGCAAATGGGATATATAATACAACTAAAATAACAATAAAATATAAAGAAATATTAAAAAATATAACAATAAATATAGGAAAAATCATATATTTGTGTGTTGTAAAAATGAATGCAGGTAATTTAAATGAACGGCAGCCTGGACAATGTGTGTTATTATTGGTGGAAAAGTTGATAAATCCATCCTAAGTATGTTAATTTCAAAAGCCCATATAGTGAAATAGATCTGGTTTTAACAGGAAAATAGATTTGACACACATTTGTGACAAAACAAAAAAGTGAAAAGTTTTACAGAAAAAAATGGACGTGATATATTCAGCGTAAGGCTAGAAAGGAGGTAGTTGAATGTATCGGGTATTGCTGTTGAGCCATGGAGAGCTGGCCCGGGAGCTTCTGCGGACTGTAGAGATGGTGATTGGAGGTCAGCCTGAGCAGGAGGTGGCGGCATTGCCGCTTCAGCCTGAGCAGGATATGAATGAGTACTACCGGGCGGTGGATGGGTTTGTGAAGGAATCCGGAGCTTGGGGGGGATGTATGGTCTTTACGGATATTGCAGGTGGAAGCCCTTTTATTACATCTGCAAAGGTGTACAGAAAGCGGGCCGGAACGATTAAAATGGATATCATCACAGGAATGAATCTTCCAATGGTGGTTGAGGCAGTCTCAAACCGGGGAAGCAATGATCTGGACGAGGCGCGGATAAGGGCGCTTCGAAATGGAATTGAGGGTATTCACGCATTTTCTTCCAAGCTACAGGATGTAGTGCGGGAGGAATAGATAGCAGAGCTAGGCTTGCAGAAGGGAAGGATTAGAAATGAAAATTGCGATGTGCAGAGTAGATGAACGTCTGGTACACGGGCAGGTGATTGCGTCCTGGTCCAAGATACTGAGTATAAAACAGATTCTGGTAATAGATGATCAGATGGCAAAGGATAGCTTTATGGGGACTGTTTTGGCTATGGCCGCTCCCTCTGGGGTTAAGGTGGAGCTGATCTGCGTAGACGAAGCGGTTCGCCGTATTAAGAAGGAGGGAGGGCAGGAAGGGGTGAATACCATGCTTCTGTTTAAAGTGCCGCAGTACGCGCTGGCTCTTGTGGAAAAGGGGATTGGGATAAAGGAGCTGAATATTGGAAATATGGGTGCAGGACCGTCCCGAAAGGCAATTTCGCGCAACGTATATGCCTCTCAAGCTGAGGTGGATATTTTTAAGAAGCTGCTGAATATGGGAATTAAGGTATACCTTCAGATGGTTCAGCAGGAGAGCCGGGTGGATATTGCTGCAAAACTGTAAACACAAAATCTATTATAGGAGGAGTGGGGATTATGCAACTGTTTCACGCATTGATTATTGCATTGCTTACATGGCTGGCAGCTACGGCGTTTCCAATGTGGCTCAGATGGTCCATGTATTTTGGCGCGCCGCTGGTAGCTGGCTTGGTGAATGGAATTCTTTTGGGGGATCTGACCTATGGGCTGCAGTGTGGAGGTACGATTATGATGGCCTATATTGGGCTGGTGGCTATCGGAGGCTCTCTTCCTTCTGACCTTTCGCTGGCCGGTTATCTGGGGGTGTATATGACGATGGCATCCCAAGCAGATCCATCGGTGGGGCTTCCCATTGCGGTATCTCTGGGCTTTCTAGGAATTCTTTGCTCCAACGCAAAGATGGCGCTGAATCCCATATGGGTTCATAAGGCCGATCAATATGCAGCTGAGGGAAATGACAAGGGAGTTGTCATGATGAACCGGTTGGCATCACAAATCGTACCCTTTATCACATATTTTCTTCCGGCTTTTTTTTGCGTTCTGTTCGGAGCTCCCTTTATGGACAAGATGCTGGCTATAGTGCCGGAGCAGGTGATTGGTATCCTTAAGCTGATCGGAGCCATGATTCCTGCTTTGGGTCTCGCTATGCTGATGAATATGATGAATAAGTGCTCTACAATTCCTTTCTTTTTTATAGGATTTGTACTTGCGGCGTATCTGAAGCTAGATATTATAGCCCTGGCAATTCTGGGAGCTGCCTTTGGCATGCTGCATCTGCTGTATACAAGAGGAAGGAGGATAGAAGAAAATGACTGAGGAAAAAAGAATTATTTTGGATAAGAAAACGCTTCGCCAGTCGTGGTGGAATTGGACCTGCTGGGGACAGATCTGCTATAACTTTGAGCGTATGATGGGGCTGGGATTCTGCCATTCTATGATCCCGATTTTAAAAAAGCTATACCCGGATGACAAGGTTAAAATGGCTGAGGGGATGAGCCGCCATCTGACCTATTATAATACAGAGAATACCTGGGGCTGCCTGATTCCCGGAATCGTAGCTGCTATGGAAGAAGAGAGGGCGAATGGAGCAGATGTGGAGGACGATGCGATCAGCAACATCAAAACTGCTTTAATGGGGCCCTTGGCCGGAGTGGGGGACGCCATTACTCAGGGTATAGTAAAGGTAATACTTCTGGCCATTGGCATTGACCTGGCTATGGAGGGTAATCCTCTGGGGCCATTGCTGTTTGTGCTTATATTTTCAGTGTATGCGCTGGGGGTTGGTTATACCTGTTATATGACTGGATATAAGATGGGGAAAAATGCGGTTGTGAAAATTCTGAGCGGAGGTCTAATCAAGGAGATTACGGAAGGCTGCGGTGCAATGGGAATGATGGTGCTGGGAGGGTTGGTGGCCACAAAAATTGGTATTACGACCCAGCTGTCCTTCACACTGGGAGAAAAGGTAACAGAAGTGCAGGCCCTTTTGGATCAGATTATACCCGCTTTACTGCCGCTGGTGCTGTTCTTTGGTGTGTATGGGCTTCTTAGAAGGGGTATCACACCTATGAAAACCATGGGAATGATATTTTTGGCGGGTATTGTATTGTCTCTCACAGGGGTTTTGGGTTGAGAGCCAACTTGGAATGGAGGAAAATGTATGATGATGGAACAGCATGAGAAAATATTTGGAACGAAAAAGCCTTTGATTGGTTGCCTGCACATGGCAGCTTTGCCTGGAAGCTATTATGCGGCCCCTTCTATGACGTACAGAGATCAGATTAGACGTCTGAAGGAGGACGCCAAGATTCTGATGGAGGAGGGATTTGATGCCTGTGTATTTGCGAATGAGGGTGACCGGCCTTATCTCTCTCAAGTAGGGCCAGAAACGATTGCTTCCTATGTACGGATTGCTGCGGAGGTAGCGGCGGATTTAACGATCCCATATGGCTGTGGGGTTTTGATTGATCCCATTGCTACATTGGCCGTGGCTAAGGCCATTGATGCGAAATACGTGCGTACTTATGTGACCGGGACATACAACGGACTGTTTGGCTGGCAGACCTTTAACCCTGGTGAGATTTTTCGCTATCAAAAGCAAATAGGTGCGGAACATGTGCGTGTGTACACTTACTTTGAGCCTCATGCGGGTACCAGCATGGATAAGAGACTGGTGGAGGAGCAGATCGACGGTGCGCTCATGAACCTGCCCATAGCTGGAGTTCTGATAGGAGGGTCCAGGGCGGGGCTGCCGCCTAAGGCTGCTGCATTGGGAAGCGTAAAGTCCCGGTTCCCGGATATGCCTTTGATTTTAGGAAGCGGCGGGCGTGTAGACAATATAAAGGAGCTTCTGGAATTTGCGGATGGTGTGATTATCGGCACCAGCATAAAAAAAGACGGGATTCTCTGGAATCAGATTGATCCGGTTCGGGCGGCTGCCTTTGTGAAGGCGGCCCGTGAGTTTACATAAAAGGAGATGCCGGAATCGCAGAAAATATGTTGACATAATATATTGACATATAATTAATAAAGGTGTACAGTAAATATAAATTTAAAATATTGATGTACAGGGGGGCAAGCATATGGCTTCAGATGACAAAAAACAAAAAGGGCTTCAGAAAAGCCTGGCACTGATTTTTGTTTATACAGTAGCGACGGGCTCTATCTTTACATATGTCAGCTACTGGGATTCCGTATTCTTTAATTATTGCGGCGCGGGTACGTTTCTTGCGTTTGCGCTTATGACACTGGCGATTTTGCCGATTGCACTTGTGTACAGCGAAATATCACCGCTTTTCCATACGGCCGGAGGAGAGCTGATCTACAATACTGTGGGTTTTAACAAGCATATAGGCTTTCTGGCTTCGTGGCTGATTATGGCGGCATGGATATCCGTTCCTCCGGCAGTTGTTATGGCGGTAGCCACCTTTATCAGCCATACCTTCGGGCTGGGGCTGACCTTTGGCACGACTATGCTGATTGGCGTCCTGATTTTGGTGCTTGTGTTTATTATGAGCATGCAGGATATACAGTTTCTGGTGAAGGCGCAGGCGACCTGCCTGTTCGCCAATATCGTTACAACTGTGATTACAGGTATGCTTCTGCTGTTCTCCGGTCACTGGAGTATTTCCAATATGGCAAATTTGTTTCAGACGAGTTTGGAACCCTCCGGCGGTTTTCCTGGCTGGGTGATTGGTATGGCTCTTTTGATCACTCCATTTTTCGGCTTTGAGACGGTTCCCCAGATGGTTGAGGAGGGAGACTTTCCTACCTCTAATACGAAAAAGGCAATCTGCGGCTCTGTGCTTACCTGCGGGGCTATCTACACCTTTTTCTTCTTCTGCGTAGCCGGTCTGGATTCCTTTTCCAATCTGCTGTCGGAAGATGCTCAGAATGGCTTTATGACCATTACCGCAATGAAGAACATACTTGGATGGAGCGTATGGCCGCTGATTTACGGGTGCATTTCGATTTTAATGGGCATGACGGCCTCAATCCTGGGCTTTTGGATGTCTACTGTAAGAATGATGTATTCCATGGGAAAGAAGAATTTCCTGCCGGAAATATTCACCAGGGTGAACAAGCATCAGCAGCCCATACTGCCTAATATTTTTCTTTTAGGAATCAGTCTTGCATTTATCCTTTTGCAGAATGCAACCACCTTTATGAACGACTTCTTTAATCTTATGTCCTTTGGATGTGCATGCGCCTACGCTCTGACAATGGTTTCCGCAGTCCGTATCCGCCACAAGCACCCGGAGTGGTATGCAAATAACAGGAACGTTGTTAAGGGAGGAGATTTCACCCGTATATTGGCTATGGCCATCATGATTGTGATTGCATTCTTCTGTACGCTTGGACAGGGCAGAGGCTCATGGATTTCCTTTGGAGTATATATGGGTGTAGGGGCGGCAATCTGGCTGTGGATGGCAGCGGTAAGATGGAAGAAGTCAAAGGTTATGATTGAGACACCGGATGGAGAAAAGGAATTTTAAAATAAGTGGAAGCGGCCGGGAATTTATCAGATTCTTGGCTGCATGGAAATTTTCAATAAGCCAAAGATGGGAAAGCGCTTGGAGTCAGCTCCAGGTTCTGACCCAAATATATATAATAAAGGAGAAACATTATGGCTAAGTTAGATGGGAAAGTTGCATTGATTACGGGCGCCGCAGCAGGGCTGGGCGAGGGCATTGCCACTGCTTACGCAAAGTACGGGGCAAAGCTGTGCATGGTGGATCTTTCTAAGGATGTGGAAAAGACCGCACAAAAGCTTCGCCAGGAATATGGCGCAGAGATTATCACGGTGATTGCTAATGTTGCCGATAAGGAGCAGATGAAGGCTGCTGCCGCCCAGACAATAGAAGCCTTCGGAGCGCTTAATGTGGCCTGCTGCAATGCCGGGGTATGCCGGCTTGCGCCCTTTGAGGAAATGCCGGATGAGATTCGGGATTTTCATATTGACGTTAATATTAAGGGAGTATGGAATACATGCCAGTCTGTGATTCCGTATATGCTTAAAAATGGCGGAGGAAATATTGTAATCGCTTCTTCTGTAACAGGCGATATTGTAGCTGATGCAGGAGAGGCCGCATATGCAATGACCAAGGCCGCTTTGGTTGGTCTTACCAAATGCCTGGCAGTTGAGTATGCGGATCGGAATATCCGTGTCAACTGCTCACAGCTTGGATATGCGAGAACCCCCATGGTAGAAAAGATGGCAGTAGAATCAAATCCGGCAGATCCGGAGAGGGCGATCATGGACATTGCTAAGGGAGTTCCAATGAAGCGTCTGGCAAAGCCGATAGAGGTTGGAGAACTGTTTGCGTTCCTCGGAAGCGATGAGTCCAGCTATTTAACAGGCTCTCAGATTGTTATTGATGGAGGCAGCACACTTCCTGAGACAATGAGCATTGGAACCAATTAGTCCACATCAGGTACGGTTTTGAGTAGCTATATTAGCTCCGTTCTCTTAGAGGCAGCCGAGATGTGATATGCTTGTAGACTTGCGCTTTGTTCAGGCCTTTGGGAAGGTGGCGGCCAGGCAGCTCTTAGGAGCGGCCTTTGGCCTATGCGCCTGATTCCGTGAAATTTAAATGGAACTGAAAACTTTGGAAACTAGTTTTAAAATTATCATAGGAGTAGGCAGGGATCAAAGCAAACCAGCAACCCACTGAGCTCAGCCGGTGGTTGCAATGATTGCTACAAAAATTGCCGCATATCCATAGCAAGCTTTTCTTCCAGGTTGATCAGACGTTTCGTAATATTTTTAGATTGCTCGCTGGCTGCCTTATATTGGTTTAAATATTTGTGGAGTGATTTAACGCCCATATTGCTGCCGTCTGTCATAAGATCCGCTATTGTCTGATCGGATTTATTCATAGCCAGTTTAACACGGCTCTTGCTCCATGACATGCTCTGTGCGATGGGATTAGAGGCTTTTCCCTCGTCATGATATTTCTCTAAAAGAATTTTTATTTCCTCTTTCATCTGTATATGCTGGTTTTTACATTCTGCTAGACATTGTTTTAAGGTATCGCTGTGGGTATAGTCCAAAACATCATCAATGGATGCAATCCCCATTTGGATGCCTGCGTCACATTCCCGAAGTAATTTTATGGTATCCTGCTCGATCATGTCCGGTTTATCTCCTTACTTTAGTCTGTAGAATTAGTCTGCCCATCTGAACCCAGATTATTCTGCTGTGATGATGGAATTGCGTTTAATGGATATATAGTGAATTAAGACAGATAATTATGCGGATGTCATTTATGTAGATAGCTTAGGTTAGCTAATTCTAACTTTTTTGTGAAAACCCTGGATCTGCAAACAAGAGTATGATATAATTACTACATAAATTTATAACCCCGGCAATGATAAGGCCATAGATAGCAATGGGCTATGAACCCCATTTAAAAAGCTTTTATTTAATTATAAAGGCGGAGATATAATTATTAATTTATTATAAGGAGGACGTACGATGAAATTACAAAAAGAATTTAATCAGTATTTGGCAGATTTGGCTGTCATGACCTTTAAGCTTCACAACCTGCACTGGAATGTAACCGGTTCCCAGTTCGTTCCTGTCCACGAGTTTACAGAAGCATTATATGATAAATTATTTGAATATTTTGATGCCATAGGCGAGCACCAGAAGATGTATGGCATTTTGCCGGATTGCAGGTTGAGCGAGTATTTAACGAACGCATCCATTCAGGAAGAGGATACAAGGCTGTTTACAGATAAAGAAGTGCTGTCTATTTTGAAGCAGGATTTATCTGCATTAAGGACAGAGGCAACGGCAATAAGGAATGCAAGCGATGAAGAAGGCTGGTTTTCTGCTGTCAGCCTATTGGAGGAGCATGTGGATTACTATAACAAACAGCTTTGGTTTATACAAGCTACCTTAGGTGTATAGCTGGATTCAATGTAATGTCTAAGTGAAGATTCAAAGTGGGAGGCACGTATTAAAGCGTGTCTTCCGCTTTTTTTTGGGCTATTTATGAATAACTGTTACTGAGCGTATAGAGCTGACTTCGTCCTGTGGAATGTATAAAACCAAGGTAAGAATAGATATTTGAAGCTGCTGGAAGCAGAGGAGAGAGCAAATGCTCTGAAAGGACTTTTGTATGTTTTGCGATCAGTTTTGAGAATAAGAAATATGAGTTGGACATAAATAAAAATGGATATATACATAAAATGAAAGGATCATACAATACTGATTCTAAATATTTTCTTATAATAAAAAAATATAGAAAAGAAATTGAATGTTTATGCAAATGCATGTAATACGAGTAGCATATGCAATCAAGCAGCGGATGTAGGCCTGATTTTGGTTGTAAAGCACAGGAAGAAGGGACTGTAATTACAGCTTTAGCCAGGCTTTTCCGTTGCCAAGAAAGGTTTTTAAACATGCAGTTAAATTTGACCACAGACTATGCGTTGAGATGTATGCTTTATCTTGCGGATAAGAAAGGCCTATCTACCTCGTTGGAGATAGGAAGAGCAGTGGGTTTGGAGCGGATGTTTGTTCAAAAGATTTTGCGCTCCCTGCGGGAGGCGAAGCTAGTCTGCAGTGAAAATGGAGGGTATGGCGGATATAAACTGGCGAAGGAGCCAGAGGACATCGTTTTGATGGAAATACTGATTCCGTTTGAAAAGACAATAAAAATAAACCGCTGTCTTGAGAAGGATGGATATTGTGGAAGGAGAGGCGTAGGGAACTGCTCTTTGCATGAGTTCTATAAAAAAGTACAGGGGCTGTTAGATGAATTTTTTCTTAATACAACACTTAGAGATGTGTTGGAACAGAAATTCCGGTTCTATCCTGAACAGACTCATTAACCTTCTGACGGGGGTGGATTCCTTGAGCGGGCAGGTGAATATTTAACCTTCAGGCAAGGCAGGATCGGGCTTGTAAATACGTCATATAAAGCAATGAACAATATAGGAATTATAGTTCTTATAGTTCAAAATAAAATAAGAAAGAGGTAGCGCTATGGCAGACAGAGGTTTTACAGATCAGTTAAAAGGAAAGGCAAAAGAAGTAATTGGTGAAGTGACGGGAGATGACAGGATAAAGGCCAAGGGCCTGGCAGAACAGGTGATTGGAAAAGCAAAGGAAGTTGCTGCTGATGTGAAAGATGCCATGGAGGACGTGGCTGAAAAGACCAGGGAGAAACTAAATAAAGAGTGAAAAAAAGCGTGGTAATTAAGATATTTGTAGCTATCGCGGTGCTGAGCTTGGTGACAGTCGTCGCGATTGTGGCATTTGTGTCTCAAAAAACTTCATCGCAAACATTTTTAATAATTGATGGGAATAAGGTTGACGAGAAGGAATACCGTTGTGCGATGTTTTCCGCTCGCGATGATATTCTGGCCCAAATGAACCAAAGCGGAGATCCTAAACTGATCTGGAACGCTCAAACTGATATAGGAGTCCCTTATGAAATGGTGGCAGAACGAGCCATCCAAATACTTCGGGAGTATTATGCTGTCAATTCTTTGGCAGTCGAATACGGCTATTTAGAGAGTGCCGGCTTTGGAACTCTTACAGAGCAGCTTAAGAGGGAAAATGAATACCGCGCTGCGGCCATTGCTGCCGGAGAGCTTGTTACCGGTCTGACCAGCTATGATTTCGATCAGTACATACAATACCGTATGGACGCGATTCGCCGCCAGTACTGCCAGGATGCTGGTAATCCGGGAATGGCTATATCTGAAACAGAATTGCGGCAGCAGTATGAGCAAGATAAAGGGAGCCTATATACACAGGCGGATGACCTTGACCTGAGCTACATTGAAATTGATACAAATGCTATGGAGCTGTCTGAGCAGGAGCTTTTAGAATTGGAGGCTGAGGTGGAACTCCTTCGTCAGGAGGCTGTGGAATGCGGTTCTTTGCAGGAGGCTTTGACACAGTTCCCGAATTTACGGCAGTATTGTGCTACACTGGCTATTGGCGGGAACGAATATGCCGCCTATGCTAAATCCTACGCGGCTCTGCTCTGTTATGCGGATGGATTGCAGACAGGGGATATTTCTGACCTGATCAGTGAATATGGGACGATTTTTCTGATTGAATGTACGAAAAGAGTAAAAAATGATTATGTACCCTTTGAAAGCCTCACCAGTGTGTTGGAACAGTCTGTTCGCAATCATAGATATGATTGTATGATCCAAGAACGTATCCTTCAATTAAAGGTAGAATACGATGCAGAAAAGCTGTATCAGTATACTGAAGAGCAACTTAGATAAACAAGCGAACGTTTTTATGTTGAAGCAGTTTACGTCCATTGTTGGCTATCGATGGTCAGCGGTATCCGATTCAAGTGTGGTAGCTGGCATTGATTGGCAAACTGTTCGAAAGCAGAAAGGAGTGTAAAAGACTGCATATTTTTCATAGCGAAGTATGTTGTTTCTTTACACTCCTTTATTTGACACTATAAATCACAGTGGTAATGAAAGGAGAAAAGAAAGGAAGATGAGAAGAAAGAAAAGAACGCTGGCTGCTGTTTTGTCTTTGACCATGATGTTAAGCAGCAACATGCCCTTAGCCGCCTTTGCAGAGGAGGCGGCAGCAACGTCCTTTGTTTCCGGCGGCACCGTTGAAGCACCTGCGCCGGCAGAGTCTGGCAGCGGCCATGAAGATGGGGACGCCGCTGATGCTGTGGGCGCCGAATCTACCACATATTATGTGAGTTCGACGAAAGGAAGCAACGAAAACGAGGGAACCAGTGCAGAACAAGCTTTCGCCAGCTTGTTGAAAATTAACGAGATTACTCTTCGGCCTGGTGATAAGGTTCTGTTGGAGCGGGGGTCAGTGTTCCAGAATGAATATCTTCATATAAAGGGATCGGGCAATGCCGATGCACCGATTATAATTGGCAGTTATGGAGACACCGCTTCGCCTCTGCCGCTGATAGCCACGAACGGTTACGGCGTTTGGTATCAGGATTATAATTTGGCCTCTTTGGATAGCACTACCCATGTACTGAGGGGCAATGTTTCTTCATGTATTCTGCTTTATGATGTGGAATATATTGAAATCAGTGATATTGCCATGACCAATGAGGGAAATTTTGCCAGCGGTGAAAGCTACAGCACCGCCGATAGAATGGACCGTACCGGCGTGGCTGCTGTAACCCAGAACATTGGAACAGCAGACCATATTGTGCTGCGAAACCTTGAGATCCGCAATGTGCAGGGCAATGTTTATAATAAGCACATGTGTAATGGCGGAATCTACATGGTATGCGCACAGCCGAAGGATACTGCTACCGGCATCTCAAAATATGATGACGTGTTGATCGAGGGCTGCACCCTGTCTAACGTCAACCGTTGGGGCATCGCAGTGGGATATACCTGCTATTGGGACAAATTCAGAACCAGGGAACTTGCGGATGAAGTCGTCATGGAGTATGGTTCCACCAATGTGGTTGTCCGCAATAACTATCTCTCCGATCTGGGAGGCGACGGAATCACTATGATGTATTGCTATCAGCCTCTGGTGGAGCGCAATGTGGTCACAGCTTTTTCGCGGGATATGAACAATTCCATCTACACCCACCCCGTCAGTAAAAAAAATGGCGGTAAAAACCGCGGCGGTATGCTGGCCGCTGGCATTTGGCCCTGGAAGTGCAAGACGCCGATTTTCCAGTACAATGAATGCTATGACGCACATTACAGTCAGGACAGCCAGGCATGGGATGCCGACTCCGGCGACGGCTGCGTCTATCAGTACAACTACTCATCCAATAATGCCGGAGGCTGTGTAATGTTCTGCCTGCAGCAGGCGGTTAACAGCGTATTTCGCTATAATATTAGCCAGAACGATTTGGGCGGTATTTTGAATCTGTCTGCAAATCCCAATGGAGAAATTTACAACAATGTGTTTTACATAAAGGAAAATGTTCCGGTCAATCGCATGCGAAACGGCACTACCAATATCTACAACAATATTTTCTACTATGCGGGCAGTGCACCGGCCCCGGAGAAGGTTTGCAACTGGAGCTGGATTAAAGGAACCTGGAGCAACAATATTTATTACAATTTTTCCAACATTCCCAACGACGTCAATGCCATTAGGGAGGACCCCCTGTTTGTCAATGGCGGCAGCGCTCCCGTGGGTGCTCAGGACAATGGTTTGGTGTATGACCGCAGCGTCTTTAACGGTTACAAATTGAAGGAGAACTCTCCCGCCATTGACGCCGGCAAACCGGTTAGCAATGCGGGCGAAAAAGACTTTTTCGGCAACAAGCTGGATAAGATGCCTGACATTGGCGCTTATGAGACTGGACTGTATACGGAGGATTCTAACGCTGCAATCATCCGTACGCCTTATATGATCACCGGCAGGGGAGCCAAGCAGACGCTCAATGTGCCCTCCCTGGAAAAGAATCCCACCACCACGGAGGAGGTACTGGCAAATATTGAAATTGCCTCAAAGGCTAACGCCAGTATTTTGAAAGATGGGGAAGAAGCTGAGCCTATGCTGGTAGAAGACGGCATGATTTTGCGAATCTCTGCGGAAAACGGTGTGTACAGGGACTATACCATCAAAATCAAAAACAGCTACGACTATGTTGAGGAATATTCTTCCGCCCAGGGAAATGTCTGGTTCTACCAATACAAATCCAAAGACGGTACTTATGAGAATATGACGGTACAGGATCAGTGGGGCGGATGGATGGAGAGTTATTCGAATGGTATGTCCAATACCTGGGCGACCGTCGCACGGGACAACAAATCCCACGATGGTATTCTTTCAGGACCTTTGTATAACAAAAATGGCTCCAATGTTGAAAGCGCCGTTATGGCATGGCGCGCTCCAAAATCCGGCAGCGTTACGCTAAGCTTCGGCGGCGGTTCTGTCTCCGGCGGCGCAAAGCTGCGCGGACAGACTTCGGGAGGCCCGTCTTACCTCAAAATAACAAAGAACGGCGACAGCATTATCACGCCTATCAACATGACCGATACCGGCGGCGCCTTCGTCAAGCTGGATTCTCAGGTGATTCAGGTCGAGCAAGGCGACTATATCTGCGTGGAATGCATGACGGAAGCGCAAGCAAGCAATCCTGGTTTCTACGTTTCTCCCGTTGTTTCCTATAACAACATAGGCGATGAGAAGGCTCCGTCTGTTCCGGCCAATGTAAGAGCCTCTCAGGTTCAAGACACGAAGGCAGTTATTAGCTGGGATGCTTCCACCGATAACGTAGGCGTAGAGGGCTATAACGTATATGTTGAAGGTGAATTTAAGGGCACGACCAAACGTAACAGCTATCAACTGACAGGTCTGACAAAAGGTAATGAATATACAGTAGAGGTTAATGCCTTTGACCTTGCAAACAATATTTCCGAAAAAGGCTCTGTCAAATTTACTGCAGAAGCACAGGAGCTGATCTACACCCTGCCGGAGCCTGTGAGCCTGAAGGGCACCGAAGGCGGCATTACGCTGGACGAGGAGGTTCTGGATGCAAGCAAAAGCTTGAATGCAATCACCATCACCGCTGAGTTTGTTGGGCCTGCCTCCCTTGGCTCTATCATCAGCTTTTCTGAAAGCAATGCGATGGGAAATCATTTCCATGTTTATGCAGACGGCGAGACCTTGGGGTATGAGCTGCGCGGTGAATGGGGCAATTACAGCGCTAAGGCCAACTGCCTGGAACCGGGTGCCGAAAACTCGATGGCATTTGTTGCCAACCCAAAGGACTATACCATTAAGTTATTTGCCGATGGTGAATTGGTGAATACCAAGCAGTTGAATGCTTCCTCATGGAAGATGCTGAAAGATTATGCTGCTATGGATGCAGTCACCATTGGCCAGACGCCCCGCAGCTATGTCAGTAAATATCCGTTTATTGGTGATATTCTGAACCTGAACGTATATTCTGTCCCCTTATCCGATCAAGATATAAAGGATAGAAGCAGTGAGACGGTGGATGTGCCTGTAACGGTAGAGAAGGAAAAGCAGTCGAAGGATTACAAGCCGAAAGCCAAAGATGAGGTGATTTATATTGGAGACGAGGTGTCTCTGGATGAAGGCAACATAGCGAATCTGGATGAGCTTCCTGATGATATACTGATAGAGGATATTACAGATTTAGACGAAATCCCAACAGATAGGCCAGGAAATTATAGAAACAAAGGAATGCTTAAAATCACATATTCCGATGGTTACGAAAAAATCCTGAAGGTGACGATCCGGGTGCTGTCTGAGGACGGAGTAGGAACCCCAAGCGAGGCAACTCCAAGTGAAGCAACCCCAAGCGAGGCCAAGGAAAGCGACGCAAAGCGATACGACCCCCTTCCTCAAAAAGTGAGAATTAAGCCAGGAGAAACTCTGGAGCCGGAGGAGGGAATCAAGAATAAGGATGAGCTCCCTTCTGATACAGAGTATAAGGATGTAACGCCTTCCAATGTAGACAAAACAAAGGATTATGAGGCAATTATCAAGGTGGTATATCCAGACGGCTCCTCAGAAGCGATCAAGGTTCCTGTGACGGTTTCTAAAGGCTCAAGGGGTACGGGCGGCAGCTGGAGCGGAAAAGCAGGCAGAAGCCAAAGCGGCGGCTCAGGCTCAAAAATAATCAATACCAGCAATGACCAGATCTACTCAGACCCGGATATGAGCGTAAGCAGCGGCTCCGTAGACGGAAGCTGGATTCTGGTAGACGGGGCTTCCAACAAATGGTCCTATCATACCTCAAAGGGGGCTTTGGCGAAAAATGGATGGATGTATATTTCCCATCCATCTGCCAAGGATGAATATGGGAAATTTAGATGGTTTAAGTTTAACGAAGACGGAATCATGGAGTATGGCTGGATCAAGAGCCAAAATGGGAAATGGTATCACCTCCATACAATTTCTGATGGAAATTTAGGAGTATTGCACAGAGGCTGGTATTATGAGCCGATGGACGGAAAGTGGTACTATCTTGACCAAAAGACAGGAGCAATGCGTGAGGGTTGGATACTGATAGACAACCAGTATTACTATTTTACAGAAGCGTCCAGTGATTTGCAGAAGGAGGACGTCTACTGGCACGATGACAATCACAGCAGGAGACCCTATGGCTCCATGTACCAGAATGAAAGAACCCCGGATAACTACTATGTAGATGCCAATGGAGTTTGGAAGCCGGAATCTTAAAGAGAGGTAATCTGTATCGGCGGTCGATCTGACCGCCGGTTTTTGCTGCTGAAATGGGCATCCCAGCTTCTTCACTGAATCCGCACTGCTTCGGCGGGGCAGCCGGTGCTGTGTGATTCTGTGTAAATCTCATTAATTCGTAATGGTTCTCGGCCTGTACTGCCAGAGTACAGGCGGAAAAAACAGAAAATGAATAGAAGCAAAGGCGTATGGTAAGCTGTTAGGAGAGGAGGAAGAGCCCTGACGGTCAGAAGGAATGCTTGCCATAGGCTTACAAGGCTAACAAATTCCTTGACAATGTATAAAATACGCTATAATATGGAAATGATTCCACAGGTGGGAAATGGGAAGGGAGGAGACGAAGTGAGTTACTTTTGTAAAAACAGGCGAATCTGGTCATTGCTTACAGCGCTGCTGGTGGCTTCTGTACTGCTTCTCTCCGGCCTTTTTATTGTTACACATGGGAAGCATGACTGTACAGGCGAGGACTGTAGGGTATGTTCGGAAATAAAAGTTTGCGTTTCCACGATACGCATTTTGTCAGAGGCTGTGGGAACGGGAGCAGCTGTGGTCTTTGTCTATATCGCTGCTCATAAGCTAGTATTTTCTTATATAGCCGGCTTCTTTCTATGCCCGGCTTCTTTGGTCAGCTTAAAAATCCGTTTAGATAATTGAAATATTCTCATAACAAGGCAGACAACATTTTGTAGAAACTGTTTGACACAAACGGGAGGATTATTTCATGAAGAAAAATTCAATAAAGTCACTAAATGTGCTGGCGATGACAGCGCTTCTTTCTGTTGCTGTGCTTTCTGGCTGCTCTGGCACAAAAGGCTTGGGGGAGACTTCCTCTGCAGCCGCTGCCACAGCAAAAGAGAGTGAAACTACAGCCGCTACTGAATCCAAGGAGGCTTTAACGGAAGCTGAGTCAAAGGATACAGGCGGCGGTAAGCTAAAGGTAATAGCCAGCTTTTATCCTATGTATGATTTTGCGGTTAAAATCGGCGGTGACAGGGCTGAGGTAGTGTGTATGGTTCCATCCGGTACAGAGCCTCATGATTGGGAACCCTCAGCCTCCGATCTTAAAAACCTGGAGGAAGCAGACCTTTTTGTTTATAATGGCGCTGGTATGGAGCATTGGGTGGAGGATGTGCTTGCCGGCCTGGATCATAAAGCTCTGGTAATTGCCGAGGCGTCTCAGGGACTGACCTTTCTGGAGGGACACAGCCATGAGGAAGAAGGGGAGGAGGAAGGCCATGATCACGGCCACTACGATCCCCATGTATGGCTCAGCCCTATGAATGGAAAAAAGGAGATGGAACATATTAAAAATGCCTACATAGAGGCAGATCCAGATCATAAGGATTATTATGAAGCGAACTATGAAACCTATGCTGCCAGGTTCGACCAGCTGGATCAGAGCTATAAGGATACTCTGGCCTCCCTTCCCAATAAGGATATTGTGGTATCGCATGAGGCTTTCGGTTATCTCTGCAATGCTTATGGTTTAAATCAGATGGGAATTGAGGGCCTTTCACCGGATTCGGAGCCAGATCCGGCAAGAATGGCAGAAATAATTGATTTTGTGAAGGAGAGAAATGTAAAGGTTATCTTTTTTGAAGAGCTGGTAAGCCCCAAGGTTGCTGAAGCCGTGGCAAAGGAGACGGGAGCCGTTACCCAGGTTTTAAATCCTTTGGAGGGCTTAAGCGATGAGGAGCTGAAAAAAGGCGCTGATTATTTTTCTGTGATGGAAGACAACCTGAAGCAGTTGGAAAATGCGCTGAAATAATACAGACGGGAGGAGAGAGGATGGATGCTATTGCAGTCAAGGGACTGGACTTCTCCTATGGAAGCGTTCAGGTTCTGAATCAGATTCATTTTACTGTTCCAGAAGGCAGGCTGTCTGTCCTGCTGGGACAAAACGGAGCAGGAAAAAGCACTCTTTTAAGGCTTTTGTTGGGAGAATTGACTTCCAATGGGGAAAAGGGAAGTATCTGGCTTCTGGGACAGCAGATCAGACAGTTTAGAAGCTGGCAGGAGATCAGCTATGTCCCTCAGAGAGGAATGGCATCCTATCAAAGTGTTCCGGCT
The DNA here is from genome assembly GCF_009696375.1 of Clostridium porci. Classification (GTDB taxonomy): domain Bacteria; phylum Bacillota; class Clostridia; order Lachnospirales; family Lachnospiraceae; genus Enterocloster; species Enterocloster porci. Next base: position 133,573 of record NZ_VUMD01000002.1, read on the forward strand.
TCTGTGGAGGAGGTTGTCCGGGCGAATCTGTACGCCCAGATTGGACCTTTCCGGTTGGCTGGAAGAAGGGAAAAGGAGCAGGTCCGGCAGGCCCTGCTCCAGGTGGGAATGGCGGATTTTGGCAAGCGGCTGATTGGGCGTCTGTCCGGCGGTCAGCAGCAGAGAATCCTTTTGGCAAGAGCTTTGGTAAATCGGCCCCGCCTTTTGCTTATGGATGAACCCACGTCAGGCATGGATGAGAAAAGCACAGAGGATTTCTATCAATTATTAAGAAGGATTAACCGGGAACAGGGCGTAACGGTGCTGATGGTAACTCACGACCGGAAACGGCTGGAAGCCATCGCTGACAATATCTGGCTTTTGAAGGAAGGCAATATGAAGCTGATTCAGGGGCGGGAGGAAACAGACAATGGAGATATTTAATTATGGTTTCATGCAGAGGGCTTTTATTGTGGGGCTTTTGCTGGCAGCTGTGATTCCATGTATCGGGATGGTGATTGTATGCAAACGCTTGTCCATGATTGGGGACGCTCTATCCCATACATCCCTTGCCGGAGTGGCGGCCGGTCTGATACTGGGAATGAATCCGGTTGCGGCGGCCGCCATAGCCTGCGTGATAGCTTCCCTGGGAATTGAACTCATACGGAGGAAGATGCCGAGATATTCAGAAATCTCCATTGCCGTCATTATGTCTGCTGGCGTAGGATTGGCTGGCGTACTTTCAGGCTTTGTAAAGAATGCGGCTAACTTCAATAGCTTTTTGTTCGGCAGTATTGTGGCAATCAGCGATTCGGAGCTGTATCTCGTGGTTGGCGTCAGCGCCGTTGCTCTTGCTATGTTCCTTCTGATGTACAAGGAATTATTTTATATATCCCTGGATGAACAGAGCGCAAGGCTGGCGGGAGTGCCAGTGGGCAGGGTGAATTTTTTGTTTACAATTTTGATTGCGGTAACGGTTTCCGTTGCAGCCAGGACAGTGGGGGCTTTGATCGTATCCTCCATGATGGTAGTGCCGGTTGCCTGTGCCATGCAGTTTGGAACGAATTACCGTCAGACTGTGCTTTTAGCGGTAATGTTTAACGTTCTATTTATGATGGCCGGACTGTTCGCCGCCTACTATCTGGGGTTAAAGCCAGGAGGAGCCATTGTTCTGACAGGCGTAGCCTTTCTGATATTGATATTTGCAGGAAAGAAGCTTTTAAGGATAAGGGGCTGATAGAAGGTTGGGGCTGAACGGCAGATAAAGAAAAAAAGAGAAGCATCAGGAGGGAGGGTATATGACAGATATTTACATTGTATCCGGCTTTTTGGGTGCAGGTAAGACTACCTTAATAAAGACTATGCTTCAAACTTTATTTAACAATAAGAAAATTGTTGTGATTGAAAATGAGTTTGGAGACGCAGGAATTGACGCGGGACTGCTCCGGGAATGCAGTCTGACAGTTACCAGTCTGAATGCAGGCTGCATCTGTTGCAGCCTGATGGGAGACTTTGAAAAATCAGTAGACCGGATTCTGAACCAGTATGAGCCGGATGCTATTGTGGTGGAGCCTTCTGGCGTTGGAAGGCTTTCTGACATCGCCAAAAGCTGCTTGCGGCTGGAGGAGGAGGGAAGGCTACGCCTTAAAAAAAACATTACAGTCGTAGACGTACGTACCTTTGATAAATACCTGAAAAACTATGGAGGGTTTTTTGAAGACCAGATTACATATGCGGATTTAGTTTTATTAAGCCATCAGACCCAGAGGCAGGAGGAGGCAGGGAGTGTGGAGAGAGCAATCCGGAAGATGAATCCTGAGGCCAGAGTTGAGACGGGCTTATGGGAGTGTATTCCTTGCGGGGCTTTTTTGGATGCTCATAGAAATGCTTCCCTTTTTCAGATGGAGATGGATCTTGCAGTGGCTATGAAGCCTGTCCGGGTCAGAGCGGCCAGACGTAAAAAGGGCTTTTTCCCGTTTTTCTTTGCCAGTGATATATTTTCTGCAGTTACCTTGGAATGTAAGGAAGCTTTTACGAAAGAACAGCTAAGGAAACGGGTGCTTCATGTAATCCAGAATGCGGATGGAGAAATTCTTAGGGGCAAAGGGATTGTAGCGAACGGCTCTCACAGCTGGATTTTCCATTTTGTACCGGATAGCCTGGAAATTGAGCCGGCAAATATAAAAGGAAGTCAGGTCTGTTTTATTGGAACGGGCCTGGATCAACAGCAGATACAGATATTATTTAGCGAGGAACCGTCATTATGAAGACACCTGTATGGGTTATAACCGGATTATTGGATTCGGGAAAAACCACCTTGATCAATAGACTGATTAAAGAGGAGCTGAGAGAGCTGAACCTTCTGATTCTCCAGTTTGAAGCTGGAGAGGAGCTGGTGAAGGAGAGGGAACGGATACAAAGGCTTATGTTTTCCAAAAGCCAGTTGGAACAGACGCCCCTGGATATTGCCGATGGACTGCTGCTTTACCTGGAACAGCACAGCCCGGATTTGCTCCTGATAGAGTGGAACGGAATGGAGCATTTTCATACTCTGGAGAAAATGCTTTTGCAGTTTTCTGCTAAAGCAGTTCTGTGTGTGGAAAAGGTCGTTTATGTTGTTAAGGATGAGGGCCTGCTAAAAAGACTTTGGGAGGCTGGCCCTGCCGCACGTTCGCAGATTGAAGGAAGCGATTTTGCCTATATCAGAACCAAAGAACATAAGCAGAACCGGAAAATCAAGGATATTCTGCATAGCTGTAATCCAGATATCCGGATTTTTACCGTTCAGAAATGGGAGCGCTTTTTGCAGAAAATGGTTCATTTCAGTATGCCGGCACAGCTATGGTTTCTTATGGCTTTGATGACAGCTATCGCCTGCATAACGGCCTTTACTCTGCTGAAGCCCTTTGAAATTTCAATGGGGCGGTTTATCAGTATATTTCTTGGAGTGTTTCTACAGGCGGTTCCATTTCTGGCGATTGGGGTTTTGCTATCCTCGGTGATTCAGTTTTACCTGCCTCAGGATTGGATTCAGCGCAGATTTCCCAAAACGCTTCTGGCTGGTCAGCTGTTCGCGGTGCTGGCGGGCTTCTGCCTTCCTGTGTGTGACTGCGCCTCCATACCGGTTTTTAAGAGCCTGGTAAAAAAGGGAGTTCCAATGCCTGCCGCCGTGACGTTTATGCTGGTATCCCCTGTGATTAATCCGGTGGTCATTCTTTCTACCTGGTATGCATTTAACGGTAATTACCGGATGCTTGCCGCAAGATGTGGTCTGGGTATTTTGTGCGCGGTGCTCTGTGGCCTGACCTATCTGGTAAAACCGCCTGAAGCGAATCTGGCAGAAGATGAGACGCCTTTTCCAGCAGGCTGCCGGAATTACAGTCTGCCTGTAGAGGAGAAAAGCCCTGTGGCGTATTTTCTGTGGATGCTTCGTCATGGGCAGAGTGAATTTTTTTCAGTGGGGAAATATCTTCTTATCGGAATTGCTGTGTCTGCTCTTTTTCAGGATATGCTTCCCCTGGCAGTGGCTGCCGGTAGAGGAACAGCTCCCTGGGCAGCTCTATTGCTGATGATGGGAATGTCCTTTGCCCTTTCTCTTTGCTCATCCTCCGACGCGGTGGTGGCAAGAAGCATGGCAGGCGGCCTCCCTGCGGGAAGCATTGTTGGCTTTCTGGTATTTGGGCCAATGATGGATATAAAAAATGCGGCTATGCTGCTTTCTGGCTTTAAGCCCGGCTTTGTCGCCCGGCTAAGCGTGACCACATTTCTGGTTTGCTTCATAGTAGTTTTAATGTTTATGCTGTGCGGAAGCGGAGGGATTCGGATATGACGTTAAAGGGTAAGGGAATGAACCTTCAAGTGCTGGCAGAATGCTGCTGCTATCTGTTTTTTGGACATCTTCTGTTTCAAATGACCTGGTCTGGAGACTATTTAAACTATGTAACTCCGCGAATGAAGCCCTATCTCTACGGGATGGTTTTGCTGATGCTTCTATGGGCTGCGGTGGAGGGAAGATATCTGCTGACTCCGCAGTATAAGATAAGGCTGGCTCGTTCCTGTGTTTTAATGATACCCATACTGCTCATTTCTCTTCGTCCTGGGCTTCCGGGAGGAAGCAGCATGATACGGGATTACGCGAGCTCAAAGATTGCCAGCACTCCCGGAACGGAGGAAGCAGCCCCTTTGCAGGCTGAAGGGGCTGGCACAGAAGCCGGCGGATATTTAAAAGAAGATTTTCAGGACAGCGCTGTTTTAGCCGGCGATGAAGAACGGCCCTGGTATGCCTTAAATGGTTTGGATGAGAATACAAAAACCATTGTAATTGCAGATGAGGACTACTATACCTGGATGTATGAGCTGGGCTCCTTTCCTGAAAAATATGAAGGCTACACAGTTGAGATGAAGGGTTTTATTTACCGGAGTCCGGAGATTAAAAAGGAACATGACTTTGCCTTGGTTCGCCTGTCCATGTGGTGCTGTGCGGCAGACCTGGCTCCGATGGGGCTTTTAGTTGACAACGGTGGAAAACAGGAATTACAGGATGATACATGGGTGGTGGTTAAAGGAAGCTTCGGAATCACTGAATATGGTTCTGACCCTATCCTGAAGGCCCAGAGCATAGAGCCGGCTGAGAAGCCGGAAGTAGAATATGTGTATCCCTATTTTTAAATCATGACAGGAAGGCTGCTAGTCTAAATCTCGTCCTGAACGTTCTCAGGCTTTCTTTTTACGGGAATTTCATGTATAATGAGATATAAAAGAGCAGAAGTGGGAGCCGGGACGTGTTGGAGAAGTATAAGCTTACTCTTCGGAAAAGCAGGAAGAAGCAGATAAAGCTGTGAAATCAGGATGTCTTTTGACATAGGATTATCCAATGTGTCGTAAGCCCCCTTACTTTAACTATGAGGAGTGTCAAGGAGGCTGCTTATGATACTAAGCGTCAGCAGAAGAACCGATGTGCCAAACTATTATTCTGACTGGTTCCTGAGGCGGATCAGAGAAGGCTTTCTTTATGTCAGCAACCCTGTAAATCCCCATCAAATCAGCCGGATTCATCTGTCGCCAGAGTTGGTGGACTGTATTGTTTTCTGGACTAAAAACCCTGTGGGGATTATAAACAGGCTAGAGGAATTGCAGAGCTATCAGTATTATTTTCAGTACACCATCACAGGCTATGGAAGAGATATTGAACCGAATCTTCCGGATAAAAAAGCATGCTTGATTCCTGCGTTCCAGAGGCTTTCTGGCATGCTTGGCATGGATAGAGTCATCTGGAGGTACGATCCGATCCTGCTGAATGAACGGTATACCTGGGAGTACCATATAAACGCCTTTTCTCAGATAGCCCGAAGCCTGAAAGGATATACAGAACACGTGGTTATCAGCTTCCTGGATCTTTACGCAAAAACAAAAAAGAACACCAGGGGGATGAATATAAAAGTAATGAATCAGGGGGAAATGACTTCTCTGGCAGGAAGGCTGGCAGCGATTGCGGCTGAAAATCATATGACAGTTCAGGCCTGCTGCGAGGATCTTGCTTTGAAGGGGACAGGCCTTTTTCAGGGAAGCTGTATTGATAAAAGACTCATAGAAAAACTTCTGGGCTGCAGAGTGAAGGTGAGTAAAGATCCAAACCAGAGAGTGGAGTGCGGCTGTGCAGCCAGTATTGATGTGGGAGCCTATGACACCTGCCTGAATGGGTGCAGATATTGCTATGCAAATTTTAACAGCGACCGGGTGAAAGCCAACGCTGGACTGTATGATGTAAATTCGCCTCTTTTATGCAAAAACCTTGGGCCGGAGGATAAAGTGACAGAGCGTAAGGCTATATCCTTAAAAGAGGAACAGCTGTCTCTATTTTAGAAAGTCTTAGGATACGCGGCTGGACGAAAAATAAGACTTTTCTCCAGACAATTCAATCAGAATGTGGCAGGATATCCTGGCTTAAACTTGGAAAGGAGACATAAAAGCAGGATTTGGCAGGATTGAGAAGAATAGGCTGTATATCAGAATCAGAAGAGTGGCTGGCCTATATCAGGAGGAAGGGAAATGCTGTATATACATAAGGTCCAATCTCCAGCAGGACTTTTGACCCTCGCAAGCCATGGAGAAAGCATCACAGGATTATGGATAGAAGGGCAGAAATATTACGGAAGCACGCTGGATAAAAGGCTTCTGAACACAGACAGGCAAGGAAGCCTGTGCCTTAAGAAAGGCTGGGAAAAAGAGAAAGGAGTGAAAGCTGGAGGAGATCTTCCGGTTTTTCAGGAGGCTGTCTGCTGGCTAGCAGCCTATTTTGCGGGAGAGGAGCCGGGGCCTTTGCCGCAATTAGCTCCCAGCGGGAGCCGATTCCGGCAGATGGTGTGGAGCCTGCTGCTGGAGATACCGAAGGGCCATACCACCACCTACGGAGCGATTGGAAGGGAGCTGGCCGTCAGGACAGGGCGGGTTCCTATGTCTGCACAGGCAATCGGAGGAGCAGTTGGGCATAACCCTATTTCCATTCTGATACCCTGTCACCGGGTGCTGGGGGCGGACGGCGGACTTAGAGGCTATGCCGGAGGCATTGAGGTCAAAAAAATGCTTCTGGCTCTGGAAGCGCTATGAAAAAGGGTTTCTTTTATTATGCAAATATGGTAAAATATCAGCACAAAGTAAATATTTACTAAATTTAATGTTAGCAATGCTTGAAGGATGAGGAACTATATGGCAACAATTAAGGATATAGCACATATTGCCGGAGTATCACCGACAACCGTATCAAGAGTATTAAGTCAGGATGAAACACTCTCTGTCAGTCAAGAGGTGAGATTGAAAATATTGCGGACGGCCCATGAATTAAAGTATGTATCGCCCAGAGTAAGACACATGCAAGAAAAAGAAAAGCTGGTGATCGGAATTGCGGATTGGCAAATTATTAGACAAGACAGAAAAAATATAAGAATAGCCTCGTTGAATACGATTATGGGAGCAATGTTAAAGAAAATTGATGTTCAGTTTGTCCGGATGGAGAAGAACAAGCCAGGACGGTATGACGGGATTATAGCATTAGGAATTTTTTCACCTGAAGAAATGGAGCAGTTGAAATTACAAAGTATTGCGATTGTATTTATAAATTCGGATGATAAAAATTATGAGTATGATTCAATTATAATGGATTTTAATCGTGGAATAGAAGAAGCATTCGAGTATTTACTCTACAAACGTCAATACCGGACAATCGGATATATTGGGGGCTTATTTAATGATGGGAATATACGTATAGGTTATAGGCGTTTGGAAAGCGTGAAAACACTTTTGCAGCAATATCATTGCCTGGAAGAAAGAAATTTATTTGTTGGAGAGTTCAGTAAAGAAGGCGGCTGCGCTATGGCGAAAAAAGCGATTGAGTCGGGGCATTTGCCGGAAGCCATGCTGCTTGGAAGTGATGAGATTGCAGAAGGAGCCATTGAAGTATTTCAAGAAGCGGGTTTACGTATTCCGAAGGATATTGCGGTCGTAATTTATGAAGATATCAAAACATTAGAATCGAAATGGCAGGAATATACACATATTAGTATGTTCCCGGATATTGTGTGGGAAACAGCAATTAAGCTCTTGCTGGAGCAAATCAGAGAACATCGAGTTGAGAGCATGAAGATCTTACTTCCAGGAAAACTGGTAATGGGAGAAAGTGCATAATTTTTATGATTTACCTGAATTAGTTTTAGATGAACTATTTTCAGGTTTTGATACTAAATCAATGATTGGGGCAAACAATATAACTGGATATTTTGCTGTATCAATAATAAAGGAAAGAGGCGATTAAGTATAAAGCTTAGTCGCTTTTTCTTTGCTCCCAATTTGTAATTTTTACCATACCCTGGACAAAGAGTCTGGGTATGCTTTAAGCTTGTAAGCGCTTGGGTATAATAACAGCTATAGTGAAAAAGAAAGGTAAATAATTAGTAAAATTATTATCAAGTGTGAATAGTCACATTGACATAAAGAAAATCATGATATATAATATAAAATAACATACTAAATATTTAGTAAATTTAAATGAAGCTATACGATGGGAGAGGAGAAAAGATGAAGAAGTTATTTATATTGCTAATGGAGGGAGCGATGCTTTTTTCTCTTGCTGCTTGCGGGGGAAAGCAAACAACGCAAAGCAGCACGGAAGAAATAAGCGGAACGGTAACACTTAAACTTGCGCATAATATGGATTTTGTAACGATACCGGATGCAGTAGCAGCAGCGGCAAAAGCATTAAATGAAAGGTATGCAGCTGAAGGTAAAGATTTGGAAATTGTAATTGAAAAGGATTACCAAAGAATTGGCTGGGATGAATACATGCAAAATATTATGTTTGCGACAAAAAATGGAGATGGTCCAGATATCTTTACTTTTTCAGGGAATATTTTAGATCAAGTAAGAAGCGGACTTTTGCTTGATATCAGTGACATTGATACAAGCAAATTCGTAGAAGGGGCCTTTGATCCGTTTACAGTAGATGGGAAAATCTATTCTATGCCATTTGATGTGCCAACCAGGGCATTATATTATGGGAAGGAGCCTTTAAGAAAACTGGGTTGGACGGATAAAGAAATAGAGGCTTTGCCAAAAAGGATTGCTGATGGAACGTTTACATGGGAGAATTTCATCTCACTTTGCAAGGAAGTGCAAGAAAAAGGAGCGGCAGAGTGGGGGATGCTTCACCGTCCGGGAGCAGGTGATGATTTTCTGGATATATTAAGCCTTTACGGTGGAGATTATTATACAGAAGAAGGAAAGCTGGTAGTAAACCAGGAAGCTATTACAAGCTATTTTCAATTTATGTATGATGCTGCCAATACATGGAACATTACTCCAAAGGATACAACACAGCGTGTTTGGACAGATATTCAGGCTATGGTTGGAGACGGAAGAGCATTTGCTTATTATGGCCCTGTGTTCTCCTCAACCTATATTGCAGATGAAATAAATATGACGCCAGAGGAATTAACGGATATGGTTGGGTTTGCGTTATTTCCAAAATCAGAATATAATGAAAAACCATTTACAGTTGCCGCTCCACAATCAGTAAGTATTAACGCTCATACAAAATATCCTGAAGTCTGTAAAGATTTATTGAAGGAAATCTATGAAGGTGACAGTGTAGAAGCCTTGGCGGTACATGGGGATACAATTTTTTCTTTAGCCTCGGTTAATGCCGCAAACGAAATGGATGCAATCAAACATAATCCTATTTTAGAGAGGATCGGATATATGTCAGATTATGTGAAAACAATTCCTCCGGTCGAAGGGAAAAATGTATTCAGAGATGAGCTTTATAAACAAATCCAATTACTCGAGCTTGGACAAACAACTGCAAAACAGGCATTTGAGGATTTCAAAACTCAGATTGAATTAAATGTGGACGGAGAAGTCATTTTTGAATAAAAAGCAGTGCTTTCAGGAGGGGATTATGACAGAGAAGAAAAGAAATCATATACGAAGGAATCTGCAGGCATATGGTTTTCTTTCACCATTTTTAATTTTAGTGTCTTTGCTTTACATTCTTCCGGCTATTTTGACAATAATTATGGCATTTACGGATCTTGACAGTGCATTTATTTGGGAATTTGTTGGATTAAAGAACTTTAAGAGGATCTTTAAAGATCCTAATACGATCGTAATTATAAAAAATACCTTCCTTTATGTAGGTATAACAATTATATTTACGATTTGTTTGCAGCTGTTTTTTTCAACGCTGACTACATATTTTATCAGAGACGAAAAAAAGGGAAGTTTTTTTAAGGCTTTACTGATGATACCAATGATTACTCCAACTGTAGTATATTCAGTGTTATGGATCTGGTTTTTTGATGCTTCAGAAACAGGAGCGGCTAATCAATTATTGCATGGAGTATTCGGTTTAGGGCCAGTAAACTGGATTGCTGATTATCCGTTTCAAATTGTAATTTTCGCACAGCTTTTAACAAGTGTAGCTTATGGAACAACCATCTATTCCAGCGCCATAAAAAGCATTCCTGAAAATCAATTTAAGGCGGCAAGAGTTGATGGAGCTGGAGAGCTGGAAATATTTAAGCATATTATATTACCAAATTTAAAGCCTCATATTTCTTTTATCTTACTTTGGGAATCGCTTGGTTTATTAACGAATTATACGGCAATTCTGCTGATTACGGATGGGGGACCAGGAATCAAAACAGAAGTATGGGCATTGTCTGCATATCATAAAGCCTTTGGCCAACTGGAGTATGGATATGGATCGGCTATTTCCTTATTGCTGATTTTTGTAGTTGCAGTCATTATGTGCCTGCTTTTAGCCATGAGTGATAAATCAAAAAAGGAGGTTGCACCACGTGAATAAGCATAAGAACGTAGCTTCCCGCGCCAAATTTGAAATCAGGCAGGAGCGCGTCGCGGTAATAATTATGACTCTTTGTATGCTGCCGATTATTTATATTTATGGCAAATTTTTCATATATGCTTTTCTGGATGACAGAACAGGCGCCTGGACGTTAGGGAATTTTAAATTTCTGACAAATTCTGTACAATTAGGGAAAGCAACCATTCAGCCAGTTGGAGCAGCGATGAAAAACACAATCGTGTTTACGGTCATTGTTACATTCTTTGAGGTTACATTCAGCTGTATGGCTGGCTATGCCCTGTCCCGGTTAGAGTTTGTGGGAAAACAGACGATTACACGTTCATTATTGATTCTGCGTATGTTCCCAGGTGTGCTGCTGTTAATTGGAGTAGTTTATGTTTTGATGACTTTGGGGATTGTGGATACGTTATTTGGAGTAATCATTGTTGCGGTGGCATTTAGGCTGCCAGGTTCATCCTTTATCATTCGGAGCTTTTTTGCTCAGGTACCAAGGGATATTGAAAATTCCGCTTTAATTGATGGCTGCAATCGTTTTAGCGCCTTTTTTCAGGTAATTATTTATTTGGTAAAGCCAGGTATCGCGTCAATTTCCATATTTTCATTTATGGCTGCATGGTCCAATTATTTATTGTTTAATGTATTGATTTTTAATTCAAAGACGCCGGTATTAGCTACATACTTGAGAATGGTATCTACAAATGATGAAATGATTGCAGATTATGGAGTATTTTGCGCAATGGCGTTAATTTACATGCTTCCAGTTGTGATTTTCTTCTTAATTTCACAGAAACAGCTGATGGAAGGTAATGTTTCAGGAGGAAAAGGTATATGATTCGTATAGAAGGAATTAGAAAAGAGTTTGGAAAAAACGTAGTTGCGCTGGACAATATTAATCTTAAGATTGAGGATTCTGAGTTTATTGCCCTGCTGGGACCTTCAGGCTGCGGAAAATCAACTACATTAAATTGTATAGCCGGTTTATTAGAGCCTTCTTCAGGGAAAATTTACTTTGATGATGAGGATGTAACAGCTCGTCAGCCCAAAGACAGAAATATCGGGATGGTATTTCAATCTTATGCGTTATACCCACATATGAAGGTAATTGATAATATTGCTTTTTCTTTGAAACAAAAGGGAATGAAAAAGGAAGAGCGTCACAACAAAGCTAGAGAAATTGCAAAGATGCTTCAAATCGAGCAGTATCTAGAGAGGAAGCCGTCTGAATTGTCAGGAGGACAACAGCAGCGGGTATCTATGGCAAGGGCTTTAGTGAAAAATCCTAAAATTTTATTATTAGATGAACCAATGTCCAATCTGGACGCAAGACTTAAAATTGAAATTCGTGACGAAATAAGAAGAATCCAGAGGGAAACGAAAATAACAGCGATTTTGGTAACTCACGATCAGGAAGAAGCAATGTCCATGGCTGATAAAATAGCGATTCTTGATAAAGGGAGCATTCAACAGTTTGACACACCAAAGATGCTGTACCATCATCCTAAAAATTTATTTGTTGCGCATTTTATGGGAAATCCACCTATGAACTTTATTGACGCAGAGCTTGCGAACGAGGGTGGAGCTGTTTATTTAAAGAGTGAATACTTCTATGTGAAGGTGAAAGAAGCCATGAATCAAACACTGCTTAAGTCCGTTGGGAAAAAAGTAGTGCTGGGTGTACGTTCTCATCAGGTTGACGTTTCCTTTAAAGAAAAGGAAGGTTATATTCCCATTCATGTGAGAATGATGGAAAATCTTGGTAAGGAAATTATGATTTCAGGCTATGTAGGTAAGGCCTTTGTTCGAATTACAATGCCGGATCAGCTTGATATAAATTCAGAAGAACTAAATGAGCTTTTTAAAAAGCAGGAAGGAACTGTCTTTATTGGCTTACATTCCGCATACCATGTTTTTGATAAGGAAACAGGCGTTAATCTTACCTGCTAATACAGAATGATAAATAGAGAGGGTATATGATGGATTTAATGGATTTATTAAAGGAATCGTATGGTAAAAAAATCATAGTTGGCGGACATCGAGGTCATAAATCAAATATACGAGAAAATACGATTTCAAACTTTTCTCAATTAGAAGGAAAAAAAATTCCATATATTGAAATTGACGTTCAATTAACAAGGGATTCCTGTGCAGTAATTTATCATGATGTGGATTTGTCACTTCAGACAGAGCTTACTGGTATGATTCGCGATTATACACTGGGAGAACTGAAAGAAAGGTTCGATATATGTACATTGGATGAAGCGGCAGCCTGGTGTAAAGAAAAGCAAATTGGAATTGCCCTGGAAATCAAGCTGCAGCCCTACGCCATGTGGGATGACAGAAAACCACTGGTGAAGGCCCTTGTAGAGGTAATTCAAAAATATGATTTTCACCGGATGTGTTATGTATTTGGGAAAGATTATGAAATGCTGAATTGGATAAAACGTGAGGATTCCAGAATTAATATTGGATTGATCGCTCCCTTTGTACCTAAGAAGCCAGTGGCTTTGATGAACGATATGCAGGCCATTATATACTTGAATTTTGTGGATCAACTTTCCAGAGAGCTGGTAGAGCAATTACATAAAGAGGGATTTCTTGTTGGCGGCTCTGTGGTCAATACAGAAGAGGCGCTTAAGATCGCAGTGGAGCTTGGCGTTGACCTGATTGAGAGTGATGATCCGGAACGAATATTGGGATTATCGGAGGAATGGTATGCTGGCTAACTATCATACACATACCAAATGGTGCAAACATGGCGAGGGGGAAATTGAAGACTATATTCAGGTGGCTCTTGATTATGGATTAAAAGAACTGGCCATCACTGAGCATGTTCCTCATAAGGATAACCTTGATAAGAGAAGGCTTCAATGGGAAGAATTTCCTGCCTTCGATGAAGCGTTAAATAAAGCGATTGATAAATATAAATACAAAATACATATGATCAAAGGATTTGAGTGTGAATATTATCCCGAAGTTATGGATACCTATCGCATGCTGAAAGAGGATTATGGGTATCAGCTTTTCATATTGGGGCAGCATAGAAGCGGAGCAAATCGAGAAATTGATAACTTTGCAAAAAAGGGAATGCAGGAAATGGAGCTATACGCAGATGAAATTTGCAGAGGTATTGAAACAGGACTGTTTGCCTTTTTAGCGCATCCGGATCTGGCAATTCAGGGCTACTCGCCTGGTTGGGATACTAATTGTGAAAAGATTATGCGTCGGATTTATAAAGTATGTGAAGCATTTGATATTCCGGTTGAAATTAATGCCAATGGACTGAGAGATCATCGTTCCTATCCAAGCATAGATGCCTTTCGTTTGTCAACTGAGTACCAACTTAAATATTTAATCAATTCTGACGCCCATACCCCGCAGTGTTTATGTGGTGAAAATATTGTAATGGCGGAAGCCTTTGCTCAAAATTTAAAATTGCCAATTACCGAATTATTACATTTACCGAAATAGAAGGGAGACTTTAAAGCAGGAGATTTAAAGCAGCGATATTTAGCAATAAATAGAGTGATTTGATTTACGGCCTACTTAAATGCTCAGCTATAAGTAGGCTGTTTTTACTAATAACTTATAGAAGAAAGGAAAGAAAATGACATTAGAAACCATAGATTGCTTAAGTAAATTGACGGCTATTTCAATCGTGTTTCGGATTGTTTTGTCAATGTTGTTAGGTGGTGTTTTGGGGTATGAGCGAGGAAAAAAGAGACGTCCGGCTGGATTGAGAACTTATTTAGTTGTATGTATTGGCTCATGCTTAGCTATGATGACTGGCGTATATTTGAATGAGCTGACAGGCGCAGGAGACGCGAGCCGCATAGCAGCTCAAGTAATAAGCGGTATCGGTTTTTTAGGGGCGGGAACCATACTTGTTACCAAGCAAAACCAAGTGAAGGGGCTGACCACGGCGGCTGGGTTATGGGCGGCGGCCTGTATTGGTTTAGCCCTGGGAGCAGGCTTTTACACAGGAGCAATCGTTGGCTTTGTCGCATTGTGGCTGGCATTAGGCATACTGAGCATTATGGACAATCATTTATACATAAATTCCAAGATGATTAATTTATATGGTGAATTTAAGGATATAAGCAGCTTTAGCTTATTTATTTCTGAAGTTAAAAAGGATTCGGGGGTAGTATGTGAAATTGAAACAACGAAAATGAAAAACTTAGATGGATTGAATACCATATCAGCCATTATGACATTAAAATTCAATGAAAAGAAAACGCATTCTCAGATAATTGAAGCATACGGACAAATGAATGGAGTGGTTTTTATAGAAGAATTATAAAAAAGATACATGGATATTTTTTTGTTTTCTAACTGAAAGAATGGACATTATAAATAAATAGACTTATAATTGACATAATTATATAAAAACCTGGAAGGAGACAAAACCATGAGTGAGTGTAACCACGACTGCGGCTCCTGCAGCGCAAGCTGTGATAGCCGTACACCTGATAAACAGCAATTTTTAGAGGCGCTGAATCCGGCCAGTACCGTGAAAAAGGTAATTGGCATCGTAAGTGGAAAGGGAGGGGTAGGGAAATCCCTGGTAACTGCCATGATGGCAGTAAGCTTGAACCGGAAGGGCAGTAAAACAGCCGTTTTGGACGCGGATATCACAGGCCCCTCCATCCCTATGGCATTCGGTATCAGCAGCGACCAAGCTGTAACCTCCCCTGACGGGAAGCTGATGATTCCGGTTAAGTCAATGGAAGGGGTTGAAATTATGTCCTCTAATCTTCTTCTGGATAAGGACACAGATCCGGTTATCTGGAGGGGGCCTGTTATTGCAGGCGCGGTAAGGCAGTTTTGGTCAGAGACGCTATGGCAGGATATTGATTATATGTTTGTGGATATGCCTCCAGGCACGGGAGATGTTCCCTTGACTGTATTTCAGTCCCTGCCTGTAGATGGTATTATTATTGTAACCTCTCCTCAGGAGCTGGTAAGTATGATCGTTTCCAAGGCAGTGAATATGGCTAAAAAAATGGATATCCCGATTGTGGGAATCGTAGAAAATATGAGCTATCTGGAATGTCCTGACTGTAAGAAGCAAATTAGCGTATTTGGAGAAAGCCATGTGGAGGAGGTGGCTCAAGAGCACGGATTAAAGGTGCTGGCAAAGCTCCCCATTGATCCGAAGATTGCCCAGATGGTAGACGCCGGCCGTGTGGAATATCTGGAGCTGCCGTGGCTTGACAGAGCAGTAGAGGCGGTGGAGGGCCTATAACGCAGAAGCGCAAGAGATAATCGATCATGAGGTAAAGCAATGAATATGAATATTAACATGAATCCAAACAGCGAACTCCATCAGTCCATTGTTAATGTGCCGGATCTGGTACAGGTGCCTGAGGTATGGATGAATCAGGCCCGGCAGTTCCAGCAGGCCATGATGAGGTATACCTGCGCCATACGTGAGGTCAAGACAAAGCTGGAGGTGCTCAATGACGAGCTGTCTGTGAAAAACCAGAGAAACCCCATTGAAATGATTAAATCCAGGGTAAAAAAGCCTATGAGCATTTTGGAAAAGCTGCAGAGAAGGGGTGTTGAGGTTTCTCTGGAGTCGATGGAAAAGAATCTGGATGACGTGGCCGGAATCCGCATTATCTGCTCCTTTGTGGATGATATATATGAGGTAGCGGAGATGCTGGTGCGTCAGGATGACGTCACTGTAATTGCTGTAAAGGATTATATAAAGAATCCCAAACCCAACGGCTACCGAAGCTATCATATGATTGTGGAGATTCCCGTATTTTTTTCTGATAGTAAGAAGCCGATAAGGGTGGAGGTGCAAATCCGAACCATTGCAATGGATTTCTGGGCAAGCCTGGAACATCAGCTTAAGTACAAAAAATCGTTGATTGATGAGAACGGAGGGATCAGCAGTCAGCTGAAGGCCTGTGCTGATGTCATCTCCGACACGGATCAGAAGATGCTTATGATACGAAAGCAGATCGAGGCCCAGGGAGTCAAAGTGAGCAAGGAATAGGATAAGTCAGGTCAATTACAAGGGCACAATCTTAAGGAGGCGGGAAGCTGACAAAAAACTTACGCTAGTAAAGGTAATAGGCCAGAGCTTCAACGATAGAAAAGCCGGCTTTTTTGTACAGGCACAGCGCCCCTTCATTGGTTTCTGAAACCTGAAGGAGTAGAGCTTTATAGCCTCTTGCTCCCAGCCATTGTGCAAGTTGGTTTAAGAATTGAAGGGCTAGACCCTGACGGCGGTATTCCGGCCGGGTTTCAAGTGCAAACAGGTATACACTGCTTCCCTGAATCATAAGATGGCAGGTGACTGCCGGAGGCCCTAAAGCGGTGCTATTGGAATCAGCCTTTTGCGAAAGTATGCCGCAGGAAGAATCAGAATTGCCATGCTTTGGTGGCGTGGGATAAGCTACATGCAGTGCTTTCGTCTGAAAGGAGGCGCCGGGCCATGCCCGCACGGTAACAGTCCCTTCTTCCATGGGATATTCCTCAAATGCGTCAGGCTCCCTATAAAATTGAAGCTCCATACAGCCGGTTCTATCCTGGAATCCAACGGAAGAGGAAAGGGGGAGACGCATCAGATATTCGCTGTGAGAATAGGCAGCATTCAAATGCTTAAGTATGTTCAATGCCTGGGGACACCGTTTATCTGTTACAAAGGCCAGCACAGGCTCTCCGTTTTCCAGGCTGTAATCCCAGACCCGATCCAGAAGCTGCGAAAAATACCCTTTTCCCCGGCGATCCGGGCAGGTAAAGGCAGAACATTCCCATAATCCTTTATCTATTTTACAGACAGCGAAATATGCAGCCACAGTCTTACATTCATCTTCAAGAATCCAGTATTCGTCGCCTTCCGCAGGGAAGGAGAGGGTAAGATTGTCAGACAGCCTGCACTGGTTGGTAAGATGGATCAGGGCCTGGGTCTCCCTTGGGGATAAGGTATGTGTATGACGAATGTACATAGGTGAACCTCCGGGTTTTTACGTAAAAGAAATATTCATGCTTATGCGGTGCTGGATCTGAAGCAAGTATATCATAAGCATGGTCTGCAATCAATGCTGTACCGGCAGGAGCAAGACGGATTGTCTGTAGCTGAGGTCTGCAAAGGAAGGTCAGAAAAAACAGCATCCTTATTACGAAGGACATGGAAATGAATGGCTATTTGAGCGGATTGTATTTCTTATGTTTTTCGTGGCCTATGCCTTGAATCTGGAATTATGAGGTGGTAGAATATAGGCCGTGTGCAGGTCTCCTTCCAACAGCTTGCTGGGAAGGAGACCCTTTGCGGCAGCGCCTGATGGACATGAGAGCATGCTCCTTTGGCGTGCTGCCTGTGCAAATAACAGCAGCAGGAGGATAAAGGTACAGGATGAAATACGTAAAGCAGATAGGTGTTATTTTAGGAATTACTATGCTGGGAGAAGTGTTGTATGTGGTTCTGCCTCTGCCGGTACCGGCAGGGGTTTATGGGCTTTTTCTTATGCTGGGCGCTTTGATAAGCGGCTTAGTGAAGCTGGAGAGCGTGGAAGGAACGGGAAACTTCCTTCTTGATACGATGTCCATGATGTTTATACCTGCAACGGTGGGCATCGTGGAAAGCTTTGGGGAAGTAAAGAAGGTGCTTGTTCCTTTTTTGGTAATTATAGCAGTTTCCACCATCCTGGTTATGATTGTTACAGGGAATATCGCTCAGTGGGTCATTGGCCGGAGCGGACAGGAAGAGGCTGCAAATGCCCTGGGAGTCCAGACCTTTAAAGCGTCAGAGGAAAAGGAGGGGATATAGGATGAGAGACAGTATCAGAGAAATACTTGGACAGTCACAGTATTTCGGCCTGGTCTTAAGCATAGGAGCCTATCTGTTTAGCTGCTGGCTGAAAAATAAAACAGGGCTTGCAGTTTTAAACCCGCTTTTAGTTGCTTCTGCATTGATTATTGGCTGTATTGTGGGAGTAGGAATGGATTATGAGACATATAATAAGGGTGCGGGATATTTAAGCTGGCTTCTGACGCCGGCTACGGTCTGTCTGGCTATTCCTCTGTACAAGCAGCTTCATCTCCTAAAAAAGCATAAAGCTGCTGTAGCTGCTGGAATTGTCTCAGGGGTAGGAACCAGCGCTGTAAGTATTTTTCTTATGTGCCGGGTTCTGGGAATGAGCCATACTCAATATGTAACGTTGCTGCCCAAGTCCATTACAACGGCAATCGGTATGGGGGTAAGCCAGGAGGCAGGAGGAATTGTTACACTGACGGTTGTGAGCATTATCCTCACAGGGGTGATTGGAAATATGGCGGGGGAGGCAATCATGAAGCGCTTTCATATCTGCCATCCGGTGGCAAAGGGCCTGGCTCTGGGCACCAGCGCCCATGCGGTAGGAACTGCAAAGGCGCTGGAGATGGGGGAAATAGAGGGAGCCATGAGCAGCCTTTCCATTGCAGTGGCAGGCCTTATGACTGTTATTGTAGTGCCCATAGCGGCAGGATGGCTATAGAGGCTTCGAAGATGAAAGGAGTTGTAAGTATGGTGAAACGAAAGGATGCAGCTGAAAAGGACACCTGGAGGCTGGAGGATATGGTTGCTGATGATGGAACCTGGGAGCGGCTGTTTAGGGAAGCCTCGGAGAAGGTATCTGGGTTTGAGAAATATAAGGAAAGGCTGAAGGAATCCCCGGATACGCTCTATTGCTGTCTTTTGATGGAGGATGAGCTGTCAAAAAATATAGAGCTTCTCTATGTATATGCCAGGATGCGTTCGGACGAGGATACGGCGGATCAGAAGTACCAGGATATGTTTTCAAGAGCTCAGTCTCTTTCCTTTCTATGGGCAGAGCGTTCTTCCTTTCTTATACCAGAAATTCTGGCAATGGATTCAGCGGTTTTGGAAGAGTATAGAAGCTCCGGCAACGGAATCAGCCATTTTGACCGTGTATTTGAGCAAATTCTGGCAAAACGCAGCCATACGCTTTCAAAAGAGATGGAGGAGCTATTGGCTCAATCCTATGAGGCGACCCAGGGGGCCAGTCAGATATTTACCATGTTTAACAATGCGGATATAAAATTCCCGGTGATTACAGGGGAGCATGGAGAAGCGCTTCCAATTACCCACGGCAGCTATAGTTCCCTTATGGAGAATCAGGATCGGAGAATCCGAAGGGACGCTTTTGAGGGGCTGTACCAGGTGTATAAGCAGTATTCCAACACATTGGCGGCTGCCTTTGCTGCCAATATAAAGCAGGCAGTATTTTATGCCAAAGCGAAAAAATATGCTTCCAGCAGGCAGTATTACCTGGCGGAAAATGAAGTTCCAGAGGCTGTATACGATAATCTGGTTCAGACTGTGAGAGAAAATCTTCACCTTCTTCACAGATATACAGGAATTAGAAAGCGGGTTCTGGGGGTAGATGAGCTTCACATGTATGATCTGTATGTGCCTATGGTGGCGGCAGTGGATCGGCATTATACCTTTGACGAGGCAAAGGAGATAGTGAAGAAGGGACTTGAGCCCTTAGGCAGTGAATATTTGCAGCTCTTGCAGGAGGGCTTTGACAACCGCTGGATCGATGTGTACGAAAATGAAGGAAAGCGCAGCGGAGCCTATTCCTGGGGGGCCTACGGAAGCCATCCCTATGTTCTGCTGAATTTTCATGGCACCTTAAATGATGTATTCACTCTTGCCCATGAGATGGGGCACTCCCTCCATTCCTGGTATTCGGATCACAATCAGCCCTTTACCTATGCCGGATATAAGATTTTTGTGGCAGAGGTTGCTTCTACCTGCAATGAGGCTCTGCTGATCCGCCATTTGTTAAAGAACCCGTCGGGATCTGAGGAAAAGGCGTATCTGCTGAACCATTTCCTGGAAAGCTTTCGTGGAACTTTGTTCAGGCAGACTATGTTTGCGGAGTTTGAATATATGGCTCACATAAAGGGCGCAGAGGGTGAAAGTCTGACTGCTCAACGGCTGTGTCAGCTCTACCGCCAGCTGAATGAGGAGTATTTTGGGCCGGAAATGACGGTGGATAACCAGATTGACTATGAGTGGGAGCGGATACCTCATTTCTATACGCCTTTTTATGTGTATCAGTATGCCACAGGGTTCTCAGCGGCTGTAGCAATCAGCAGTAAAATTATAAGGGGAGAGGAAGGAGCGCTGGAGGGCTATAAGAAGTTTTTAAGGGGGGGATGCTCCATGAAGCCAATCGAGCTTTTGCGGCTTTGCGGTGTGGATATGTCCTCACCGGAGCCGGTGAGGGAAGCCTTGACCTTTTTCGGAGCGCTTTTAGATGAATTTGAGAAATGCTGGCAGCAAAGACCATAGGGGGATTTATGACTGAAAGCACAGCTGGAATACCTGCTTGTGAGGAGAGGATTAAAAAAAGAGCAGATTTAACAGAGGGAAGGCCTGGAAGAAGCCTTCTCCTTTTTGCTATTCCCATGATTCTTGGTAATTTGTTCCAGCAGTTTTACAATATGGCAGATTCCATGATTGTGGGTAATTTTGTGGGGGAGGAAGCCCTGGCAGCTGTAGGGGCTTCCTATGCCTTGACCAATGTGTTTATTATGATAGCCATTGGGGGAGGTAACGGTGCGTCGGTACTGACCTCCCAGTATCTGGGAGCCAGACAGCATGGAAGGATGAAAACCTCCATTTCTACCGCTCTTATAACCTTTTTCTGCCTAAGCATCCTGCTGGGAAGCCTGGGTTTTTTACTAAATGGCTGGATTTTAAAAACTCTGGGTACTCCCTCAAATGTGCTGGGACAAGCCCGGCTGTATTTGGGAATCTATTTTCTGGGACTCCCCTTCCTGTTTATGTATAATGTACTTGCCTCAGTTTTTAATGCTCTGGGGGATTCCAGGACGCCCTTGTATCTGCTGATATTTTCATCGGTTCTCAATGTGATTTTGGATATTCTCTCTGTCGCCTGGCTGGGAATGGGAGTGGATGGCGTAGCCGCTGCGACCGTAATGGCCCAGGGGGTGCCGGCTTTGATTTCTTTTTGTATTCTGCTTAGAAAGCTGAAAGGATATGAGACAAGTCCCCAAGATCGTTTTCAGATTTACGACATGAGGATGCTGCTGGGCGGCGCTAAAATTGCGGTGCCTTCGATTCTTCAGCAGTCCATCGTGTCCATTGGAATGCTTTTAGTACAGTCTGTGGTAAATCGTTTCGGCTCAGGCGCACTGGCAGGCTATTCTGCAGGAAGCCGAATCGAATCCATCTGTATTGTGCCTATGATTGCCACAGGAAATGCTATGGCTACCTTTACAGCTCAGAATATGGGAGCGGGAAAGATGGAGCGGGTAAAGGCTGGATACCGGGCCAGCTACAGGATTGTGGCAGGTTTTGGCCTCTTGACGGCTGCTGCCGTTGGATTCTTTAACGGGCCTATGATAGCTGCCTTTCTGGGCGGAGAGATAAGTCCCGATGCCTATAGGGTAGGTACGGGCTATCTATCCTTTGTGGCCTGGTTTATAATTTTTATGGGACTGAAGGCATCTGCGGACGGAGTACTGAGAGGCGCCGGAGATGTGCTGGTGTTTACTCTTGCAAACCTGGTGAACCTAGGAATTCGGGTGTATGTGGCCTTTCACTTTGCGCCTGTATGGGGGGTGGCGGCTGTATGGTATGCGGTACCAATGGGGTGGATAGCTAACTATGTGATATCATGTTCCAGATACCTTTCAGGAAGCTGGAGGACGAAAAAGGTTATCTGAATGGGAGGATACAAAAAGGAGGATTTTTGGACAAACACATTCAGATAAGGAAGCGGAAGGGCTGCATCACAAAGCCTACAATGCTCCAGGCAATTCTCTTGTAAAGGGGAACGGGGGCGACGGTGACGTGCTCCGGTATCTCATAGGAGCCGTCTGCCAGAAGCCGGCGGCAGTCAGCCTGATAGGAATCCATGTAGCCGGAAAGCTCCTTTGTCAGCTGAGGGCTTTGAATTACAAGCATCAGCTCTGTATCCAGGTAGGTGCTGCGCAGGTCAAAATTGTAGGAGCCCACGGCGCAGAGCTCGTCGTCAATAACGACCGATTTTCCATGATAGGAAAGGCCTCCGTCGTATTCGTAGATGGTCATGCCGGTGCGGATAAATTGCTTCTTGTGTCTGGGATAGTCGCTGGAAGCAAAAAAGTTGTCGCCGTTTTCTACGGAATTGAGCATCATAGTGACTGGAACTCTGGCTGCAACTTCGGTCATGGTACGGTACATATCATCATTAAATACTGCGTAGGGGGTGTGAATGGTCACATCCTTTTTTGCGTTTTTCATCAGATGGGTCAGGGTGTAGAATACCACGGGCTCCTTGCTATAGATGGTGGTGGGGTTGGAGACCAGAGTAATTTTGCCGGTGGGAACAGTGTGCGTCTGGTAATAGGACAGGGCGCTGGAGCCGTTCAGTTCCGGCTTCTGTTCTTCTGGTGTCTGGCAATTAACACAGGACAGAAGTGTTGGATAGCTGGCGGCCAGATCCTCGTAGCGTGCTTCCAACAGGCTGATATAGCTTGCGATAGAAGTTTGTTGGGCCAGAGCTTCACGATCGTGGAACAGGGAGGTAATCTTTAGATTCCATACCTGATTAAAATAGGACTCCACCTGGTAGAGGGAGCTTTGTTTTCCTTTTTCTGTTCCGTGGGCTGTGTTATAGACTAAAACCTCCCGGTCATGGCTTCGGGAATTGGTGGGATAGGAGCCAATAAAATAATCGAAGGTGTTGCGTCCCCCCAGGATATATCCATAATCGTCTACAATAACATATTTATCGTGCATCCGTCCCTGGCTGGTCCAGGGTGTCAGAAGGTTCATTTTGTTATAAATTTTGATTTCCACATTGGGGTGGCTGGAAAGGGCGTAAAAGAGCTTATTGGGTTCCATGCGTACCAGCCCGGAAAAGCCGTCCACTAAAATCTGTACCTTTACTCCCTCCTGGGCCTTATGGAGAAGCACCGACATAATATCCCTGGGACTTTCCCCATCCCGGAAATCGAAGGTAGACAAAATAATCCGCTTCCTGGCCAGGCTCATGAGACGCATACGCTCATCCCAGGCGCTCTGGTTAGTTTCCAGAAGCATAGCCCGATCGCAGCTTGGTTCATCCTGATAGAAATCTGCTGTTTGGATAGCTTCTTTTGTATCTTCGGCAACAGATTTAGAGCGGAAGAAGGGCGCAGCTGCTCCGGCCACGAGATAAAGAAAGAAAGCCAGCAAAAGGTAGGCAGCCAGGTGCTTTTTGAGCCAGGAACTAATCATAAAAAACTCCTTTTACATAGTTTTAAAAGATAATGAAGCTACTATACTAAGAATCAGACTGAAAGTCAATGCGTAAGTTAAGGGAAGGGTTTCATATTGGAAGAGCTTTCTTTGAGACTGATGAAAAACTTGACAGGGGGAACCGAAGAAAGCAGAAGGAGAAGTTAATAATAAGTGAATTTTTAAGACAAATTAAAAAAGATAGATTAGTATTGGGATAATCCTAGTAATTATCAGGAAATAGATGTATAATAATATTAATAAAGTAATATTTATAACTTTCAAAAAGAATTGATGGGATAATTTTGAAAGGAGGTATGATTATGTGCCACAAGATAGAACAGCTGAGAAGGATACTGGATAACAGCAAATATACGGTGGCTCTCTGCGGATCAGGGATGATGGAAGAGGGCGGCTTTATAGGAATTAAAAAGCAGGATAAGGCCTATGATATAGAAAGCCGGTATGGTTACTGCGTGGAAGAAATGTATTCCAGCGCTTTCTACAACACCCGTCCGGAACAGTTTTTTGAATTTTATAAAAAGGAAATGCTGCTCCGTGCTCCAAAGGATACAGCCACAGGTCCGGCTTTGGCTGCTATGGAGCAGGCAGGAAGACTTCAGTGCGTGATTGACAGCAATATCTATGATAAAGCCCACAGAGGCGGCTGCCGCCGTGTGATCAATCTCCATGGCTCCATTTATGAGAATCAATGTCCCAGATGTAAGAAGAAATATTCTCTCGCATATATACTGGACGCGAAACGGGTACCGCTCTGTGATGAATGTAACGTTCCGGTGCGTCCTATGATATCTCTTATCGGAGAGATGGTAGACAGTCAGAATATGACTCAAACTACGGAGGAGATAACCAAGTCGGACACTCTGCTTCTTCTGGGAACCACCATGGCTTCTGAGGTGTTTCGGCAATATATTAAGTATTTTTCAGGGAGAAGCCTGGTGATCATCCACAAGGCGCCTCATTATTCAGATAAGGAAGCCACCATGGTAATTCTGGATCATCCTATGAATGTGCTTCCTCTTCTGGGATATGAGGAAAAGAAACAGGCAGAATCAAACGCATCCAGCTAAAAAAAGGCGAGTTCAGAAGCCGGAGGGGCTGAACTCTTTACGAAAATAAGATACAAAAAACACGGTTCCAGTAGCTATGAACGTCACTGGAACCGTATTCGTTTGTTTCAAAGGGGCTGATTTGTGTTTAGATTGCTAGTTCAGTTCTATTGTGCAATATCCCCATAACGATAGCTAAAAGGGGTGGGGAAGCAGCGCCAGGCTTATTGGATTTCAATGTATTTTGGAGCTTCCTCAGCTTTTGGCGTATCCTTGGGAACCTGGAGCTTTAAAACGCCGTTTTCAAAGCCGGCCCGGATATCCTCTTGCCTGGTGTGTTCGCCTACAAAAAAGGTTCTCTTGCAGGAGCTGGTGTAACGTTCCTTACGGATAACAGTGCCATGACCGTCGGTATTCTCGTTAGAAGCTGAAGTTTCGGCGGAAATCGTAAGATAACCGTCCTTTAGCTCAGCCTTGATATCTTCCTTCTTAAAGCCCGGCAGTTCAATTTCCAGCAGGTAGTTTCCGTCTCTCTCGGTAATATCGGTACGCATTACCGGAAGCTTTCTGCTGTCTTCAGATTTTTCAGAGGTCCCTGTGAAAAAGGGATCATTAAAAAATTCATCAAATAAATTAAGTCCATAGTTTCTTCTGGGTATTAACATCATAGTTGTATCCTCCTTACATTGATATAACTGTTTGTCTTGTTTTATTTGTTATATTTGTATTATAACATAATTATTAGCACTGTCAAGAGGTGAGTGCTAATTATTTGTGAAAAAATTGTGAAGTGCTGATTCTTCTTCATTTTGCGAGCTTTACGCTAATCTGTTCTCTTTTAAAGGGTTACGACACCATTCTAACACTATTTATATTCTTTCTTTTTCATTTATTAATAATACCCTTATTTTAAATAATTATCGTTTTCATTATGCACTAGTTAGCCTTTGTCAAAGACATTTCGTTTTCACAGAAAATTGATACAATAATATAGCGATATTAATAAATAAAAACCACTGATTTTTATTATGCGTCAACTATTGAGACAGACCCGCTGACTTAGAAAAAGGAGAAAGGCCTTGAACAATGTTTACAAATAGGATAAAGAGTGATATTCTGGATACAGCGTTATTGTGATAAATAACGGTTGGAGGTTAAGGATAAATGAAACTGATTCAGACGGTGGAGGCAGAGGGGGCGGTGCTCTGCCATGATATTACACAGATTGTCAGAGGGGTTACAAAGGGGGCCATATTCCGCAAGGGACATGTGGTTGCTAAGGAGGATATACCAGTACTGTTAAGCATCGGTAAGGATCGGCTCTATGTGTGGGAAAGGGAGGAGGGAATGCTTCATGAGAATGACGCAGCTGAAATCCTTTGTGCTATGTGCAAGGGCAGACATATGGAGCAATCCCAGGCTAAGGAAGGAAAGATAGAGCTTAGGGCAGCCTGCGACGGACTTTTGAAGGTGGATGATAAGGGTTTGAAGGCAATAAATGGCTTCGGGCAGATGATGATAGCTACACGCCATGGTAATTTCCCTGTGAAGAAGGGGGACAAGCTGGCAGGTACAAGAATCATCCCTCTAATCATAGAAGCAGAAAGGATGGAGGCGGCTAAAAAGGCGGCAGAGCAGGCGACGGGGGGGTTGCCGATTCTGGATTTGAAGCCCTTTGTACATAAAAAGGTAGGAATTATCACAACAGGAAACGAAGTATACTACGGGCGTATTCAGGATACCTTTACGCCTGTAATCGAAGAAAAGATGAAGGAATTTGATACGGAGCTTATGGATCATGCAATCTGGAATGACGACGATACCAAGATAACGGCCAGCATTCTGGATATGATTGAAAAAGGAGCGGATGTGGTAGTGTGTACCGGAGGAATGAGTGTAGATCCGGATGACAAAACGCCGCTTGCCATACGAAACACCGGAGCTCAAATCGTATCCTATGGCGCTCCGGTGCTGCCGGGGGCTATGTTTCTTTTGGCTTATTATCAGGCGAAAGAGAGAGACAACCCACGAACGGTGGCTATTATGGGTCTGCCTGGCTGTGTGATGTATGCAAAGCGCACCATATTTGATCTGGCGCTTCCAAGGGTGATGGCAGATGATAAAATAACGTCCGAGGAGCTGGCTGCCTTGGGTCAGGGAGGACTGTGCCTGGATTGTCCAGTCTGTACCTTTCCAAATTGCGGCTTCGGAAAAGGAGTATAACGATGGAATTTACACATTTTGACAGTCAGGGAAATGCTCTTATGGTAGATGTAGGAGATAAGGAAAATACAAGACGGGAGGCTGTAGCAAAGGGCAGCATTTTCATGAGCAGCCAGTGCTTTCAGAAGGTGAAGGAGAAGGCTATGGCAAAGGGCGATGTTCTGGGAGTGGCCAGGATAGCCGGAATGATGGGGGCTAAGAGAACCTCAGAGCTGATTCCGCTGTGCCATATATTGAACCTGACGAAGTTGTCCATTGAATTTACCTTAATTGAAGAAAAAAATGAGATTGTGGCTGCCTGTACAGCCAGAACCACAGGGAAAACCGGAGTGGAAATGGAGGCTCTAACCGGTGTGTCCGTAGCCCTTTTGACGGTTTATGATATGTGCAAGGCGGTGGATAAGACGATGGAAATTGGCAGCATTTATCTGGAGCGTAAAACAGGAGGGAAAAGCGGGGAATTTGTCAATCCCAGGAGCGACAGCTGAGTCAAAGGATAAGAGGGAGAATGAGGTGTAAGGATGTATGAAGGATTCTTTCGGAAGAACCATTGATTACATGAGGATTTCTATCACCGACCGGTGCAACCTACGGTGCAGGTATTGCATTCCGGAGGGAGTGGAGTGCGTGCCAAGATGGAAGATTCTAAGTCTGGAGGAGATAAAGGCTATTGCCATATGTGCTGCCGGTCTGGGGATTCGCTATATTAAGGTTACAGGAGGGGAGCCTCTGGTGCGCAGAGACTGCTGCCGGCTGATTGAAGGCCTAAAAGCCATTCCTGGTATCGAGAGAGTGACCATCACCACCAACGGAGTGCTTTTGGAGCGGTATCTGTATGAACTGGTGAGGGCAGGGATTGATGGAATTAACATCAGTCTGGATACGTTGGATCGGGAAATGTACCGGGACATAACAGGCTCGGACAATCTGGATAGGGTTCTGGACGTGATTAAAAAAGCCTCTGTGCTTCCTGTTTCCGTGAAGATTAATGCAGTATCCCTGGATTTTGAGCAGATGGCTGCAGGCAGGAGCAGACCTTACAGGCGCGATGGCTGGCAGCAGCTGGCAGAACTGGCCGGGGAGTATCCTGTAGATGTGCGTTTTATTGAGATGATGCCCATCGGTTATGGAAAGAATTTCAAAACCATTAACCATCAGGAGCTTTTGGAAGAGTTGAGAAGATGTTATCCGAAAATGGACAAGGATAATCGAACGCATGGCCCAGGGCCTGCTGTGTATTATCAGATACCGGGGTTTATGGGGAGCATCGGGCTGATCAGCGCTGTTCATGGAAGCTTCTGCGGGTCCTGTAACCGGATCAGGCTTACTTCCCAGGGATATTTAAAGGCATGCCTGTGCTATGAGGACGGAGTGGATTTAAGAAGCATTCTGAGAGACGGGCAGGAAAGTCAATTCCAGGAGGGACATTACCCTTTAAAGAGTAGACTGGAGGATGGGAGGCTTCAGGAAAAACTGAGGGCAGCTATGAGTCAGGTGATTTTGGATAAGCCAGGCGCTCATTGCTTTGAACATCTGGAACAGATTACGGAAGAGAATAATATGATTTCGATAGGAGGATAAAAGGGTGACACAACAGCAGACAGAGAAGGTCTGTCCTACAGGCGTGGTGAAAGCCGTCTGTATCAGCGATAGAAGGGGAATTGGGAAGAAGGCCGTAGAGGAAGGCCATTTTCTGGTGAATTTCGGGATTGAGGGGGATGCCCATGGAGGCAGCTGGCACCGTCAGGTAAGCCTGTTGTCCTATGATAAGGTAAAGGCGTTCAATGAGCAGGGAGCTGGTGTGGACGACGGGGCTTTTGGTGAGAATTTAGTGGTAGAGGGTCTGGATTTCAGAAAGCTTCCGGTTGGGACCAGGCTGTTTGCAGGGACAGCAGAGCTGGTGATGACTCAAATTGGAAAGGAGTGCCATTCTCATTGCGCCATTTACCATCGGATGGGAGATTGTATTATGCCAAGAGAAGGCGTTTTTGCCCAGGTTGTGAAGGAGGGAGTAATCCGGCCGGGAGATACGATGCGGGCTGAAGTTCCGGAGGAGAATCGTCCTTTTACTGCGGCAATTATTACGTTGAGCGATAAGGGAGCCAGAGGCGAACGAGAGGATGAGAGCGGGCCTGCGGCTAAGGAAATACTGGAGGCGGCCGGATATGAGGTGGTGGAATTGCTTTTGATACCGGATGAACCGGAGCAGTTAAAGACTCAGCTCATAAGGCTGGCTGACGGGCGTCAGGTGGATTTGATATTGACCAGCGGAGGGACAGGTTTCTCCTTAAGGGATCAGACGCCGGAAGCTACTCTGGCAGTGGCGGATCGCAATGCGCCTGGAATTGCTGAGGCGATCCGGTACAAATCGCTGCAGCTTACAGACAGGGCTATGCTTAGCAGAGGGGCGTCTGTGATTCGAGGTAAGACGTTGATTGTGAACCTGCCGGGAAGTCCTAAGGCAGTGAAGGAAAGCTTGGGATTTGTAATGGATACTTTGGAGCACGGTCTTGGGATTTTAAGAGGGAGCGCTTCGGAGTGTGCCAGGCAGTGAGGCAAATGTAGGATGTGGGCTTATCCCAGAAACGGATTTTTGAAAATCTATTATTTTGAGGATAAGGGCCATCTATTGATACAAAAATACATATAAAAAGGAGTATTGTATTATGAAGAAACAGCTTTTATTGATAGCAGCTGCCGTGACGGCAGCAGGTGTATTGTCTGGGTGTGCAGGCGCTGCCACGGAGACTGCTGCAGCGGTGACGGAGGCAGCTGCTGAGGCGGATCTGGAAGAGGCAGAGGCAGTCTCTGCCGGGGCGGAAGCTTCCGGGGAGGAGACACAACTTTTGGTGGCAGCGGCGGCAAGTCTTAAAAATGTTTATGAAGATGAGCTGATTCCAATGTTTCAGGAGAGGTATCCGGGCATTACCGTGAAGGGCGCCTATGACAGTTCAGGTAAGCTGCAGACTCAGATTGAGGAGGGATTGGAGGCGGATGTATTTATGTCAGCGGCTGTTAAGCAGATGACAGCTTTGGACGATAAGGGTATGATTGCTTCTGATACCATTACAAACCTGCTGGAAAATAAGATTGTTCTGATCGTTCCTTCAGGAAGCGGTTCTGAGATGACAAGGTTTGAGGATATTGAGAAGGCAGAAAGCATTGCCCTTGGCGATCCGGCTAGTGTTCCGGCAGGACAGTATGCAGAGGAAGCGCTGACAAGTCTGGGAATCTGGGATAATATTCAGGAGCGGGTTAGCTTTGGAACCAATGTAACAGAGGTTCTTAACCAGGTGGCCGCAGCTAGCGCTGACGCAGGTATTGTCTATGCCACAGACGCAGCCAGCATGGCGGATCAGGTGACGGTTATTGCAGAAGCGCCTGAAGGAAGCCTTGGAAAGAAGGTGATTTATCCGGTGGCAGTCGTTAAAAATACTGCCCATGAGGAGGCTGCAAAGAATTTTGTGGAATTTTTAAAAACAGACGAGGCCATAGCTGTATTTGAAGCCTACGGATTTACAAGAGGAGAGTAATAACCGTATGTTCCTCTTCTGCCGGCAGCTCTTTTGAAGGCGGAAGGTTCATCGGACATTCATGGGATTGCTGCGGCTGGCCCCCGGCGGATTCTGGCAGATAACCATGAATGAAAAGACACGAAGGGAGAAAGCGCTGTATATGGATTGGTCACCGGTATTCATATCAATGAGAACAGCCAGTCTGTCTATTTTTATCACATTTTTTCTGGGAATCCTTTCGGCTTGGGCTGTCATCAGCATGAAAAGCGAAATCTGCAAGCTTTTCTGGGATGTCCTGCTTACCCTGCCTTTGGTTTTGCCTCCTACGGTAGCCGGCTTCTTTCTTCTTTATATATTCGGAGTAAAGCGTCCGGCAGGCCAGTTTTTTATTGAATATTTCAGCGTTAAAATTGCATTTTCCTGGTCTGCTACGGTACTTGCAGCTGTAGTTATGTCATTTCCTCTTATGTACCGCTCTGCCAGAGGCGCGTTTGAACAGGTGGATCAGAACCTGGTGGCGGCAGCCAGAACCCTGGGAATGAGTGAGTGGAATATTTTCTGGAAGGTGCTGATAGCCAATGCGGTTCCCGGTGTGGTAAGCGGCGGCATACTGGCCTTTGCCAGAGGGCTGGGTGAGTTTGGAGCTACGGCTATGATTGCGGGAAATATTGCAGGTAAAACAAGAACCTTGCCTATGGCAGTGTACTCAGAGGTAGCTGCGGGAAATATGGACGCAGCCTACGGCTATGTGGCAATTATAATAGTGATTGCATTTATTTCCGTCGTTCTTATGAATCTGGCGGCGCTCCGTACAGGAAACGGAGCAGATAGGAGGAGCAGGAGTGAGAGATGAACAAAGTTTCCGAACATAGCCCTTGCTTAGGAGTAAGCATAAAAAAGAAATTAAAGGAGTTCAGCCTGGATGTAGAATTTGAGACAGGAAAGGGATGTCTGGGGATTTTGGGGCCCTCCGGCTGCGGCAAGAGCATGACGCTTAAATCTGTGGCAGGCATTGTAACGCCCGATAAGGGCCGTATTGCCCTTTCCTACTCCCGGGGAGAGGCGGCAGGCGGCCGCATTTTCTACGATTCCGCCCTGAAAATTAATGAAAAGCCTCAGAGGCGTCATGTGGGCTATCTCTTTCAGAACTACGCTCTGTTTCCTAACATGACAGTAGAGCAAAATATTGGCTCCGGTTTGCAAGCGGCAGGATACGCTGCAAGAGGATGGCCCGGAAGCCATAGGCCCATGCCGGCAGAGGCCCGGAAGCTGAAAATAAAGGAGATGATTGCCCGATTCCACCTAGCTGGCCTGGCAAAGCGGTATCCTTCCCAATTATCAGGCGGACAGCAGCAGAGGGTGGCTTTGGCAAGGATACTGGCTTATGAGCCGGAGATTCTTTTGCTGGATGAACCCTTTTCTGCCATGGATACCTACCTGCGGGAGGGACTTCGTCTGGAGCTGTCTAAGGTAATCAGGGATTATGCAGGAGTAACGGTCATGGTAACGCATGACAGAGATGAGGCTTACCAGCTTTGTGATGCCCTTCTTCTTCTGGATAAGGGACGAGTGCTGGTTGGAGGCCGTACCAGGGAAATATTTCAGAATCCAGTTACCTGCCAGGCAGCCCGGCTTACAGGCTGTAAAAATATATCCCGCATTGAACGGCTGGGGCCTTACTGCATCCGCGCTCTGGATTGGAAGGGCCTGGAGCTGTCCACAGAGGAAAGGGTGGAGGATGACATAACCGCGGTGGGAATCCGAGCCCATGACTTTAAGCCGCTGCCAGAGGGTGAGGAGTTCATCTGGCAGGAGAATCAGAAGGCGAATCTGATTCAGGTGACGGAGCCCAACATTTCTGAAATGCCCTTTGAGTGGTATGTAACTCTTGGAAATGGCCTCTGGTGGAAAACGGAAAAAGGTATTCATACCTGTAACGCCATGGGGGCAGTGCCGAAGTGGCTCAGAGTGGAGCCATCGGCAATACTGCTTTTAAAGGGAGAGATGGAGTGAAAAGAAACGTACTCTGGGTTTGGGAATCTTTCGCTTAGATTCTTAGGGCGTTATTAAGAACGAGATCCGCAAGTAGTGAAAATGTATCCTCTGAACATATGACTAGAGGAAAAACAGTCTAAACAGCCAGGATTAGAACTGGCAGTTCGGGCTGTTTTTACGTCTCCCAGAGGTGAAAGTTTTGGGAGCGCCTTTTCTTAAGCTTCATTTTGTGCTAAGATTACACAAGTAAACCTTGTGAGGGAACCACAAACGGATGAATCAACAAATGGTAATGAATAAACCTATTATTATGAAATTCCTGGAACAAGCGTCTGCCAGGGGGCGGCTCTGTTTGCTGCGGCCGATCAGCCCTATATGAGCCCCTTAACCCTTGTGAAGCTGGTAAGAGGAAGCTGGAGATATCCGGGGACGAGCTAAAAGATATTGATGTGCGGGAGGATTTAGATGGGTAAGGACAGCGGGGGGCTGATCAAGAAAGAAAGAGTGGGAAAGGTAAGGGAGAATGACTTTTCCCAGGGAAGTATAATAAAGAATATTTTGAAGCTGGCTTTGCCTATGACTCTGGCTCAGCTGATCAATGTTCTTTACAACATTGTAGATCGGATTTATATCGGCATGCTGCCGGAGCATGCAACCCTTTCCCTTACTGGGCTTGGGCTTTGCCTTCCGATTATTTCTATGGTCATTGCCTTTGCCAATCTTTTTGGAATGGGAGGTGCGCCGCTTTGTTCCATTGAACGGGGACGGGGCAATGTGAAGGAGGCGGAGGCTATCATGGGCAACTCCTTTGTACTGCTGGCAGGTGCCGGCGTTTTACTTACGGTTCTGGGGCTCATATGTAAGCGCCCCATGCTTTATTGTTTCGGAGCCAGCAGCGCCACCATAGATTATGCGGACGCTTACATAACAACCTACCTTATGGGTAATACATTTGTCATGATAGGACTGGGAATGAACAGCTTTATCAATGCACAGGGCTTTGGCCTGGTAGGAATGCTGAGTGTGCTGGTGGGAGCTGTATTAAATCTTATTCTGGACCCTGTTTTTATCTTTATATTCCATATGGGCGTAAAGGGAGCCGCATTGGCCACGATCCTGTCTCAGCTTGTATCTGCGGTTTGGATTCTCTCATTTTTAACGGGCAAGGGGGCCATATTAAAGCTGAGACCCAGCTCTATGAAGCTGAATGTCAGGCGTATTCTGCGTATTACCGGCTTGGGGATGTCAGGCTTCACCATGGCTATCACAAACAGTTCTGTGCAGATTATGTATAATGCCATGCTCCAGAGGTTTGGAGGCGATCTGTACGTGGGAGTTATGACTGTTATCAATTCCGTAAGGGAGGTTATCACCATGCCTGTCAGCGGACTTACCAACAGCGCCCAGCCTGTGATGGGCTTCAATTACGGAGCCGGGAAGTACGGAAGGGTTAGAAAGGCTATTGTATTTATGTCTTTTGTCTGTATTCTGTATACGATTGGCGTGTGGGGAATGGTGCATACCTTCCCGGAATTTTTTATTCGCATCTTTAACCGGGAGGGGGAGCTGGTGGAGGCGGGTGTTCCTGCCATGAGGGTGTATTTTTTCGGGTTTTTTATGATGTCTTTGCAGTTTGCGGGACAGTCCGTGTTTGTGGGGCTGGGGAAATCGAAAAAGGCTGTGTTCTTTTCTATATTTCGGAAGGTTGTAATTGTAATACCGCTGATTCTAATACTTCCTGCCGTATTGGGCCTGGGAACTACAGGGATACTGATGGCAGAACCTATATCCAACTTTATCGGAGGAGCCGCCTGCTTTGGAACTATGCTTTTCACCCTATGGCCTGAGCTGAAACGGGAGCCTAAAACCTAAAGCCTATAATACGAGGAGAGAAACCAATGAGAAAGTGCCTGCTAATAGCCGCAGCGGCAATAGGAACGGCCGCTGTGTTATTTACCACCGGATTTGCCCGGGCAGAGGAGCATGCCTCAGGAGAAGCCGGATATCTAAAATCAGCTACCTACTATTCTGATGATTGGGTAATTAACTTCTGGAACAGTGAGAGCAAACATATGGAAGAGGAGCTTGCACAGATCCGGGAGGACGGCTTCAACAATATCATTCTGGCAGTGCCATGGCGTGAATTTCAGCCAGGAATCTCACCCTGCACATACAATGATTATGCGTGGGAGAAGCTGGATCGTGTAATGAATGCGGCGTCTGCACAGAATTTGAGCGTAATGCTGCGGGTAGGCTACACCTGGGATTATGCAGGAAGGGACAATGTGCTGGAGCGCTACAAGAAGCTCATGTATGATGTATCTGCGCAAAAGGCATGGATGGAATATGTAGGTCGCCTGTATGAACGGGCCTCGGCTCATGAGAATTTTTGCGGAGGCTTTCTTACGTGGGAGGATTTTTGGAATTTTACGGACAGCAGCGCAGACCTTGGAAATACTGTGGAGGGAAGAAGGCTGGCTCAGGCTTCAGGCTATACGGACTATGCAAGGGCCAACTATAGCCTGGAGGAGCTGTCAAAGATGTACGGTCACAGCATCCGATCCTACGAGGAGCTGTATTTTCCTGATCAAAGCTCCTATGCGAGAAGGGTTTTTTATGAATTTTATGACCAGTTTTTAAATGATATGTTGGTTATGAGCCAGACGGTATTTCCAGGGTTGTCCATGGAGGTTCGCCTGGATGCAGATCCTGTTAATCGCCAGGACGGTATTAAGGAAGGCTTTATGCATACTTCTACCTACCCTTGCGGCAGCGCCGCTTACACCAGCGCTATGTACAGTGTGCCTATGGGCTTTGAAAATAAGAATGAGCGTGTCAGTGCGGCGGAGGCTTTGGAAAAAGCGCCTGTTTTCTTCAACCGTCTCAGAGTGTACAGCGGAGGCAAGCCTGCTTACATCGATCAGCTGCTTTTTACAGATAATACAATTGGCTATGAGCATAATGCACAGCTTCAGGATGACCAGAAGGCTTTGTATCTGGAAGGCCTTGCTCCCATTTTAAAAAATATGACTATGGGTTATGGGATTTGGACCTACCGGGATTACGGGGATAATAAATTATTTAATGCCCAGTTTGCCCTTGGGAGCGAGGGGTGGATGCTTTCAGGAGGCAGCTATCTGACGGAGTGGGAGGGCAGCAAGGCACTTTTGCTTCTGGAAGGAGGATCTGTAAGTCAGAGCATCGGCAATCGTATGACAGGAGCCATAGGTGAGAATGCCTTTGTCCGGTTCAAAGCAGAATCAGAGGACAGCAGCCGGATAACCATCAAGCTGGGAGGCCGCGTCAGAACTGTGGAGGTACAAGGAAGCCGCACAGTGGAGGTTCAGTTTAGAGGCTGCCGCGTCGGAGACCTTTCCATCAGCGTGAGCGGCGGCGCTCCAGTTTATGTGGATGATATACAGGTTTACACCTTTGTGACTCAGGGAGAGCTTTATAATCTGGACGGAACGGAGGGAGCCTGTATCGAGGCTTTGCGGCGGATGAATCAAAACCTGTAAACCGCACATACTATCCTTGTTTATTCCCGCAGGCAGACCAAGGCCGGGGAATCTGCCCCTGCGGCTGCCAAAAGGAAGGTAAATTCCCCGCATCTTGCGAAACGCCTGACCGGTAAAATGAAAACCATAACAAGGAGGTAATAACCATGACGAAGCTGGAATGTAGTGTAAAGACCTGTGTGCACAACGCCGATAATTGCTGCTGTAAGGCCGCGATTGCAGTAGATGGGGCTAAGGCTAAGAACGTAGATGATACCTGCTGTGCAAGCTTTGATGAGAACAGGGGAGGCGTTTTCACAAATCTGTTCAAAACGCCTGAGACCAGACTGGAAGTGGCCTGTGACGCTGTGAAATGTGTTTACAACGAGGATCAACGATGTGCTGCCGAGCATATCAGCATCAGCGGCAATGGGGCCTGTGACTGTACTGAAACAAAGTGCAGCACCTTTAAGGCCCAATAGGATATATCTGATTTGGGAAAGGATTCTCCGGCGGCTAAGGCGGCTGTGGGAGTCCTTTTCTAACATACAGTGATTCAGCTTGAGTTGTTAAGGCGGTTTCGTAATTTCTTAATTTTTCTGGTGAATTCTGAAAGAAAACCATTGACAAAGTTGATGCATTGTAGTAAAGTAACATAGGCTGTAGAAGCAGCTGGCAGGAAAGCAGGTATTCGCCTCACCCTGGCACGAGCAAGTGACCTGGGTTCATAGATGAAGTGATGTGCTGTGGCATTTCAGTGAAAATGCTTCGGCAGATGATTTTATGTGTGTAGGATGCGGATGGCCTGGCTGTCCGCTTTATTTTTGCCCTGGCATACAGGGCGGCTGATTCCTGAAAACATGCTTAAATATGGAGGTGTACGACTATTAGCGAATTAATGATTAACGAACAGATCAGAGACAGAGAAATACGGCTGATTGGCCAGGATGGAGAGCAGCTGGGCATTATGCCTGCGTCGGAGGCGTTTAAGCTGGCTCAGCAGGCTGAGCTGGATCTTGTGAAGATTGCTCCTACCGCAAAGCCGCCGGTATGTAAGATTATCGACTATGGAAAGTACCGCTACGAACTGGCCCGTAAGGAAAAGGAGGCCAGAAAGAAGCAGAAGATAATTGATATCAAGGAAGTTCGTTTGTCTCCTAACATTGACACCAATGATCTGAATACAAAGGTAGGAGCTGCCAGAAAGTTTTTGGAGAAGGGCGATAAGGTGAAGGTGACGCTTCGCTTCAGAGGCCGTGAGATGGCCCATATGTCCAAGTCCAAGTACATTCTGGACGATTTCGCTGAGAGTCTTAAAGATATTGCAGTCATCGATAAGCCCTCTAAGGTGGAAGGAAGAAGCATGATAATGTTTTTAACTGCAAAACGTTAAAATAGAAAGTTTTAAGGAGGAAATTATAATGCCAAAGTTAAAAACCAGCAGAGCAGCAGCAAAGCGCTTTAAAAAGACAGGTACAGGTAAGTTAGTCCGCAATAAAGCTTACAAGTCTCACATCTTAACTAAGAAGTCCACCAAAAGAAAAAGAAATCTTAGAAAAGATATTGTTACCGACGCTACCAACGCAAAGGTAATGAAGAAGATTTTACCATATCTGTAAGTTTGAATTGTAGAAGGAGGAATTACCGATGGCAAGAGTAAAAGGCGGTTTAAATGCAAAAAAGAAGCACAATAGAGTGCTGAAAATGGCAAAGGGCTACAGAGGAGCCCGCTCCAAACAGTATAGAATAGCAAAGCAGTCCGTTATGCGCGCGCTGACCAGCTCCTATGCAGGCAGAAAAGAGAGGAAGAGACAGTTTAGACAGCTGTGGATTGCGCGTATCAATGCGGCAGCCCGTATCAATGGACTGTCCTACAGCAAGTTCATGTATGGACTGAAGTTAGCTGAGGTAGAGATGAACCGCAAGGTTCTTTCCGATATGGCTATTAATGATGCAGAGGGATTTGCGAAGCTGGCTGAGCTGGCAAAGTCCAAAATTGCTTAATGCTCAGATAGAAGGGGTTAAGAAGAGAGGGAGCTGCAGAGACTGCGGCGCCCTCTTTTTTGGGATTACCCCAAAGAGGTATGCACGTTTTTGACTAATCCCATACCTAGTTCCATCTGCAAGAGCTGCTGTAAGAAAAAACTATCTAACAATATCTAACAATAAGAAAGCTCAATACTCAAATTAGAGAGAAATCATTAATAAATGTTGCTTTACAATAATCGCCATCCTATGATACACTGAAAAGGAAGAAGAATCAGGAACAATGATAGGAGTGGTCATGCCTATGCTGGAAATATCAGGTATATACAAGGCTTATCGCAGACAGGAAATTCTTAAGGGGGTCACTCTTACGGTAAAGCCTGGTGAATGTGTGGGTATTGTGGGATATAACGGCTGCGGCAAGACAACCCTTTTATCGATTTTGGCAGGAGCCAGGAAAGCGGACAGAGGAAGTATACGCTACAATGGTAGGGAAGCGGTAGGGTACCCAAGGGTATTTGCAGAGGAGGCAGCCTATGTCCCCCAGGAGAATCCTCTTATGGAGGATCTTACAGTCCGGGATAATCTGCTCTTATGGTACAGAGGCGGAAAAGCGGCTATGAGGCAGGATCTGGAGACAGGGGCAGGCGCCATGCTGGGAGTCGATAAGATGCTAAAGTGTACTGCAGGCAAGCTGTCGGGAGGCATGAAAAAACGGGTCAGCATTGCCTGTGCTCTCTCCAATCATGCGCCGGTGCTGATCCTGGACGAACCGGGAGCAGCATTGGATTTGGAGTGCAAGGAAATAATCAAGGAATACCTCAAAGAATATATGGCAGGAGGAGGAATGGTAATACTTGCCACCCACGAGCTGGGGGAGCTTTCTCTGTGCACCTCTGTTTATGCGCTAAAGGAAGGGCAATTAACGTCAATCGCAGCTGGAATGTCAGCAGAGGAGCTGATTCATCAGTTTCGATAAATATAATGGAGAATGAAGGGCACTGTTTGCCTGTATTCACCTACGAGGAGGAGAAGTAGAATGAAATGTACGAAATGTGGAGCTGAAACGGAAGGGGATGCTTTCTGTCCCAAGTGCAAAGAACCAACGGATGGACGGGAATCACAGGCGTCTGACAAGGAAGCTTTCGAACCGTCTGTTCAGGCAGAGGCAGAGCCTGAGGCTTTGCCCCAGGAGGCAGAGCCGGTTAATCGGTCAGATGAAGCAGGCTTGCAGCAGCAGGAGGAGCCTGCACAAAAAACGGCAGATGGAGCATCCGTACCTGCGGCAGCGCCTGCGCCCAACAAAAAGTTCACCAGAATCTTGACTGCTGTGATAGCTGTTTTGGCAGTGGTATCCATCGGAGCTTTGGCGTGCGTAAAGCTGACAGCCAGGGACCCGAAGCAGGTGGTAATTGACGCCTTTGAACATGTTTGGACCGAGGAGCAGTCCATTCCCTCTGAAGAGCTTTTTGGACGAAAGGCCTTTGCAGAGTCTGTACTGACAGCTAACAGCGAAACCGGCTTTACCTTGAAGATGGACAGCTGTTCTGACCCGGAGATTAACCAGTATGCAGGAAGCGGGCTCCGTTTTCAGGTAAAGAGTGATAAAACCAACAATAAAAGCAGTCTTAACGCCGGAGTGATTTACAATGGCATGGATCTGCTAAACCTGAATGGGTATTACGGGGATGAGACATTGATGGTATCTGTCCCGGAATTGTTTGAATCAGTGCTTACCATTGATTTAAGCGATGGATTGGGAGAGCGTATTGCAAATTCCCCATATTTTAGATCTCTGATGGAA
The DNA here is from genome assembly GCF_009696375.1 of Clostridium porci. Taxonomy (GTDB): domain Bacteria; phylum Bacillota; class Clostridia; order Lachnospirales; family Lachnospiraceae; genus Enterocloster; species Enterocloster porci. The sequence goes on from NZ_VUMD01000002.1 coordinate 173,269, forward strand.
GAAAACGGCGTGGATGTGGAAGGCTTTGCGGCCTATTTGTCTGAAGCGGTAGCGGAGGCAAAGCAGGAGCAGAAGGAAGGGAAAGCTCCATTTGATGTGGAAGCTCTCATAAGCCGTTACAAGGAAGGCTGCAAAGCGCAGGAGAACTTCAAGGCTGCCCTGACTGTGGAAAAAGCGGAAAAAGGTTCGTACACCATGAACGGCAGGGAGGTAAGCTGCCAGGGTTATCAGGTGAATATCAGCAAGGAATCCATGATAGATTTCTTAAGGACATCCTCGGATTTCTTCCTTCAGGATGAGACGCTAAAGCAGGAGTTTCTGAGACAGATGGAATCAACTGTGAGAATGACAGAGATTATGAGCGGGGGCAGTTCAGGGGCCAATGTACTGTCTGCTCAGGAGATGCAGAAACAGTCCTATGACGAGCTGGAGAAAGCATTAAATGATATGATCGACTACCTGGACGGCAGCCTTACAGACATTCAGATGACTGTCTATGTAGATAAGAAGGGGAATCTGGCAGCAGTGGAGGGCTTTACCCAGCTGCAACCGGAAGATGCTGGGGAGGAAGATCGAAAGAAGGTAGACCTAAGCTTTGGCTGTCAGCTTCAGGGCGGCTCCTATCTGCTCCAGAACTTTAAAGGCAATATAACTCTTCGCCAGGACGGTGAGGAAGTTCAGATAGATATTGTAAGACAGGGCTCCTATGATGGGAAAAAGCTGACTGACGATATTTCTGTAGACTTAAATGCAGCGGCAGAAGCTTATAGCTTTGTATACGGCAGCTCTTATAACTCAGAGACTGGCAGCTATCACACCTCGGCTGAATTGAGCGATCAGGAAACTCAATTTGTAAAAGCCTCCATAAGCGGCGTGATAGACCAGCTTGAAAAGGGCAAATCCATCCATATGGATATTGACGCTCTGGAAATCAGCGCTCTGGATAACTCTGTTAATGTCGTTCTCAGCGGTGAGTACTATTATCAGCCGTTGGAAGGTGAGGTTACGGCCTTAGAGGGAGAGCCCATGGATATTGTGGCAGCTACAGAGTCTGACTGGAATGATCTGGGAACAGAGATTGTGCTTAATGCATTTTCTCTAATTAGCCAGACAGGTATTAGCCAGTACTAAAAACAAAAGGATGGGGATCGATGTCTGCACGTTTGGTTTATCTCAAGCTTGAGTTAAAACGGGCATGTAAGAAGCTTCCTCACATCTATGCCGGGGCAATCGTGCTGTTACTGTTGGTGGGTACGATTGCTCTTTTGGCTGGAAAGATGCTGTATGGGGAGAAGGCGGTAGGAAGGATTGCCGTAGGAGTTGTGCTCCCTGAAGGCGACCTTGTTGCCGGCAAAGCAGTTTCTATGCTCAGTACGTTGGATAGTGTGAAAAGTATTTGTGACTTTACCTACATGGAGGCGGGAGAAGCGCTGGATCAGTTAAAGGAAGGAAAGCTATTTGCTGTGATGGAGGTGCCGGAAGGGTTTGTTCAGGATATAATAAATGGCACCAACACACCGGTTCAGATCCTGCTTCCCAAAGAAGCCGGACTGGAAAGCCGGATATTTAAAGAGCTTACAGATGCAGGAGGTACTATAGTAGGGGCCAGTCAGGCTGGTATCTATGCAGGAGATGAGCTCTGCCGCATCCACGGTCTGGTGTCCTCCATTCCGCAGGTGGAGGAGGAGCTAAACCGTATTTATTTGGGATACAGTCTGCCAAGGGCTGATTATTTTCGGAATGTCAGAGTAAGCGCCACCGGGGATGTGGATACACTCACTTTTTATGGAATCAGCGGTGTGTTGCTGTTCCTGCTCTTAAGCGTTGTTCCCGTATCCTCCTATTTGTCTCCACTTGAGTCTGCTATGAAGCAGAAATTACTTATAGTTGGGGTGGGTCCGGGAATGGTAACTACAGCCAGAATATTGGGACTGGGTTTTCTTATGGCTATGGTGGCTTTGCCTGTGGGAGCGGTAGCCCTGGCTGCCGGCTGGATAAGCTGGAGCCTGCCTGGAATGCTGCTCTTTGTGGAGGTTTGCCTGGCTGCCGCTGCCTTCGTGACAGCCTTATATCAGATAGCAGGTACATTGATGGGAGGAGTCATGTTGCTGTTTCTGGTTGTGTCAGTCATGCATTTTTTGGCTGGAGGATTTCTTCCTCTTGTATTTTTGCCTGCCTCCTTTCAGGCTGCAGCTCCCTTTCTTCCCACTTCCATACTTATGGAGGGCATAAAAAATATCGTAATACCGGAAGGGATACCGTTGACAGCGGTACGGCTGATAGTGTTGATTGTAGCCGGATTCCTGATAAGCGTTAGGGCGGAGGTGGTAAGAACGTGAAAACTATGTGGATGTGGTTCCTGATGTCCTGCAAACGCTACGGCAAGCACTTTGCCTTTCTTGGTATTCTTTTTTTACTGCCTATAGGGGCCCTGGCTGCCCGGCATATGCAGGGAAAAGGGGAGCAGGGCATAGGCATTGCCATCGCAGTGCAGGATAATGACAAGCTGGCGCGTCAGATAGCGGAACGTCTTGTAAACCGTAGTCTGGGAGAGAATGGTGGAATGTTCCGGTTTTATCTTTGTGAGGATGAGGAGCAGGTAAAGGAGGAGGTAGCCTCCAGAAGAGCGGAGTGTGGCTATGTTATATATGAAGGGCTTAAGGAAAAGCTGGATTCAGGAAGCTTCCGGCGAACCATTGGAGTGTATTCAGCTCCTTCTACAGTGGTAGCAGCCCTCTCCACAGAAACTGTGTTTGCAGCCTTAGTGGAAATCTACAACAGAGAGCTTCTGGAGGACTATGCCGGGAAGGGAGAGGTTTTTGAAACTCTGGGACTTCCGGGAAGCCAGGAGAGAGCCGCGCTCATAGAAGATGCGGGAACGCTTTATGACCGTAGGCTGACGGATGGCAGTACGTTCCGTTTTGAATACGCTTATTTGGGGCAGGAAAGGACAGCAGTTTCCTCTTCTGACCAGGAGTCTCCGGTATTCCCTGTAAGGGGAGTGGTGGCAGTGTACCTGTTTATCACCAGTCTTTACGCAGGAGTGGTGCTGGGGGAGGATGAAAGAAAAGGACTGTTCCTTCCGCTTTCCTACGGACATCGGCTGCCCTGTGCTCTGGCTTCTCTGGCGGCTCCTGTGGTTATGGCGGCGGTATCGGCTTTGCTGGCCCTGTGGATGGGGGGTAGCCTAAGCGTCATTTCGTTGGAGTTAGGAGCGATGGCCTGCTACTGTCTGAGTCTCATTGCCGTTTCCTGGCTTTTAAAGGCTGTTACCCGCAGTCCCCAGGTATTATGCAGTTCCATACCCTTTTTCACTATAGGAAGCTTTCTGTTTTGCCCTGTATTTATAGATGGAGGGCGTTTCATAGAGGGATTCCATCTCATTGGAAGACTGTTCCCTCCATGGTATTATCTGCGTTTTTTTAGTGTATAGCCATGTTCAAAGGACTAGCTCCAATAAAGTTCAAAAGAGTTAGCTTAATGCAAGGAGTACTCGTTTTCTGTATCTGTGGGAATAAAACAATGGCAGGTGGAATGGCCTGGATTTTAAGTAAAAACCTGCAATGATTGCATAGAAAATCCGATGCTCGTTCTGCCTGCCGCAGCTGTCATGGAAGACGGCTCCCTGATATTTTCTAAAAAAATAAGGAATCCTGAAACAGGATTCCTTATCTGTGCCTGCAGAAGATGGGAGTCGAACCCACAAGGTATTGCTACCACACGGACCTGAACCGTGCGCGTCTGCCAATTCCGCCACTTCTGCGTCTCGCTGCTTTTACAAGCAACGAAAATTATTATATAGTAGGATCACCCATTTGTCAACTGTATTTTACAAAATTTTCCCTGTCATTGCCAGATAAAGGAGCACACAGGTAAGAAGTATCATAAATGCTGTAAGAGCAATTCCAATGGTATTCTGTCTGGAACTGTGGGTGGAAGGCGGTACAAGGCCGGCCTTTCTCAGGGCAGTCACAATAGGTTTGTAAAGAAGCAGGGTGAACGCCATGTTAAGCCCTCCTTTAAAGAGGTTAAAGGGAAGGAATATAGGTATCAGCATGGCGGTTACAGCATCCCTGGGGTACCCCAGGTAAATAGGGGTGAGAAGGTAGTTCCATAAAAGCATGGCAATGGTAGAAGCGATGATGCCGAAAAGCAAACCCGTCGCCGCCCCTTTGAGGGTATGGTTCTTCTTATAATGCCAAGCAGCCAGGCAGGCGAAGCAGCAGCTGGACAGAATATTCATAATACAGCCGATGATGCCGGTGCTGCTGATGCTGATCATCTCTATCAAGCAAACGATGACAGATATAATCATAGCTGTCCAGGGGCCGAAGATAAAGCCTCCGATGGTAATCATTACATCCTTGGGCTCGTAGCTTAGAAACATGACAATGGGAATGCGTCCAATTACCACCATCAAGTAGGAGATGGCACATATCATAGCCACAGTCGTAAGCTTTTTTGTTTTTACATCCTGATTCATAATTAATACCTCCAGATAAATAATAAACACCTGAAAAGCCTATGCCTTTCAGGTGTCCAATGCTCACACTGCGTACCTTTGCCGGTTTGGCTATGCCACCGGTTCTTTCCGCCCTGGCTGACACATCTTCTTTCATCCAGACTATACTGTTGGTTCCGGAATCACACCGGATCGGCGCTGCTGCGCTCGCGGACTTTAACCGCCAGTCGGGAATTTCACCCTGCCCTGAAGACACATCCATATTCAAATGTCAGTATCAGTATAGATCTGCCGCTGGGATTTGTCAAAGTATATTTGTAAAAATGTGCATATTGATAAATATCTGAATACATGTTAAATTTGCATTGAAAGAATGATTCCTAGTTATTACTAATAAAATATTATAAAAAACTGTTGCCAAAAATTACTTTCTGTGCTATACTGTTATTTGTGTCGCGGGAGTGCTGGAACTGGCAGACAGGCAAGACTAAGGATCTTGTGGGTGTATGCTCGTGTGGGTTCAAGTCCCATCTCCCGCACCAGATAATGATAATCCGAACCCGGTTCCAATCGGGGACGGCTTCGGATTTTTAGTATATCTTGAGTGCTAAAGCAAAAGCGGCGGTATCATTTACGATACCGCCGCTTTTGTCATACGCTCCTTTTCTTTTCCGTTTCCTCTGCCCTCTGCGCTTTCCACTCCTCAAATTCTTTTTGTCCCTCCGGGCTTTCAAAGAGTTTTTGGATTTCTGGAAGTAAGCACCGGGCAAGGGCTTCTATTTCATGCTGGGGGATATTTGTGTCTGGTTGCTTTTTTGCCATATATCGCCTTTCTCTGTATTCAGTTGTCAAGGTACAATGCCGCCATGCTGCGGCGTGAAATGTTTTCTGTCATCAATCACCGTTCCCTTGTGTGTCGCTGCTGCCGTTCCAATTCCCTGCGGATTTCCGGCGGAATACGGTCAACCAGCCTTTGCATATCGTGCAGTTCACTTTCCAGCTTTGCCCGCTCCAGTGTATCTTTCATCTTGCCCCTTTTGCTGGCTTTGGCTCTGGCTTCCAACTGTTCATTTTCTGCCAAAAGGTCGTTTATCGTGACCTTGTATTTTTTGAGCTGCCCGGAGAAATTCTCCATCTGCGGGAACCACTTTTTCAGCAGGGAGAGGGCTTCCTCTTTCTTCTTTCCGGCGTTCAGCGGGTTAATTCCGTCAAGAGCCGCTTCAATCGCCCTTGCCTGTTTGGAGAGATTGACCGCCTGCTTGAACAGACGGGTGGGGATATGCTTCCTGCCTGTCTTGCTGGCACTTTCCCCACGCTCCAAGTCGGGATATTTCTCCACCATATAGGCGTGAAAATCGTCCTGCCATTTTGTGAGGTTGGCTCTGTTCCCGATAATCTCCTTTGCACACAGGCGGTTGTCCTCTGTCAGCGGGACAAAAACCAGATGCAGGTGGGGCGTTTTCTCGTCCATGTGTACCACCGCCGACACGATATTTTCTTTCCCTACCCGTCCGATTAAGAAATCAGCCGCCCTCTGGAAAAATTCCTGTATTTCCTTTGGGGACTTCTTCTTGAAAAATTCCGGGCTGGCGGTAATCAGCGTATCCACAAACCGGGTGCTGTCCCTGCGTGTCCGGCAGCCTGCTTGTTCAATACGGTTTTGAATGAAGTGGTAGTACCTGCCCTCCGGCTTAACGATGTGGAAATTGTACTTGCTCCGGTTGGTGTCAATGTCGGGATTGCTGGAATATTGTTCCTTTTGCCGTTCGTGATGGGCTTCCAGCGGTCTTGCCGGATTGCCCTTGTGCTTTTCAAATCGCAAAATTGCGTGTTGTGCCATGAAACTCCTTTCCCCGTTCCGTTCCTTTCCGTCGGCTTTTCTTTGAAAAGCCTGTTTTCACACAGGAAAATCCCGCAGAAAATATCTCGGATAGGATAGGAATGGATAAGATATAAATAAAATCGTTTTAATCTCTGTATTTCTATATACCGTCCGGTTTTCGTACTTCAAGAGGATTGATTATCGTACTCTATGAGTGCGGTTTTCAGTCCTCCGGCGTTCCATAACCGGATTTCTTGAAGTCGGTGTTTGAAACCGCTTCATAGGATTTTGGATAAATGCGGTTGGGTTTTCCACAGCCCTGCTTCTTAATGTCAATCAGTTCCGCATATTGCAGCTCCCGAAGGGTGTTGACCGCTTTCTGCCGTCCGCAGTGGAACAGCTCCACCACCTCGTTGATGGGATAGTACAGGTAAATGCGCCCATATTCGTCCGCCCATCCGTTTTCCGGGACAGGTCTGTCCGGCGCAGGATAAAGGCATACAGTACCTTTGCTTCGCTGGACAGGGGCGTGAATGTGGGAGCTTCAAAAAGGAAATTGGGAAGCCGGGTAAAGCTGACCACCTTTTCCGGCTGATGGATATAAATGGTGTTTGTCATATCGTGTTTTGTGGACGGTTAAAAGCCTATTTCCGGGAGCAGACGGTACTTTCTATTGCCTGCCCCTGTTGTATGCTTGCAAAGCCTTGTAAATCAAGGGATTTTCAGCCCCTAACTGTCCACACAAGACCTCCTTTTCCGTTCACTTTCTGTTTTCTGCCGCCTGTGAACTCTGGCGGCGCAGTCGGGACAGTATTTCGCCCGGTTGGACTTTGGGACAAACATTCTGCCGCAGACCGCACAGCGTTTCAGCTCCTTATCCCGGAAAATCTCTGCTTCCAGCGTTCCGATTTGCGGCAAGACCGACCAGCGGAACCACTTGCAGCAGACCGAGAAAGAAATGGTCTGGGGGCAGGTGTGGGTGTCCCCATCGTCAAGGAGCATACAGTTCCCGTCCTCATAACAGCAGCACTCCCGGCGGATCAGGGCGTTTGCCTGTTTCCTCTGTGCTGGTGCCATGCGGTAAAGGGAACCGTCCTGCTTGCGCTCTATGGGCGGCAGTCGTTTATATGGGTTCTCTCTCATGTGTTCCCTCCATTTTGCTTTCCGTTGCCGTTCTCCACGAAAAGGCTTCCTGCCCCATTCCTTCGGCGTGGTTCTCCTTTGGTACGCAAATGCGCTACTTCTCCGGGAGAGGTATTCCTTTTCGGACGGTCATTCTATTTTCAAGGTGCGGCTCATCGATGAACTACCCTAAGTCTACACGAAAAAAATGCAATTCCCGGAATCTTGCGAGAATTGCATTTTAGGGCAATATTCAATTTCAAAATTGCATTTCTGCAATTCTCCTGTATAATGGGAAGTAAGCAAAGGAGGTGCTGTGTATGGCTTTACCCAGGACACCTGGACAAAGGATTTCCGATTTATGCAACGGCAATCATATTTCTCAAAAGCAGCTTGCAGAGAAGATAGGCGTATCTGCTTCCCAGTTGAGCCGCATTGTTAGCGGAGAAACAAAGACGGTCAGCAGCGATATTCTCATAGGCGTGGCAAAGGAATTTAAGGTATCAACAGACTACATACTGGGATTGTCCACCGTGAGCGTCCGTAAAAGCTATGATATTTCTGAATTAGGCTTGTCTGAGGGGGCTGTGAGAGGGCTTGTGACAGGTATGGTCGATGCGCAAATCCTCAACCGCCTGTTGGAACACAGGAATTTTCCGAAACTGATGGATTTGATACGGATTTATTTTCAAGACACAGCGGCAAAGGGTATCATGGCAAGAAACCAGCTGATTGAACTGGCAACGGCTTCCTTGTCCGATCTTATGAAAGAACACCCGGAACATCGGGCAGAAGCAAGACAGGATTTGCAACTTCTGAACGCACAGAAGATGGGCGAACATGAGGCGGAGATTGAAAAAATCAAGAATGTATTCCTTGCCATCCTGCGGGATATTAAGAAAGATATGGACAGCGGAGAACAGCCGGGAGAAGTGGTCACCGACGCAATGCTTCAAACCATGAGGGACACGCTGGCAGAGCAACAGCAGGAGCCGCTTTCTATGGACGATGTAACTGCTATGATTGCCGGACAGATCGGACAGATTGTGCCGATGGACGCGGAAACCACCAAGCAGTTTCAAGCACTGGCAAAAAAGATGATGGGACAAGTGGGCAGTACACAAAATGAGGAAGAGCCATGAGCGATGTAATGACCCCGGAACAGCGAAGCCGGGCAATGAGCCATATTAAGGGAAAAGATACCAGTATTGAGGTTATACTACGGAAATCACTCTGGCACAAAGGCATACGGTATCGGAAAAATTATAAAAAACTGCCGGGTACGCCCGATATAGCTATAACCAAATACAGGATTGCCATCTTTTGTGACAGCGAGTTCTTTCACGGCTATAACTGGGAGATCAAGAAACAAAAGCTGGGCCATAACCGGGAATATTGGATCAAAAAGATCGAGCGTAATATGGCCCGTGACCGGGATAATGATTTCAAGCTAATTGCTATGGATTGGGTTCCCATGCACTTTTGGGGTCAGGAGATACAAAAACACACAGAAGAATGTGTGCAAGCCGTCGAAGATTTGATTTTTGAATTGCAGATGAGCCAATTTGATGTTATGATAGATGGCACAAGGGACTATATTGAAAACATAAAATAATTACTTTATATTTTCAATATATTTAATGATAAAATAAAAGGAGTACCCTTATGACAATATCAGAACAGATTAAAGTGCTTTGTGTACGCTGCAATATCAGTGTTGCAGAATTGGCAAGGCGTATGGGGACTACCCCTCAGAATTTCAACTCAAAAATGAAACGAGAGAGTTTTACAATCTCTGATTTAGAATATCTGGCAGAAACATTGGGGTGTTCTTTTGAACGCTATTTTGTCCTTCCAGATGGAGAAAAGGTTTAATGGGAGGATTGAATGAATTTATTACACTTTAAAGATAATCCCTCAAATCGGGATGTAATTTCCTTATTTTCCGGGGCAATGGGGCTGGATATTGGCCTTTCAAAAGCTGGCCTCAATATCGTAATCGGACAGGACTTTGACCCTGCTTGTGTCGCAACTATGCGTGCCAATGGGCACAAGGTTTTGGGTGGTGACATCCGTGAAATCAATGAAGAAGATTTGTTGGAACAGACTGGATTGGCACAGGGAGAACCTTTCCTGATTTGCGGTGGCCCACCCTGCCAGCCATTTTCTACTGCCGGCAAGCGGCTGGGGATTAACGACCCAAGGGGCAGCTTGTTTATGGATTTTATCCGAATGATTGACTATATCCATCCTCGTTTTTTCATTATGGAAAATGTAAAGGGGATTATGTCTGCCCCATTAAAGCATATGCCCCTTGCGGAGCGTGACAAAAACGCCCCTGAACAGCATTTAGGAACTGTATTAGATGTTATCCTCTCTGAATTTGATAAATTAGGATATAAAACGGTGTATGGGATTTTGGATGCCGTCAATTATGGCGTACCTCAATTCCGGGAACGGTTTGTGTTGATCGGAAGCCGGGACAATGAAGATCTTTTCCTGCCATTCCCGACACACTTCCAGATGCACCAAGACTCGCAATACCGCTGGCGTACCTTGAATGATACAATCCGGGATTTGGAAAATAATTGCGGGGAATGTGCTGCCTTTAGTAAAGACCGCCTTGCGTATCTCCGCCTTGTTCCGGAGGGCGGAAATTGGCGTGACCTACCGGAAGATATTCGGAAAGAGGCTATGGGCGGTGCTTATGGCTCTGGCGGAGGAAAGGTTGGTTTTTACCGGAGACTATCTTACAGCCAGCCTTCACCAACCTTAGTGACCTCCCCGGTACAAAAAGCAACCATGATGTGCCATCCAACCCAAGATAGGCCTTTGAGTATCCGGGAATATGCCCGTATCCAGCAATTTCCTGATGATTGGCAGTTCATGGGGACAAGCATTGCAAAATACAGGCAGATTGGCAACGCTGTACCGGTTGGGTTGGCATTAGCATTGGGAAATGCTTTGCTTTCTGTTGCGGATCAATCCGCTGAAATCCGCACAAAACGATTCAGAGGGACAGACATACATCAAAAGCTGAAACAAGCTATCGAAATAGGAGGAAGCTGCTATGCCAATAAACAGTAATTACAATGAAGAAGCTATTGTAGAAGCGATTGCAACTGCATTAGATAATTTCTACACTAATTTAATCAGCAACATTGACAAGCTTAACATCAAAAAGGTTATGAAGCGAAAGAACCCGTATTTGTTCCGGGCAAAAGCCATGAATGGGGCCGCACAGATCATTGATGCAATCCTTGCTGCCTTTGTGTCCTCATCCGAGGAAACAATATTTGGAAATGTTTTCTTTGAACCTATTGCTACCGCTGCTGCACAAGGACAGAAAGCATTGGCAGAAGGCGTTGACATTATGGTGGAGCGCGACAATACCATTTATGCCATCGCTGTAAAATCTGGCACAAGCGTTTTTAATGCGGACAGCCGCAAGAAACAGGAACAGAATTTCATGGCGGCAAGCAAACTGGCGCAGCAGGCGAAGAAACGCTTCGTCCCGATTGTTGGTTACGGTTATGGAAAGAAGAAAGCTTCCAACCGCGGGCTTCCCAAGTTCTATATGGAATTGGCAGGCAAGGATTTCTGGACGGAATTAACCGGAGATGAAGAATTCTACATAAAGCTAATCCGTTTCATGGACAGGCTGCCAGAGAAATATGTGGAAGAATTCGATGCTTCCTATCAAAAAGCTTCAAACCGGCTCGTTCGTGAGTTCACCCAAGAGTTTTGCTTTGAGGATGGTAGTATTGACTGGGAGAAGCTTGTTAAATTCAACTCTGGAAATTAACATCGGAGGGATAAGGCATGAGAGATGCACTAAAGAATGCTATACATAATGCAATTTTATTTGAATGCAAATTGCCGCATCAAGAAAGTGGCATAGATAAATCATGCCTTTCTTCCCAAAATGATATTTGTTTCAGTAATTCTAATCCCCAAGAAATTTCCAAAATTATCTATAATGGTATTGTGGAATTTGCAATCAACGAATATGAAATTGATTACACTGCTTTAGAGCGTGAACAGCGAAAAGCTATTCTTAGCCGTATCCGTTATAACCCAGAAGCATCTGAGGATACCAAGCTGAAGTATGGTTTTTATGGTGAAGTACTCTTGGATTTAATCTTGCGTGTGTTTTTAAATACGAGTGTTCTTGCCGCACGAGGATATTTTTATTCTCCTATTGAAAATAGCGAGGCTAAAGGTTTTGATGCTTTTCATTTAATGGAAAGAGAAGGAAATATTGACTTATGGTTTGGAGAAGCAAAATTCTATGTGCAATATAAAAGCGCAATAACCCCTGTGATGGAAAAATTAAGCACTTCACTTTCTGATGGATATTTGAATCGAAATTTACTTGCAATCATAGATGAGCGCCTCCATATCTCAACACACAATGAACAACTTGAAAACTTGTTAAATTCATGGGAAGAAAATCCGGATATTAATCTGTCACAAGAAATAAAGAATAGAGGAATTCGGCTAATATACCCTATATTTATTGCTTATCAAAAAAATAGCACTGATCAATATCATCAGAGCATAAAAAAGTGTATTGAGCATATTGCTTCAGAATATACACGGCTTAATATTATTGTACCCGCTTCGTTTGACTACCGGTTATTTTTTATTTTTTTACCACTGTCGGAAGTTAAGCAAATCAAGGAGAATGTGATAAAATGGATAGACTCACGAGAACCGCTAATATAATTAAAGCGCACTATTCATACAAAAAGAATTCAGATGCTGCAACTTTTGTAAAAGAAGTATGTGGCTTTTTTGACTTTATAAAAAATGAGCCTATCTCTGAAGCGGATATGAATTTCCTTATATTTTTGGCTAATGAAGCGGGAATCCCGCAATATTTTGACTTGTTCAAAGATAAGTTTACAGATTGCCGTATATCTGATGAAAATATCAAAACACTTACCATAAGTGCTCTATTTCATGATGCCAGCCTTATTAGAGGAAATAGCAAATTACATCGGTATCAAAAGAATGTTCTTGACAGTTTTAAAATCGGGCAACAAAATCGTTTTGTTTTGACTGCACCTACTTCTTTTGGGAAGACCTTTTTGGTATATGAAATTATACAAAAGATGCAGTATCAGAATGTCCTTTTGATTTTTCCGGCAATTAGCCTTTTATCCGAAAATTACGCCCGTTTATGCAAGTTGGACACATTTCAATCATATAAGATTCATTCCCTAAGCGAAGAAGAATTTAGTCTATCCGAAAGAAACATCTTTATTTTTACACCCGAACGGTTCTTGTCGTTTATGGATTCGCATCAACACCTTCACTTTGATTTTGCCTTTATTGATGAGGTTTACAAAATTGATAACAGTTTTATCATTGATCCGGAAACATCTGGCGAAAACGAACGTGATACCGCGTACCGTTTAGCATTGGAATTTATTTGTAATTTGACAAGCGATATGCTATTAGCTGGTCCATATATGGCACTTCCCCGACCCAGTACACAGCAACATAAATCGTTTAATAATTTTGCGGAAGATAATGGGTTTTCTTTTTTACGTTACAATCAATTTGAAATTGTTTCAAAGGAATACACAACAGTAAAAGGTAAACGTCAATATCATATAGATGAAATCCCAGTAGAAATTGGTTCTATAAGTAAAGGGCAGAAAATTGCCAATATAATTAAATCGTTAAGCACGCCTAAAGAAAATACGATTATTTATTGTGGCAGAAGAGCCGATACAGAAATGTATGCCAGAACTTTATTAAGGGATCAAATGCTGATTTCTTCTTTTCAAGAAACTTGTTCAGGGATAGAAAGTTCTACTTATGAAATATTTTTAAATCATTTGGAACACACATTTGGCAATGATTGGATTGTATTAAAAGCATTGAAAGGCCGGATAGGTATCCATCACAGCCTTATCCCCAAATACATCCAAAAAGAAATTATAAATTTATTTAATGAGGGGACATTACTATGCCTCTTTTCGACTACGACTATCACTGAAGGCGTAAACACTTCAGCAAAAAACATAATTATTACATCAAACAAAAAGGGCATAAAACCTCTACGGCAATTTGATGCTAAAAATATAGCTGGTCGTGCGGGTAGGTTTTACCAACACTATTCTGGAAGAGTTATAGATTTAAATAATAATTTTGAGGAAATTGTGAATGGACAACCTGAAATACTGGAACATAAAAACTATGATATAACTTTCCCGAAAACGGATGTTGATTACCAGATAACAAAAGATAAATATTTATCTGAAGTTGAACGCCAAGATAAAGAAGATATCCAAGCTCAGATTATTGCATCTGAAATCCCATCAGATGTATTTGATTGTTTCCGGGTTGTTGGACCAAAAGATAAATTAACACTATACGGTTATATTTCAAGTGTGCCATGGTGGACTATTGAAGATATTAAACGTGTTTCAATAACATTGGCAGGCAGCAATGCACACCGACTATATTGGCCCGGATTTCAAGCCATTATGGATATTATCTTGCCCGTTGTACGCGAAGAAAAACTTAAACAACTTATTGCAATACGAGTGGGACAGAATCAGTACTCATTGATAACAAGTCTATTGAGTTCATATCTTTCAGGTGGTTTTCTTTCAATGGTACAATATTATGTTGGGCGGAAAGATAATCCAAAAACAAAGGATGAAGCAATGCGGCAAGTAGCTGACTTCGTTTACAATGTCTTTAAGTATCATTTAGTAAAATATCTCGGCCTTTTTGATGTATTCTTCCGATATCAAATTTCAAAGTCAGAGAATATCGCTATGGAAGATGTGGCTGGATTGGGGTTACTTCTTCAAAAACTTGAATACAATGCCCTTTCTCCCAATGCACGTAAAGTAAGTGATTATGGAGTTCCGTTTAAACTGATAGACTGTTATGATAGTAAAACGCCGTATGATAAAGGTCAATTTGATGCTTATGAACAGCATATTGATCAAGAGATAAACAGATTATTCCAGTAATAGCCAATATACCCACTGCCACTCTTGAAACCGTCCAGCTTTTTGCCCATCCCCATCTGCAAAAACCTGCCCGTTTTCCTGCCGGGCAAAGCGAGCGTTTCCATCCGGCGAAACCCTCATTTTACCCGGCAGCCGTGACAGCAGGTATAACACACTACACTTTGCAAGCAAAGTCGTGTGCCAAAGGGGTACCCTTTGGAAACCCTATTTTGTCGGAGTGTGTAGCCACACTTCTTCCAAAATGCAAAATAAGCGGTTGCAATTTGCTGTAAGACCGCAGCCGGATTGACCGCTTATTATGTTGTAGCCCTCCTTGTTTTTCCTATCCGTTTTACGAGTATATTTCTTAAAAATATGCTTAATGCGGGTTGAAAGAAAACCGTAAAAGTGATATACTAAGCATAGAGGAAACAAGGAGGTTACAGCCCATGAAAGAATTAGGAGAACGCCTGCGGAGATTGCGGGAAAGCGTGAAGCTGTCGCAGGTAAAGATGGCGGAACTTTTGGGAGTGAAGCAGTCCAGTATCAACCGCTATGAGCAAGGGCAGTCGGCGCCCTCTTTGGAAACGCTTGTAAGGTATGCGGATTATTTTGATGTATCATTGGATTACCTGCTTGCCCGGACAGACAATCCGCAAGGCAAGCTATATGAACACCGTCCGAAGATTGCGCCAGGGAGTGAGGAAATGAAACAGTTTATTGAAATGTGTTTTGACCCGCAATCTCCGCTGAATGAAAAATTAAAACAGACGCTTCTTGAAATGATGGAGGTGGAGAGAAAATGAAAGGTGTGATTTATGCCCGTTATTCTTCTGACAACCAACGAGAAGAAAGTATTGAGGGACAGTTGCGGGAATGTAAGGAGTATGCAGAGCGCAACGATATAACAATTTTAGGGACTTATATTGACCGGGCATTGTCAGCAAAAACAGATAACCGCCCCGAATTTCAGCACATGATTAAAGACAGCGCAAAGGGCTTGTTTGATGTTGTACTTGTATGGAAATTAGACCGCTTTGCCCGGAACCGTTACGACAGCGCACGATATAAAAACCATTTGAAAAAGAACGGTGTGAAAGTCATTTCCGCAAGGGAAAATATCTCCGAGGGCAGCGAGGGAATTATTCTGGAAGCCATGTTGGAGGGGTATGCGGAATACTATTCTGCGGAGCTTTCTGAAAAGGTTATTCGGGGACTGACCGACAATGCGCTGAAATGTAAGTACAACGGCGGTACTGTTCCGATGGGATATTATATTGACGAACAACAGTATTATCAAATCGACCCCAAGACTGCCCCGGTGGTGCTGGAAATGTTTACAAAGTATAGCGAGGGAGCAACCATGCAGGAACTTGTCAATCTATTAAATGACAGAGGTATGCGTTCCATTCGTGGCGGGAAAATCACGCTGAATATTATGAACCATCTTTTGAAGAACCGCCGCTATATGGGCGAGTACAGTTATCGTGATGTAGTCAAGGAGGACGGTATTCCGGCGATTGTCCCGAAAGAATTATTTGAACGGGTACAGGAACGGCTGGCGAAGAACAAAAAGGCTCCCGCCCGTCACAAATCCGAGGACGATTACCTTTTGACAACGAAGCTGTACTGTGGGAAATGCGGCTCCTTTATGGTGGGAGAAAGCGGCACAAGCCATACGATGAAAGTACACCGTTATTATCGCTGTGTGAATACCAAGAAAAAGAAGCTCTGCGACAAGAAAGCGGTCAAGAAAGACTGGATTGAAGATTTGGTTGTCAACTATACCATGAAAGCAATTATGAATGATGAAGTCATGGAACGGCTGATTGATACGCTGATGGAATTGCAGAAGAAAGAAAGCACCGACCTGCCCCTTTTGAAAAAGCAGCTTGCAGAAACGGAAAAAGGTATTAATAATATGCTCAACGCCATTCAAGCGGGGATTTTTACCCCATCCACCAAGCAAAGACTGGACGAGTTGGAGGAAACTAAAAGTCAGCTTGAAGTCAGCATTTTGCAGGAGGAAATGCACAAGCCCCTGCTTACAAGAGAACAGATAGCATTTTTCATTTACCGTTTCCGCAAACTTGATGTGACAAAGCGGGAACAACGGCAAAGACTGATTGACAGTTTTGTAAATGCGGTGTATCTTTATGAGGACAAGATAATCCTTACTTTCAACTATAAGGACGGTTCTAAGACTATCACGTTGGCGGAGATTGAGGGTTCGGATTTATCCGTACTCGGTGCATTGACTGGATAGTCCGAAAACCTTATATAATAAGGCTTTTCGGACTTTCTTTTTTGTTTTAGTCTTTGGGAACAAATCCATTTTGTTCCCAAAAAACAGAATTCTGGGAACACTTTTGGGAACAACTTGTTAGGCTAAAGCCTTTTCAAGCATATCTTCCGTCTGTGTTTTATTATATCTGTTGTAACAATAATTCCTAAGTGTAGTTTTCTCATTCTCATGTCCGGCGATACGTCTGACCTCATCAATATTGATTCCATCGTCCAGTAATTTTGAAACAAATGTTTTACGAAGCTTGTGTTGACTTTTAGGAATTGTCTTCATTTTATCACATATGCGGTACAGCTTCTTTTCTACCGCTTCGTATCCCATATGGAAATCCTCATAAAATTCAGACTGAAAAATAAATTCACCTGTAAGGTTATGTAGCTTATTATATTCGTTCAATTCATTCAATAATTCCCTGGCATTATGAACCAGATAAATTTTCCTTTTTCCTGCTTTTGTTTTAGTTCTCTCTACCAGATGTGGAATCTTTTTTGTCGGTTTACCGTTTTTATCAAACTCAAAATCAAAAACATACTGACGGTTTATACTTAAATAAGTTCCGCTCTTTGATAAGTCGGAATATTTTAATCCTAGTAGTTCTGCCCGTCTTAATCCGGTTTTTAGCATAAAGCATATTGCAATGCCTGTTGCTGTTCCATCATGTGCCAAATTCCAAAGTTCCTCTATTTCATCAACAAAGAATACCTGTGTTTCTGGTTCTTCTTTTTCTTCTTGTATGAACTTCTTTTTGCTAATAAGATTTTTGCTATATGGATTAGCTTTAATATAACCTTGTTCAGTGGCATATTCTAAAATCTGCCGTACTGGTGAGGTAGCGTTATAATATTGGTGTACATTAAAATTATATTTATCATTTAAAGCATTTACCCATTCTTTCAGTTCTAAGCTTGTAATACTTCCTAGCGGTTTCTCAATTAAATCATGGGATAATTCTTCTTCCAGGCAGTATTTTTTCCAATCGTACCATAGACGAGTTGGATTTGAGCTTCTACCATCTAGTTGCTTTTCCCTGCTCCATTTAGAATAAAGACTTTTCAAAGTTAAGACTTTTTGTATGGCTTTAACTGGTATAATCGCTTCTTCTTTAAAATACCATGCTGCAAGTTTGTCAAGCAAATCTTCGTAGGTGGGAGCTATCAGTTTATGTCGGCCTTCTTTTTTAGTCATATCATCAACATATGTTGCATACCGTCCATCTTTCAAAGTACTGATTTTTCTATTATGCTTTTTTAATGCTTTTGTTCTATTATCCATAATTGTATCTTTTATCTTACGGATAATGTTATCATTTACTCCATTTATTAAATTGCCAATGTCCATTTCTGACTTATCTAACATTATTTCCATTTCTCCTGCCAATCAATGTTACCCAACCTCTAATGATTGGCTGTTATTTAAGTCACTTTAATTATAACATAGAAACAAAGTGAAAAACAGTCTTGTCATTTCTGGTCGGTTGAGTAAAATTTCTTTTTGATTACTTTTTATAGTGGTGTGATGCTATAAATGCGGCCGCGGACGGAGGAGGAGCATCGCCGTGGTGCCTCTCCGTCTCGTGGATATAATGTAGTGAAAATTGGAAAATGGAACTAAAATAATTAATTTATTTTATAGGGACGGAATATCCCACTAGGAGTTATGAATAAGCATGGCTACCCTCCGGAGGACGAACGTTAGGGACATTGTCCCTTTAATAAGATGATGGCAATGAGGAGGGCTGGATATGGGTAACCAAATAATTAGAGTGGCTAGATATACTAGCGGAAGCATAAATAGCATTGGACGTGAAGAATACAGACATAAATATAATCATAAGAATACGAGCATAGACGAGGCCAGAAGCCGTCTTAATATTACTTTAGGTAATAAAGATAGAAAGACCTTATATCAGCTCTGGAAAACGCATATAGAACATTATGGATTAAATTATGCAGGAAAGAAAAATCAAATTGCCATGGAACAGATTGTTATAACTGCCTCACCAGATTTTTTTAAGCAGCTAGGATGGGATAAAATTGTTGCCAGGGAATGGGACAAAACAGATATTCCAAAAGAAATTTGTCAGTATTTTAATGATTCGCTGAAATTCGTAAAAGAGTACATAGGAAAAGAAAATCTGCTTTCTGCAACGCTTCATTTCGACGAAGAGACACCACATCTCCATGTTGATTATATTCCAGTTATTTGCGGTAAAAGGAAACGCAAGGACGTATACTTAAAGGACGAACAAGGACGCTGTATTCGGAATGAAAGAGGCCATGCTATAAGGGCAAAAGGTTCAGATGGCAAAACACTTTATGAATATGTTGATGAGCCGTCAAGTATTAACAGAAGCCAATTCTGGGCAGAGCGTGGAGGAAGACAGTCATACAGACAGATGCAGGATTTATTTCATGAGCAAGTGGCAAGTAAATATGGTTTAGAACGTGGCAATCGTGGTACGGACAGAAAACATGAAGAACAGTCCATATATAAGGCCAAATTATTAAAAAAACAGATTGAACAGAAACAGGAGGCAATATTAACGTTGGGCAGATTAGAAAATCAAACAGTTGATGAATTAGCAAAGGTTTTACAAAAAAGTCCGCATGTTCTTGGGCGGATTAATCAATCAATTAAAATAGCCATGGGAGAGAAACCACCAAATCAGATTATTACAGTGAACCGGGAACGTGGCAGATAAATAAAGGAGATTATATCAATGACAATAAATGATGATGATTTGCAAATAATTATTGAACAAGTTTTAATGGACGAGCGAGAACAGATATATCTTGAATGGATAGACACAGAAGATATTATTATACCCTCTTTGACAATCAAGCAGCCTTGGCATAGGAAAAAGCCTATAGCTGTTATGGATTTAGAAGACTGGGAACAGTATAGGGCTAATGTAAAAGAGGTCTTACAGGCTTTGTATTATGCTTATATGCGTCTGAAGCTTTTTGAACAGGCTCAAAGAGATACAGCTATATCATTTGATGAATATATCAAGAAAGAAGTATTAGCATATGATTCAGAAGAATTTGAACGGGTACGGGAACATTTTGAGACACAATGTATAGATTCAAGTGAAGCAGATATAGAATTGTAAGTATGGGCACCCTTTCAGAGTGCCCAAATTGTTATTACATTACAAGATTAGCACCATCAAAGACCAGTGAAATGCAGGTTTTGCCATCTTCGGATTCAATTCCTACATGGTTTGCCAAATTAAACAGCATTTTTATAAGTCTGCTATTTTCTGCAATATCATATCCAATATCATTTTTAAGTGTGGCTATTATAACAGAATCATGGGCTTCCTCTATAATGAGAAGGGAGCATGTTTTTTTTGCATATTCCTGCAATATTGGTAATATTGCGACTTTAATCCATTCTAAAGAATGTGTAGTTTGTTCCTGTACAGTCTTTTTTTTGAGCATATCAATAAATTCAGATACCTCTTTTGCTTCGCCCTCTGATAAAGTTTCAATTTTTGCTTCCATTTCATTGATAAAGCCTATTTCATGCTGATAGTCATAAGTTTCCATCAATTTCCTCCATTTATAAACTTTTTTGTAAGTACCTCACTATATTATACCTCACTATATAGTGAATTACTAGATAGATATTTACTGGATATAATGGAATCAATAAAGGGTGGTGAGGATATGGCACATTTGCATATGAGAATCAATGAACTTTTAGAAGAACGTGAAATCAGTAAAAATACAATATGTAAAGAACTGGATATACCACGTTCAAATTTTAACAGATATTGTCGTGACGAGTTTCAAAGAATCGATGCAAATTTAGTATGTAAATTGTGTGAATATTTTGATTGCAACTTAGGAGATTTAATTGAATTTGTAAAAGATTAAAGCAGGCTATTATAAGCCTCTTTTTTTGTTTACAGCTTTTTCGTTACTCTTTAGAATATGCAGTACACAACACCACAATTTTTTCTCAACAATAAGAAAGGTGATAAAACAAATGTTTTTATCATTATACAGGCGGTGGAGAGCTTGTCCCACCGCCAAAATCCATATTACACAGACTACACATTTTTACTCATGTAAAAGCAAGCATTTCAAAAAATAAGATATACTTATAATATTAATGAAAATATTTAATAAATAAAGATACTCAAAGTTAACTCAATAGCAAACGAGTCTCACATATTGTTGATGGAACATAAATATGTTCTATAAAATTTATGGAGGTAAAAAATATAATGAGTGACTATATTAGATTGAACTTTGATATTTCCTCACAGTTTAGGGACAAAATCAGACAGCAGGCAAAGTCATATGGTATGACTACAGCCCAATATTGCAGAATGGTTTTAATGCAAGCTATTGAAACTGGAGGTGATTTGCATGTCAGAGAAAACAGTCACAACACCAACCCTATGTGAGGTACAGACACAAATTCCATTCTTGCCAAAAGAAAAAATGCTCTCCATAATAGCGGAGCATACAACGGCAGGCCATATAAAAGAATGGGCATATATACTACATGATAAAGATATAAAAGAAGATGGCACGCCTAAAGAACCACATTGGCATATTGAACTAAGGTTGACGAGAGGTAGACGTCTTACAGATATCGCTTCATGGTTTGGATTGCCTACGATGTGTATACAAACAAGTAAAAGTGGAAGGTATGAACCTATGCTACAATACCTTATTCATGAAAATTTTTCGGAAAAACATCAATATGCTGAAAGTGAAGTGGTTGCTAATTTCAATTATTCTGAGCGTTTGCAAGCTATACGGGATATGCAAGCCAAAAAAGATGCAAAAAAAGCTGCTGACGAACGAATAGGCGAAATTATTGAGTTAATAGCAAATGGTACGGTTCGTGAATTTAACATTGATGAATTTGTAACTGCCAGGGAATATGATAAATACCGAAGTCATATAAAAAATGCTTTAGAATATAGGAGCATAATTTTAGAGAAACAGAACACACGGAATATGGAAGTTATTTATATATATGGTAAAGGTGGCACAGGAAAAAGTTCGTTTGCAGAGACTATAGCAAAAGAGCGAGGTTTTAGTTTTAAGCGTTCTGCC
This sequence comes from Clostridium porci, assembly GCF_009696375.1. Taxonomy (GTDB): domain Bacteria; phylum Bacillota; class Clostridia; order Lachnospirales; family Lachnospiraceae; genus Enterocloster; species Enterocloster porci. The sequence goes on from NZ_VUMD01000002.1 coordinate 195,035, forward strand.
TCTGAAAGAGACCCTCTTGCAACATACAAAGGTCAAGACTCATTCGCGTTAGACGATGTAAGAGGTAATACATTTGAATTTCAGGATTGGCAAGGCGTTTTAGATAATTTTCAAGATAGACCTGGTTCAAGCAGGTTTCATGATAAACACTTTACAGAATGTAAATTACTATTTATTACTACTACGGATTCAGCGGAAGATTTTTGGAAGGAAATGTCTGCAAAGAGACCTAATGAAGACCCACATCAGTTTTTTAGGAGAATTAAAACAGTTATACATATGACAGGAGATGAAATTCTATGCAAGAGGTATGATGAAGAAACACATCGTTTCGGAAAAGAGCATATCATGGAAAATGATACATACAGTAGATTTGATGTACATTCAGAAACAGCCGAGGAACAAAAAGAAAAACTTGCCCACTCGCTAGGTGTAGACAAGTCTAGGTTAAAACAAAAAATCAAAGTGGAAAAGCCAGAAGGAGTTATAGGTGAACCGATTCCGTTTGAAGCCGTATATCCTACAATTCCTAAAGATATTATAGAACAGGTAAAACATGACCCATGGAAATATCTTGAGGCACACCCTGAACACAAAGCTGTACCACTTAATCAGTTATAAACATAGAATGTAAGAAATTCAAAGCCGGAAACGGCTTTTTTGTTTATCATTCTGGGAACAAATTTGGGAACAAATTTGGGAACAAATGATAACATTATCCTCGGAACCCTCCATTTCTCTAGTGTTTTACTGCTTAGAGATGGGTTCAAGTCCCATCTCCCGCATTATGATTTTGAGAGGGAATCCTTGATTTACAAGGGTTCCCAATTTGTTATTGGGAAAAGAGGATTGAATGCTGAGCAGGTGCATTTGAGTCATGGATTGGGTTTAAAGCTGCCGCTTAGCTGGGAGCGGCAAATTTCATGGGCTTGGATAAAAAGGAAAGGGAATAGAGGTTTCTGCGGATAACCGGGTGGAATTTAAGGTTTATAGATGGAGAAATACTCTGGAGGGCGTGAAGAAGTTTAAGGTCAGCGGCTTAGAATAGGAAAGGGAAGCTCTCTCGGATACAGGAGAGAGCTGTTTCAGAAAGAGAGAAAGCGGGGATAGGGAGAGCCGGCTATAAAACGGAAGGAGCCTCTGCAATATGACGTGCCGGAATCCGTATGGTTACTTCAGTTCCCTCTCCCAGGCGGCTTGTAAAGCGCAGGCCATATTGGCTTCCATACAGGCTCTTAAGCCTGAGATTTGTGTTATAGAGGCCGATATGCCCAGGCGCCACAGGCCGTATGGCACTGTTTGATTTATCTCCTTCTGCTACATCGTTAAGCAGGTCGTCCAGCCTCTTGGGAGAAATACCAGCCCCGTCATCTGAAATAATAAATTCAATATCATTGCCGGAACGCCAGCCTGTCAGAAGAATGCTTCCCCGTTTTTCCTCCTTGGCCATAATGCCGTGGAGAAAGGCATTCTCAATAATTGGTTGAAAGGTCAGCTTTGGAATGGTATACTCATACAACTCCTCCGATACATCTATGACAAAGTCCACGCGGTTTTCATAGCGCATATTTTGAAGCTTTACATAGAGCCTGGCATGCTCAAGCTCCTTCGCAATCGGATTGATCAGCTCCCTCCGGCTCAGCGTCAGTTTGTAGAAGCGGGACAGAGTCTGGATCGCTTCTGTGACCTCCTGGCTTCTTCCTGTGTGGGCCAGCCAGTTAATCATATCCAACGTATTGTAGAGAAAATGAGGATTTACCTGGGCCTGCAGCGCCCTGAATTCTGCCATTCTAAGCTCCTCGGATGTATTCCTCTGTCTGTCCATCAGTGAACTGATTTCCCCAGTCATATAGTTGTAGGTGTCTGTAAGAATACCAATCTCATCACAGCCTGTATCGGATATGTTCATAGGCTGAGGCCTGCCGGTGCGGACCTTTTCCATCTGTAGGGCTACGGCAATAATGCGGTTGGCAATGGAATTGGATAGATAAAATGCAAAGAAAAGGGCAGCAGCTGCAAAAAACAGATAAATTCCCCCGAAATAAATCAGCATAGACTGTCCTGCGTATGTAATGTGGGCAGCCGGAATGATGGATACCATGTATAAGTCCGTGTCAGGAATGGGAAAATAGGCTCCATAGGCGGAGCCTTCCAGAAAGGAAACAAGGGAAAAATTTTCTGCCCTCCCTATCCGTTGCTCAAGTTGAGCATGGGGGACAAAATACTTGCTGGCCAGCGCCAAATCTGTGGATGAAACAATTAAATCCTGGTCATTGATAATATAGGACGCTTCGTCTGTGGCAGAGGTATTGTTTCTGAGGATGCTGTCAAAGCTCTCTGAGGAGAGATACAAAGCAATATATGCGGAGGCTTGTTCCTTCTGTAGGCTGCGGCCATCTGGAGCCTGATAGGGAATGCGTATCATATAAGCTAGTTTGCCGTCTGATTCAAGCTCCTTTTGTGTAAGATACTGTTCAGGACAAAGAAAACGATTGTATTTGCCGGCGCTGAATCTGTCGTACCAATGGCTGCTGCTGACAGAGGATACAGGGGTAAAGAGGGGACTTTCGGGTTTGTTATACTGCGTCAAATCTCCGTAGATAGAATCATCATAATAAATCTTAACAGCTGTTACAAGGGAGCGGTTCTTTGTGCTGTCCACCAGATGGTACAGGCTGGTGAGGCGGGAGGGAGAGATTCGCATTTGTCCAGCCTGTTCTTTTGGTACATGAAAGGTATCCTGTACAGTTATAGTATTGGCAATAGCGCCGGCAGCATGGGATACATGGGCGATCAGGTTTTCAATGGAACTGACTGTCTGAATGGAAAGAGCCTGCTCCGAGCGTATTCTGTTTTCTATAACAATGCCATAAATACGCATAAAAAGGAAGCCTGACAGCACTGCTGTAGGCAGCAGAATCAGGAGGGTGTGGGATATAACCAGCTTGGTTTTTAATTTCATGTCATAGGTGTAATGGTGAATCAGCTGTTTAACCGGGTGTTTCATGAGAGCATTTTCTCCCTGTATTCAGAAGGGGATAAGCCAACCAGCTTTTTGAAGGTTTTACTGTAATAGTTGCCATCGCTGTAGCCCACCTTGGAGGAGATATCCGCGATTTTGTATCTGGGATCGCTTAAAAGCTGCTTGGACATTTTAATTCGGTAATCTGTCAGGTACTGGTTTAAGGTCTGTCCTGTTTCATTTTTAAAAATGGTGCACACATAGCTGGAGGACAGATGAACGTATTGGCTTACATCCGGTACCGACAGGGAAGGTACGGCATAGTTTTTATGAATATATTCTTTTACCTGAAAAACGACCGGATTTTCTCTGCTGCCCTGTCGTAGCCTTTCAAAATAAAGCCGCAGCTTTGCGCACAGCAGGTTATGAAGCTCCTGTAAGATGGTACAGCCTGTCACGCCCTCCCATATGGATTCTGAATCGAGGCCCTCCTTCTGCCACAGGGAAACATAGCTGCTAAGTCCAATCTCGTCCAGTTTGCTAAGATATCGGTAATAGATATCCCTTACATGACTAGGGAGCAGCATTTGGCTGGGTTTGACAGAGGTAAAAAGCTGTTTTGCCAGGGCCAGGGCTTTCTCCTCCTGACGGTTGGTCAGGGCAAAGGTAAAATCCATCATCACATCCGAGGGTGGACGAAATACCTCGTTACCTTCTCTGTAGGTGAGAATTGTTCCATATTCATGAAAAAAGCCCGTTTTTAAATATTCTTCCGCTTCCTTGTAGGATAAATGGGCCTTGTGCGCACCGCTGACAACTGGACCAACTGAGATGAAGAAGGGGCAGAAGTTCTTCATAATTTCGCGGATGAACAGAGCGCAGGAATAGATAGACTCATCCCTGGGCCGGGCAGAGGAATAAAGAAAGATGGTTATATAGCGATCCCCATGGATATGGTAAATCTGAGCCAGATCAACCTTTGCCAGATATGTATTTAAATCGCCCTGCAGTTGGCTGACGGCGTGTTCAGGCAGCTCTGTAACAGGTGCCAGGCAGTCAATTAAAACAGCTGCAAACCATGTAGAGGGACTAATGGGGAGATCCAGCTCCCTGATGAGAGCATCCAGATTCTTAAGGCCGCCTTGCTCCGGCTCCATTAAGAGCATGGTAAGGTGGTTCCACTGCTCCTTTTCGTGGGCCAGGGCAGCTGCCCGATGGATGGAACGGGCCTTGCAGCTGTCTGCCGCTTCCTGTATGGCAGAAGCCAACTCCTCCATATCCAGAGGCTTTTCCACATAGCTGACAGCCTTCAGCTTGATAGCAGCTTTCAGGTATTCCTTATCCGAGTAGGCGCTCATAAAAATGATAACGGCACTAGGGCGCTGTTCTAACAGTTTTTCTGCCATTTCTACGCCGTTCATCCGGGGCATGCGCACATCCGTCAGAACAATATCGGCCTCCTTATCAAGGGCTGTATTAAGTCCATGAATTCCGTCGTCCTCCAAAAAAACCTGCGTAATGCCCAGGCCTTCCAAATCCAGGCTGTCTTTTATTCCTTCCCTTGTAAGTTTTTCATCGTCTATAATCAGAAGCTTCATGGAACGCTGCCTCCATTCTGATGTGGAATTAAATTTGTATTAATACAACTATTTTATCAAGAATTGGCAGATTTGCAATCAAAATAAGAAAAATAACCGGAAGGTCTGTTTCTATATCTACAGTAGTTTTGGGATATTTTACTTTTTATAAATATTACAGAAAATAAAAAAATATTACCATAGATATCCTGCTTTTCCTGGTGTATAATTAAGAACATCAAAAGGAAATCAAAGGATAAGCAGATAAGCGCTGTCAGATCCTAGCTTACTGTAAGTAAAAATTCCCCCACGGATCTGACGGTGATTCTCTATAAATCAAGATACGGAGGTGAGATTAGATGAAGCGTGTAATGGTAAAATTCGATCAGGCAGAGCAGATTATTAATTTTGTCAGAATTATCTGCCGATATGACTATGACGCGGATGTAAGATGCGGCAGCCGTATCGTTGATGCAAAATCCGTTGTTGGGGTATTATCCCTGGCTAAGTCCAAGACAGTCGAGTTGATTCTTCATACAGAAGAATGTGACAGACTTCTGGAGGAAATCGCTCCCTTTGCCGCATAAGCAAGGCCTTATGGGGACAATCTTGAATGAAAGACAGATACGGGCCGGCGCAGATATGCTGCCGGCCTTCTTGTTATAGCCCAAGCTTCCGGATTCGGCCATGTCGTGGGGCGCATATCAGGCGGTCAAGCTATATCTGGAAACAGGAGGCAAAATAACAGCGGATCAGCGTATTCGACGCTATAACTCCAGAGCTATATTGACTTTTATACAGGTATGTAGTATACTGAGGCAAGAAAATTGAAAAGGGGTGCTGGATTGAACCGGCTGAGACGGAACCTGCGGATTTCGAACCCTGAAACCTGATCTGGATAATGCCAGCGTAGGAAATGCCTAGACCTTTGTCTTATAAGCCCTGCCCGGTTTTTATCCGGGAAGGGCTTTTACAATTTTTAAAAAGAGGAAAAGGAGAAGATATGATGAATGCAAGCGTTGCAATTCAGTCCCTGCCAGAGGCAGCCAATGACAGTGAGCTAATCCGCATTATAGATGAGGTGATTGATTACATTAAGAGCACCGGTCTTAGCTATTACGTAGGTCCCTTTGAAACAACCATTGAGGGAGATTATGATCAGCTTATGGATATTGTAAAGGAGTGCCAGCATATTGCGGTAAGAGCCGGGGCGCCTTCTGTGGCCGCCTATATCAAGGTTTCCTACCGCCCGGAAGGAGATGTGCTTTCGATTGAAACAAAGGTTGCAAAGCACCACCAGTAGGATCTGGTCCTGCTCAGCCCTTTTTCTGATCCTGATAGTATGGCAGCTTGTGACGTGGACAGGGCTGGTAGGGGAGTTTATGCTTCCGTCGCCGGTTCAGGTGGCGAGGGCCTTTGCGGATGAGTTTGGGGCATTGATGCGCAATGCCGGCACTACCTTGATGGAAGCCTTCTCAGGTCTTATGATAGGAGTGGCGGTAGGCTTTGGAGCGGCTGTAGTGATGGATCATTGCAGGCGGCTTTATCAGGCCTTCTATCCTCTCATTGTGCTGACGCAGACGGTGCCGGCCATTGCCATTGCGCCCCTTCTTGTCCTGTGGTTTGGCTACGAAATGACGCCGAAGATTATATTAATTGTTATAACTACATTCTTTCCGATTGCCGTAGGACTTCTCAACGGCTTTCAGGCGGCAGACCCTGCCGCTGTGAACCTGCTTAGGGCTATGGGTGCGGGCAGGCTTCAGATATTTCGTTATATTAAGCTTCCGGGAGCCATGGGGCCTTTTTTTTCAGGACTTAAGATATCCGCTTCCTATGCGGTGGTGGGAGCGGTGATTTCTGAGTGGCTGGGCGGCTTTAATGGCCTGGGCGTCTATATGCTCAGAGTTAAAAAGGCATTTTCTTTTGATAAAATGTTTGCGGTTATTTTTTTGATTTCTGCTATTAGCCTGCTGCTCATGTGGGCAGTGGAGCGATTACAGAAGCTTTGCATGCCCTGGGAGGCATTTCAAAGAAAATAATGGATATGGATGGTAGATAAAAGACAGATGAGGAGAAAAACGATGAAAAAAGGATTTGTTATAGCGGCAGCAGCAGTCTGCCTTCTGACAGCAGCATGCAGTCATCCGTCTGGAGCCGGATCGCTTGGCGCAAAAGCAGAGGGGGAGGGGCTTAAGGAGCTTACCTTTGTGCTGGATTGGACACCCAATACGAACCATACGGGACTTTATGTAGCACAGGAGAAGGGGTATTTTGCAGAGGAAGGGCTCAAAGTAAATCTGGTACAGCCGCCGGAAGATGGCGCAGAGGTGCTGACGGCATCTGGCAAGGCTCAGTTTGGAATTTCCTTCCAGGATGGCCTGGCTCCTGCTCTGGCTGGGGATAATGCTCTGCCAGTAACTGCAGTAGCCAGTGTGATTCAGCATAATACATCCGGTATCATTTCACGTAAGGGAGAGGGAATGGACAGGCCCAGGGGAATGGAGGGCAAAAAATACGCCACCTGGAATTTGCCTGTGGAAAAGGCGATGGTGCAGAATGTGGTGGAAGGCGATGGGGGAGATTTCTCTCTGGTAGAGCTCATTCCCAGTACAGTGACAGATGAGGTGTCAGCTCTTAAGTCGAAGTCTGTGGATGCCATTTGGGTTTTCTATGGATGGGCCGGAGTGAAGATGGAGCTGGAAAATCTGGAGACAGATTACTTTGCCTTTTCTGATTTGAATCCTGTTTTTGATTATTATACGCCTGTAATTATTGGAAATAACGAGTTTTTAGAGAGTCAGCCGGAGACTGCCAAAGCATTTTTAAGGGCGGTGGCAAAAGGCTATGAGGATGCGGCGGCCGATCCTGAGGGAGCGGCAAAGATTCTCTGCAAGGCAGCGCCTGAGCTGGATGAGAAGCTGGTTCTTGCCAGTCAGAAGTATTTGGCTGACCGGTATAAGGATGACGCGCCTAAGTGGGGCTATATTGATCCTGACAGATGGAACCGGTTTTATACATGGCTTGGTGAAAATGGATTGACGGAGACCAGGATTCCCGAAAACACAGGATTTTCCAATGAATATCTGCCGGAATAAGGAAAAGGGAGAAGCCAGGGCAGTTTTTGAAAAGCTGGATTGACCGGGAGGAGAAAGGATGGGATATTTAACGGTAGAAGGTATTCGAAAATCCTTTGACGGCGAGGTGATCATTGAGGATATTTCACTAGAGCTTCATACAGGCGAGCTGGTATCTCTTTTAGGAGTCAGCGGAGGGGGAAAGACAACTCTTTTTAATGTGGCGTCCGGGCTTTTAAATCCGGATAAGGGCCGAATTCTTCTGGATGGTGAGGATATTACAGGCAAGCCGGGGCATGTGAGCTATATGCTTCAAAAGGATCTTTTGCTCCCCTACCGGACCGTTGAGGATAATGTGGCTCTTCCGTTGCTGGTCAAGGGAATGAAAAAAAAGGAGGCCAGGGAGAAGGCAGGCAGCTATTTTAAACAGTTTGGCCTGGAGGGAACCCAGAAGCGTTATCCGGCCCAGCTTTCCGGAGGCATGCGCCAGCGGGCGGCCCTCCTTCGTACCTATCTGTTTTCTAACAGCGTAGCTCTTTTGGATGAGCCTTTTTCGGCTCTGGATATGCTGACTAAGCAGGGAATTCATGAATGGTATCTGGACGTAATGGAGCAGATTCAGCTTTCTACCCTGTTTATCACCCATGATATTGATGAGGCAATTTTGCTGTCGGATCGTATTTATCTGCTGACAGGGCGGCCGGGGCGCATTACCAAAGAGGTGGCTATTAAGGAGCCAAAGCCAAGGCGGAAGGACTTTAAGCTGACGGAGGACTTTCTGGAGTATAAGAGAGAGATTCTGCATCATTTAGAATCGGAGACAGGAGCAGCCGGTTGGTAGAGATACCGGGCTGCTCCAGCTTTTTACAAATCCAGCTTTAAATCTCCTGGCTTAATCCAGCCAAGCTTCCTCAATATTTCCCCGAATAGCAAGGTCAGAAGAGCCGGAAGGACAAAGCATACAAGGAGGATACCTAACCACATCCTGGAGCCTTTTTCCATAGCTGTGAATACGCCGATAGGGCCTACCAGGCCACAGGTACCCATACCGGAGGCAGTATGTATGTTTTCCATTTTGAATATGACAGTGGCGACAGGGCCCGTTATCATAGAGGCCAGCGTAGGCGGGATCCAGATTCGCGGGTTTAATACAATGTTGCCCATCTGCAGCATACTGGTTCCCAGTCCCTGAGCTAAGAGGCCACCGATTTTATTTTCCCGGTAGCTCATAACTGCAAAACCAATCATCTGAGCGCAGCACCCGGCTGTGGCAGCGCCTCCGGCCAAGCCATCCAGCGTCAGGGCAATACAGATGGCTGCGCTGCTGATGGGAAGGGTCAGAGCGATCCCGATCAGGGCAGATACCAGAATACCCATGAGAAACGGCTGCATGTCTGTGGCAGTTTTTACTATATTGCCGAACCAGGTCATGAACCGGCCGATACCAGGACCTGCAAGCTGGGCTGCCAGAACCCCTGAAATAATGGTTACACCGGGAGTTATAATAATATCCAGACGGGTTTCCTTGGACACGATTTTTCCCAGCTCAGAGGCAATGACGGTAGCTGCCAGCGCGCCTACAGGACCGCCAAGAGCATTGCCGGCAATACCTACCGTGGCTGCGGAGAACAATACCAGCTGAGGAGCTTTTAAAGCGTGGGCAATGGCAATACCCAGAGCTGCCCCTGTGGCGCTTTTTGCGTAATCTGCAATCACGTTGAAAAGCTCTACGCCGGTTTGCTGTCCCAGGGTTGCGAAGATAGTGCCGATTAGCAGGGAAGAGAAAAGACCAAAGGCCATAGCGCCAAGAGCGTCTATCAGGTAGGCCTGTACGGTGATGTTAACATTTTTACGCTTCAAAAAGTTTTTGATTGTACCTTTCATACTCGGATTCTCCCTTTTACCCAGATTTTAGTGAAGCTTGGGTTTGGTTAGGGATTTTATCACAAATTTATAAAAATGCAAGTATTTTGTTGAAAATTCCATTATATCGTTAAAAAAATAACAGATTGAAATTTTATATAGGCTGGGATATAATGATACAAACAGGGGATTGGCAGTGATATGTATCCCCTAAAAGAGTCCAAAAGATAGGCTCTAAGCGCTTACAACGAGGTGAATGGTTATCGATATTGAATTGCAGATGTTATATGGACTTCAGGAGCTTCGCACGCCTGTTACAGACAGGCTGCTAGTTTTTGTTACCTCTCTGGCAGATAAGGGCTGGCTGTGGCTTCTTTTGGGGAGTGTGCTGTTTGCAGTGCCAAAGACCAGGAGACTGGGCGGGTGCATGTTGGTATCCATGGGAATCGGTGCGCTGCTTGGCAATGTCTTGCTGAAAAATATTGTAGCTCGCCCGCGCCCCTGCTGGCTGGAGCCATCGGTGCAGCTTCTGATTCACAGCCCAAAGGATTTTTCCTTCCCATCAGGACATACCCTTGTTAGCTTTGAGGGTGCGGTTTCCATCTATTTATTTAATAAAAAGTGGGGTCTTCCAGCATGTATGCTGGCTCTGCTGATTGCATTTTCAAGGCTTTATCTTTTTGTGCATTTTCCTACGGATGTGCTGGCTGGAGCCGCTATGGGGACTGTAATTGCATATTGTGTGTTCAAAGGGCAGGGTCTGAGAGATAGACGAGAAAGCAGGCGCCCACGGTCTTATGATTGAGGTTCATTTTCGAATATACTAAAAGACAGGGGGGAGGAAGGAATGGTAGAATTTGAAAACAGATATTATGAAGATGAGAAAATGACGGAGGTATATGTCCGTAGAATACTCTGCGGGAGGGTCAGAAGGTATGGACTGGCTTGTACGGTCTTAGGGACGGTTATGCTTGCGGCTTATATGGTGGAGCAAAATTATATTTGGATTGGGATTGACGCGGCGGCATTGATTGTATCTGTGGCTGTGATGCTGCTTACCCCTGTATATACGCTGAGACAGATGAGAGAGCATGAAAGGCGGATACATAATGGGAAACAGGTTGAAACCGTAATTACCTTTGGAGATAAGATACAGGTAGTGGAAGGAAGCCTTGCTTTGGCGGTTGAATATTCCCAAATCATGAAGGTTTATGATTGGGAAAAAATGTATGTTTTAATGATTAGCAGACAAAATGGCATTATCATTCATCCGGATGGGTTTGTAAAGGGAAGCCTGGATGAGTTCAGGGGGTTTATAAAAGATAAATGTGTTAACGCCAAGGTGGCGCTGTAAGGTTTGGATAAATGGGAGAGGAAGGAAACGAGAGGAAAGCAAAAAAACACTTGCATATTTATTAAAAATGTGTATAGTATATAGATGTTACAAATAAATACATAGAAGCAGAGTAGGCATATGTGCGTTAAGTGCCGGCTGAACAGGGAGTTGTCAGCTGGACGAAAGGGGAAGGGTACGTAATTGTATCAGGACCCCTGCGGTACATAAGCCGCATCCCGCTGCAACAGAGATAGAAATAAGCGGCCTGTCTGCGTGTTATGCACATAATGCATGTGTTTACCATGCTTCAGGCTGCTTTTTATAATTATCTCCGTTTGTGGTTTGAGAGGTCTGCAAAGGAGGTAATTTTATGAAGAAATTAGCAACTTTGTTTACTGGCTCCTGGCAGGAGCTAAAGCAAGTAAGGACGATTACCATCTGTGCCATGTTGGCTGCCGTAGGAATAGCCCTGGGGTCTGTGAGCATACAGATGGAGCATATGCGGATTAGCTTTGCGGGGATTCCTGTTATGATTTCCGGATATCTCTTCGGCCCGGTTGTGGGAAGCGTTTTTGCCGGAGCGCTGGATATCCTCAAATATCTGGTAAAGCCTGTGGGAGCGTTTTTTCCCGCTTTAACCTTTGTTATGGTTTTAAAAGGGTGCATCTACGGCTGCTTTTTCTACCAAAGGCCCTTAAGCCTTTTTAGAGTGCTGGCGGCCCTCTTTGTCTCTGGACTGGTGTGCAATGTCATACTGAATACTCTTTGCCTTTCGGTTCTTTACGGAAAGGCGTTTATGACACTGCTGCCGCCCCGCATCCTTCAGAACCTGATTCTCTGGCCCATTGATTCTCTCATTTTCTTTCATGTTTCTAAGCTTCTGGAGATGGCAGGCGTGTTTCGGGTTTTTAGGAAAAACAAAGTATCTGTAAACTAAGGACTGATTTGGGCATTTCTTAACTGGAGCCTGACGCCTGCTTAGCGGGCGTCCTGTGACAGGTTCCGCTTCAGCTTTCCAAAGGAGATAATAAACAAAAGAACTGTGGTACACACAGCGATTGTATCTGCAATCGGTTCTGCCATGAATACGGCCAATACCTTATTTTCAAAGAAGTTAGGCAGGATATAAATAAGCGGTATCAGCAGGATAACCTTGCGCAGCAATGCAAGAAACAGGGAAGTTTTACTGTCTCCCAAAGCAATGAAGGTCTGCTGGCAGGCCAGCTGTGCGCCGAACAGCAGAACGGCAGCCATATAAATATGGATGGACCAGGTGCTGAAGGAGATTAAAGCGGCGTCCTTTGTAAAGATATTGATGAAAACCATAGGCGCAAACATGCAGATAAGCCACATAGCTGTAGAATATCCCATACAGACTGACAGAAGAAGCCGAAAGGCCCTGCTGACACGCTCCAGCTTTTTTGCTCCATAATTAAAGCTGATTATGGGCTGTGCGCCCTGGGTCATTCCCTGAAGAGGCAGAAGGGAGAACTGCATTACGCTTCCCATAATGGTCATAGCTCCTACAGCTACGTCGCCGCCGTACTTTAAAAGAGAGGTATTGAAGCAGATATTCAGTATGCTCTCTGTAAACTGCATCACAAAGGGAGCAGCTCCAAGAGCAATGGCAGGAAACAGGATCTCCTTCTTAGGACGCATATACCGAAGACGGATGTTAAGGTAGCTTTTTCTGGAAATTAAAAATAGCACTACCCAGGCGGAAGAGATCCCCTGGGATATAATCGTAGCAAGAGCGGCGCCCCGCACTCCCATGTGAAAGCCAAACATGAGGATAGGATCTAAAATAATGTTGCAGATTGCGCCGATTAACACAGTCAGCATACCGGTTTTTGCATATCCCTGGGCGTTGATGAAGGCATTCAGCCCCAGCGCCAGCTGTACGAAAATAGTGCCCAGTGCGTAAATCTGCATATAGGACCAGCCGTATTCTATCGTATTATCGCTGGCTCCGAACATAAGAAGAATCCGGCGGCCGAATATAAGAAAAAAGGCGGTGAGAACAACTGCAATTCCAATCAGCGCAGCGGTACAGTTGCCCAGAATATGCTCAGCCTCCTCCTTATTGCCCTTTCCAAGCATGATGGAGGCTCTGGGAGCTCCTCCCATGCTGACCAGGGCGGCAAAGGCGGAGATTGCCATGATCACAGGAAAGGTTACGCCTACTCCGGTTAGGGCATTGGCCCCTACGTTGGGAAGATGCCCGATGTACATACGATCAACCATGTTGTATAGAACGTTAATGATCTGTGCCGCAATGGCAGGAACAGCCAGTTGAAAAAGAAGCTTTCCGACGCTTCCTGACCCAAGATCGACTTCCTTGGCCTCGTTTTTATTTGCCATAACTACTCAACCCCTTCTGCAATAGATAAAAGTAAATAATGATTAACTATAGCTCTAAAAGTGGAGAATGTCAATGGTGGAATTTTGCCAAGAGCTCCTAAAAGGCCGCTGCTAAGGCAGCGGCTGCTTCTTGTGAAATAGCAGCAGCAATCCCATATAGCACAGACTGATAAGGCCGATATGAATGGAGGTTTCTATAAACACCGGCAGCTGGTAAAAGCAGGAAAACGCCTGGGAAAAGGCCAGATAGATGCCGATGGACACAAGCAGAAGGAGGGCTGGCTTTATAATCATATTGATGCTGTCCCACCGAAAGGGAACCAGCTGTTTAACGGTCAGAAAGCTCATAAGAGCCAGAGCCAGCTCACTGGCCAGCATGCCGTAGAGATAGCCCAGTATACCGAAATTGGGGATCGCAAAGAGGACAAAGGCCAGCCGTATGACCATAGCGCACACATTTTGTAAAAAGGTGACGGAGGTTTTTCCAAGGCCGTTTAAAATGCTCCCCATAGTAGTAGCCAAATACATGAAGGGACAGAGCCAGGAGAGAATAGTGATAAAGCGGCCTGCGTTCTGGTCGTGAAATACGCTGATGCCCAACTGGTTTCCAAAGAGAGTAAAGACACCGATGCATAGGATTCCCATATAGCAGCTGTAGCGCAGAGACATGGAAATGATGGAGGAAATTCTGCCTTCATTGCCGTCTGCCTGGGCTTCAGCTACTGTTGGAAGCAAAAGCACAGCCATGGAGTTGGTGATGGCAGAGGGGAAAAGGATAAAGGGAAGAGCCATGCTGGTAAGGACTCCGTAAATAGACAGAGCCTCAGAGTTAGAAAGACCAGAGCGCATCAGCTTATTGGGAATCCAGATTGCTTCTGCACTTCCAAGAACATTGAGGATCAGGCGGTTACCCATGAGCGGAAGGGCCAAAGCCATCAGGGGAGCTGCGGCTGAGGGAAAGGAAAGCCTGGACTGGGAGGACTGGGTCTGGCTGCCCTTTGGCGGAAAGAAGCCCAGGGCCAGCATGGTGAACAGGGCAGAAGCCATTTCTCCGATTAAATGTCCATAGACGGCCAGGCTGACAGTAATCTCCCGTCCGGAGTCCAGCCAGACAGTGGCAATTAGAAATACGGCCCCCATGCGGATAATCTGCTCCGCTACCTGAGAGAAGGCAGGGACATTGGCTTTTTGCATACCGTAGTAGTATCCGTTGATGCAGGCATGCAGGGCGGCAAAGGGCACGGAAACTGCCATTACAGGGAGATAAGGGGCGCATCTTGGCTCCAGAAGAAGCCTTCGTGCCAGAAAGCCGGCGTTGCTGTAAATGCCCCAGGCCAGGAATAAAGACAGGGCCATAGCGATCAAAAGGCCTGTCTTAAAGACAGCCTTTCCCTTAGTCTGGTTGGCAGCCACATATTGGGACAGGGCAGTCTGGATGGAACCAGCGCATACTGCAAAGCAGATGGAAAATATGGGGTGCACCATATTATAAATCCCCAGTCCCTCAGCTCCGATGGTTCTGGACATGAAAATTCGGTAAAAAAATCCCAGAATCCTGCATATGAAACCAGTGGAGGTGAGGAGCAAAGTGCCGGTTATAAAGGCCATCTTTCGGGGAGAAAGCCTTTTGGCAGCCGGATCGGACGCAGTAAAAGGATTCTTCATGAAAGCTCCAAAGGGTGAGAATTATTGAAAGTATATGTGGGGGCTGAAAGGATTATTCGATTCAGGAGCGTGAAATGATTAACCTATGCTGGCAGTATCAAATAAAATACAGGTATTCATATTGAAATTGTAGGAATACTATGATATAGTAGGAAATGTAGATGAAGCTTTTAACTTTAGGACTACAGAAAGGCGGATTTTTTAATTATGAAGCAGGTAATTTATATGGACAATGCGGCTACTACAAAAACAAGGCCGGAAGTGGTGGAGGCAATGCTCCCTTATTTTACGGAGCGCTATGGAAATCCCTCATCCATATATGATTTTTCCACAGAGAGCAAGCGTGCCGTGAGCCATGCCAGAGAAACCATTGCCAAGTCCCTTGGGGCGCAAACCAATGAAATATATTTTACAGCAGGAGGCAGCGAGGCAGATAACTGGGCTCTGATTGCTACTGCTGAGGCATATGAAGGAAAGGGGAAGCACATCATCACCAGCAAGATTGAGCATCATGCAGTCCTTCATACCTGTCAGTATCTGGAGAAGCGTGGCTTTGAGGTGACGTATCTGGATGTAGATGAGTATGGCACAGTAAAACTGGATGAGCTTAAGAAAGCGATCCGTCCCGACACGATTCTTATCTCTATCATGTTTGCAAATAACGAAATCGGCACCATTGAACCGATCAAGGAAATCGGAACGATTGCGAAAGAGCATGGAATTTTATTTCATACAGATGCGGTACAGGCCTACGGCCATGTGCCTATTAATGTAGACGAGTACAATATTGATATGTTAAGTTCCAGCGGACACAAGCTGAACGGGCCTAAGGGAATCGGCTTCCTTTATATCCGTAAAGGTGTGAAGATCCGTTCCTTTATCCATGGAGGAGCTCAAGAACGCAAGCGCCGGGCAGGTACGGAAAATGTACCTGGCATCGTAGGCTACGGAAAGGCAGTGGAGATTGCCATGGCCAATATGGAAGAAAGGACGAAAAAGGAGACGGAGCTCCGGGATTATCTGATGAAGCGGGTGATGGACGAGGTGCCCTTTGCCAGAATTAATGGTTCCCGTACCAGCCGCCTTCCTAACAACGTGAATTTCGCTTTCCAGTTTATTGAGGGAGAATCCCTTCTGATTAAGCTGGATATGGCGGGAATCTGCGGTTCCAGCGGCTCTGCATGTACTTCGGGCTCTCTGGATCCGTCCCATGTGCTGCTGGCTATCGGCCTGCCTCATGAGATTGCCCACGGCTCTCTCCGCCTGACCCTCAGCGAGGAGAATACCAGAGAAGAGATTGACTATGTGGCAGAGCAGATTAAGGAAGTTGTAGCCTATCTGCGGGGAATGTCCCCTCTGTATGAGGACTATATGAGAAAAAATTCGAAAAAGAGAGTTGGATAAGCAGAGATGCAGAGAACCGGTTATGCGGATATCTGATAAGCGTCGGACAGAAATAACAATAATGGAATGTTACAGGAGGAATATAGATGTACACAGAAAAAGTAATGGATCACTTTGAACACCCAAGAAATGTGGGTGAATTAGAAAACCCAAGCGGCATGGGAACCGTAGGCAATCCCAAATGCGGCGATATTATGCGAATTTATCTGGATATTGATGAAAATCAGGTGATACGGGACGTAAAGTTCAAAACCTTTGGCTGCGGCGCTGCCGTCGCAACCAGCAGCATGGCTACAGAGCTGGTAAAGGGTAAGACAATTCAAGAAGCCATGACAGTGACCAACAAGGCTGTGATGGAAGCCCTTGATGGCTTACCTCCCGTAAAGGTACACTGCTCTTTGCTGGCGGAGGAGGCGATCCATGCCGCGCTTTGGGATTATGCGCAGAAGAACGGAATTACCATAGAAGGTTTGGAGCCGCCGAAGGATAATATTGAGGAAGAGGAAGACGGGGAAGACTATTGAGAAAGAGAGTAGTAGTGGGCATGTCAGGAGGAGTGGACTCCTCCGTGGCTGCCTGGCTGTTAAAGGAGCAGGGCTACGATGTAATTGGCGTAACCATGCAGATATGGCAGGATAAGGAATCTGAGGTTCAGGAGGCAGAGGGAGGATGCTGCGGCTTAAGTGCTGTGGATGATGCCCGCCGTGTTGCTATGGATCTGGGGATTCCTTATTATGTCATGAATTTTAAAGAGGAATTCAGAGAGCATGTGATGGATTATTTTGCAGAGGAGTATACTCATGGCCGCACGCCCAATCCCTGCATCGCATGCAACCGCTTCGTGAAATGGGAATCCCTTCTGCAGAGAAGCTTAGGGCTGGGCGCGGACTATATTGCCACCGGTCATTACGCCCAGATAGAGAAGCTGCCGGGAGGACGCTATGGGCTGAAAACCTCGGTGACAGCTGCCAAGGATCAGACCTATGCCCTCTATAATCTGACCCAGGAACAGCTTTCCCATACCCTGATGCCTGTAGGAGGCTACCATAAGGAAGAGATCCGATCGATAGCTGACAGGATCGGTCTTCAGGTGGCAGGAAAGCCTGACAGTCAGGAGATCTGCTTTATCCCTGATCATGATTATGCCGGCTTTATCGAGGAATATACAGGAGAGCGGCTCCCACAGGGGAATTTTGTGGATTTGCAGGGAAATATTTTAGGACGTCACAAGGGTATTTCCCACTATACCATTGGTCAGCGCAAAGGGCTGAACCTTTCCATGGGACGCCCGGTATTTGTGGTGGAAATCCGCCCGGAAACGAATGAGGTCGTTATAGGAGAGTCCGAGGACGTATTTACCAATGTTTTGTGCTGCAGTAAGCTGAATTGGATAGCGATTGAGGGCCTTGAGGGAAAGTCTGTGGAGGTAATGGCAAAAATACGGTACAGCCACCGGGGCGCACCTTGTACCATTCGCCAGGTAGGAGAAGATCTGGTAGAGTGTACCTTCCATGAGCCGGTTCGTGCAGCTACGCCGGGACAGGCCGTGGTATTTTATGACGGACCCTATGTAGTTGGCGGAGGAACAATTATATGAGAAAGAAACTAAACCTTAGAAGAACCATACGTCGCAGTGTGATGACTGGGGCTGTTTTAGGCTGCGCTCTGGCAGCTGCGGGGTGCAGCCAATATACAGCCGGAGAAGGTATGAGAGCCCAGGCGGAAGCTCTCCGGCCTGAGAGCCGGGAGACAGGCCCGGATCAGAGCATAGCCGGCTTTGGACAGGAGGAGAGGGAGTCCTTGGCTGCGGCTGAGACCAGCAGGCTGGAGACAGAGCGTACCACAGCTTCCGTACCGGAATTTGAGGCGGAGGAGGATATGGTTTATGTAAAAACCCCTGGAGGCGGAAGCGTCCGGATACGCTCTGCCTGCGATACCTCAGACGGCTCCAATATCCTGACTTATGTAGTCCCAGGTACTAAGCTTCTTCGTACCGGCAAAAACGATCAGTGGACCAGAGTAAACTATAAGGGCTTTTCTGGCTACATTGCCACAGCTTACATATCCACTGAGGCGCCGGAGCAGAAAGAGGCCTTTGATAAGGTGTTGTCAGACAGTCCGGTTTCTCTGGACGGTTCTTGGAAATACGCAAAGTTCTCTAAGATCAATTCCGGTTCAGCCACTATGTATCGCTCTCATGCTGCGGAAAGAAAGGATATAACAATCTGTGTCAATGCAGGTCATGGCACCTTAGGAGGCTCCTCGGTAAAGACACTTTGCCATCCAGACGGCACACCCAAGGTGACTGGGGGGACGACCGGAGCGGGAGCAGTCACGGCAGTAGCAGTATCTAGTGGGATGACATTTCTGGATGGCACTCCTGAGAGCAGAGTAACTCTTGCAATGGCAAACGTTTTCAAGGATAAGCTGCTGGCGGCAGGATATGATGTGCTGATGATACGGGAGAGCGACGACGTACAGCTCGATAATGTGGCAAGAACTGTGATTGCCAACAATGCCAGTGACTGTCACATTGCTCTCCACTGGGATTCCACAGAGTCTGACAAGGGAGCATTTTATATGAGTGTGCCGAATGTGGAGTCCTATCGGAACATGGAGCCTGTAAAATCCAACTGGCAGAAGCATAACGCATTAGGTGAAAGCCTGGTGGCAGGTCTTAAGGGAAAGGGAGTTAAGATATTTTCCGGCGGCTCCATGGCGATGGATCTGACCCAGACCTCCTATTCAACAGTACCCTCCATTGATATTGAACTGGGAGACAGGGCCTCTGATTACTCACAGGCCACGCTGGACAAGCTTGGGGACGGTCTGGTAGCAGGGGTCAATCAATATTTTGGAAGATAAGGCGGAAATGATTAACATTTTCTTACAGTCTCTTTTTTTATATAGACAAATAGCTGGATGTGCTCTAAAATATAAATAATAACTTACTATTTGTTTCTATTTATTAAGGAGGAGGTTTATTTATGAAATTAATGAAACGCATGATGGCAGTGGCATTGACGGCAGCCCTGCTGTGTCCTATGACTGCATATGCGGCCCAGTCGTCTGAAGCCATGGAGCTTTACAGGAAGGTTTATGAAAAAAGCCAGACGATAACCGATATGAATGCTTTCTATGATTTCAATTTAAAGATGACCGGCCCCTCTGCCAGCGGGCAGGAGACAGAGAGCATCGAGATGCGCCTTGAGATGAATGCAAAGCTTAGCAATATGAAAGATCCGGCCAATATGCGTTATATGACCTATACCAGGATGACCGTGCCGGAGCTTGGAGAGGTAACCAGTTCCATGTACTATTTAAACAACTATTGCTATATGGATATGCTGGGGCAGAAGGTGAAATATCCTATGGATCTGAGTCAGATAATGGAGCAGGCTTTAGCAACTTCCGGGACCATTGAGGTAAGCGAAGGGCTGATGAAGGATATAAATATGTGGAGTGAGGGCGAGAATACGGTTCTTGGCTATACCATCGATGATTCCAAGATGAACGAATATCTTAAGACCGTACTGGGGGCTTCCGGTCTGAACGAGATGCTGGACGGGATGGACTTAAAGCTTCGCAATACCAGCGGCGAGTATGTAGTAAATGCCAATAACGACATCCTTAAGATGCGGCTGAAGCTGGCCATGGATATGACCATGGATGGTCAGACCTATACCATCACCATGGATGGAGATATAGGAATTGCAGATCCCGGTCAGCCGGTAGATGTTCCCCTTCCAAATCCAGCGGAATATACAGAAATTTCCACTCCTGCGGCATAAATATAAAAAATTCATGCCAACTACTACACAAAACACTTTTTTTAGTGTATAATGCAGTAGTTGGCATTTTTAAGTTCTAGAAAGAGAAGCAAAGGAGGAGTACCCAAGTGGCTGAAGGGTCTGGCTTCGAACACCAGTAGGCCGGTAGCACCGGCGCGAGGGTTCAAATCCCTCCTCCTCCGTTATGAAAGGTGCCAGCAGCATAGGGACAGGGTTCTTCGGAGTCCTGCTTCCCTTTTTTTCCTATTTATGCATAGCCTGTGCAGAATATCAAATGGACTTTGCAGCGGAAGATACCATTACAGCGTCATATTTTGGGAAATAGGACATGATAAAGGCTGAAAGAACACTGCTTGACTTTTCGTGTGGGCAGTGTTCTGCGTTTTGCTTCCCATTTACCAGCAGCGCGCTGGATTTGACCATAGCAGTCTTTGGCTCCGCATAGGGACTGCCTTGTATAAGGCTTAGCTTGGCTCTCTGCGCATAAGTAAAGGGGAGGGCTTAATATGAAGGAAAATTTTTAAATTTAATTATTGAGCCGGTATTCCGGAAACGGCAGCCGGAATGGTAAAGTCTACAGCACCCATATAACCAGGAGCCACATCGTACTCGTTAAAGGCAATAACCAGCTCGCCCTTATCGTTGAAATAGTAGCTTTCCTCACCGGTCAGCTCCTTAAAATCATCCTCTGGCATATCAGAGTTGTAGAAATACACAATATTCTCATCAGATGCCATTTGCTGAGCCATCTGTTCTTTAATGTTGTCGCTGATGGCGGTTAAGGTATCCTGATTATTTTGAAGGAGCTCTTTAAGCGTCACCACATTTCCGGTGGCTTTATCAATGGTAAAGATCTTTACATACTGGCTTCCGCTGGCCATAGTGACAGTGGTATTAATTCTTATGGAAAGATATTTGTCGTTATCAGTTACCACCTCGTAGGAGGAATCCATGGCATAGTGGCCCTCTCCGTTAAGCTGGGAGACTTCCTGCTCATAGGAGGCGATAAGCTGGTTGGCATATTCCTCAATGGACTGATTGGCAGGTATCTCAGAGCCTGATTGATTTTCCTGTGTAACCTGGGGGATTTGTATATCAGCTTCAAAATTTTCTTTTTTATCTTCATAGGTTCTGAACGTCACTACCCTGGCGATGGAGCCGATAACGGGTAGTTTCTCCATTGCGCTGGCAATGGAAGGATTGAGATTGGTAAGCGCTGTAATAGCCAGTACGGCAGCCGCAGCCGTAGCTCCAGTATTTTTAAATAATTTCATAATAATTACACCTTTCGTTTCTTTTTTTGCCTGGTCAATCCCTTTCTGAATCCGTGTTTTTGCCTGTGGCGGTACGAGGATATTTTTATATTCTTGCTTCAGCATTTCTAACTGCCTTTCGTCTTTTTGACTCATATCTGTAACTCCTTTCCTGAAAGTGTCCATTTTCTGTTGGCTTTTTGTGTTCAGACTAAAAATATTCCAGAGCCTGACTGTACTGCTCTGCCTCCAGATTCAGCCGGAGCTTCTTTAAGGCCCGGTATAGCCTGGCCTTTACTGTATTTAGATTTTCTCCTACAATGTCCGCAATGTCCTCCAGCTTTAAATCTTCAAAATACCGCAGAAGTATTACGGTTCTGCTTTTGTCATCCAGCTGTTTTAGGAGCTCTGTAAGATTGCTCTCGCTGTAGCTGTCCTCTACAGGAACCTCCGGCAGTTCCTCCACCGGAGTTTCTTTTCTCTGCCTGCGCAGCATATCCAGACTGACATTGATGACAATCCGGTATATCCAGGTAGCCAGATACTCCCTCTCCTTAACTTTGCCGCAGTCTCTGATGGCCCGGTAGGCGCTTTCCTGAACTGCGTCCAGAGCATCCTCCTTGTTGTGAAGATAGCTGTATGCCAGCCGGTAATACTTTTCATAAGACTCAGTAAGCATCTGTTCTGTCTCAGATGTAAGATTTCTTAACCCCATTGAGTGGCCTCCTTTCCGTCCTCTCTGTCTGTTAGACGTAAGAGAGGCGGATAAAGTTACATGTATTTTTTATTTTTATATTTTATGTAATGTTTTTTAAAAATACAAGAAATAGTTCCTTTGAAAGACTTGTGATTCACAGTATGAAACATAAACTGGCCGGGAAAGAGAAGCGCAGGCTGCTTTCGTTGTCTTTTTTCACAAATAATGGTATATTACTTATGTAACTGAAGCAGAGACAAAGAGCATATGTGAGGTATACATAAGATGAGAAAAGATGAGAAGGCAGATATAGAGCTGGACAGAGATTATGAAGCCATCAGGCAGATCCCTCCGGCTTTGGACGAGGGCTCTGAAAGAAAGAAAAGCCCATCCGCCTCCAGCTCCTTTGCCAGAGGACGCACCGGGAGCATAATGGTGGGAGGAGCCAGAGGAAATAGAGGGGAAGGCGCGGGAGCCAACAGGCGGGGCAAAGGGGAAGCGTCTTATAGGGACAAAGGAGCTAAGAGGCGCAGCAGAGGCCGGAGGGCCAAAATGAAGGAGGCGGTGTACCGGCAGTCAGAGGAGGACGTTCTTTTGATAAGTAAAGCCACCGGCTGCTGCAAAAGCAGAGGGGGATTGGTTTTTGCATTGCTTTTGGCATTTGTATTGGGGGCAGGAGCTGGCCTTGGAGGCGGATACTATCTCTGGGGCTGGGAACGCCCATATATGGTGGATTTAAAGGCTGTGGAGGTTCCTGGCTGGGTAACTCAGGATTTTATCAGAAAAAATATTTTTTCCCGGCCAGATGTAAGCCGGAAGCGGGTGAACAATATTGTGATTCATTATGTGGCAAACCCAGGCTCCACGGCCCGCAAGAACAGGGATTATTTTGACAGTCTGGCAGATCAGGATCCCCAGTCCGGCAAAGCCTCGGCCAGCAGCCATTTCATAGTGGGACTGGAGGGAGAGGTTATCCAGTGCGTCCCAATTACGGAAATTGCCTACGCCAACGCTCCCAGAAATGAGGATACCGTTTCCATTGAGGTCTGCCATCCCGATGATACAGGCAAATTCAATGACGCAACCTATAAGTCCCTGGTAAACTTAACTGCCTGGCTGTGCAGAGAGCTGAAGCTGGCACCCAAGGATGTTATCCGGCATTATGATGTGAATGGAAAAGAATGCCCCAGGTATTTTGTAAAAAACCAGGATGCCTGGAAGCAGTTCTTAAAAGATGTGAAGGATGCAATGCCTTAGAGATCTGGAGAATTATTTCTATAAGGCTTCCATTTTCGGAATCCTTTGGTGGAAAACCGCATAATATTTAAACCCGCACTCTGTAAGCAGATCCCTGCAGCGCTGGAAGGAAAAGCCAAGATATTCGGGAGTATGAGCGTCAGAGCCAATGGTTATCAGCTCGCCGCCCATTTCCCGGTAGCGAAGCAGAATGTCCTTTCCGGGGTTGGGCTGGTTCAGGCCATATTTAAAGCCTCCTGTGTTGCACTCCAGAGCTTTACCGTGGTCTATAAGCGTTTTTAAAAGAGGATCGATCCATTGGCCAAACTGCTGGTAGGAGAAGAAACCATTCTGGTGGGGAGCGTAGCGCACCGCATAGTCCAGATGTCCGAAGGAGTCAAAGCAGTCGTACAAATGCTGCGCCCGTGTCAGGGAGGCTTTGAAAAAGGCTTCTAATCCCGGCACTTCCCCATAGGTATCCCAGAACTCTGAATCATATGGATCCATTCTCTTTACAAAGTGGCTGGAGCCAATGATAAAATCAAAGGAGGAGCCATACCTGGCTATAAACTGATGGAGATAAGCGTGCAGGTGGGCCTGAAGACCCAGCTCAATTCCGATATTGAGCCGTATCCGGTTTTTATATTCTTCCTTAAGCTTTCTTAGAGCTTCCAGATAGGCAGGTACATCCAGGATAAAGTTGTCGTCACAGAACCCGCTGTCATAGTCGTGATGATCCGTGATGCATAATTCCTTCATGCCAAGCCCTATGGCTTTCTCAATCTGAAGCCGCACCGGTGTGTTGGAGTCACCGGAAAATTCAGTGTGCAGATGGCAGTCGCAAATCATGGGAAATACTCCTTTTTAATGGTATGGAAGCAGTTTCTGCTTTCTATGCCATTATATCAGAATCTGGAGGAAAGACAACACAAAGGTATTTGATATTGATTTATTAACTATAGGAGGCTATGGAAAAAAATAAAAAAGGACTTGCCATTTTATAAGAAAAAGATTACAATGTATTAAGGTTGATTATTATTTAACAATAATATAATTTTTAACAAACTAGGAGGAATTGAATCATGGCAGTAAAAGTAGCGATTAATGGTTTTGGACGTATTGGACGTCTGGCATTCCGTCAGATGTTCGGAGCAGAAGGCTATGATGTAGTAGCGATTAACGATTTGACAGATCCTAAGATGTTAGCCCATCTGTTAAAGTATGATACAGCACAGGGCGGATACGCAGGGCATATCGGCGAGGGCCTCCATACAGTTGAAGCTGGCGAAGATTTCATTACAGTAGACGGCAAGAAGATTACCATCTATAAGGAAGCCAAGGCTGCTGAGCTTCCATGGGGCGAAATCGGTGTGGACGTAGTTCTGGAGTGTACCGGTTTCTATTGCTCTAAGGACAAAGCACAGGCTCACCTTGACGCAGGCGCTAAGAAGGTAGTTATCTCCGCGCCGGCCGGCAATGACCTTCCTACGATTGTATATAGTGTAAACGAGAAAACTCTTACAGCGGATGACAAGATCATCTCTGCTGCTTCCTGTACCACCAACTGCCTGGCTCCTATGGCTAAGGCTCTGAATGACTATGCTCCCGTTCAGAGCGGTATCATGTCCACCATTCACGCATATACAGGCGATCAGATGATTCTGGACGGACCTCACAGAAAGGGCGACTTAAGAAGAGCAAGAGCGGGCGCAGCTAACATTGTTCCTAATTCTACCGGCGCGGCTAAGGCGATTGGCCTGGTAATTCCAGAACTGAACGGCAAGCTGATCGGATCTGCTCAGCGTGTGCCTGTACCAACCGGTTCCACTACTATCTTAACAGCTGTTGTTAAGAAGGCAGGCGTTACCAAGGAGGGCATCAATGCTGCTATGAAGGCTGCTGCTTCCGAGTCCTTTGGATATAACGAGGATCAAATTGTTTCCTCCGACGTTATTGGCATGAAGTATGGCTCTCTCTTTGATGCAACTCAGACCATGGTAGCTCAGATTTCCGATGATCTGTATGAGGTACAGGTTGTTTCATGGTATGATAATGAGAACTCCTATACCAGCCAGATGGTTAGAACCATTAAGTACTTTGCTGAGTTAGGATAAGCATGCGAATGGGGTGAGGCTTTCCTAAACCTGGCGCCGCTGCTGCAGGGATTTAGTAATGGATTGGATATTCGACCGGACTTTTCTAATTGGATGTCCAAAGGATAAGCACCCAATCTCCATAAACGGAACCTCTAAAGCAGCCTGCAAATAAGAAGTAAGTAGACTCATGAAGGGTCCGGTCGTTTGGACCGGGCCCTATGTTTTTCTCTCATACTGAAAGGAGATATAAACCATGTTAAATAAAAAGACAGTAGACGATTTAAAAGATTTAAAGGGTAAAAAGGTTCTGGTACGCTGCGATTTCAACGTACCCTTAAAGGAGGGTGTGATTCAGAATTATAATCGTATCGACGGCGCTATCCCGACAATTAAAAAGCTGCTGGATCAGGGAGCTAAGGTGATCCTTTGCTCTCATCTGGGTAAGCCAAAGGGTGAGCCTGTGCCTGAGATGAGCCTTGCTCCTGTTGCTCCCGCACTCAGCGAGAGATTGGGTGTAGAGGTTAAATTCGCGGATGATGCCAGGGTTACAGGGCCTGAGACACAGAAGGCTGCCTCTGAGTTAAAGGACGGGGAGGTGCTGCTTCTGCAGAATACCCGTTATAGAATCGAAGAGACAAAGTTTAAAGACGGTGACGCAGCTTCAGAGGGCTATGCCAAGGAGCTGGCTGATTTAAGCGACGGTATTTTCGTAAATGACGCATTCGGTACAGCCCACAGGGCCCACTGCTCCAACGTAGGAGTAACCAGATACACCAAGGAGAACGTAGTAGGCTACCTGATGGAGAAGGAGATTAAGTTCCTGGGACAGGCAGTTGAGAATCCGGTTCGTCCTTTTGTTGCTATTCTGGGAGGAGCTAAGGTGTCTGACAAGATCAATGTGATCAACAATCTGCTGGATAAGGTTGATACGCTGATTATCGGCGGCGGCATGGCCTATACCTTTGCCAAGGCACAGGGCCAGGAGATCGGCAATTCCCTGTGTGAGTCTGATAAGCTGGATTACGCTTTGGAGATGATTAAGAAGGCTGAGGAGAAAGGGGTTAAGCTGCTCCTTCCTGTTGACCATGTAGAGGGCAGGGAGTTCTCCAATGAGACAGAGCGCAAGGTAGTGGATGTGCTTGAGGCAGGCTGGTCAGGATTTGATATCGGACCTAAGACCATTGAACGTTATAAGGATGCCTTAAAGGGCGCTAAGACCGTTGTATGGAATGGGCCTATGGGCGTGTTTGAATTTTCCAACTTTGCGGAGGGAACACTGGAGGTATGCCGTGCGGTTGCTGAGCTGTCTGACGCTACCACTGTGATCGGCGGCGGAGATTCTGTCAATGCTGTAAAGAGATTGGGCTTTGCCGATAAGATGACGCACATCTCCACAGGCGGCGGCGCTTCCCTGGAATTTTTAGAGGGCAAGGAGCTGCCAGGCGTGGCTGCGGCTGATAACAGATAAGATTCGTTAAGTTCGGGCTTCCCGGATATCTAGATATAAAAGGAGAGGGAACTATTATGGCAAGAAAGAAAATTATTGCAGGAAATTGGAAGATGAACATGACTCCAACGGAAGCAGTCGCTTTGGTAAATCAGCTGAAGCCTTTGGTAGCCAATGACGAGGCGGATGTAGTATTTTGTGTACCTGCGATTGACATCATACCAGCTATGGAGGCGGCGAAGGGCAGCAATATCTCTATCGGAGCTGAGAATATGTACTATGAGGAGAAGGGAGCTTATACAGGCGAGATTTCTCCGGCTATGCTGGTTGACGCAGGCGTTCAGTACGTTATCATCGGGCATTCCGAGAGACGTGAGTATTTTGCGGAGACAGACGAGACTGTGAATAAGAAGGTGCTAAAGGCTTTTGAGCACAATCTTACCCCTATTATTTGCTGCGGCGAAACTCTGACACAGAGAGAGCAGGGAATCACCATTGACTGGATACGCCAGCAGATTAAAATTGCATTTTTAAATGTGACCGCAGACCAGGCTAAGAAAGCTGTTATCGCCTACGAGCCAATCTGGGCGATTGGAACCGGAAAGGTTGCAACCACAGAGCAGGCTCAGGAGGTTTGCGCAGCCATCCGCGCTTGTATTGGAGAAATCTATGACAAGGAGACGGCAGAGGCTATCCGTATCCAGTACGGCGGCTCTGTATCCGCTTCCTCCGCTCCGGAGCTTTTTGCCCAGGCTGATATTGACGGCGGCTTGGTAGGAGGCGCTTCCCTTAAGCCGGATTTTGGAAGCATTGTAAACTATAAGTTATAAGTGGAGGAGAATGCCCTGGAGCCGGGATTTTTGGCTTCAGGGCATCCCGATTTAAAGGAGATATTCTATGATGAGCAAGAAACCAACCGTATTGATGATACTTGATGGCTATGGCCTCAATGACAACTGTGATCATAATGCTGTGTGCGAGGGCAAAACACCTGTAATGGATCAGCTTATGAGCCAGTATCCCTTTGTAAAAGGAGAGGCCAGCGGTATGGCAGTAGGCCTTCCGGAGGGCCAGATGGGCAACTCTGAGGTAGGCCACCTGAATATGGGGGCAGGCCGTATTGTGTATCAGGAGCTTACAAGAATTACCAAATCCATTCAGGACGGAGATTTCTTCCAGGTGCCGGAGTTCCTGAAAGCAGTTGAGAACTGCAGGGTACATGACTCTGCCCTGCATCTGTTTGGCCTGGTATCCGACGGCGGCGTTCACAGCCATAACACACACATCTATGGACTTTTAGAGCTGGCTAAAAGAAGCGGCTTAAAAAAGGTATATGTACACTGTTTTCTGGATGGCCGTGATACGCCGCCGGAATCGGGCAAGGGCTATGTGGAAGAGCTAGAAACGAAGATGAAGGAGATAGGCGTGGGCGAGGTAGCCTCTGTAATGGGACGCTACTATGCCATGGATCGTGATAAGAGATGGGATCGTGTGGAGCTGGCCTACAATGCGCTTACCAAAGGCCAGGGCAATACAGCGGCCAGCGCGGCAGAAGGAATACAGGCGTCCTATGAAGCTGGGAAGCCAGATGAATTTGTGCTGCCCTTTGTAGTTGAAAAGGCAGGTAAGCCGGTTGCGGCCATACAGGACAAGGATTCCGTCATTTTCTTTAACTTCCGTCCTGACCGTGCAAGAGAGCTTACCCATGCCTTCTGTGACGGAGATTTTGATGGCTTTGAAAGGGCTAAAAAGCTCGATTTGGTATTTGTGTGCTTTACTGACTATGATGAAACCATAACAGACAAGCTGGTAGCATTTAAGAAGGAGAGCATTACCAATACCTTTGGAGAATTTTTGGCGGCCCATGGTAAAACTCAGGTGAGAATTGCGGAAACAGAGAAATACGCTCACGTGACTTTTTTCTTTAACGGAGGTGTGGAGGAGCCCAACCAGGGTGAGGACAGAATCCTCGTACCATCACCAAAGGAAGTGGCTACCTACGACTTAAAACCAGAGATGAGCGCTTATGGAGTATGCGATAAGCTGGTGGAAGCGATCCAATCGGGAAGGTATGATGTTATCATTATAAACTTTGCCAACCCCGACATGGTAGGCCATACAGGAGTTGAGGAAGCGGCTATTAAGGCTGTGGAGGCAGTGGACGTGTGCGTAGGCCGGGCTGTGGAGGCCATCAAGGAAGCAGACGGAGTAATGTTTATCTGCGCAGATCATGGAAATGCAGAGCAGCTGGTGGATTATAAGACCGGAGAGCCGTTTACCGCCCATACCACCAATCCTGTTCCTTTTATTCTGGTAAATGCTGAACCAGGCATAAGGCTTCGGGAGGGAGGCGCACTCTGTGATATTGCTCCTACTCTGATTGATTTAATGGGAATGGAGCAGCCGAGGGAAATGACTGGTAAATCCTTGCTGATAAAATAAACGGTATAAGAGAGCAGAAAATAAAAGGCTGCGGGAGCATCTCTTACGGAGGGGTCTCACAGCCTTTCACTAATAAGCCTTTAAAGGCGTTTTTGATTGACAAATACCAGCTGAGATGCTAATATTCATATAAACTAAGTGGGTTAGTATAATTGCGGAGGATAAGCACTGAAAACGCAGGCAGAGGCAGAAGGCTTTTTAAATATCAAGGCTATGGGGATGTGTGCATTCCCATGGAAATGCCTATGTGTTGCCAGGATATCATTAGAGCCTCCTGCTTCAAGGGCTTTCTGGGGAAAATACATGTCAGCAGTTATGCGATAGAAGGGTATGGAGCAGGGCGCTCAAGCCCTCTTTTTTTATGTTCCATAAAGGGGACAGTGAAAGAGTACAATGGGGCTGAAAGAATAGCCGGCCGGCTTCGGTGCTTGTAAAGAACCGCAACCGGCCGAATGCCATCCAGGACAAAAAGTATTTTGGGGCTATCCACTTGCATGACGTCTATCACTACATCTTACCAGGAGGACATAGTAATGGCATACCAGATTGAAACACGATGTATTCGCGGGGATGAGCACAGAGAAGGCAGGCATCCCTTTGGCGCGGTTGCGGTTCCGATTTACCAGACGGCAACCTTCTCTCATCCAGGAATTGGAGAATCCACAGGCTATAATTATACAAGAGAGAGCAACCCTACCCGGGCGGAGCTGGAGCATATTGTTTCTTCTATGGAGGGAGCCCTGGACACGGTGGCCTGCTCCTCTGGCATGGCTGCAATTAGCTTGTGTATGGAGCTATTGGGGTCAGGAGACCATATTATTTGCTCTGAGGATTTATATGGGGGCTCTGTGAGAATGTTCCAGACCACAGGGAGAGAGAGGGGGCAGACCTTTTCCTATGTGGATACCTCAGACGCAGAGCTGGTAGAGAAGGCTGTTACAGAGCAAACAAAGGCGCTCTACATTGAAACGCCCAGCAATCCTACGATGCAGATTACGGATTTAAAAAGAATGCGCAGGCTTGCAGACAAATACCATCTGCTTCTAATTGTGGACAATACCTTTCTGTCCCCGTATTTTCAGAATCCCATTGCTTTTGGAGCGGATTTGGTTATACATAGTGGAACCAAATTTTTAGGCGGACACAATGATACGCTGGCTGGCTTTCTATGTACCTCTCGGAAGGAGCTGGCGGAACGAATCCGCTATCTTTACAAAACCACAGGAGCCGGACTGGCTCCCTTTGACAGCTTTTTGATGCTTCGGGGAATCAAAACCCTGGCTGTGCGGATGGAACGCCAGCAGAGCAATGCCATGAAGCTGGCCCATTGGCTGCAACGGCATGAGAAGGTACGCAAGGTCTATTATGCAGGCCTGCCGGAGCACCCCGGCTATGAGGTGAACCAAAAGCAGGCAAGGGGATTTGGAAGCATGATCTCCTTTCAGACAGATACGCAGGAGACTGCCAGGAGAATCCTTGAAAGGGTCAGGCTGATTGCCTACGCAGAGAGCCTTGGAGGAGTGGAGTCCCTGATTACCTACCCTATGCTGCAGACCCATGGCGACCTACCGGCTAAGGTGAGGGAAAAGCTTGGAATTACGGAACGGTTTCTCCGAATGTCTGTGGGAATTGAGCATGTGGAAGATCTGATTGCGGACTTGGAGCAGGCATTGGCATAGTAGCCGGCGTATAACTAATACCTGAAACTATAACAGGAAGGAATGAAGTGAATGGATGAAAGAAGTTTGGAGATCACCTGGGAGGAATTGACAGCATTGAAAAGACAGGATGTTCTGTTAGTGGATATCCGCAATGAGATGGCAGTGGCATATGGGATGATTCCTGGCTCGGTGCATATTCCAGAAAGGGAGCTGGAGAACCGCATGAACGAGCTTTCTCCAGATAAAAAAATAGTTTTGTATTGTGCAAAAGGAATTTTTAGCCAGGATATGGCTGAGAGTCTGAGGGAAGGAGGATGGGATGCTTACAGCCTGGCTGGAGGATATACCGGCTGGCTTCTGTCTGATATGAGAAGGGAGCAGCAACGGGAGAAAGAACGGTCGGAGCAAGGGAATAGAGAGCCTGCAAGGTCAGAAAAGATCGAGAAAAGCATACAGAAGCGCTTCCATAAGGAATTATTCTCTAAATTTGCTCGTGCTATTAAAGAGTACAGTCTTGTGCAGGAGAATGACAGAATTGCAGTCTGTATCTCCGGCGGGAAGGATTCTATGCTGATGGCGAAGCTGTTCCAGGAGCTGAAGCGTCATAATGAATGTCCGTTTGAATTGGTATTTATGGTGATGGACCCCGGATACAGTGTGGAAAACCGTCAGATTATCGAAAATAACGCCAGGCTGCTGGACATTCCCATTACCGTGTTTGAATCGGATATTTTCGGAGCAGTATATAATGTGGAAAAGTCTCCCTGCTATCTATGCGCACGGATGCGCAGAGGGCATTTGTACAATAAGGCCAAGGAATTGGGCTGCAATAAAATTGCGCTGGGGCATCATTATGATGATGTAATAGAAACAATCCTTATGGGGATGCTGTACTCCGGCCAGGTGCAAACGATGATGCCGAAGCTCCACAGCTCTAATTTTGAAGGAATGGAGTTGATTCGTCCCTTGTATCTAATAAGGGAGGATGATATTAAGCGCTGGCGTGATTATAATGACTTGTATTTTATTCAATGCGCCTGC
The DNA here is from genome assembly GCF_009696375.1 of Clostridium porci. GTDB lineage: Bacteria > Bacillota > Clostridia > Lachnospirales > Lachnospiraceae > Enterocloster > Enterocloster porci. The sequence continues at coordinate 226,944 of NZ_VUMD01000002.1, forward strand.
CGGTTTACAGACACCTGCTCTACCTGCCATCCAGACGGGCAGGGAGGCTCTAAGCGGATGGAGGTAAAGAAGCTGATTGCCAGGATGAAAGAACATAATCCGTTTGTAGAGAATAATATTTTTAGAAGTGTGGAAAATGTAAATTTAGATACAGTCATTGCCTACAAGGAGCATGGAAAACGGCATCATTTTCTGGAAGACTACGTTTCTGGTGGGGAAAGGCTTTAAATAACATAGTCATCGCCTGGCTGATCCGGGCGCATTAAATCCGCAATGGTAATACTGTCCAGATATTCGTTAATTACCTTATCCAGTCCTTGCCACATAGGCAATGTCCGGCAGGACGATTTTCTTGGGCAGGAGTCCTGATCAGAATCAAGGCAAGCGACAGGAGAGAGGGAAGGCTCGGTAATACGCAGAATGCTGCCTACCGTATACTGCTCTGGCGATTTTGTCAGCCGGTAGCCGCCGCCCTTTCCGCGAAGGCCTTTCAAGAATTTATGTTTTACGAGGATTTTTAAAATTCCCTCCAGATATTTTTCGGATATTTCCTGCCGTTCCGCTGTTTCCTTCAAGGGAATATAGCGGTCTGACTGGTGCTCAGCCAAATCGATCATGATACGAAGGGCATAACGTCCTTTTGTTGAAACCAGCATATAAAGTTCCTCCGGTTATTTTTAAACCTATTATACAATAGGGGAAATAGGAAAATCAAGCCTTAAGTCATAAATAACGATAAAAGAGTATTGACAAAGGAATGTTCCGGGTATATAATTCCTATAAACATACTTAGAATATAGGTAATATTAAGCAGGCATTTTAATACGGTTCTTATCGTAAGCTTGTGAAGGAAATGAAAAAATATTTTAAACAGGGAGGAAAAGGCTATGAGTAAATTTTTCACTTCTGCAGATCAGCTGATTGGCAAGACCCCTCTTTTAGAGCTGGTTCACATTGAGCAGGCTGAGGGACTGGAAGCACGTATTCTGGGAAAGCTGGAATATTTTAATCCGGCTGGCTCTGTAAAGGATCGGATTGCAAAGGCCATGATCGAGGATGCTGAGGCAAAGGGAAGGCTGAAGCCGGGCTCTGTTATTATTGAGCCTACGTCCGGGAATACAGGCATTGGGCTGGCTTCCGTTGCGGCGGCCAGAGGCTACCGGCTGATTATTGTTATGCCGGATACGATGAGCATAGAACGCCGCCAGCTGATGAAGGCCTACGGAGCGGAGTTGGTATTGACAGAAGGCTCAAAGGGAATGAAGGGAGCCATCGCAAAAGCAGAGGAGCTCTCAAAAGAGCTTCCTGACAGCTTTATTCCAGGCCAGTTTGACAATCCGGCAAATCCAGAGATACACAGAACGACCACCGGGCCTGAAATCTGGGAGGCTTTAGACGGGAAGGTTGACATTTTCGTTGCAGGGGTAGGTACTGGGGGTACTGTGACAGGTGTGGGAACATATTTAAAAAGCCGGAAGCCGGATGTGAAAATTGTTGCGGTAGAGCCGGCCGGTTCTCCGGTTTTAAGTAAGGGTACTCCAGGTTCCCACAAAATTCAGGGAATCGGGGCAGGCTTTGTTCCTTCTGTTTTGGATACTGGCATTTATGACGAAATTATTCCTGTAGAAAATGAAGCGGCATTTGCTACTGGAAGACAGATTGGAAAGGCGGAGGGTATATTGGTGGGGATTTCCTCAGGAGCAGCGGTATGGGCTGCGATTCAGTTAGCAAAACGTCCGGAAAATAAGGGGAAAACGATTGTTGCACTGCTGCCTGACACGGGAGAAAGATATCTATCCACACCCTTGTTTGAAGCATAAAGGTACAAATGAAAGGAAGCTCTTAAGTGAGGCCTCACAGAGAGCAGGCTTTAGAAGAATTAAAAAATCATATAAATGTTACGGCGGCAGCTCCAGGTTTCGGGCTGCCGCTGTTTATGCCCATGAAAAAAGGAGTGCTCTGTGAGAAAGTGAAAGTGCCAGAGTAAAAGAGGATGTATTTCTTGTGGAAAAAAAACAGGTTTTATGATACACTAATAAACACCTGTTGCTCTGGAAAGATAACCTGAACCGAGTAACTGGCGTATAAATAAATGATGGAAGTAAGAGAGATATGAAAACAAGCACGCTGATAAAAAGATTTGCCCCATATTACCGCAGGTATCTGGGAGTTATGACAATGGATTTATTCTGCGCCTCCCTCACAACTGTTTGTGAGCTGACGCTTCCTTTGATTTTGCGGTATATTACCAACCTTGGCATGAATGATTTATCCGCCCTTACCCTTCGTTCCATTCTGATGATCGGAGGCTTCTACTTTGTGCTGCGTATGATTGACGGCGCGGCCAGCTTTTATATGGCCTATACGGGCCACGTGATGGGAGCGGCTATCGAAACGGATATGCGTAATGACGCATTTCAGCATCTCCAAAAGCTGTCGGACAATTATTTTAATAACACCAAGGTAGGACAGATCATGTCCCGGATTACCAGTGATTTATTTGATGTGACAGAATTTGCCCATCACTGTCCAGAGGAATTTTTCATTGCCTTTTTAAAAATCGTTATCTCCTTTTTAATTCTGTCACGTATCAATCTTCTGCTGACAATCATTATATTTGGAATGATCCCGATTATGATTTTGTCCTGCTCTTATTTCAATATGCAGGTAAAGCATGCCTTTAAGCGTCAGAGAAATCATATTGGAGAGCTGAATGCCAGAATTGAGGATAGTCTTTTGGGTAATAAGGTGGTTCGGGCCTTTGCCAATGAGGCGGTGGAAATTGAAAAATTCAGCCGTGACAACAAGGAATTTTTAAATATTAAGCGCCACACCTACAAATATATGGCGGCTTTTCAAAACACCATCCGTATGTTTGACGGGCTAATGTATGTGGTGGTGATCATAGCCGGCGGACTTTTTATGATAAACAGGCTGATTGTACCGGCGGATTTGGTAGCCTATACCCTGTATGTGACAACGCTTCTTGCCACCATCCGCCGGATCATTGAGTTTGCAGAGCAGTTTCAGAGAGGGATGACAGGTATAGAGCGGTTTACGGAGCTGATGGACGCAGGAATCGATATTTTTGATGAGGAGGGGGCAGCTCCGCTTTGCGACGTGAAGGGACAGATTACATTGAAACACGTATCCTTTGAATATCCAGATGACCATACCCCAGTGCTTTCCGATATTAATTTGACCATAGAGCCGGGAGAAAAGGTGGCTCTGGTGGGACCGTCGGGAAGCGGAAAAACAACTCTGTGCAATCTTATTCCACGCTTTTATGATCCGACCGAGGGAGACATCCTTCTGGATGGAAAGAATCTCAGGAGGATAACTCTTCAAAGCCTGAGAAGTAGTATAGGTGTGGTTCAGCAAGAGGTGTATCTCTTTTCCGGAAGCATCTATGAAAATATCGCCTACGGCAAGCCGGGAGCCACGCGGCAGGAGGTTATTCAGGCGGCAAAGCTGGCCGGAGCCCATGAATTTATTGAAAATTTAAAGGACGGCTATGATACCTATGTAGGAGAGCGCGGTGTAAAGCTTTCCGGCGGGCAGAAGCAGAGGATCAGTATAGCGCGTGTATTCTTAAAGGAACCAAGGGTGCTGTTGCTGGACGAGGCCACTGCTGCCCTTGACAATGAAAGCGAGCATTTGGTGGCTGAGTCTCTGGATAAGCTGGCGGCAGGCAGAACAACTCTTACAATCGCTCACAGGCTGACGACCATTCGAGGGGCTGATCGGATTCTGGTGCTTTCAGGAAGCCAGATTGCGGAAGAAGGAAATCATGAGGAATTGATGCAGAAAAAGGGCTTATATTATCAGCTGTATACCACGGCAGATATTTCAGATCAGGGAATTGTATAAAGGAGAATTTATAGTATGAAGATAGCGATTGCTGTTGACAGCAACAGCGGAATAACGCAGAGGGAGGCTGAGGAGCTGGGGCTCCATGTGTTGCCCATGCCTTTTATGATTGACGGAACGGTGTATTATGAGGGAATAGATTTAACATCTGAGGAGTTTTACAGGAAAATGGAAGAGGGCGCAGATATTACTACCTCACAGCCCTCTCCTAAGGATGTGACGGAGGTATGGGATCGTCTGCTTGAGGAACATGACGAGGTAGTGTATATTCCGATGTCCAGCGGCTTAAGTGGCTCCTGCCAGACGGCCTTGATGCTGGCGGAGGATTATGACGGCAGAGTCCATGTGGTGAACAATCAGAGAATTTCCGTAACCCAAAGGCAGTCGGCTATAGACGCCAGGGATTTGGCCGCAAAGGGATACGCAGGAGCCGGTATTCGGGAGATTTTGGAACGGGTAAAATTTGAGAGCACTATTTATATTACAGTAGATACATTAAAATATTTAAAAAAGGGAGGCAGGATTACTCCTGCCGCCGCAGCCCTGGGAACCCTTCTGAAGATTAAGCCGGTGCTGACCATTCAGGGAGAGAAGCTGGACGCGTTTTCTAAGGCAAGAACCATGAAGCAGGCAAAAACCACCATGCTGTCTGCTCTGGCCCATGATTTGGAGGAGCGTCTGGGTGATAAAAGCGCTGAGCACACCTATCTTCAGATTGCACACACATGCAGCCAGGAGGCGGCAAAGGAGTTGGAGGAAACGGTAAGGGAGCTGTATCCTGGTGCATCTGTTTATGGAGCTTCCTTGTCCCTGAGCATTGGATGCCATATTGGACCAGGAGCCCTGGCGGTAGCCTGTACCAGGAAATTAAAGGAGCTGGAGTAGGTGACAGATAAGAAATGGCTGCTTTGGCTTCAGGCCCGCGGCATAAGCATGAAGGTACCAATGGCTCTGATTATGATAGCCTTGGCTGTGATTCCCTTAGTGACTCAGTCAGGAATTATGCTTGGCTCTTTTAATCAGGGGCAGCTGGATGCCAGAAGCATTGAGATACAGAATCAGTGCGTGGTTCTTAGCAATAAGATGACACGATCCGGTTATATGACAGCGGAGAAGAAGAACAACGTAATTTTGGACAACCAGATGCAGACGATTTCCGAGGTGTACAACGGAAGAATCGTAATTGTCAACAGCAATTTTAAGGTGATAACAGACACCTTTAATCTGGCAACCGGAAAGTTTTATATATCCGAGGAGGTGATCAAATGCTTCGGAGGAGAGAACAGCAGTCATTATAACAAGGATATGGAGTATCTGGCCCAGACAATTCCTGTTTATGACCCGGCAAATGAAAAGCGTGTAAATGGCGTAATTGTTATTACTGCCTCCACAGAGAACCTATTGTCCCTTACGGATAAGGTCATGGGGAAATCTCAGTTCTTTATTGTGTGTATTACTCTGGTGCTGGCAATTCTGGCTTTTCTGGCCGCTCAGATACTCATGGGGCCTTTTAAGCGGCTGCAGCGGACCTTTGACCGTGTGGCTCACGGGGATTTGGACGCGGATATTACAGAGGATGCTTACAGTGAAACAAGACAGCTTTCCTTGTCGGTTCAGAAATCCTTGAGCAAGCTGAAGGCTGTGGATCAGTCCCGCCAGGAGTTTGTGTCCAATGTGTCTCATGAGCTTAAGACGCCTATTACTTCGATCCGGGTGCTGGCAGATTCCCTGATGGGCATGGAGGACGTACCTGTGGAGTTGTATCGGGAGTTTATGACAGATATTTCCGATGAAATTGACAGGGAGAATCAAATTATAGACGATCTTTTGACCTTGGTAAAGATGGATAAGTCTGCTGACAGCCAAATGAATATGGAGCAGGTGAATATTAACGGGGAGATGGAGCTTATTTTAAAACGGCTGCGCCCCATTGCAAAGCGGGGTAATGTAGAATTAATCCTGGAGAGCATCCGAGATGTAACGGCAGATGTGGATAAGGTAAAGATTTCACTGGCGATCACCAATTTGGTAGAAAATGCGATTAAGTATAATGTGGACGGCGGTACGGTACGGGTAACCCTGGACGCGGATCACAAGTATTTCTACATCAAGGTGGCAGATACAGGAATCGGTATACCTGAGGACTGTGTGGATCGTATATTTGAGCGTTTCTTTCGTGTGGACAAGGCGCGATCTAGGGAGGTGGGGGGAACTGGTTTAGGCCTGTCTATCACGAAAAACGTAATTCAGATGCACCATGGCGTGGTGGAGGTAGAAAGCATGCCAGGAGAGGGGACTACCTTTAACGTAAGGATTCCCTTGAATTATGTGCCCAGACAGGAGGCGAAATCATGAGTAATTTCAGAGGACTTCGGCTTTTGCTGCTGTTTTGGGTATTGGCTTTGCTGCTGACCGGCTGTGAGACCAGGGAGCAGCCAACGCCAGATCCGAAAGAGGGAAAATACGTCATTTACTATATGAATGCAGCTGGGACTAAGCTGGTACCCAGAGCATATGAGGCGTCCTCGGAGAGCCACGAGGGACTGATAGAGGAACTGATGGAGCAGTTTTTAAAGGTTCCCAAGGATTTGGACGCTCAGCCGGCCCTTACAGACAAGGTGACTTACCAGTACAGCCATCTAAAGGATCAGGTGCTGTATCTCTACTTTGATGTGAATTATACAACCATGAAGCCGGAGCGGGAAATTCTGTGCAGAGCAGCCCTTACAAGAATGCTGACTCAGGTAGAGGGAATTGATTATATCAATATTTACTGCGGTGACCAGCCTCTAATGGATCGCCAGGGTAATCTGGTAGGGATATTGTCCGGCAGTGATTTTATTATGGATACCAGCAATGTAAATGCTTATGAAAAAACGGAGCTGACCCTGTATTTTGCAAATGAGGCAGGAGATAAGCTGGTGGCTGAAAAGAGAGAGGTAATGCATAATATCAATACCTCTATGGAACAGCTGATTGTAGAGCAGCTGATCGCTGGTCCGGGAGAGGAGGGACATTCCCCAACCCTGCCGCCGAATTGCAAGATACTCAGCATTTCCGTGACGGATAATGTGTGCTATATTAACTTTGACTCGGCATTTTTGGGGACAGCTCTGGCTGTGAATGAGTATATTCCGATATATTCCATAGTGGATTCTCTGTCGGAGCGGACTGCCATTACAAGAGTGCAGATTATGGTCAATGGATCTCAGAATGTGATGTTCAGGGATGTAGTGTCCCTGAATACCACCTTTGAGCGGAGCCAGGATTATATTGAAGGGGCCCGATAGGAAAGGAATCCTGAAAGATGGTGCAGGGCCTGAGGATACTCATAGGAACATAGCAGTTGAAGGGAAAATAAATTAAATATGAAAAGACCGCTTGTGACGGCAGCAGCAGGATTTGTACTTGGAGAGGTGCTTGCCCTGCAATATAAACAGGCGGCGGCTTCATACCCTCTGGAGCGGTTGGTTTGGACTCTTGTGCCGGCAATGGTGTTGGCTTTTGGAGCAGGACTGGTCAAAACAGAGAGGCTGGGGCTGTTCGGTTTTCGGAAGGTAAGACTGTTTAGGCGTATGGCCTGGAACCGGAAAACAACGATGCAGGGCGGAGGCGCTGGTAAGAGAGCGCTTCTGCTCTTTTTTGCGCTCCTCTTATCCGGGGGCTTCTGTGGATATGAAAGGAGCCTGCAGGTTAAGACGGAACTGGATAGAGAGGAGGAGATTGCAGGAGCCTTTCAAGGAGCTAAGGTAACAGTAACCGGAAGGATACATAAGGCAGAACATATGCCGGATCGCATGACAGTGGTATTGGAGGGAGTGTGTGTGAAAGCTGGCAGAAAGGAGGGACGGTTAAAGCGGGTGATGGTATATTTGAATAAGGAATGGGGAGACGGTCTGTACAACAGTGAAAATCTGGAGTATAGGCCAGATCGGGACTATGAGCTGGCGGTAGGGATGGAGGCAGAGGTGAGAGGAAGGTTGGATATTGTGGAAGGGTCCAGAAATCCAGGAGAATTTGATTTTAATAGATATTACCGATCAAAAGGAATTGTATGCAGGATGCTGGGGGAGGAGATTGAGACAGTGGGAGGCGAAGCCATACCCTATTATAACAGCTTAGCCCGGCTCCGGCTGTTGTGCTCCTGTATTTTGGATCGAATTTGTCTGCCGGAGGATAGCCCTATGTTTAAAGCGGTTCTTCTGGGGGATACTGCATGGATGGAGCCCCAGGTGAGGTCTATGTATCAGAGAAACGGCATTTCCCATCTTCTGGCTGTCAGCGGACAGCATCTGGCAATTATCGGGGGAGGGCTCTATGTGATATTAAGAAAATGCGGCCTTACATTTAAGACAGCAGGGGCTGTTGCCGGGATAATGGTTGTCAGCTTTGGGATTATGACAGGATCGTCCGGTTCTGCCATGAGAGCAGTTATTATGATACTGTGCCTGTGGCTGGCTGCGGCAGCAGGAAGAAGCTATGATACCCTTTCGGCTTTAGGACTGGCTGCTTTGGCACTGCTTTTCAGACAGCCCTATCTGCTGTTTCAAAGTGGATTTCAGCTTTCCTTTGGAGCGGTACTGGCCATCGGAGGGATGGGAGGCTGGATGATTAAGACTTGGGATATTGAAAAGGGATGGCAGAAAACTCTGGCTGTCAGCCTTTGTGTGCAGATGGTAATTACGCCTGTGGCGCTGTATCATTTTTATTTGTATCCTCTGTATGGGATTCTGATGAATCTTCTGGTAATCCCCCTCATATCGATTTTGATGTATTCGGGGATACTGGGGATTATATTAGGAAGCGTTTGGATTCAGGGAGGAGCAGCTGCTGCTGGAGCCGGGCATTATATTTTAAGGGTGTATGAATGGCTATGCAGGATGGCAGAGAGGCTGCCGGGATACAGCCTTGTGATTGGAAGGCCCCAGTGGTGGCAGATAGCGCTTTATGCGGCTGGGGTAGCCGGGATGCTGTATGGGGGTATGGTCTGGATGGGCAGAGGAGCAGACAGGATCATGGACAGCGGCAGTAAAAAGGCAGGAGATGAGAAAACAGTGAAAGTGTCTCATAGGATAAGCTGGCCAGTCCCCATAAAGGGTCTGGTGTTTGGCGCTTGTACCTACAGCCTGTGCTTTCTGGCGCTGCTTCCTGTACCGGTGAAGGGACTGGAGGTGGTTTGCCTGGATGTAGGGCAAGGAGATGGGATTGTGATGGAAACAAAGGATGGGGTAATTCTTGTGGACGGAGGGAGCAGCAGTGAGAAAAGTCTGGGAGATAAGACATTGGAGCCCTTTTTAAAAAGCAGGGGAATCGACGTGATTGATTACAGTATTGTCAGCCATGGAGACATCGATCATATAAGCGGGCTCTTATATCTGATAGAAGAATCGAAGGATGTGAAAATAAAACATCTTATCCTGCCGGCACCAGGGCGGGGCCAGGCTGTATACCAGAGACTGGAGCAGGCAGCAGCCGAAAAGGGAATCGGTGTCAGGTATATGAAGCCGGGGGATAAAATAGAGCTGGGGCAATTAAGGCTTTCCTGTCTGTATGCCGGAGGCGCTTTTGCTGCTTCCAAAGAGGATCGCAATGCCCATTCCCTGGTATTCTGTGCAGATTACAAAGCGTTTCACATGCTTTTTACCGGAGATATGGGAATGGAGCAGGAGCAGGAGCTATTGATACAGCTTTCAGGTAATGGCAGGGATAAAATGACGGCTCCATCCCTTCGGCTGCTTCAGAGGGAACATCTGGGGCATATAACTGTCTTAAAGACGGCTCATCATGGTTCCGCGAATTCCAGCTCACAGGAGTTTTTAGAGCGCCTTTCACCAAAGCTTGCTGTTATATCCTACGGCAGAGGCAATTCTTACGGTCATCCCTCCCCCCAGGTGCTGGATCGGTTTGAGGCTTTGGAGATACCGGTGCTGGAGACAGGCATCGGAGGGGCAGTAATCCTTAAAACGGATGGAAGCAGGCTTAGACAGAAATATTTTTTTGATGATTAACGGTACAGACAGCTGTTATATTACCTGTGGTAAAATATGTAGGATACGTCAAACGTAAAGAATATAGTGAGGTGTACTATATGAGTCTGGAGCAGATATTGGAGTACTGTTTTGAACATTTTGAGGGAACTGTTATGGCAGAAAGTTGGGGGCGAGAAGGGAGTGTTCTATAATCCTGGTTATAGATTAAAACGTGAGGTATATGTGCTGACAGTCAAAGAAAAGGACGCAGAGCATGATACAGACTCCAATCTGAACAGAGCTTTGAGCAAATTAAGCCTCTTATGCAGGAGTCGCATGAATATTCAATGACAAAGTTTCGGTAAAGAAGGGCGTTCCTGATTAAGGAATCACCCCCCCACCCGAAAAATATAAACGGTCTGGGTGGCCAGTCTCGCAGCTAGGGCGATTGCTACCGGGAACGCTCTAGCACATACTCCAACAGGGCATCACATCCCTTTGTGATGTCTTCCCAGGTGACGTCAAAATTTCCTGTGTACCAAGGGTCGGACACATCACGGTCAGACTGGATAAATTCCAGCAGCTTATAAATCTTTTTGTCAGGGTCTCCGCCTGCAATCCGTTCCATATTCTGTATATTCCAGCTGTCCATACCGATCAGGTAATCAAAGGAAGAATAATCGGACGTTTGCATCTGCTTCGCATGATGTCCGTCACAGGCTATCCCCGCTTGTTTCAGCTTTTCCCTGGTTCCCCGGTGGACCGGATTTCCCAGCTCCTCAGAGGAGGTTCCAGCAGAATCCAAATAGAACATGGAGGTTAAACTCCGCTTTTCAACTAACGATTTGAAATAGTAGTATGCCATGGGGCTTCGACAGATATTGCCGTGGCACACAAAAAGTATTTTTATCATGCATTTTACCTCTTTATAAGTCGTTTCATCTCTAATTTTTGTTTGTTATCAATAAATTTAAAGGATTTTGATTCATAAATCTACGCCTTTCTACATAGGTTTTCGAGCAAGTGGCTTACTAAATGGAGTACTTGGATAAGGCTTTTCGCCCTGTCCAGACCACTTTTTATTCACTCAAAACACTTATCCGAAGCGTCATACCTTGGTTTTCTTCTGTCTGTTTCCCACTGAAAGATACAATCTGCGCCATGGATTCTTCGGCTTTCTTGTAACTGTTGTGGGTATACACATTTAAGGTGACGCTTTCATCAGAATGCCCCATTCAATACTGCAGGTTCTCTAAATCCATACCTGCACTTGCCATGTTCGTTTAAAACGTGTGTCGAAATACATGCGGTAGCCTTTTTCTTCTCTAAATCTGCTATTTCTTTATCCAAACTACCAACTCATCCAAAGGGCAATTCAAAGTGCAAATTTTGCCCTTTAGAATGTTATCCATTGCACTTTGTATGGCACTATCGTTCTGCTTCGGAACATAATCCACATGCAGATATCGGTTCTTAAGTTCATAATCAGTACCTAAAATCAAATTACCGAAAAGCATTTCCAAAAACTTTGTTGTAGCGTGAATGCTATTTTGAAGGTCATTGTAGTTTGCTCTTACCAGTGCATTACGGAAGTACCGGGAATTTTTCTCAAAAGCATCGTTATTCACCTTGAACCCAAATGTTTTCATGTATTTAAACATAAAAACGGCTGTGCCTCTGGTATTGCCGTCCTGGAATGGATGAATGCGTTCAAATCTCACATGGAAGTCCAGAATATCCTCAAAAGCTTTTTCTTTTTGTGTATTGTACTCTGTAAGCAAAGCTTTCATTTTACCGGCAACTTCTTCCGGAAGTGCAGTATCCATGCCGCCAACTTCATTCGGCATCTTTTTATAATCGCCCACAGCGAACCAATTGTTTCTGGAAGCGCTGGTGCCGTTCTTCAGGAGCAGATGAAGTTCTTTAATGAATTTCTCTGTCAGTGTTGCTTTTGCATTGTCAATCATCATATCAATGCAACGAAAGTGATTCGCTGTTTCAGTAACTGAAAGGTATCGCATCTGCTCTCATTTGCTATAAATCGAATCAATAATTACACCAATCTACTGTATAGTATATCATATCATCGGCAATAAATTCAATTATCTTTGCATAATAAATTGAATTTTTGCCGTTTCCGGTAATTATGTTCTATTCACTTTCTTGCCATTCTCCTTATAATCTGAATAGAAAGTGACAAAAATGATTAGAATGAAATAAAAGTGTGATGAAAATCACATTTTTATAGCAAACTCTATTTTTGAGGTTTATCAGCAAATTTCTGCATAAAGAAACCAGCCCATTTCCGAGCTGGTTCCAATTCATTTTATGTATTATAAATTACTTCCCCTAAAACTACTTCCTCCGCCTGCATCTTCAGCATATTCATAAGCTTCACCTAAGCCATAGCGTTCGTTTCCTTATCCGGTGCCAGATTCTTTTCAAGCAGTCCTGACATAATACCCCCCCTATCCTTTTTCCTCTGCAATCTGAGGTTGGTTTACTCAGCAGTTGACTTAGCAGGCATAAGAGAGGCGCACCATTTAGATAAGGCACCTCTCTTATGCTGTACTGATCTTGAATGTGGCAGTCTGTTTCTATTAAAAATTATACCGTATTACTTCTCTATACTCTTGGTACATGCTCTGATTTCTCTCATCTCCCCCGTCCAGATTGGCACTGTAAAAAATTGGGGGCTTTTCGATCCCTGAATCTACCATTTTCTGGGCAAGTTCTGCTACAATAGTATTGAGCATCGCTGCTCCGATCACGGTGGATGTGGGTGATACTTTCTGTTCTAATCCGCTAATTTTAACACAGGCATCGCCGATATCACCGTGGTTGTCAAGTATGATATCTGCAAGCTCAAATACCCGTTTCCCGGAGGGGTGCCTGGAGGTTACTGATTTTGAATAGGAAAGGTTGGTGACAGCGATTACATGGGCTTTCTTTTCTTTTGCCTCGGCAGCAATTTCTATTGCTACGGGATTTCGTCCGGACACGGAGTGTACGATCAGTACGTCGCCGGATTGAAAATCGGCCTTGCTCTCTGCCAGCATTTTTCCATAGCCAGTACAGCGCTCCATTTTACTCGTCAGGGTGATGGGGCTTGAATCGAGCATAAGCTCTCTTCCGAATATGGGATTAAAAAGCATAAGTCCGCCAGCGCGGTAATACAGTTCTTCACTTAAGATACCTGCATGACTTGCCCCAAAAGTGTAAATGGTAGATTTGTTTTTCACACATTCATAGAGCATATCGACTGCCTTTTTAATATTTTCACATTCCTCGGTCTCGACCGTCTTGAGAAGCTCGTAAATACGATCTATATATTTGAAACTCATAAAATATTCACCTTTTTATTGTCAGCTAATTTATGTTATACCCATCCGGGCATCCCGTAACTCAGATGCTCCCCGTGGGCGCGCTCTGCGCGATAAGATATGGCTTATCCGATTAAACGGGCAATCAGTCCTTCAATAATTCCCCACAAGGAGAAATCCTGTCCTCCATAAACCAGCATCCACTGTTGGATCGTGTTGTTGAAGAAATAGGAACCAAAGCCCACGAGGAACACCATGATAATACCGGAAACTGCTGCGCCTATCACGCAGCCTCGCACTCCTCCGGTGGCATTTCCAATGATAGCGGCGCATCCAATCTCAAAGAAGCATGTGGAGACAAGTGGAATAACAACGGTGGGGAACATGCCAGCAGTGAGCAGAATTGTAATTATTGAAGTCACCATTGCCACTAAGAAGCCGATCACAAGGGCATTTGGCGCGTACGGGAAAATCACAGGTACGTCGAGTGCAGGGATTGCATTTGGAACGAATTTATCTGCAATTCCTTTGAAGGCAGGAACAATCTCTGCTATCAACATACGCACGCCCTGGAGCATGATCGTGATACCAACTCCAAAGTAGATAGCGTGGGTGAAAATGTATGTAAAGATGCCGGTTTTCCCCTCAGCATATTCCCATACCTGTGCTGGATCGTAGCCATTGGCAATCAGGATGCAGTACATGACAATATATGTAACCGCGATCGCGAAGGAACCGGTGATAGCAATTTCCCGCAAAAATCCAAGTGAGGAGGGTATATTAAGGTCCTCAGTAGATTTTTCCTTGTTCCCCACAGCTTTTCCGAGAAGACCGGAAATTACGGACAGACAGGTTGTCGGGTGTCCGATTGTGAAGGAATCATCCCCTGTTACGTTCTTTACAAATGGTCTCATAAGGTTTGGTGAAACTACCATATAAAGTGCTGTGAAAGCAGCGGCAAGTATGATCAGTTTTCCGCCTGTGAGGCCTGCATCAACTCCAGCTGCGATAAAAACGTATGGGAACCAGTATAACATATGCCCTGTCAGGAATACGGATTTCCAGCGTGTGAAGCGCGCGATGAGCAGGTTGATGGCAAAGGCTGCGATCATAACGATCCCAATCTCAGTGCCGTACATTGTGCCGATGTCAACGGTTTTTGATTCTACTGCCTGCGGCACAATCGTGTTAAAAGCGGTGGATATACCGTCAATGGAACTTCCAGTGATAAGGCCTGTACCAGTGGACAGGATAAAGAAGCCGACTGCTGTCATGACGGTTCCGCGGACAATCTCAGAAAAGGATTTTTTCTGAAGGATCAGTCCAATACATGCGATCAATGCGATAAAAATTGCCCCCTGACCAAAAATCTCATTGATGATAAAATTGAAGACTCCCATAACATCCTCCTTTGCTTAACTATTTTAATGTCTCGAAATAAGCGAGTGTTTTCTCTTCCACTTCTTGTTTGTTCATGAAGTTGTTGAAAACGACGATAGGAACTTTTGCGCGCTCTTCAATGCGCTGTGCGAGCTCTTTTGAGATAAAGATAACATCGCAGTCATTTGCGCAGCAGGTTGCCACGTCTCCGCAGAAGGCTTCAATCTCTACGTTGTGCTGTTTTGCAATGGCCTCAACGTTCATGCGCAGCATGAGGGAAGAACCGCAGCCGTAGCCGCATACTGTCTGAATCTTTGGCTTTTTCATAATGTGTCACCTCCATTTTGTTTCATTATTTTTCTATTCCTGAAATAAAGAATATAATTCTTCTTTATTTTTGCAGGCTTCTATTTTATCAATACTGTTGCTCTCCATCAGCTTTTCAGCAATTCCCTGAAGCTGTTTGATGTGGGATGTGCGGTCAGTGCAGGCCAGGCACATCACGACGGAGACAGGTCCGTTTTCACTGTGAAAATCAATCGGTTCTTTGAAGGTTGCAATTGATATGTCTGTGTGGAGAACAGAGCTTCCGGGTGAAGCGTGAGCCAATGCAAAGCCAGGCATTAATACAATGTATGGACCGAGCTTATCAACGCTCTCGATCATCTGATGAATGTACTCTTCTGTGATTGACTTGTTCGTGACAAGCGGAGCTGCCGCTGTCTGGATGGCTTCCTGCCAGGTGGCGGCTGTCTGCCCGATTAGGATATTGTTTAAAGATATATTGGCTGACATAAGTTTCTCCTTTCAAATGGATGTTAATCGTGTAGTTCTAAAATGTCTTTGATTGTGAGATCCTTTTCTTTTAGGCGTTTTAGGTTTTCCTCTTTCCCAAGGATGTAGGCAAGATTGATCAGATCGCTGTCCTCTTTGCGATTGTTTATTCCAAGGACGACTACTGCATAGATCTTCTTTTTATTAAAGTTGCCGAAGATCACTGGCTTTTTTAAGAGAAGCAGCGCAGAGCAGTTTCTGTGGATACCATCGTTCACTCCGGCGTGCACATAGGCAATTTCCGGGGTGAGTACCATGTAAGTACCGTAATTGTTTACTGCATTTATCATTTCGTCCACATACCTCTGCTCAATATCCCCCTTTTTTAGCAGAGGAGACGAGGCGATCTGTATGGCTTCGTTCCAAGAATCACACGCATCAAGAATCTGTATATCCTGAGGTGAGATGTAGTTTCCGATGCAATGTCTGTCTACTTGGAGTGAGTAGGAGTTCAAAAAGGTGGAGCACATCAAAGAGTAAGAATCGTGATATAATTTTTGACGTATTTGCTCCAAATCCTTTTGAGTCAATAAAGGCTCCACAACGATTACTGGGATGTGGTCGTGAGAGTAATCGTTGGCTGATACAATCAGATCGATTTTGTTTGCCTGCAAATACTCATCCACATCACTCAGTGAGCAGGGACCCCATATATTGCAGTCAGGGAGAGCACGTTCAAGACGCAGCTTTAGCATTGCGCTTGTGGCGACTCCATAGGAGCAGATAATGAGGATATCAAGAGATACAGCTTCCTTAATGCTTGTCTCGTAGATGGAAGTCAGATACATGGCAATGTATGCGATTTCGTTTTCATCAAAAACAATGCCGTATTTTTCTTCTACTTTACACATTTCATGCAAAGTAAATTCAAACATTAAAGAGACAGACATTTTGACCTCATTTAGTAGTTCATTGCGGATATGGATGTGACTGCGGCTGCGGTAAATGGCAGCTCTTAGGTGGACGGTCAATCCGTCTATGATCTCACGGAGAGAATCGCGCTCAATAGGGTGTACCTGAGCCAGTGAGGAGATCAGCTCCTGGGATATCATTTGTGCTTCATCCTGCATGCTCGTATTTAATATAGGCTGATTTGTTCTCTCAGCCTGAATAAGAGAGCATATAAAGTACTGCTCAGAGTCAGTGGAAAAATATTGTTCAATGACTTTTTTGAGATCGGAATCATCTTTGTATACCCAATTTTTTCTCAAGGAGTGACCGTTTTCAATACGGCTTAAAGTGTATGAGAGTATAAGCTGTATTCTTTTAAAGTCCACGAACTGTATCTTTTTTAGCTCCTGGATGTCATTGACAATTGCAGCAGCAATTGGGAAATTTGTCTGGATGGATTTGTCCTCTGAGAAAAGATTGTATATCTCTTCTTTGCAAAGCTCCATTCCAAGAAGCTCTAAAAATTGAAATCGGATACTTTTTTCCTCACCTTTTAAATGAAGTCCTCTGCCGGGTATCTTCTCGATCGTCAGCGTGTTCCTGCGAAGCCGCTGTTCCAGGGAATCAAATTGATTGATTACAGTCTGCCTGCTCACAAGGCATACTTTTGCCAATTCCTGGAAGGTCGTGGTCTCACGGATGAGCAGCAGGGCAATGACCAGATTTTCTCGTTCTTTTTTGTTGTAGAACCTGGTGTTAGCTGTTTTTAAAAGCTTAGACAGTTTTCGCTTTTCTTCGGGTGTACAGTTGAGAAAAACGCCTTTCCCAGTCTTTCTTGAGAGAGAAAGTCCTGATTCTTTTAAAAATGCTCCGATGGATGACAGATCATTTCTGCATGTGCGGTCACTGATAGAAAATTTCATGGCAATATTGAGGATCGTCACATAATCGGTCTGTTTTATCAGGTATTCCAGGATCTCTTTTTGTCTTTTTGAAACAGTAATCATAGCGCTTCTCCTTTATCTGATTATCTATAAAAATCCCCTGTTTATCAATAAAAAATGTATTCAATCGTTCTGGCAATTTTTTTATTATCAGATCTCGGATCAGATACTATATCTAGCAGCTGAAAAACTTGTATCCTATGCTCATTTAAAAAACATGTGTCAGAGTGTATGCTGTAGGATGGTTTTTATCTATGGAGAATCGAAGAAAATGAGAAAGGAATGACTGTCAAAGGGCAGGAGAAATAAAAAAAATGACCGCTTCCCCGCTCATTTAATGATACGAATCGTGGACAAGACAAGAATGTGCCAGTTTATTGAAATAGAGTTTATATAAAACTTTACAAATTCTTTTTTCTGTTGACTTTTAAAAACTGTATCAAAAGGGTGGAAAATTCGCTGTTCCTTCCGTCCTGTGCCACGAACTGAAATAGGCATGGAAGTTTTCCGTATCGAAAAGACTGTTTGCCATGTACTGCCTCCGTTTTCAATAAGGGTCTGGAACTATCCCAGAAAGCATTTTTCATTTTCAGGCAAGGGATCTGAAAATAGAAAAATCGCAAGTAGGTACTCACTTGCTGTGCATACTACCGTATCTTTTCCTACTTGCATAGCGTTGCAGAAATCTAAAACTGCCCATAAATGAATGGGAGATGTTTGCTCCTAGCCCCTAATTCAAAATTTTCCTTCTATACGTTGTATGTTTTATTTTACTATGAATCATAGTTTAAAAAGGCTTCCATAATGTACAGGAAACAAGGAGCATGGAAGCCTGACAGAGGCAATGAAAGGGGCGGATGCATTTGTAGGCGTTTCTTGTCCCGGTCTGGTAACAAAGGAAATGGCAGGTGTCATGAATAAGGGAATTACCTCTTAACCGGCAAGTAGCAGATGTGGTTGCCAAGGCTGTAGCTGAAACAGCGAAGATGGAAGGGATAGCAAGGGCTAATGGATCATGAGGAAATTAGCCAATAGAGCTGAACATAGATTCTGCGCTATTGGCTATTTCTTTGTAGCCGTATTTTCCTTAAAGAGGGCTGACAGATTGCGGGAGGCATGGAATTGGCCGCAGCTTTCCCGGTTGGCAAGGTAAAAGGGAAGATTCATTTTAACAGGAAGGCGGTGACCTCCTTCGATGCGGTCGATTAGGATTTTGGCTGTCATTTGTCCCATTTCCTCCACCGGCATGTGGATCGTGGTAAGCATGGGTGAGAGATACTGGGCTGTGTCAATGTCATCAATGCTGATGATAGATATATCCTCAGGAATCCGGCAGCCGATTTCCTGAATGGCCCTCATGGCTCCGATGGCTGTCACATCATTGCTGCAAAACAGAGCGGATACGTCCGCGCCCTGCTCAATTAGCTGCCTGACTCCGAGGTATCCTCCCTCAGGGGAAAGGGGGACATCAGCCACATATGCTTTTTTAAACGGAAGGCCGTGGGAGCTTAAGGCGGTGCGGTAGCCGGTATAGCGCTCCTCCTCCTGGGTTTCTCCGATATATCCGATTCTGGTATGCCCCAGTCTTACAAGATGGGTTATAGCCGTAAGGGAGGCCTGATAGCCGTCGCTGATGACCTGGTCATATCTGGCATCCAGGCTGTTAAGCCCTGTATAGGCGACACAGTTGAAATGTTTTTTCAGAAAGCTGAGTGTCTGCTTGTGGCAGCGTCCCAGTACCACAACACCGTCTACGTGGTTGTCTGTGATAAAGCGGAAGGTGCTGGGATGATGGATGTCAATGGCAGTGAAGGAGTATTTGAGTATGTAATTGTGCCGGAACGCCTCCTGTTCAATGCTGCGGGCCAGTCTGGAAAAGAAAAGGTCTGACTTTGAAGCTTCTGTTCTGGCAAATAGACAGGCGATGGAGCGGGAGAGGGGTTCTAAAGCCCCTGCGCTTTTCAGCTTTAAATCGCGGGCCATACGGTTGGGAGTATACCCTGTGCGCCGTACAATTTCCCAGATTCGGTCCTGAACCTCCTTGCTGGCAGCGTTTGTGCTGCTTTTATTAATGACCCTGGAAACGGTGGAGATGGATACGCCGGCTTCCTTGGCGATTTCTTTTAATGTCATAAACCAGTCTCCTTTCATTACGTGTAGTGCTAAGCCAATCTAATGTGATACAAAGGGCCTGAAGCTGAGTCAACGAGCCTTTCGATTACCTGAATGCAGCTCTCTGCTTTTATTTCCTATAAGTATATATTAAGTATACATGAAAAGGGCGCAAAAGACCATAGGCGCATACGCAAACGTTTGTGTAAAATTGTACGCAAACGTTTGAGAAAAAACTTTACAAAAATTACTGTCGATATGGTAACATAAAATCAAATCATTCAGGTATGCAACAGTAAGAGAAAGAAAGGCGGAAGTGCATGGCAGAAAATGTATTGGTTGTTCATGGAGGCGGGCCCACTGCTGTTATTAATTCCTCCCTGTATGGAGTGATAGAAGAAGCGAGGGAAAGCGGCAGGATTGATAAGGTCTATGGAGCCATAGGAGGCAGCGAGGGGATTTTGAGGGAGCGCTTTATGGATCTTTTGAAATTTCCGGAGGAAAAGTTAAAGCTGCTTTTGGAAACACCGGCTACGTCCATCGGCTCCTCCAGGTATGCGCTGGAGCAGAAGGACTACGAGGCCATGGTGGATATATTTAAAAAGCATGAAATTCAATATGTGCTTTTAAACGGTGGAAACGGCACGATGGATACCTGCGGACGCATTTACGAGGCATGCAAGGGGGAGGGAATCCGGGTGGTGGGGATTCCAAAGACCATCGATAATGATATTGCCATTACAGACCATACGCCGGGCTATGGAAGCGCTGCCAGATACATAGCGGGAACGACTGCCGAGGTTGGAGTGGATGTGAAGTCCCTGCCGATTCATGTATGTATCCTTGAGGCCATGGGGCGCAACGCAGGCTGGATTACAGCCGCCTCAGCGCTGGCCAGAAAGCAGCCGGGGGATGCTCCCCATCTTATCTATCTGCCGGAGAGGCCTTTTCATGAGGATGAGTTTTTGGAGGATGTAAAACGGCTTTATGAGGAAAAGGGCGGTGTCGTAGTGGTGGTCAGCGAGGGACTAAAGAATGAGCTGGGAGAGCCTGTGGTTCCTCCAATCTTTAAGACGGAACGGGCTACCTATTACGGTGATGTGGGTGCTTTTCTGGCGGAGCTGGTGATCCGAAAGCTGGGAATTAAGGCCAGAAGCGAGAAGCCGGGTATTTGCGGAAGAGCTTCCATTCCATGGCAGTCCCCGGTTGACAGGGACGAGGCTATTCTTGCAGGACGGGAGGCTTTAAAGGCCGCGATGGAAGGCAAGAGCGGCGTTATGGTCGGCTTTATCCGTGATGTGGAAAAGGAAGAGGCCGGCGGCGTTTACCAGATGCGTGTTGAGACAATCCCCATCAAAGAGGTAATGATGTATGAGAGGACGATTCCGGCTTCTTACATAAACCAGAGAGGGAACGACGTGACAGATGAATTTATCCGCTGGTGCAGACCCTTAATTGGGCCTGAATTACGGGACTTTATTGATTTTAAAGAGGAATATGAAAAACGATGAGGCTAGGAGCAGGGAGAGGAGAAGGATGAAGCATATTTTTTTGAATTTAAAACGGTTTGATATTCCAAAGGAATACGGAGGAGTCAACAGCATTGCTCCGATTTGGGAATGGGGAAGCTATATCGTTTCCAGCATTCAGGAGCGGCTGAAAAAGTACGAGAAGGATAGCGTGGAATTTGCCGTATATTTCCCGGAGGCCCATTTGATTCCGGCTGTCCAGGCCCTTTGTGAGAACAGTCCGGTAAAGGTTGGCTGTCAGAGCGTTTATCGGGATGATACGGCGGTGGACGGTGGCTTCGGAGCGTTTACTGCCAACCGGACGGCTAATGGAGCAAGGGCCATCGGCTGCACGACCACCATGATCGGCCACTGTGAGGAGCGTAAGGACAAGGCGGGAATCCTGGCCGAGGCTGGAGTGACGGATAGGAAGGCAGTAAACCGTATTCTGAATCAGGAGATAAAAAGGGCTGTTTCTGCTGGGCTTTCTGTGCTATACTGTATTGGAGAGTCCTCCCAGGAGCAGGAAAGATGGAAAGAGGTTCTAAAGGAGCAGATCGATGTTGGCCTGGAAGGTGTGGATAAGAGCAGGATCGTAATTGCCTATGAACCTATCTGGGCCATTGGGCCGGGCAAGATTCCGCCGGATAAGGATTATATTACGATGATTGGCTCCTATATCAAGGAAATTACAGAGGGCTGTGATGTAGTATATGGGGGCGGCTTAAAGGTGGATAACGCCAGGATGCTGGCCGGCGTGCCGGTGATGGATGGAGGGCTCATAGCTTTGACCAGGTTTCAGGGCGAGATTGGCTTTTATCCGGAAGAATATCTGGAAATCATCAAGACCTATATGGGTTATTAAAGGAGGGCAATTATGAAGTTATCATTTGAATACGGCGCTGGCTTAATGACAGCGGAGCTTCCGGATACGACAGATGTATTTATCCCAGGCGAAACAGTGGCGGATCCACCCTGTATTCCTGAGGATAAGCTGGTGGAGGAGACGCTCAAGTCCATCCGCAATCCTATGGGTATGGAGCCTCTTTCCAAGCTGGCACACAAGGGTTCCAAGATTACCATCATCTTCCCGGACCGGGTAAAGGGCGGAGAGCAGCCTACCTCTCACAGGAAGATTGCCATTAAGCTCATCCTTCAGGAGCTGTACGAGGCAGGCGTTGACAAAAAGGATATCCTGCTCATCTGCTCCAACGGGCTTCACAGAAAAAATACGGAGCAGGAAATCCATAATGTGCTGGGTGATGAACTGTTTCACGCCTTTTGGCATACGCACCAGATCATCAACCATGACAGTGAGGACTATGAGCATCTTGTGGATTTGGGAACAACCGGCAGGGGCGATCCTGTCCTGATGAACAAATATGTTTATGACAGCGATGTCGCCATCCTGATCGGCCATACCCAGGGGAACCCCTACGGCGGCTATTCAGGAGGCTATAAGCATTGTTCCACAGGCATCACCCACTGGCGTTCCATCGCCTCCCACCACGTTCCTGAGGTCATGCACCGGAACGATTTTACTCCGGTCAGCGGTACGTCGCTTATGAGAACAAAGTTTGATGAGATTGGCCAGCATATGGAGAAGTGCATGGGCAAGAAGTTTTTTTGCTGTGACGCGGTGCTGGACACCCGATCCCGGCAGATCGAAATTAACAGCGGATATGCAAAGGTAATGCAGCCTCATTCCTGGAAAGCGGCTGATAAGAGGACCTATGTTCCTTGGGCTGAGAAAAAGTATGACGTAATGATCTTTGGCGCACCGCAGTTCTTCCATTACGGAGAAGGAATGGGAACGAACCCGATTATGCTGATGCAGGCGATTTCCGCACAGGTTATCAGACATAAGCGAATTATGAGCGATCATTGCGTGATCATCTGCTCATCCATCTGTAACGGCTATTTCCATGATGAGCTGTGGCCATATACCAGAGAGATGTATGAGATGTTCCAGCATGACTACATGAATACGCTGCCAGATATGAACCGCTATGGCGAGTATTTCGCGACCAATGAGGAATACATCAGAAAATACCGTTACTGCAACGCTTTCCATCCCTTCCATGGCTTCTCCATGATCAGCTGCGGACATATAGCGGAGATGAATACATCCGCCATTTATATCTGCGGGGCTCAGGAGCCGGGCTACGCAAGAGGTATGGGCTTAAAGACGAGGGCCACCATTGAGGAGGCCTTGGAGGATGCGAAGAAGAAATTTGTAGGGCCTAATCCAAATATTCTTGCCCTTCCCCAGACCTTCAAGCTAAGCGCCGTTCATCTGATGATGAAGAACGAGGTATACGACGGCAAAGGGGCAGAGGACTGTGCCTGTGCCGCTCATATGCATGGATGATATACGTCCCGGAGCTGCCTATTAAGCAGCTCCGGGCTATTGGCGTCGTCCTGCTTATGACTGGGAAAGCAGCTGCGCTTCGGTAAGAAAGTGAACCGGAGCAGGCTTTTAAAAATTTGCCTGAAAGGGGGTATTTTTGTGAAGACATTAATTAAAAATGTATCCGTATATCATAACCATCGCTTTGAGCCTCTGGAGCTTCTGCTAGAGAACGGAAAAATTTCACGTATGGGGGATTGTCAGGGAGAAGCTTGTGATGAGGTTATTGACGGGGAAGGAAAACGAGTGGCGCCAGGCTTTTTCGATATTCATACCCATGGTGCGGTGGGAGTAGATGTAAATGGAGCCGACGCAGAGGGCTTTGAGAAAATCTGCCGGTTTTTTGCCTCTCAGGGGACGACCAGCTGGCTTTGTTCTGTGTTGACGGACACGGAAGAACATACAATGCATGCCATCCGCATGTATAAGGAATGGAAGAAGCTTAAGCACAGGGGGGCGGAACTGGTAGGAATTCATCTGGAGGGACCCTTTTTGTGTCCGGCTTATAAGGGCGCAATGCCGGAGCATCTGTTAAAAAAGCCTGATATGAAGCTTTTAAAGGCGTATCAGGAGGAAGCGGAGGGCGAGGTGCGCTACATCACCGTATCGCCTGAGGTGGAAGGGATTGTGGATTTTATTCCTTACATAAAGAGCCTGGGAATCCAGGTAGCCATTGGTCATTCGGGCGCCGGCTATGAAACTGCCAGAAAGGCCATCCGCAATGGAGCGCTGGGAGCTACCCATACAGGAAATGCCATGAAGCTGCTCCATCAGCATTTTCCCGCAATATGGGGAGCTGTCCTGGAGGATGACGACGTGTACTGCGAGATAATTTGCGACGGCAGGCATCTCCATCCGGGTACGGTGCGCTTTATTATCAAGATCAAGGGCTTAAACCGTGTAGTAGCTGTTACGGATTCCATCATGGCTGCGGGGCTGCCGGACGGCAGCTATAAGCTGGGAGTGAATGACGTGGTAGTTGTGGATGGGGATGCAAAGCTGGCCTCAGACGGAACGCGGGCAGGCAGCACACTGACGACCGGAATGGCTCTTAAGAATCTTCTGAAATTTACGGGACGCTCCCTGGCAGAGCTGATTCCCATGCTGACAGAGAACCCGGCCAGACTCATCGGCGTCTATGACAGGGTAGGCTCCATTGAACCGGGAAAAGACGCGGATCTGGTCTTTTTGGATGAGGACTGTCAGGTAGTACGCACGCTGGTCAAAGGAAAGGTGTGCTATACAAAGGACAGATAGAAACGATAGAAAAGAACAGGAAAGAGATGATTAGCAAATGGATGGATATTTGTATATATTATTCTGGATCGTGAGCTTTGGAGCCTCCATTGCCGGCGCGATCTGCGGAATTGGCGGCGGAGTCATTATCAAGCCGGCTCTGGACGCCTTTGGAGTGTTAAGCGTTCCGACCATTAGCTTCCTGTCCGGCTGCACGGTGCTGGCTATGACATTCTATTCTGTAATTAAGGGAAAGCTGAGCGGGGAATCCCTGATTGATATTAAGACCGGAACGCCTCTGGCTATAGGGGCCGCCATAGGAGGCGTTGCCGGCAAATCCATGTTTCAGGCTGTGTCCGCCAGCTGTGCGGATAAAGATACGGTGGGAGCGGTTCAGGCAGGCTGCCTGCTCATCATTACGCTGGGAACATTGATTTATACCATTAAGAAGGATCGGATTAAGACGCTTTACATAACCAACGCTGCCGCTTGTGTGGTGATTGGAGTAGTCTTGGGGATTTTCTCTTCCTTTCTGGGAATCGGAGGAGGCCCTATTAACCTGGTGGCGCTGTTTTATTTTTTTTCAATGGAGACGAAGGCAGCAGCGCAGAATTCCCTGTATATCATCCTGTTTTCCCAAATTGCCAGCCTTCTTAATTCCCTGATTACCAAAACTGTGCCGGAATTCTCTTTCTGGCTGCTGGTGCTTATGGTGATCGGTGGCATTTTGGGCGGAATAAGCGGGCGAAGCATCAATAAGAAGATAGACTCCAATGTGGTAGATAAGCTGTTTATTTTTCTAATGGCGGTGATTATTGGAATTAATATCTATAATATTTATCAGTTTATCTGATGAGATGAATGGATGCTGCTGATTTATTTCGCAAAAATCCTATTTACCTATTGACAAAGTAGGGAAATTGGTGTATGATACCACCATAGAATTTGAGAAAGCGTTAAAAAGGAGGCAAAAAGCAATGGCAATTAGACATACAGTTATCACAAGCTGCTTCATGTGTTGTTGTCGAATGCTGATCTCCCGGGCATATAATATGGCCAGGCGCTTTGGCGTACTTTGCTTTGCGCCTGCACAAAGCACTTAAAAGAAAGTGTAAGATTTGCCATTTGCCCGGGAGCTTTAAAAAGCCTCGGTTTTTTTGTGCTCAAATTCGACTATCATAATTTCAGAAAAGAGGGTTTGCTATGAGTGAGTATAAGTTTGAAACATTGCAGCTACACGTTGGTCAGGAAGAACCGGACCCTGCTACGGATGCCAGAGCGGTTCCGATTTATCAGACGACTTCTTATGTGTTTAGAAATTCTGCCCATGCGGCTGCCAGATTTGATCTTTCAGATGCCGGAAACATCTATGGCCGCCTTACCAATTCGACTCAGGATGTTCTGGAAAAAAGACTGGCTGCTTTGGAAGGAGGAGCAGCAGCTTTGGCTCTGGCTTCCGGCGCGGCAGCTATCTCGTATGTGATAGAGGCCCTTGCCTCAGACGGCGGGCATATTGTATCTCAGAAAACCATTTATGGAGGCAGCTACAACCTTTTAGAGCATACCCTTCCTCATTTTGGCATTACCACTACCTTCGTGGATGTACATAAGCTGGAAGAGGTGGAACAGGCAATTCAGGAGAATACAAGGGCCATCTATCTAGAAACCCTGGGAAATCCAAACAGCGATATTCCTGATATTGACGCGATTGCAAAGCTAGCTCATAAGCATGGACTTCCTCTGGTAATTGATAATACATTTGGAACGCCTTATCTGATTCGTCCCATTGAGCATGGGGCCGATATAGTTGTACATTCCGCTACTAAATTTATTGGCGGGCATGGAACCACCCTTGGAGGAGTGATTGTGGATTCAGGGAAATTTGACTGGAAGGCAAGCGGAAAATATCCGGCGATTGCCGAGGCAAATCCCAGCTACCATGGAATCTCCTTTGTTGACGCAGCTGGGCCTGCGGCCTTTGTGACTTATATCCGCGCGATTCTTCTTCGCGATACGGGTGCGGCTATTTCTCCCTTTAATGCGTTTCTTCTGCTGCAGGGAGTTGAAACCCTGTCTCTCCGTCTGGAGCGGCATGCGGAAAATACAAAGAAGGTAGTGGAGTATCTGGCAAAGCATCCCAAGGTGGAGCATGTCAATCATCCGTCCCTTCCTGCCCATCCCGATCATTCCCTGTATCAGAAGTATTTTCCGAAGGGCGGAGCCTCGATTTTCACCTTTGAGATTCAAGGAGGTCAGGAGGAAGCCCACAAATTTATTGACAGCTTAAAGATTTTCTCCCTTCTGGCAAATGTGGCGGATGTAAAGAGTCTGGTGATTCACCCGGCTACCACAACCCACTCTCAGCTAACCCAGGAGGAGCTGCTCGATCAGGGAATCAAGCCCAATACGATCCGCCTGTCCATTGGGACAGAACATATTGATGATATTATCGCCGATCTGGAGCGGGGATTTCAGGCGGTATAAGAGTGGAATTAAGAATGAAAGGGGGAAATAATTCTGAGGATAGATGTGCTGGCTGATTATCTGCCGTTGTATGGAAAGGCTGCGTTATTGACAGTCAGGCTTGGGCTGACGGGAGTTGTTTTCTCCATTCTGCTTGGACTTGTGTGCGCATTGATTCAATATTTTAAAATTCCGGTTCTTCGCAGGGTTGTGTCTGTGTATGTTGAGTTAAGCCGTAATACGCCCCTTTTGATTCAGCTGTTCTTTATCTATTATGGAATACCAAAGCTTGGAATACCGACAGAGGCTGCAGCCTGTGGTATAGCGGGCCTGACCTTTCTGGGAGGGGGATACATGGCGGAAGCCTTCCGAAGCGGGCTGGAGGCAATACCGGATATGCAAAGAGAATGTGCTTACAGTCTGGGAATGAGCCGGTTTCAGGCAATGTGGTATATTATTCTGCCCCAGGCTGTTTCCATTAGTGTTCCTGCTTTTGCTGCAAATGTGATTTTCCTTTTGAAAGAGACCAGTGTTTTCAGCGCAATCAGCCTGATGGATCTGATGTTTACAGCCAAGGATTTAATTGGCCTGTATTATAAAACAACAGAGAGCCTGTTTCTCTTAGTTGTGTTTTATTTGATGATTCTGCTTCCAGTTTCTATATTGGGGAGTTTCCTGGAAAGGAGGCTGCGCTATGCCGGATTTGGGACTTGACGTGCTGCTTAAAGGGAAGAATCTGGTCAGGCTTCTGGGAGGTCTGGGGGTAGCGCTTAAAATTAGCCTGATTTCTGTGGCTCTTAGCATTCCCCTTGGAATACTGCTGGGAGCGCTGATGACATGGAGGAATCCTATAATCAGAGGGGGGCTGAGAGTGTATCTGGAGACGATCCGAATCCTTCCGCAGATGGTTTTGCTGTTTCTCCTTTATTTTGGAACAACCAGAGCCTTTGGCTGGAATCTCACGGGAGAAATGGCAGCTGTCATTGTATTTACCCTGTGGGGAACTGCGGAAATGAGCGATCTGGTGCGCAGTGCGCTGCTCTCTATCCCTGTTCACCAATACGAAAGCAGCGCAGCCCTGGGCCTTGGAAAAGTACAGACTTATCTGTATATTATCATTCCCCAGGCTGTACGTAGACTGATTCCTCTGTCGATGAATCTGATCACCCGAATGATTAAAACAACCAGTCTGGTTCTGATGATCGGAGTGGTGGAGGTACTGAAAGTGGCGCAGCAGATAATAGAAGCAAACCGGATGTCCAGTCCCAACGCGGCTTTTGGAGTTTATCTTTTTATATTTATCTTATATTTTCTTGCCTGCTGGCCCATCAGCCTGTTTGCAAAATATCTGGAACAAAAATGGAGATGAAGCCTTATGAGTGAAATGCTGTTATCTGTAAAAAACCTTACCAAGTGCTATGGGAAAAGCAAGGTATTGGATCACATTGATTTTCAGGTTCGTCAGGGAGAGGTCATTGTGGTGGTGGGACCCAGCGGCTGCGGAAAGAGTACCCTGCTGCGGTGTATCAATGCGCTGGAGCCGATTCAGGAGGGCGAAATCAGACTGGATGAGGAGATTGTGAATCCAGGCGCTAAGAAGCTGGCAGAGCTTCGGCAGAGGATCGGTATGGTGTTTCAAAGCTATGAGCTGTTCCCTCACCTGACTGTGCTGGATAATGTTATGCTTGCTCCCTGTAAGGTACAGAAGCGGAAAAAGGATGAGGTTCGTCAGGAGGCATATGCCCTCCTGGAGCGGGTTGGCCTTAAGGAAAAGGCCGGCAGCTACCCCAGGGAACTGTCAGGCGGACAAAAGCAGAGGGCAGCCATTGTCAGAGCACTCTGTATGGGGCCGGAGCTGCTGCTTTTTGACGAGGTCACAGCTTCTCTTGACCCGGAAATGGTTCGTGAGGTTCTGGACGTGATGCTTGGTCTGGCAGCTGCCGGAAAAACGATGATAATTGTAACCCATGAGATGCAGTTTGCAAGAGCTGTGGCGGATCGGATTTTGTTTCTGGACGGTGGGAAGGTCATAGAGGATACTCTGCCGGAGGAATTTTTTGTGCGGCCCAAAACAGAACGGGCAAGAAAATTTTTACATACGTTTGAATTTGAAACAGTGAAGGCCCATGGTAAGGGGGCTTTAGCTGAATGAGGAGGAATATTATGAAGAAATTAAGGAGACTTACAGCGCTGACCTTTTCTATCATCCTGGCGTTTTCGCTGTCTGCCTGCAAAAGCAGCAGCCCCGAAGGTGCAGGCAGCGCCTCAGAGGGCGGCAGTCATGTGGTTTATCGCACGCTGGATGAAATTAAGGCAGCTGGAACCATCAATATCGGCGTGTTTTCTGATAAGAATCCATTTGGCTTTGTAGATGAAAATGGAGAATACCAAGGCTATGATGTTTATTTTGCCAACCGAATCGGAGCGGATCTTGGCGTAAACGTAAATTTTGTTTCCACAGAAGCAGCAAATCGCATCGAGTATCTTCAGACGGGCAAGGTGGACGTCATTCTCGCGAATTTTACGGTTACTGAGGAGCGGGCGGAGGAAGTGGATTTTGCCCTTCCTTATATGAAGGTTGCTCTGGGAGTGGTATCTCCTGCTGCCAATACAATTACGACTCTGGATAACTGGAAGGATGAAGATGCGATGATCGTTATTTCCGGCACTACGGCGGAGACATATCTGACTAAAAATTATCCTAATATTACCCTTCAAAAATATGATACCTATGCAAATGCAAAAAACGCACTGGAGAATGGCAATGCCGTGGCATGGGCCAATGATAACACGGAGGTTATCGCCTTTGCATTGCAAAACCATGGATATACGGTTGGGATACCCTCTCTTGGCAGTCAGGACACAATCGCTCCTGCAGTTTCCAAGGGCAACAGCACCCTGCTGGATTGGATCAACGAAGAGATAAAACGTCTTGGGGATGAGCAGTTCTTCCACGCAAACTATGAGGCGACGCTGGTTGACACCTATGGCAGTGATTATGAGGACAGCCTTGTTGTGGAAGGGGGCGTAGTTAATCAATAATATATATCCTAATTGCTCCGTACCATTCGTACAGAGTTACGGAGGGGGAAGCATAAGCTACCAAAAGCTTGGAAGTTCTTCAAGCTGATAAAAGTGGTAGCAAAGGTTCCACACAGCTGTTCCTGATTATGGAGGACGGTGGGATAGAACTTATGTAGCAGCGAAGAGGCTATATTCATTTGGAAATTTCAGTAAATATGTTCGGCCAGACTATATCAGAATTGATATTAGTGAAAATCCGTATGGAAATTTATATTTATCTGCATATCAAAATCCAAAAACAAGGCAATTTACAATTTCAACCAATTAATGCAAAAAATGGAGAATAAATAACATTGAGGATGCAAGGGGGGGCATCCTGGAAGTGCAGAACGTCGGAAGGACTGGCGGTCTGCATTTTTTTGTATTAAATAAATAAAAATATTCTATAAATGAAGCATAATAATATTATATATGATAAAATAAGCGATATGTAGTATGATATATAGGTAATATCAAAGCGGTAGGGGGATGGTTGATGGAAATTTACTGATGATTGTTGTACTATCGTTTATACAGTTGAAGGCGGGTGATAAGCGTGACTAAAGGTTCAGGAAGCCATTTTTATCCTATAAGGGCTGTAGCTGAGAGAAAGAGGAACCGTAGGCCCTAAGGAAGAAAACAGATGTACAGAAAGAAAATTGTGTGATATAATTTTTCATTAGAAAGGTCTGCTTTCTTTGTGTTTTTGTAATGCCTGTTTGGACATTGACAGCTTGATAGGAAGATGATTGATTATGGAGCCGGCGCCAGGCTGGCTTTGTAATAGATACAGGCCTGTGTATGCAGGTGAAAAATAACTGAAGGGGAAGTAATGCTCTGACCCAAAGAAAGGAAATCATTATGTATAATCCAAAATCATTAAAAGCAGAAGAATTTATCTGCCACGAGGAAATTCTTGAAACCCTTGCCTATGGGGAAAAGAATAAGGATAATGTGGAATTAATTGATTCCATTATCCAAAAAGCCCGGCTTTTAAAAGGGTTGAATCACAGGGAAGCCTCGGTGCTGCTGGCCTGCGAGATGCCGGACAAGATTGAAGAGATGTATAGCATTGCAGAGGAGATTAAGAAAAAATTATACGGGAACCGCATCGTCATGTTTGCGCCTCTTTATCTATCCAACTACTGCATTAACGGCTGTACCTACTGTCCCTACCATGGAAAGAACAAACACATTACCAGGAAGAAGCTGACCCAGGAGGAGGTTGTCAAGGAGGTAACTGCTTTGCAGGATATGGGACATAAGCGCCTGGCTCTGGAGGCAGGGGAAGATCCGGTTCACAATCCCATCGAGTACATACTGGAATGCATTCAGACGATTTATTCGGTGAAGCATAAAAACGGAGCAATCCGCAGGGTCAATGTCAACATTGCGGCAACTACGGTTGAAAATTACCGAAGGCTTAAGGAAGCTGGAATCGGAACCTATATCCTGTTTCAGGAAACCTATCACAAGGAGAGCTATGAGCTGCTCCATCCCACTGGGCCAAAGCATGATTACAATTATCATACCGAGGCTATGGATCGTGCCATGGAGGGAGGCATCGATGATGTGGGCCTGGGAGTTCTGTTTGGGCTGGAGCGGTACAAATATGAGTTTGCAGGCCTTCTGATGCATGCGGAGCATTTGGAGGCGGTTCACGGCGTGGGTCCTCATACCATCAGCGTGCCCCGCATTAAGCATGCGGACGATATTGATCCATCTGTGTTTGATAACAGTATAGATGACGAGGTATTTGCAAAGCTCTGCGCCCTCATCCGCCTGGCTGTTCCTTATACAGGCATGATTATTTCCACCAGAGAGAGCCAGAGAGTAAGGGAAAAGGTCATCCGTCTGGGCGTATCACAGATAAGCGGAGCCTCTAGAACCAGCGTAGGCGGCTACCAGGAAAAGGAGCGTCCCACAGACACAGAGCAGTTTGACGTTTCCGACCAGAGAAGCCTGGACGAAGTAGTGCGCTGGCTGATGGAAATGGGATATATCCCCTCATTTTGTACAGCATGCTATCGGGAGGGGCGTACAGGAGATCGGTTTATGAGCCTATGCAAGAGCGGACAGATTCAAAACTGCTGCCATCCCAACGCGCTAATGACTCTGAAGGAGTTTCTTATGGATTATGCTTCAGAGGAGACCAGGGCCCTGGGAGAGAAAATGATACAGGATGAGCTTGCCAATATACCTAAGGATAAGGTGAGGGAGGTCTGTCGGGAGCATTTGGAGAAGATTGAGCGGGGAATCCGTGATTTTCGTTTCTGAACGATAGATTTCATTCGTTTAAGTGGGGCAATTTGTGTTATACTGAAAACGGCAAATAAGTATAATAGCACAGATTTTTATGGAAGGATAACCTTTGCATGCAGACACTGAATCAGGATATCAAGAACCGCACGTTCAAGCCTGTATATCTTTTATACGGCGAGGAAGCATATCTGAAACATAATTACAAAAGCCGTCTGAGGGAGGCCGTCACATCCGGGGACACTATGAATTACAATTACTATGAGGGCAAAGGGGCTGATGTGAATAAAATCATTGGCCTTTCCGACACTATGCCCTTTTTTGCGGATAAGCGTCTGATTCTACTGGAGGATACCGGCTTTTTCAAAGGCGGAGCCGCAGGGGAGGAGCTAGCGGCCTATGCAGAGCGGATTCCAGAGAGCACCTGTATTGTGTTTGTAGAGTCGGAGGTAGATAAACGGAGCAAGCTATATAAGGCAGTGAAAAAATACGGCTATCCGGCAGAGCTGTCCCGCCAGGCTCCGGGGCAGCTGTCCAGGTGGGCGGCGGGGCTTCTCTCTAAAAACGGGAGGAAGATAACAGGCCGCACCATGGAATATTTTTTAAGCAGGGTGGGAGACGATATGGAGAATATCAGCTCAGAGCTGGAAAAGCTTACCTGTTATACCCTGGGCAGGGATGTGATTACAAAGGAGGATGTGGACGCAGTCTGCGTTCCGCAGGTGACGAATAAGATATTCGATATGATAACGGCCATCACCAGCCAAAACACCAGAGGGGCAATGGATTTGTATGAGGATTTGCTTACCTTGAAGGAGCCGCCTATGCGGATTCTGTTCCTGATTGCAAGACAGTTTAACCAGATTCTCCAGGTAAAGGAGCTAATGGGAACCGGGATGGAGAAGGGGGCCATTGCTTCTAAGCTTAAGCTGCAGCCCTTTGTAACAGGGAAGCTTATGCTTCAGGCCAGGATATTTTCCAGAGAACAGATTCTTTCTTATGTGAAGTTCTGTGTGGATATGGAGGAGCACGTAAAGACAGGAAGGCTTCCGGATCGCATGGCAGTGGAGCTTTTGATAACGAATCAATACTGAGCGGTAAAGGTTTGGGAAAGGATGAAGAGAATGGAGAAGGACAGCATGGAAAAGGATTGTATTGAAGCAAGCGCTCTGGAGCATATTAAGATTCAGACGAAACAGGTGTTAAAGGAACTGCTGGAGACGGCCCATATGAAGCCAGGGCAGATTCTAGTTGTGGGATGCTCCTCCAGCGAGATTGCCAGCTTTAAAATCGGCTCTCATTCCAGCGGTGATATTGGGAGAGCGGTTTTCACGGCTCTCCATGAGGAGCTGGCTCCTATGGGAATTTATCTGGCAGCCCAATGCTGCGAGCATTTGAATCGTGCGGTGATATTGGAGGCGGAGGCTGCGAAGCAATATGGCTGGGAGCCGGTAAATGTAGTGCCCCAGCTAAAGGCTGGGGGCTCCTTTGGGACGGCTGCCTGGGCTGCTCTTAAGGAGCCGGTGGCAGTGGAGCGCATTAGAGCTCATGCTGGAATCGATATTGGAGATACGTTAATCGGCATGCATCTTAAGGAGGTAGCGGTGCCTGTTCGGATTCAGACAAAGGAAATCGGAAGCGCCCATATAGTCTGTGCCAGAACCAGGCCCAAATTTATCGGAGGAATGCGGGCGTGCTATGATGAGAGCCGTATGTAGAAGCTGTAGCGTCGTATGTTTACGTTCCTGTTTTCGACGGCCGTCTGGATACGGGTATGGCGATACAGCGGTAAGGGATAGGAAGTGCCAGTGTTCATGAAATCAATCTGCTGCACAATAGGCAGTTCAATTTCCGGTAACCTCAAGAGGGCGTCCCAAAAGTCATTGTAGACTTTCGAGATGCCCTCTTGAAGTTCGATTTGCAGATGGAAGTATTCAGCTTCCCTCGTTCACAATTTCTTCCAGTACCCGAATCAAATCCTGGAGCGATTCCAGGCGTACATTACGTTCCAGAATGCAGTTTTTCAGGTCGATTGAAAGAGTTTCAAATTTGTCCCGTATAGTCGGGGAGACATAGGATGCCATTTCACTCACCTCAATCATAGTATGTGAGAATCCATAATCTTTATGCGTTTTACTGTAATTTTACGGGGGGAAGCTAGTTGGAAGGGATGCAGTAAAGACCCCTTCCGGCGGGTCAGTCCGAAAGGGGCCTAATGTCTGAAATTCATTCTCTATTTTAATTAAGCGATAGAATTAACGGCCTTGGATAAACGGGATACTTTACGGGAAGAAGTGTTACTGTGGTAAACTCCCTTAGAAGTAGCCTTATCAATCTCAGAGGTAGCAGCCAGCAGCGCAGCCTGGGCAGCAGCCTTGTCCCCGGCAGCAACAGCAGCGTTCACCTTTTTGATCGAAGTTTTAACCCTGGAGCGGATCGCCTTGTTTCTAGCAGCCTTAGTTTCGTTTACTAAGATTCTCTTCTTTGCAGATTTAATGTTAGCCAATGAAATACACCTCCGTTCTTAAAATAAATAGTTTCTTTGTGTTTTCCATCAAAGTCTGGACACGGACAGTTCAATGTAAACATACTTTTATATTCTATCGAATTTGCCGGAAAATGTCAAGGAGTATTTGGGAGAATTTCACGACAAACGCAAGAATGAATAAATGGTAAATGAATCTGAGTTTTTATGCGATTCCATAGTATAAGCTGTGATTTTTTAGAAAGGCTGCCGGATCTGGCAAGGCATACATAATATTGGCAATTTAAGACCAAAATAACCATGAGATGGAAGAAAAACAGCTGAGAGGTGAACGCATATGCAGGAACATGAAGTCGTAGAAATGTTGAATACGGCAGAGCAGGGACAATTTGAGGTCAGAACCGATCTTGCTCTGGAGCAGAAGGAGAGCTTTCAGGGAGACGGAGGGGAAATATCCGGCGTTAAGCTGAAGGAATGGCGGCGTCAGAAAAGCCAGGTAAAGCTGACTGAGGTGAAAATCCTCAACGATCAGGGAGCGCAAGCTATGGGAAAGCCGAAGGGCACCTACCTGACTCTGGAGGCAGACCGGCTTTCCAAGGGGGATGATGAGTACCACAGCGAAATAGCGGAGGAGCTGGCCCGTCAGATACGGCGACTTACAGGGGAGATGATTAACTGGAAGAGGAATGCTTTGCCTTCCATACTTGTGGTAGGCTTGGGAAATGCCTCAGTAACCCCGGACTCCCTGGGGCCGAGGGTTCTGGGAAATCTCCAGGTGACCAGGCACCTGGAGGGACAATATGGGGATTCCTTCCTTAAGGACAGGGGACTTTTGGCATTGAGCGGAATCGCTCCTGGTGTAATGGCCCAGACTGGTATGGAGACTGCGGAAATCCTGATGGGAATTATCAGCCAGATACACCCGGATTTGATTATTGCCATCGATGCCCTGGCAGCCAGAAGCGTGCGTAGACTTGGCACTACCATACAGCTTACGGATACTGGCATACATCCGGGCTCCGGCGTAGGAAACCACCGCCACAGCCTTACAAAGGAAAGTATGGGTGTGCCTGTGCTGGCAATCGGAGTGCCTACGGTTGTGGGGGCGGCGGCCATCGTTCATGATACGGTGTCCGCTCTGGTAAGGGTGCTGTCTCAGAATGACAGCACCAAAGGGACAGGAAGCTGGATTGAGGAAATGGATCCCGACCAGCAATACCAGCTGATCAGGGAGCTTCTGGAGCCGGAGTTTGGCCCATTGTATGTAACCCCGCCGGATATCGATCAGTCAGTGAAGCAGCTGAGCTTTACCATATCAGAGGGGATTCATCAGGCTGTGTTTGCACGGAATAGTCAAAGCCTTCGTCCTGAGAAGTGATTGGATTGGAAGGGATGAATAAAGCCGCAATATCTATGGGATTGCTGCATATCATATTACGAGAGCATGCTTGAAATTCGAAGCTGCTCCAGAATAACGTCAGGTGGAATATGATATGAGATTAAGACGTGGAGGCATGGACCGGCTGATACGCCGGTTTATTGCCGGCACGGTCCTGATGCTCCTGCTCCTTCTTTGGGGACGCTATATCAGCCAGGGGGCAGGCGCTGTTATAAAAATGGATCTCAGGCAGCTCCTTCAGGCAGGAGGCCAGTGGCTAGTAGAGGCCATCTGGAACCACGCTGGCCCGCTGAGCCCGGATGCAGGATACAGAATCGGAGAACGTTTCAGAATCGAAGGAGATGAGAAAATCCCAGATCCAGATCCATCCTACCGGAAATATCAGGCTGTGAAAGCCTTTTACCAGGAGCATCAGTATCTGGCCTGGTACGGCAATGAGGAATCAGGGCAGCAGACAACAGACCCACAGACGGCGGCTGCCTCGAAATCCGCCTCTGACGGGAGAGAAGCAGCGGGAGAGGGAGACATTTCAGGCGGTCAGCCGGGGGCTTTTCTGATCGGCTCTATGAACCGTCCGATTACAGGCTCCACCTATGTGATGGAGCAGCTGATGGATTATGATTTTCTTATGAAGCATTTTTACAGTGTACATACCTCTACCACGGCAGGCAGGGAGCTGATGAATGCCAAAGTCTTGTTGGAGAAGGACCTGACTCTGGAGAAGGACAGCTCCAAACCCCAGATACTGATCTACCACACCCATTCCCAGGAGGCCTTTAAGGATTCCGGGCCAGGACAGACTGTGATAGGTTTGGGGGAGTATCTGACAAGGCTGCTGGAGGCAAAGGGCTATCGTGTCTATCATGACAAGTCGGTATATGATTTGAAGAACGGGGAGCTGGACCGAAGCAAGGCCTACAATTATGCCCTGGAAGGCATTGCCAGTATCCTCCAGAAGAATCCTTCGATTCAGGTGGTGCTGGACATCCACCGGGACGGCGTAGGAGAAAATCTGCATATGGTGACTCAGGTGGACGGCAAGGATACAGCCCAGATTATGTTTTTTAACGGATTAAGTCAGACGCCGGAAGGCCCCATCGAGTATCTTCAAAATCCTTTCCGGGAGGATAACCTGGCCTTCAGCCTGCAGATGCAGCTGGATGCGGAAGCCTACTATCCCGGCCTTACCAGGAAGATTTATCTGAAGGGCCTGCGCTACAACCAGCATCTTCGTCCGTGCTCCAGCCTCATCGAGGTAGGCGCTCAGACGAATACCTATCAGGAAGCCCTGAATGCCATGGAGCCTTTGTCAGAGCTTCTGGATATGGTTCTGGGGGGCGAAAGAAATTAGACGGGAAGGGGGATGATAAATCAGAAAAAGGGGAGACGCTGCCGGATTAGGGAGGAAGCAAAGGAAGATTTTTAAGTTGCATACGAACTTAAAAAATGGTATATTTTACTAAGCAGATTCAGAGAAAGACAAGCTAGAAAGGAACGACAATGGCGTACGTTGATCAGAATAAAATCCGCAATTTTTGTATAATAGCACACATTGACCACGGAAAATCCACCCTTGCGGATCGCATCATTGAAAAGACCGGCCTTTTAACCAGCAGAGAAATGCAGGAGCAGGTGCTGGATAATATGGATTTGGAGCGGGAACGGGGAATTACCATCAAGTCTCAGGCAGTTCGCACCATCTATAAGGCCCAGGATGGTAATGAATATATATTTAATCTTATTGACACGCCGGGCCATGTGGATTTTAATTACGAGGTGTCACGAAGTCTGGCGGCCTGCGACGGCGCGGTTCTGGTGGTGGACGCTTCCCAGGGAATTGAGGCCCAGACCTTAGCCAATGTATATCTGGCTTTGGATCACGATCTGGATGTGTTCCCTGTAATTAATAAAATTGACCTTCCAAGTGCGGACCCAGCCCGTGTTGCAGCTGAGATCGAGGATGTGATCGGACTGGATGCCAGCGATGCTCCCCGAATTTCCGCAAAGACAGGCGTTAATATAGAAGAAGTGCTAGAGGCTATTGTACACAAGATTCCGGCTCCTAAGGGAGACCCCAAGAAGCCCCTTCAGGCCCTGATATTTGATTCTGTTTACGATTCCTACAAGGGCGTGATTATTTTTTCGCGCATTATGGAGGGGACTGTTAAGAAGGGAACTCCGATCCGCATGATGGCTACCGGCGCGGAGGCGGATATTGTGGAGGTAGGGTATTTCGGCGCAGGCCAATTTATTCCCTGTGAGGAGTTAAGCGCGGGGATGGTAGGCTATATGACGGCAAGCATCAAAAATGTTCGGGATACGCAGGTGGGCGACACTGTAACCAACAGAACGAATCCGGCTGCTGAGCCTCTTCCAGGATATAAAAAGGTAACTCCTATGGTTTACTGCGGCCTTTACCCTGCAGACGGCGCCAAATATAATGATCTGCGGGAGGCGCTGGAGAAGCTCCAGCTAAACGATGCCTCTCTCTTTTATGAGCCTGAGACCTCAATAGCCTTAGGCTTTGGCTTCCGCTGCGGCTTCCTAGGCCTTCTGCATCTGGAGATTATACAAGAGCGTTTAGAGCGTGAATATAATCTGGATCTAGTGACCACAGCCCCCAGCGTCGTCTACCGTGTTCACAAAACCTCCGGGGAAACGATGGAGCTGACGAATCCTTCTAATCTGCCCGATCCTACGGAGATTGACTATATGGAGGAGCCAATCGTCAGCGCTGAAATCATGGTGACAACAGAGTTTGTAGGTTCAATCATGACGCTATGTCAGGAACGCCGGGGCGTTTATCTGGGAATGGAATATATGGAGACTACAAGAGCCCTGCTTAAGTACGAGCTTCCTCTCAATGAAATCATCTATGATTTCTTTGACGCTTTAAAATCCCGTTCCAGAGGTTACGCTTCCTTCGACTATGAGCTGAAGGAGTACCAGCGCTCCAGCCTTATAAAGCTGGATATCCTGGTCAATAAGGAGGAGGTGGACGCCCTTTCCTTCATTGTTCACGCGGATTCTGCATATGAGAGGGGAAGGAAGATGTGTGAGAAGCTAAAAGAGGAGATTCCCAGGCACCTGTTTGAAATTCCCATTCAGGCAGCCGCAGGCGGTAAAATAATTGCAAGAGAAACGGTAAAGGCTGTTCGCAAGGACGTTCTTGCAAAATGCTATGGAGGAGACATCAGCCGTAAGAGAAAGCTTTTAGAGAAGCAGAAGGAAGGAAAAAAGCGCATGCGCCAGATAGGAAGCGTAGAAATCCCTCAGAAGGCATTTATGAGTGTACTGAAGCTGGACGAGCAGTAATTCCAGTCAATGTTCGGCTATCCTATGACAGGGCGGTATGTAAAAGAGATGAAGGAAGCTATGACAAATAGACAGAAGAAACCATTGGAACTGTATGTCCATATCCCCTTTTGCGCCAGCAAATGCCTGTACTGTGATTTTCTCTCCTTTAGGGCTCTGCGCTCCGTACAGGAGGAATATATAATGCAGCTGATAAGGGAAATCCGGGCTCAGGGCGCCTGCTGCCGTGAATATCAGGTTACAACGGTTTTTATAGGAGGAGGCACTCCTTCTGTTATAGATCCCTTACTCATCCGTGATTTAATGCAGTCTCTGTTTGAGAATTTCCATATAGCTGGGGATGCGGAGATTACCATTGAGGTAAATCCGGGAACCCTGCTGCAGAGAAAGCTTCCTGTATACCGGGCGCTGGGCATCAACCGGGTAAGCATCGGCCTCCAGTCTGCCAATAACCGGGAGCTGCAGTATCTAGGAAGAATCCACACCTTCGAGGAATTTTTAAAAAGCTTCCAGTATGCCAGAATGTCCGGATTTTCCAATATTAATATCGATTTGATGAGCAGTATTCCGGGCCAAACTATGGATTCCTGGAGAAATACGCTGAAAAAGGTGACGATGCTGAAGCCTGAACATATTTCCGCTTACAGTCTGATTGTGGAGGAAGGAACCCCCTTTTTTGAGATGTACGGTGAAGGCGCCAACGCATGTGGGCAATCTCCCTCTCTTCCGGATGAAGATACGGAAAACAGGCTCTATCATCTGACCAGAAGCTTTCTGGCAGAGCAGGGCTATGGCCGTTATGAGATATCCAACTACTCCAGGCCCGGATGGGAATGCAGACATAATATAGGTTATTGGACTCAGATTCCATATCTTGGGCTGGGCCTTGGGGCAGCCTCCTATATAAAGGGCTGCCGCTTTGCCAACGAGCGGGATATGGATGCGTATCTTAGCCTGGATTTTAGTGAAGCCTTTCGGGACAACGCTCTGTCCTGCCTGCGTGGTGCTGTGCATCACCTTACCAGAGAGGAAAAAATGGAGGAATTTATGTTTCTGGGACTTAGGATGATAAGGGGCGTTTCAGAGCTTGAGTTTGTATCCATGTTTGGGATCAAGCTGGAGCATGTCTATGGAGCGGTGATGAAACAGCTTATAGACAACGGCCTTTTGCAGAAAAAAGGGGTGTGGATCTCCCTTACAGAGTGGGGGATGGATGTAAGTAACCTTGTTCTGAGGGAATTTCTGTTAGACTAAGGCTGGAAGCAGGGCAGGCAAAGGGAGGAAGTATGGCTGACAAAAGCATAAAAGAACAAAGCATAAGAGAACAATACCGGACGCGCTTAAACGGTCTTACAGATCCCAAATACAGGGAGTTTCACAGAAGGCTTCTGCCGGGGGTGGAGGGAGTGCTGGGAGTGAGAACTCCTGAGCTTAGAAGGCTGGCCAGGGAGCTTTTAAAGGATGGCTGGCAGGCCTATATTAGCCAGGTTTCTGACGCATGGAGGGAAAAGGGGCAGGGGGAGGACGGCGTATACTATGATGAAATCATCCTATGGGCTTTGTGTGTGTGCGGCGGCTGCAAAACCTGGGATACAGCCAGGAGCTATGTAGAAGAATTCATTCCGGCTATTGATAATTGGGCTTCCTGCGACCTTTTTTGCAGTTCCTTGAAGCTGTCCTCCAGATACAAGGAGGAGGTCTGGGAGTTTATTCAGCCCTATCTTTTGTCTGGCAGTGAGTATGAGCTGCGCTTTGGCCTAGTTATGCTGTTGAACCATTTTGCACAACGGGCCTATGCAAAGCAGGCCCTGGCAGCTATCGATAAAATCCGTCACGAGGGCTATTACGTCAAAATGGCTCAGGCATGGGCTATCTCCGTATATTTTGTAAAATGTCAGGAGTCCACTATGGATTATCTGCGAAATAGCCATCTGGACGATTGGACTTATAACAAAGCGCTTCAGAAAATTACAGAGTCCTGCCGGGTGGACCAGGAAACAAAGGCAGCAATCCGCAGTATGAAACGGCCTGTGAAAACCAATAGCGCCGTCAGATAGCCTGTGGAGCGGAGAAAATAATAATATAATCATTGTAAAAAAGAAAAGAAATATTATACGCATATTGAAAATATATATGCAATATGCTATATTAAGTTCAGAAGAATAAGGATGCTGAGAGAATGAGAGCATAGTAAGAACAACAGAAATGTTGCTTTATGGCTATGCTCTTTTTTATGGGTCAAAAGGGGGAGGTTGATGGAACAGAAATTTTATGATTTGATTGAGGCGAATCCGGTTATTGCGGCAGTAAAGGACATGGAGGGGTTGGATGCCTGCTGTGCCAGGGAAGAAATTAAAGTTGTATTTATCCTGTTTGGAGATATCTGTAATATCGGCAGTATTGTCCGGCAGATTAAGGCGAAAAAAAAGGCAGCAATGGTGCATATCGATTTAATCACCGGACTCAGCGGCAGAGAGGTAGCGGTGGATTTTATTAAAAGCAATACGGAGACGGACGGCATCATTTCTACAAAGCCTGCCCTTATCAAACGGGCCAGAGAATTGTCATTGCATACCACCCTGAGAATCTTCATTCTGGATTCTATGGCATTTGAAAATATCGAGAGACAGATGGCGGCAGCAAGACCGGATCTCATAGAAATTTTGCCCGGGCTAATGCCGAAGGTAATCCGCAGGGTGTGCAAGCTGGTAAAAATACCGGTGATTGCGGGGGGTCTGATATCCGATAAGGAGGATGTGATGGCAGCCCTTTCAGCAGGGGCTATTTCCGTTACCACAACCAATCATAAGGTTTGGAGGATGTAATGATGGGGGACAAAACCGGTGCCTTAGGGGATAGGGATTGGTTTATGTAAAAAAGATACACGTGGAGTGTATCGGAAAATAAGAAGGAGGTTTTTATGGCAAAGTATGTAATGGCGCTGGATTCAGGCACAACAAGCAACCGATGTATCCTTTTTAATGAAAAGGGAGAAATGTGCAGTGTTGCCCAGAAGGAGTTCACACAGTATTTTCCGAAGCCGGGCTGGGTAGAGCATGACGCAAACGAGATCTGGTCTACACAGTTGGGAGTAGCGGTGGAGGCTATGTCGAAGATAGGGGCTGCGGCAGAGGATATCGCTGCAATCGGCATTACCAATCAGCGTGAAACCACCATTGTATGGGATAGGGAAACAGGGGAGCCTGTATACCATGCAATTGTCTGGCAGTGCCGCAGGACCTCCGAGTATTGTGACAGTCTAAAGGAGAAGGGCCTGGTTGAGTCCTTCCGCGCCAAGACAGGACTTGTGATCGACGCTTACTTTTCAGGAACCAAATTGAAATGGATTCTGGATCATGTGGAAGGCGTGAGAGAGCGGGCTGAGAAGGGAGAGCTGCTCTTTGGAACCGTGGAAACCTGGTTAATTTGGAAGCTGACAAAGGGAGCTGTTCATGTAACCGATTATTCCAACGCATCACGTACCATGCTGTTTAACATTAATTCTCTGGAATGGGATGCTGAGATCCTGAAAGAACTTAATATTCCCAGATCCATGCTTCCGGAGGCAAGGCCCTCCAGCTGGGTGTACGGCAAGTCGGATTCCAGCTTTTTCGGAGGTGAGATACCTATTGGAGGAGCCGCAGGCGATCAGCAGGCGGCCCTGTTCGGGCAGACCTGCTTCCAACCAGGAGAGGCTAAGAATACATATGGAACTGGCTGCTTCATGCTGATGAACACGGGAGAAAAGCCTGTATTTTCCAAAAACGGTCTTGTGACCACCATTGCCTGGGGATTGGACGGAAAGGTTAATTATGCGCTGGAGGGCTCCATCTTCGTAGCGGGCGCTGCTATTCAGTGGCTGAGAGACGAGATGAAGCTTATTGATTCCTCGCCGGATTCCGAGTACATGGCAAGGAAGGTTAAGGATACCAACGGCTGCTATGTTGTGCCGGCTTTTACAGGGCTGGGGGCCCCTCACTGGGATCAGTATGCCAGAGGAACCATTGTGGGACTTACACGTGGGGTGAACAAATATCATATAATCCGCGCGACTCTGGACTCCCTGTGCTATCAGACCAATGACGTTCTCCAGGCTATGAGGGCTGATTCCGGCATTGAACTGGCAGCCCTTAAGGCAGACGGAGGAGCAAGCGCCAACAACTATCTGATGCAGACCCAAGCCGATATCATCAACGCGCCTGTGAACCGCCCTCAGTGTGTAGAGACAACCGCTATGGGCGCTGCCTATCTGGCAGGTCTGGCAGTTGGCTATTGGGCCAGCAAGGAAGAGGTTGTAAAGAACTGGGCGATTGACAGAACCTTTACGCCGGAAATCAGCGAAGAAAAGAGAGGGGAGATGGTAGCCGGATGGAATAAGGCAGTGAAGTGCTCCTATGGATGGGCGAAGGAGAACTAGGCAAAGGGGATATGGGAGGTAAGCGCTAATAAGGGGTATTTCGGCTGGGAGAAGCTGTGAAAGGCCGTAATCTGCCTGTTATTCAAAAAGGGGGTACTATATGTTAGTGTATATAGCGGAATTTTTAGGAACTATGATACTTATCCTTTTAGGTGACGGCGTTGTAGCTAACGTAACGCTGAACAAAACCGGTATGAAGGGCGCAGGCTCGATTCAAATTACTTTGGCATGGGGGTTGGCGGTTATGATTCCTGCATGTATCTTCGGAGCAGCCTCCGGAGCACATTTTAATCCGGCTCTTACCATTGCTCTGGCAGTGGACGGAAGTCTTTCGTGGTCATTGGTGCCTGGATATATGATAGCTCAGTTTTCAGGCGCATTCTTGGGTGCGTGCCTGGTATATGTATTGTTTAAGGATCAGTTTGACGCCACAGATTCATCAGCAACCAAGCTGGGCGTCTTTTCAACCGGTCCGTCCGTACCCAGCATGGGGCGCAACATGTTGAGTGAAATAATCGGAACATTTGTGCTTGTATTTGCCATCAAGGGCATTGGACAGGTGGGAGCAGTTCCTCCAGGAGTTGATAAGTTTCTGGTGTTTGGTATTATCGTATCCATTGGAATGTCTCTGGGAGGCCTGACAGGCTATGCAATCAATCCGGCCCGTGACTTAGGACCGCGTATTGCCCATGCAGTTCTTCCAATTAAGGGTAAAGGAGCTTCCAACTGGGGCTATGCGCCTGTAGTTATTGTCGGACCGGTTGTTGGAGCAGTGGCGGGTGCATTGCTGTACAGCGCTATTCCGTGGGCATAGGCATTATAACAGCTGTTGCTTAAAGCAGCTCCTAGGGCGTATGCCGGGGGTAAAATTCTATAATCATTGCGTGAGAATGGAGCAGGGCAAAAAGGTATGGAAGCATACCTTGTTTACCCTGCTT
Source organism: Clostridium porci (assembly GCF_009696375.1). Taxonomy (GTDB): domain Bacteria; phylum Bacillota; class Clostridia; order Lachnospirales; family Lachnospiraceae; genus Enterocloster; species Enterocloster porci. The sequence goes on from NZ_VUMD01000002.1 coordinate 271,760, forward strand.
TTTTCAGGAGCAGCTTGAGTGCCAAAGGAGGCGCCTGGCCGGTTGCTCTACATTCTGGAAGATGAAGCAATAAGGAGGAAAATGGATATGGATGATTTGTCATATACCATAGTATATAAAACGATTGCAGCAGAAAGGAAGAAAAACTATGTATGACGTTATTATCATCGGGGCAGGTGTGGCCGGCTCTGCGTCAGCCAGAGAGCTTTCCCGGTATAAGATAAATGCCTGTGTTCTGGAGAAGGAGGAGGATGTATGCTGCGGAACCTCCAAGGCAAACAGCGCCATTGTACATGCGGGCTATGACGCGGCGGAGGGCTCCCTCATGGCAAAGCTGAATGTAGAGGGAAACGAGATGATGCCAAAGCTGGCAAAAGAGCTGGATTTTCCATTTAAGCAGTGCGGCTCTTTGGTAGTGTGCTTGGATGAGAAGGAGCTTCCCGGTTTGCAGGCTCTTTACGAGAGAGGCCTGAAAAACGGCGTCAGGGCTTTGGAGGTTATTACAGATAAGGGCAGGATTCACGCCATGGAGCCAAACCTGACAGATGAGGTGGCAGGCGTTCTCTATGCGCCTACGGCCGGTATTGTATGTCCCTTTAATTTAAATATAGCGTTAGCCGAAAATGCCTGTATCAATGGGATCGCTTTTAAATTTAACACAGAAGTAAGGCGTATTTGCAGACTAGAGGGAGGCTGGGCTCTGGAAACCAGTCAGGGATTCTATAAAGCCAAATATGTGGTCAATGCGGCCGGCCTGTACGCGGATGTGTTCCATAATATGGTCAGTGAAACCAAGATTCATATTACACCCAGACGGGGCGACTACTGTTTGCTTGACAAGAATGCGGGAAGCCATGTTTCCCACACGATTTTTGCGCTTCCTGGGAAATATGGCAAGGGCGTACTGGTATCGCCAACCGTTCACGGCAACCTGATTGTAGGGCCTACTGCTGTTGATATAACGGATAAGGAGGCTACAGCTACCACAAGGGAGGGGATGGATGAGTTGATTGAAAAGGGGGGGATGAATGTAAAGGATCTTCCTATGAGACAGGTGATCACATCCTTTGCCGGACTGCGTGCTCATGAGGACGGACACGAGTTTATAATTAAGGAGCTGGAGGACGCTCCTGGATTTGTGGACTGCGCTGGTATCGAATCGCCGGGACTTACCAGCTGTCCGGCCATCGGAAAAATGGTAGCGGAAATCCTGGCAAGAAAAATGGGGCTTGAGCTTAATCCCGGCTTTCATGGTACAAGGAAGGGAATTCTGAGTCCCAATGAATTGACAAAGAAAGAGAGAATGAAGCTGATTAAGGAAAAGCCGGCCTATGGAAATATTGTCTGCCGCTGTGAGTTGGTAACGGAAGGAGAAATCCTGGATGCCATACACCGCCCCTTAGGAGCCCGATCCTTAGATGGAATCAAGCGCAGAACCAGAGCCGGGATGGGACGATGCCAGTCAGGCTTTTGCTCTCCTCGGTCAATGGATATTCTGCGCCGGGAGCTGGGGCTTCCTATGGGGGAGATAACCAAGGCCGGAGGGAAGTCAAAGCTTGTAGTGGGAACGAATAAGGACAGAATTTAAAAGGAGGCGCGCTTAAGATGAAGGAATATGATATCGTTGTGATTGGCGGAGGGCCTGCAGGTCTGGCTGCGGCAGTAGCAGCAAGGGATAATGGAATCCAACGTATTCTTATCCTGGAACGGGACAATGAACTGGGAGGAATCCTGAATCAGTGTATTCACAATGGATTCGGATTGCATACCTTTAAGGAGGAGCTTACAGGGCCGGAGTACGCGGCCCGGTATGAGGAGCAGATTTATGAGAGGAAGATTGAGTATAAGCTGAATACTATGGTGGTGGATATCAGCCATGAGAAGGTGGTTACGGCCATGAACCGGGAGGAGGGATTGTTTGAGCTTCAGGCGGAGGCAATCATTCTTGCTATGGGGTGCAGGGAGAGAGCCAGAGGGTCCCTTAATATTCCAGGCTACCGTCCGGCAGGTATCTTCTCCGCAGGCACAGCCCAGCGCCTGGTGAATATGGAGGGTTTCATGCCCGGACGTGAAGTGGTAATCCTGGGCTCCGGCGATATTGGGCTGATTATGGCAAGGCGTATGACGCTGGAGGGAGCCAAGGTTAAGGTAGTAGCAGAGCTGATGCCTTATTCCGGCGGATTAAAGAGAAATATCGTACAGTGTCTTGATGATTATAACATTCCGCTGAAGCTGAGCCATACAGTGGTGAATATCAGAGGAAAGGAACGGCTAAAAGGAGTTACCCTGGCTGCTGTGGACCAGAGGGGAAGGCCCATTCCAGGGACAGAGGAGGATTACGCCTGCGATACCCTTCTGTTGTCCGTAGGCCTGATACCTGAAAATGAGCTATCCCTTGGAATGGGAGTTAAGATAAGCCGGATCACCGCAGGCCCAGTTGTAAACGAGAGCCTGGAGACCAGCGTTGAGGGTGTATTTGCCTGTGGAAATGTGCTCCATGTCCATGATTTGGTGGATTTCGTGTCTGAGGAGGCGGCCGCAGCCGGTAAAAACGCGGCCAGGTATGTCAGAGGCGGACGGAGAGCTCATAAGGACCGGGAGATAAACCTGCAGGCCGTGGACGGAGTGCGCTACACAGTGCCCTGTACTATAAACCCGGAACGTATGGAGGATATCCAGATCGTACGCTTCCGTGTGGGAAAGGTTTATAAAAACTGCTGCATCGGAGTATACTTTAACAATAAGCAGGCTCTGCTTAGAAAACGCCCTGTGATGGCTCCCGGCGAGATGGAGGAGATAAAGCTGGAAAAAGCACAGCTACGGTTGCATCCGGAGCTTAAAACTATTACAATAAAGGTAGAGGAGGCGTAGACCATGGAAAAAAGAGCGCTTATTTGTATCGGTTGTCCCATGGGCTGTCCACTGACCGTGGAACTGGAAGAAGGGGAGATATTAAAGGTAACAGGTCACACCTGTAAGCGCGGTGAGGTATATGCTAAAAAAGAAGTGCTAAGTCCTTCCAGGATTGTTACCTCTACGGTATGGGTGGAGGACAGTAAGGCGAAGATGGTTTCTGTAAAGACGAAGGAGGACATACCAAAGGATAAAATCTTCCAGTGCATAAGAGCCCTAAAGGGCATTACTGTGAAAGGGCCTGTCCACATAGGAGATGTGATAGTGCCTGATGTGGCAGGAACAGGAGTGGATATCATAGCTACAAAGGAAGCGTAGCTGCGGGGATGACAGACGCCCTTAGGCGGCGTCCCGTTTACCCCGGTGCTACTAAGGCTTTAGTTGGTTTCTAAAGCATGGCTTTTTAATGTGATTGTGAAGGAATAAAGAGACAGATAAACATTATAATAATTGGCGCCGCCAGATAATGGCGGCTGAATGGAGATTTCTATGGAAAAGAAAGAACTGGACATCAATAATATGAACGGCATAACGGAGGAAGAAGATAGGACCTGCGGCCTCAATGACATGAATTGCATGGAGGGCAGAGAAGATAAGACCTGCAGCCTTAATGACATGAATTGTGTCGAGAACGAAGCGTATAAAACTTGTAGCCTGAACGACATGAACTGCTTAGGAGAATAAAAATAAGAAGAGTATGACCTGAATGATAGCCCCAAAGCCAAGATCCAAGGGCCAGGGATTTGAGCAGGGTGGAAGCTTCTGAAATATTATAGAGGTTGGAAGCGATAGGAAAAAGTACCGGAATAAGCTTGAGAAATCTATCGCTTATCCGGTACTTTTATGTAGTTCACTATTTGTTTCCAATAATTGTGACAATCATCTTATTTGGCAGACAAACGATGGTGTCGCTGCTTAAATGCTTTTGACCCTGGTGAATACACACCTTGTCAGGGCAGCTGGCCTGGCTGCACCAGATTTGTCTGTCCTTAACAATCAGGTGGTTAAAGCCCCCGCTGCTTCCTGTGATCGTCACTTCTGTGTCTTTGCTCAGATCCAGCTGTTCCACAACCTCTCCGTCCACGGTTATCTCAGCGGTAGCAGCCGGTGCAGGGCGAAAGAACCGAATCATCCCCAAGGCGGCCAAGGCAATCAGCAGAAGCGTTGCGATCAGTATGAAATCCCGTTTCTGTAATAGCTTCATTATTCTGCTGCCTGCTTCAGACAGTCCTCCAGGCCATTAACAAAGGGATAAATATTGATGCTGACAGAAGCGATGGTATCCATTGCGTAGCCTTGTTCATTGGCAAGGCCGGAAACCTTCTGATGTTCAATTACATAGTTTGCCACAGAATTGGCCTGTTCAGCCCAGGTAGGGCCTGACTCAGTCATTACGTACTGGCCGTCCATGGAAAGCTTTCTCTTACTCTCGCCTTTTTCATTAAAGGCATCCCAAGAGCAGGAGGTGATAATGCCGTCCTCCACGGTGATGGACACACGCTCTTTCCAGCCTGAATCATCGAACTGGGAAGCTTCATAGGTGTAAGCGCCGTCTGTCAGAGGATATTCCGGCCGGGCGTTTGTAATGGGTCCTCTCAAGGTACGGTACAGAGGGCCGGAGATAGCGATTACGATAAGGGAGAGAAGGGCCATAATAACAATACCGGCAATGCTTTTGGATGTCTGTTTCATTGGTTCTTTGCTCATTGTAACACTCCTTGCGTATAGTAGTTTTCCATCCAGAAAACGGATATTGTTTATATTATCATAAAATATGCGGATGTACAATCAGTTTTCCCTGGAATCATGGAACTAATTATGGTATAATATCGCGAGATATAATACCGCGCTGGTTCAGTGACACGGGAAAGCGTGGCAGAACACCAAGCTGAACCATGTGAATATCCCCAGGAGGGATGACGTTCACGGAGAAATACCATAGCTGGAGAATTGGGTATAATAGCCCCAGTTGTGTTCCGGGTTGATCCGGTGATAGGCGAAGGAGTGTTTCATCATATGGAGGCTGGGGGCTATAGGCAGCGGAAATATATGACCAGGAGAATATCCATGTCCGTAAAAAAAAATATATTAACAAAAAAGCTGGCTCTGCTGGGCCTTTTAATCGCTCTGGCTGTTGTTCTGGGATACGTGGAATCCCTGGTTCCCGTCTATCTGGGCGCGCCTGGGGTGAAGCTGGGGCTGGCAAACCTGGTTACGATGGTAAGCCTTTACTGTATGGGAGTGAGGGAAACGATCCTCGTAAACGGAGTGCGGATTCTGTTTACCGGTTTTATCTTTGGCCCGCCCTCTGCCATTCTTTTTGGAGGCGCGGGGGCCGTATTAAGCCTTTTGGTTATGTATGTGTGTAAAAAATACCGTCTTTTTGGAATGGTGGGCGTAAGCATACTGGGAGGAGTGGCCCACAATGTGGGGCAGTTTCTGATGGCAGCCTTTGTGGTTCATACCTTTGGAGTATTTTCCTATCTGCCAGTGCTTCTGGCGGCTGGAACAGCGGCAGGAGCGCTGGTGGGGCTTTTGGGAGGCATGATTGTACTGCGTGTGAGCGGTATTTTAAAAAATTTTTAATATAGATCCGAAAAAATGACATTGTCACCTGAGGAGGCGGGAGATATAATAAAAAGGATTTAAAACAGAAAGAAGAGAAGAGGGAGGGTTTTGCTATGGTTTATAAAGCGATAGAGGGGCTGGTGCGGTATGGCCTGAACAGGGGACTTATTCAGGAAGCGGATGCCATATACGCCAGGAATCAGATTCTGGACGCGCTGATGCTGGATGAATTTGAGATGCCGGAGGGGACGGTTCCCTGCGAGGATTTAGAGGCCATACTTAAGGAGCTTTTGGACTATGCCGCAGAGACGGGAGTTCTAAAGGAGGACAGCGTGGTATATCGGGATCTGCTGGATACTAGGCTTATGAACTGCCTGATGCCAAGACCCAGCGAGGTAGAGAGGGAATTCTGGCGCTATTATGAGGAGTCTCCGAAGGAAGCTACGGACTGGTACTATAAGCTGAGCCAGGACTCCGATTACATACGCCGCTATCGTATTAAAAAGGATATGAAGTGGGTTACAAAGACGCCCTACGGGAACCTGGACATCACCGTGAATCTGTCTAAGCCGGAAAAGGACCCAAAGGCAATTGCGGCAGCAAAGCTGGCTAAGCAGAGCGGTTATCCCAAGTGTCAGCTATGCATGGAAAATGTAGGCTATGCAGGCCGCGGGAATCATCCTCCGAGAAACAACCACAGAATTATTTCTATTAGGATGAATGGCAGCCAGTGGGGCTTCCAGTATTCCCCATATGTATATTATAATGAGCATTGCATCGTATTTAATGGTCAGCATGTTCCAATGAAAATAGACAGAGCCACCTTTCAGAAGCTGTTTGATTTTATTAAGCAGTTTCCCCACTATTTTCTGGGCTCCAATGCGGATCTCCCAATTGTAGGAGGGTCGATACTGAGCCATGATCACTTCCAGGGAGGGAGATATACCTTTGCGATGGCCGAAGCAGGAATTGAACGATATTTTACCATGAAAGGATATGAAGATGTTGAGGCGGGAATTGTGTTCTGGCCGATGTCGGTTCTGCGTCTGCGGGCAAAGAGTACGGAGCGCCTCATTGAGCTGGGAGATAAGATTCTTACCTGCTGGAGAGGGTATACGGACGAGGAGGCATTTATTTTTGCTGAAACAGATGGGGAGCCTCATAACACCATCACCCCCATTGCCCGCAAGGCAGGAGAGCTGTATGAGCTGGATTTGGTGCTGCGCAATAATATTACCACAGATGAATTTCCTCTGGGCGTATATCATCCCCACCAGGAGCTGCATCATATAAAGAAGGAGAATATCGGCCTGATTGAGGTTATGGGCTTGGCTGTATTGCCCTCTCGGCTTAAGACTGAGCTGACGGCACTGGCAGATTATATTATCAATGGGAAGGATATTCGCGGCGACGAGGAGCTTGGGAAGCATGCAGACTGGGTGGAGGGATTCCTTTCTGCTTATAAGCAGAAGGGGATTGCTGTCACTGGAGAGAATGTGGAGCAGATTCTTAAGGAGGAAGTAGGGCATGTGTTTGCACGGGTGCTGGAGCATGCAGGCGTGTACAAATGCGATGAAGAGGGGCGCAGGCGATTTAGTAAATTTTTAAAGACGGCTGGCTTTAAGGAAGCCTAGAAGGCGCACCCTCGTTTTTAAAGCTTGCTTCTTATTTTTCTGTGTGGGGCAGGCGGCCTCTTAAAAACCGCTTTTTCAACTCTCTCCAGTGAAAGGGAAGCAAGGGATATATATAGCTCTTTCCCGCGATAGTCCGATTGAATATAATGGAGCATACTGCAAAGCTGGTTCCCAGAATATAGCCCCAGATATTAAATAGGGCGGTCAGTATTAAAATGATAATGCGCATAAATTTCATGGCATAGCCCAGCTCGAAGCTGGCCTGAGAATAGTTTGCAATGGTTACAAAGGCCATATACAGCATAGTCTCGGTGTTAAACCACCCGGATTTTACAGCATATTCTCCCAACACAATACCGGCGATAACACTGAGGGGAGTTGTCAGCATATTGGGAGTATTGATAGCTGCCAGTCTCAAGCCGTCAATGGCAAATTCCAGTATCAGAAGCTGCCATATGAGAGGGACGTTTAATGGGTCTGAAAGCTGGATAAAGGCCAGCCAGTCTGGTATAAGATTGGTGTTCTGTATAAGGAGCAGCCAGGTGGGCGTCAGCATCAGGGAAAGGATGGATATTGCCATCCTGGATAGACGCAGATAGGTGCCTGTAATAGGTGGAAAATAGTAGTCGTCTGCTTCCTCAATGATGTCAAAAACGGAGGAGGGCAGTATCATAGCTGAGGGGGAGTTGTCTACCAGAATAACGATATTTCCCTCCAGCAAAGAGGCGGCTGCTGTATCCGGCCGTTCGGAGAACTTAAATTTAGGAAAGGGATTGAACCATTTGTGGGGGAAGATGCACTCTGCCAGACTTTCCTGGTTCATTGTAAGGGCATCTACCTTCAGCTTTTTAATCCGGCTTTTGATGGTGTCCAAGAGCTTGTTATCCACCCGGCTTTCCATGTAGCAGATGGCTATATCTGTGTGGGAGCTTTCGCCTGCCGTCATGATTTCTATGGTAAGCTTGGGATCTCGGATACGGCGGCGTATAAGAGCTGTATTAAAGATTAGCGTTTCCACAAATCCGTCTCTGGAACCCCGCATTACTTTATCCTTTTCCGGTTCGCTGACTCCTCTTGCAGGGTAGGTACGGCAGTCGATGGTAATGCATTTATCATAACCGTCGATGAACAGGCAGGAGACCCCGGAGAGAAGCTGGATAATCATGTCGGTATCGTTGGTTAGAAGGCCGATTTCCCCGTAGGGTACATACCGTTTGGAAAAGCTGTGAGCGTCCTGGGGCATATCCTCCGGCTTAATGGAGGAGAAGGCCTGAAGAATTTTAAGCAGAGAATCATCTTTTGTAAAGCCATCTATAAAGTAGAGACAGGCTTCCCGGCCTCCTATATGGATGATCCGGTAGACCACGTCAAAATTTGTCTGGACATTCAGCTTCTTGTGAAGGTACGTAATATTGTCTGTTAAATTTGGAGAAAAATTCATGGTTTTTTCCTTTCTGTTTTTGAACAGCCTTGAATGAAAATCAAATGTAAAGTAAGTATGTACCAAATTGCTCCAAAATATTCAGATAGCATGGGCCTGCCTGATGTGCACAGATGGAAGAATTTTATATAAAAATTGGGATTTGAAAGAAAAAAATTCACTATTATGCACAAAGAAGCATTGACAAATGACAGAATCAGTGCTATAGTGTCCATGTAAGAAGCACAAAGGAGTGCCTTACAGGTTTTGTTTGGTATGGGGATGCCAGATAAACTAATAGTGTGACGGTTTTAGATCGTGACTGAGAGCTGCTTTCTGTGGGGGAAAGGCAGCTCTCGCTTTTTATGCTATCGTTCAGCCGTAGGCTTTTGATGATCTACTTTGAGCTTTGGCAGGCTAAGGAAGCTGCTTTAGATACTGCGTACGGTAGTAATGTGGCGACAATCCCACATTTCTCTTAAAGGCTTTGGAAAATGTAAAGGAATCACTATAGCCTACAGCATAGGCAATATTCTGAATCGAAAACTCTCCCTTCTCTAGCATGAGACGCGCCTGCTTCATACGGTAGGAAACAAGATATTCCTGTGGTGTGCGGCCGGTGGCGTTTTTAAACAGCCTTGTCATATAGCTGCGCTCCAGGCCGCAGACATGGGCGAGCTCGTCCATATGAAAAGGCTCGCTGTATTTGACATGAATATAGCCTATAATTTTTTTAATATAGGCCAGCTTGTGGTTGACCGTAGTCATACATTCATTTGTTGAAAGACACTTGAGACAGTCAAATAATTCATAGGTTTTCCCAATACAATATAATTCCCTGTGGTGGCTGGACAGAAATTCCTTCATGATGGATTCCACGTTATTTGGATATTCGGAGGATATAAAAACAGGATTCGCTTTGTGCAGCCCTGAAGCCTGAAAGGATTCATGGGCCTGGGGGCCATCCAGATGGATCCATATATAATTCCAGGGATCCTTGCTGTCTGCTATATAGTATGCCAGTATATCAGGCGGGATAATGAAGCCCTGATGGGCACAGACGGGATAGTCCTTATCCTCTATAGTCAGAGTTCCCTTCCCGGATATAAGATAATGGAAAATATAATGGCTTCGGATAATGGGGCCGTAGGAGTAGGAAGGCGGACAAGCCTGGCAGCCTATTTCATATAGCTGAAGATCGGCGCAGGAATCATAATTGATAAAATAGCGTTCATCATAGGTTTTTTTAAAGGCCATTGACAGCTCCTTTCCTGGTAAGTAAGGTTTTATGAAAACAGGTCATTAAGACATTTTACCATATGTTTTTCGGCTAAAGCAATGATCAAAAGACACAAATTGACATGTGAAAGCGATAAGCTGACATTTTCATAGAATAAAAAATATGCTTCAATAGAAATATAAAAATGTTGCAGAAGGGAGAAGAATGATGATGAAACGATGGATCTGTTTTGTGGCCGGCACAATATTAGCGGCAGGAATGATGGCTGGATGCGGCAGCTCAGGCAATGAGCAGGAACAGGGGATGTCCCAGGCAGCGGCTGATATGGCAAAGGCCGGCGCTTCAGGGACAGAAGGTACTGTCACAATCAGCTATGGATGCTGGGATTCCAATCAGGGGGAGCTGCTTCGCACAGTGGCCGATGAATTTGAAAAGGAAAACCCGAATATTAAAATTGATATTCAGGTAAATAGCTGGGATAATTACTGGACGGCACTGGAAGCTGCGGCAACCGGAGGTTCCCTTCCAGATACCTTCTGGATGCACTCCAACAATATCTATTATTATGGAGCCAATGACCAGCTGATGGATCTGACCCCATACATTGAAGCGAGCGATAAGGTAGATCTTTCAAATTACCCGGAAGGCTTAGCGGGAATATACAATATAAATGGCAAACAGTATGCGGTGCCAAAGGATTACGATACCATAGCCCTCTGGTATAATAAAACTTTATTTGACGAAGCGGGAATTGCCTATCCAGATGATACCTGGACCTGGGCGGATTTAAAGGAAGCGGCAAAGCGTCTCACGAAGGATGACAAAAGCCAGTATGGCTTCTGCGCAGGCTTACATAATCAGGAGGGATATTATAATTTTGTATATCAGAACGGCGGGGAAATTATCACGAAGGACAAGAAATCAGGATATGATGAATCAGCCACCGTTTCAGGAATTGAAGAGTATTTCAGCTATGTAAAGGAAGGGTTGTCACCGGAGATTTACGACGATAAGGCGCGGGCTGAGGCGATTGAAAACGGACTGTGCGCCATGGGGTTATTTGGCTCATGGAATTTATCCGGATTTGCTTCGTCAGATTTTATGAAGGAGAATTTTGACTGTGCGGTTCTGCCTATGTCCAATGAGGGCGGGAGGGCCTCTATTTTTAACGGTCTCGGAAATGGGATGTCTGCTACCTGTGAACATCCAGATGAAGCATGGAAATGGATTGAATATTTAAGCAGCAGGGAAGGGCAAATCCGTCAGGCTGAGCTTGGTATTGCCATTTCTGCATATAATGGCTCCTCCGATGCCTTTGCAAAAGCATATCCTATGTTTAACACCCAGTGCTATATTGATATGGTAGACTATGCTCAGATTCGTCCCTACTCCAATCAGACCAGCATTTGGGAGGATAAGGCATATGAGCTTTTAAAAAATGCCTATGCCGGTAAGGAGGATACTCTGACGGCCTGCCAGAATGTAGCCAATATGATGAACGAAGCGCTGGCGGCAGAGGATTAATCGAATCAGTATTGTGTCAGGTATTGCAGCAGTGAAGCACACTGCTGCAATTTTATAGAAGGTGGATTATGAAAAAGAAAAAAATTAGAATTCCCAGGAAAACATGGAATGAATGGCTCTGGGGCTGGGGAATGGTTTTTCCCACCATATTGGGATTGATTGTTTTAAATATCATACCAATTTTTCAGACATTTTATTTAAGCTTTTTCAAAAGCGGCGCCTTTGGAAAGGGAAATACCTTTGTAGGTCTGGAGAATTATAAGAAAATGCTTCAGGATACCCAGGTGTGGTGTGCGGTTCGCAATACCCTTGGCTATACTTGTCTGGTAGTGCCTGCTGCTACTGCGATTGCTCTTTTTCTGGCAGTTGCGTTAAATGGGAATATTAAGGGGAAGGGGGCGTACCGAACTATCTACTTTATCCCTATGGTGGCGGCTCCGGCTGCGGTTACAATGGTCTGGAAGTGGCTGTATAATGATAAATTTGGTCTATTGAACCATGTGCTGAACCGGTTGGGCGTTGGAAGTGTGAGCTGGATTGATAATCCCAGGATTGCTTTGCTTTCGGTAGCGGTCATTGGCATATGGAGCTCCATCGGATATAGTATGGTTCTGCTGCTGGCAGGGCTGCAGGAAATACCATCAGATTATTATGAGGCATCTGATATAGATGGGGCCGGTTCTGTGTGTCAGTTTTTTAACATTACGCTTCCTCTGATTTCACCTACCCTGTTTTTTGTGCTTGTGACAAGCATCATAACGGCAATGCAGGTGTTTGATGTGATTTATATGATGGTTGGAGTGAGCAGCCCGTCTTACGACAGTACAGTATCACTTGTATATTTATTTTATAATAACTCCTTTAAGTATTCCGGCAAGGGATATGGATCTGCCATTGTCATGCTGCTTTTGGCCATTATTATGATAATCACGGTGATTCAGACCAGACTGCAGAAACGATGGGTAAATTATATGTAGGAGGTGCGAATATATGAAGAGAAAAAGGAATATATCCATATTCTGTCTGCATATTGTTCTGCTTTTGGGGGCATGTGTAATGATGATGCCCTTTGTGTGGATGGTTCTTACTTCCTTTAAAACAGTGACGGAAGCTACTTCTATGAATCCATTTCATTTTTTTCCTAAGGAATTGAAATGGGAAAACTATGAGAAGGTAATCGGGGAAAATGATTTCCTGCGTTTGTATCTTAATACCTTTGCAATGATGGCAATACGTGTGGGATGTGCGGTTCTGTTCAGCGCTATGGCTGCCTATGCCTTTGCAAGGCTTAAATTTCCAGGCAGGGATTTCTTGTTTGGCCTGGTGCTGTTTCAGATGATGGTACCAGTTCAGATTTTTGTCATACCACAGTATTTGATGATTGATAAGATGGGAATGAGAAATACTGTCTTTGCTTTGGTTTTCCCAGGATTGGTCAGCGCCTTCGGAACCTTTTTGCTCAGGCAGTTTTTCATGGGACTGCCCAAGGAGCTGGAGGAATCCGCCAGGTTAGACGGCTGTAATATCGGACAGACCTTTTGGAGGATTATGCTGCCGCTTACAAAATCAGGGCTGGTGGCACTTTCGATTTTTACCGCATTGTTTTCCTTTAAGGATCTTATGTGGCCCATGATTGTAAATTCCAATGCCGGCGCCTCGACTCTGTCTGCTGCCCTGGCAAAAATATCAAGCGCTTATTCCGTAAATTATCCGGAGCTGATGGCTGCGGCTGTACTGGCAATCTGGCCTATGCTGCTGCTCTATATCATCTTTCAGAGGCAGTTTATTGAAGGGATTGCTACGTCAGGAGGGAAATTATAGATGGCTGTAAAATATTCAGAACAATCAAAGGAATTTCATTTGTTTAACGGACAGATTAGCTATATTCTGCAAATCCTGCCCAATGGGGCCGTGGGCAATCTGTATTTTGGGAAACGGATTCGTCATAAGGAGGACTTTTCTTATCTGCTGGAGGGGGGGAGCCGTTCTCTTGCGGTTTATACAAAGGAGCGGGATTATTTTTTCAGTCCACAGTACAGCAGGATGGAATACCCCTGCGTGGGAACCGGAGACTTCAGAGAGCCTGCTTTTGAGCTGAGACAGGAAAATGGGAGCAGGATTACTCATTTTCAATACAGCTCCCACAGAATTTATAAAGGGAAAGAGAAGTTGGAGGGACTTCCTGCTCTATATGTGGAGGCCGAGCCGGAGGCAGAGAGCCTTGAAATCCGGTTGACAGACGAAGCCCTGAATCTGGACTGTATTCTGAAATATAGCATTTTCCGGGATTTCCCAGCTATAACAAGAAGCGTTAACTTCAGCAACAGGGGAGAGGAAAGGGTAGTGCTGGAAAGAGTCTTAAGCGCCAGTGTAGATTTTGCGGATTCTGCTTATGAATCAGTACAGCTGTCCGGCGCCTGGGCAAGGGAGAGAAGCGTGGTTGTCAGAACGCTGGAGCAGGGGCTGCAGGGCATTGGGAGCAGGAGGGGAAGCAGCAGTGCGGAGCAGAATCCGTTTTTGGCTATAAAGCGCCCCTATACAAATGAACGCAGCGGGGAGGTTTATGGCTTTAGCCTGATTTACAGCGGAAATCATATAGAGCAGGCAGAGGTTGACACCTGTGGCATGACCAGGGTTCAGATTGGTATTCATCCAGATGGCTTTGAATGGCCTTTGAATAGGGGGGAAAGCTTCCAGAGTCCAGAGGCTGTGCTGGTTTACTCAGAACAGGGACTGAACGGGATGAGCCAGGTCTTTCACAGGCTGTACCGTACAAGACTGGTTCGCGGATACTGGAGGGACAGGGAACGGCCCATTCTTATCAATAACTGGGAAGCAACCGGCCCGGAATTTACGGAAGAAAAGCTGGTTGAAATAGCCATAAAAGGAAAGGAGCTTGGCATAGAGCTGTTTGTTCTGGACGACGGCTGGTTTGGAAACCGAGAGGATGACTGCAGGGGACTAGGCGACTGGTATGTGAAGAACATGGATAAGCTGCCAGGGGGAATTCAGGGTATTGCAGAAAAAATAAACGGACTTGGAATGAAGTTCGGCTTGTGGTTTGAACCGGAAATGGTCAATAAGGACTCGGATCTTTACCGAAGCCATCCGGATTGGATCCTCTGTCCACCTGAAAGAACCCCTTCACCCAGCAGAAATCAGTACGTTCTGGATTTTTCACGCAGTGAGGTTGTAGATTATATCTACAGAATGATGGAAGCAGTGTTATCGCAAGCGCCTGTCAGCTATGTTAAATGGGATATGAACCGCTATATGACCGAGTGCTATTCCAGAGCAAAGAAGCCTCAGGATCAGGGAAAGGTCATGCATCAGTATATTTTAGGTGTTTATGGGCTGTATGAAAGGCTGATACAGAGATTCCCGGAGATCTTGTTTGAATCCTGCTCCAGCGGAGGGGCCCGTTATGATCCTGGTATGCTGTACTACGCTCCACAGGTATGGACCAGCGATGATACAGATGCAATTGAGCGTATAAAAATACAGTACGGAACTTCCTATGTGTACCCCCTGTCAACAATGGGGGCTCACGTGTCAGAGGTGCCTAACCAGCAGGTGGGGCGTGTTACGCCCTTTGAAACAAGGGCCAATGTGGCTATGTTCGGAGTATTTGGCTATGAACTTGACTTAAGCAGATTAAGGGAAGAAGAAGCCCGGATAGTCCGTTCCCAAATTATGTTTGCAAAGCGCCACCGCAGGTTGATTATGACCGGAGATTTTTACCGTCTTTCCAGTCCGTTTCAGGGAAATGATGGGGCATGGATGGTGGTGTCTGAGGATAAACGGGAGGCATTAGTGGGCTGGTACCGTATATCGGGGATACCGAATGGGGGCTGGATTCGCGTAAAGCTGGCCGGACTGGCTCCGGAAAGAAATTATATCCTGGATTCGGATGAGTCTGTCCTTTATGGAGGTGATGAGCTGATGAATGTGGGAATGGTGATAAAGGAAAGGGAACTGTGTAATTCTGGAGGGGATTACAGCTCCAGAATCTATTTTCTGAAAAGTGAAGAATAAATGATGACAGGTTTTTAAGGCGTCCCTCTGGTTTGGGTAACTGAACCAGGGGGATTTTCAGCTATGGGTAGATCCGCAGCTTCAGGCTGCCCAGGTTTTTAAACTTTCTATTGACATATTTCCTACAGGAATAGTATGATAATTCTGTAAGGATAAAAGGAAGCAGACAGATTTATACTAAAATAAAGGAAGTGACAATACATGCTGATATCAACGAAGGGACGTTATGCCTTAAGAACAATGATAGATTTGGCCCTGAATGGGGACGGGGAGCCGGTAAAGATAAAGGACATCGCAAAACGGCAGGATATATCGGGGAAGTATCTGGAGCAGATTGTCGCCATTTTATCAAGAGCCGGGTATGTGCGCAGCATCCGGGGAAATCAGGGCGGGTACTATCTTTCCCGGCCTGCTTCGGAATATACGGTGGGAATGATTCTGAGAGTTACCGAAGGCAGCTTGGCTCCGGTGGATTGCTTGTCAGGGGACGAAAATCCCTGCGCCAAACAGGCAGAATGCGTTACTTTAAAGATCTGGCAGGAGCTGGACGAAGCGATTGCAGGGGTGGTGAACCAGTATACGCTGGAGGATTTGACCCAGTGGCAGAAGAATATGAAGAATAATTACGTGATATAATACATTTAGTAAAATGATACCAGGGGATGGATTTATGAATCGAATCATGGGGATAATTGCATTTATTAATAAATGGAAAAGGCATAAGCATGTGAGAATGGGCCTTACCTTGGCAGCGGTTATACTGTCAGCTTTTGTACAGGCCTACGTGCTTCAGGTGTTTGTCCGTCCAGCAGGCATTATATCCGGCGGGTTTACAGGGCTTTCCATGCTGATAGAGAGTCTGGGAGGACTGAAGGGAGTCTGTATTCCTATGCAGGTGTCCATGCTGGTGTTCAATATTCCGGTAGCTCTGATGTGCTGTAAGGGAATCAGCATTCGGTTTACAGTATGTTCCTTGCTTCAGGTAGTACTGAGCAGTATCTTTTTGCAGATATTGAATTTTTATCCTATATTCAATGATGAGGTTTTAAACGTCATTTTCGGCGGCGTGCTTTTTGGAGGCGGGATTGTAATTGCCCTAAAGGGAAACGCCTCCACCGGCGGCACGGATTTTATTGCTCTATACGTGTCCAATAAGACAGGACGGTCCATATGGACCTATGTATTTTTTGGAAACGCAGTGATGTACTGCCTTTACGGTTCTGTTTTTGGCTGGAAATATGCGGGGTATTCGATCATTTTTCAGTTCATATCCACCCGTATGATTTCCGCCTTTCACCACAGATACGATCTGGTTACTTTGCAGGCTACAACCATGAAAGGGCCTGAGGTAGTGGACGCCTATATCCGGCATTCCCACCATGGAATCTCCTGCACAGAGTCCATAGGCGGATACAGTAAAAAGAAAATGTATCTTCTGAATACGGTTATTTCTTCTTATGAGGTAAATGACGCGGTTCATGTGATGCAGGAAGCAGACGAGCATGTCATTATCAATGTGATAAAAACGGAGCAGTTTGTGGGACGGTTCTACAGGGCGCCTATGGAGTGATGGGGCCGGAGCTTGGTAAAGGGCAATTTTAAGGCCAACCGTGTCACGAAATTGGTCGCCGCGAAAATGCTGCACAATAATAGGGCTGTAGCATAACGGGTATTTACGGGCATGGTTCGCCAAAAGCACGGTTTCAGTAGAAAGGCACCTGGAACCGTGTTTTTTGATTCAGAGAGGCTGTTTTTGTCCATGCTCCGAATATCTGCATGGTATGACAAGGCCCATAACGAGCCGCATAAGCTGTTTCGCTCAGGAAGCCTGTTAGAGCTCAAGCTTTGTAGCCTCTCCCTTATATGATTAAACAGAAACTCAGGCTTTTGTTTTTGAACCTGGGCTTTAGGGCAGCCTGTGAAGTGGAGAGCGACGCTCTGGCGGTTTAGGTTGTAATCCTTATCAATTATGGATATAATGGAGAAGATGAAAATTATAAATAAACTTTATAAAACCTGACAGAATGTGAATCATGGAGGTCTCATATGAAACATGGATTTTTAAGAGCAGCAGCAGCAACCCCTAAGATTAGGGTAGCTGACCCTGTATACAATGCGGAACAGATTATAGAGTTAATAAGCCAGGGGCACAAACGGGGAGTCAAGCTTATGGCATTTCCAGAACTGTGTCTTACAGGGTACACCTGCGGGGATTTGTTTCTGCAGTCCTCTCTGCTGGAAAAGGCCAGAGAGGGGCTAAAGACTGTTATTGATTCCACGAGGGGGAAGGATACCCTTGTATTTTTCGGGCTTCCCTGGGAGCACGGAGGAAAGCTTTATAATGTGGCGGCAGCCGTACAGAATGGACGCTTTCTGGGGATGATTCCGAAGCAGAACCTTCCGAATTATTCGGAGTTTTATGAAGCACGCCATTTCTGTCCAGGCGCCGGACGGCCTGTTATGACAGAATGGGAAGGAGGGCAAGTCCCTATGGGAGCAAATCTGCTGTTCAAATGCTCGGATATGCCGGGATTAACGGTAGCGGCGGAGGTTTGTGAGGATGTCTGGGTTCCCTGCCCGCCAAGCATAGGCCACGCTATGGCCGGGGCTACGGTGGTAGTCAACTGCTCCGCTAGTGATGAAACGACTGGTAAGGATATGTACCGTCATGAGCTCATATGCAGTCAGTCAGCACGGCTTGTGTGTGGGTATGTCTATGCCAATGCCGGAGAGGGGGAGTCAACTCAGGATCTGGTATTTGGAGGCCAGAACATAATTGCGGAAAACGGCGCTTGTCTGGTGGAATCCAGACGGTTTTCCAATGAGAGCATCTGTGCGGATATGGATCTGGAACGTCTGGCTTCAGACCGCAGACGGATGAATACCTATCCGGCAGCAGACAGTGTAAGAGAGAAGGGCGGCTATCAGGTAGTGGAGTTTGCTTTCCGGAACCCAGAGGCTGGCAAGGCAACGGAGGCTCCGGCTGGGCCAGCTGGGAAAGCGGCTGCCGGGATCACGAAAGGGCCTGACGTTACGCCTGGCCCTATCCTTCGCTTTGTAGATCCGACCCCCTTTGTTCCCCATGATGAAGGCCAGCGCAGCCGCCGCTGCGAGGAGATTCTGTCCATCCAGGCCATGGGACTGAAAAAGCGCCTGGAGCATACAGAGTGCAGGAACGTAGTGGTAGGCTTGTCAGGAGGGTTGGATTCCACGTTAGCTTTGCTTGTAGCCATAAGGGCCTTTGAACTTCTTAAATTGCCAAGAACCAGTATTCACTGTGTGACTATGCCCTGTTTTGGCACTACCGGCAGAACCTATGCCAATGCCTGCTCACTGGCGGCTAAGGTGGGAGCCAGCCTGAAGGAAATTAATATCCGTCAGTCTGTGACCCGGCATTTTGCAGACATTGGACAGGCTTTAGATAACCATGACGTAACCTATGAAAACGGGCAGGCCAGAGAGAGAACCCAGGTTCTGATGGATGTGGCGAATCAGCTTGGAGGCCTGGTGATCGGAACGGGAGATATGTCGGAGCTAGCTCTTGGCTGGGCCACCTATAACGGAGATCACATGTCCATGTATGGTGTAAATGCCTCAGTACCCAAGACCCTGGTACGCCATCTGGTGCGCTACTATGCGGATACATGCAATGAAGAGGAGCTGTCCCGTGTGCTTATGGATATTTTGGATACGCCGGTGAGCCCTGAGCTTCTTCCTCCTGAGGATGGACAGATCGCTCAGAAAACGGAGGATCTGGTAGGCCCCTACGAGCTTCACGATTTTTATTTATATTATGTACTGCGCTACGGATACAGGCCCTCCAAGATATATCGTTTGGCTATGCAGGCATTTGACGGGCGGTATAACAGAGAAACTATTCTGAAATGGCTGAAGGTATTTTACAGACGGTTTTTCAGCCAGCAGTTTAAGCGTTCCTGTCTGCCTGACGGCCCGAAAGTGGGATCTGTGGCTGTATCTCCCAGAGGGGATCTGCGGATGCCAAGCGACGCCAGCAGCAGATTATGGCTGGAGGAGATTGAAAATATCCGGTAGCTGGCTGTGAATGAGCATTGATATGGTACCGGCTATGGGACTCTTGGGAGGCTGACGGATGGAGCCGCGCAAAATAAGGTATACAGGAGAGAAGCAAATTATGATAAACAGTACCTCGAACAGGCAGGTAAAACGGGTCGCAGACTTAAGGGGGAAGGCGAAAGTCCGCAGAGAGGAGGGAATGTTCGTGGCAGAGGGCCTGCGCATGTGCCGTGAGCTGTCTCCGGGGGAGGTGGATACCCTCTTTGTAACGGAGGACTTTCAGAAAGACAGAGAGAACCGCCGATGGCTGACACATTTTCAATATGAGACTGTGACGGATGTAGTGATGAAGTCGATGGCTGACACCCAGTCCCCCCAGGGAGTGCTGGCTATCGTCAGGCAGAGAAATTATAGCCTGGAGGATATTTTGAGTACACCTTTAAAGCAGGCCCTGCTGATTCTGGAAACCCTCCAGGATCCGGGAAACCTGGGTACCATCCTCAGAGCAGGAGAGGGCGCGGGAATAACAGGAGTGATCATGAACCGTGAAACTGCGGATATTTACAATCCCAAAGTAATTCGCTCTACCATGGGCTCTATACTGCGGGTTCCCTTTGTGTATGTAGAGGATCTTAAGCCTGCCTGTGAAGTGATTAAAAGGGAGGGCGTCCGGCTTTTTGCGGCCCACCTCAAGGGAATGAATAATTATGACCAAGAAGATTATACTGACAATGTGGGCTTTTTAATCGGCAACGAGGCCAGGGGATTGACTGAGGAAACGGCCGCTCTGGCCGATGCTTATGTGAAGATTCCCATGGCAGGAAGGGTGGAATCCCTGAATGCTGCCATAGCCGCCTCTGTCCTGATGTTCGAAGCTGCAAGACAGCGGAGAAACAAGTGGTTTCCCTCTGGATAGATGAGGCTGACCGGGAGATATGGTCTGAAGCCCCGGAAAGGAGAAGGTTCCATGACATCAATGGGATGGCTGGTATTGCTGCTGATATTTTTAGGACTGGAGCTGGCATTTGCAGCTCTGACCTCCCTATGGTTTGCTGCAGGGGCTTTAGGGGCGTTTATTACTGCTCTGGCAGGAGGAAGTATGGAGCTGCAGCTGGTAATTTTTACTGTGGTTTCTTTTCTTGCTCTTATGTTAATTCGTCCTGCTGCATTTTTTATCGGCAGTCACAGGAAGGCAGGTGCTGACCATGAAAATGCAGCTGGATTTAAGTAAAGAATACGGTCTTGTTCTGGAGGGAGGAGGCGCCAGAGGGGCTTATCAGGTGGGAGCCTGGAAGGCCCTCTGGGAGGCAGGGGTAAAGATAAAGGGAATGGCCGGAACTTCTGTAGGAGCTTTGAACGGAGCTTTAATCTGCATGGATGATTTTGACAAGGCCAGGCAGATCTGGGAGACCATCAGCTACTCTAGGGTTATGGATGTGGATGATCAGCTGATGGACCAGCTTATGAGCTTCCGATTGAAAAGTCTGCCCGTTGTAAGCCTTTCAGAGGTAATAGCAGGGGCCAAGCGTATTTTAAAGGACAGAGGCTTTGATATTGCCCCTCTAAGGAGCCTGATAGAGGAGGTGGTGGACGAAGATAGCATCCGCAGCTCCAGCAGGGAGCTGTATGTAGTTACCTATTCCCTTTCTGACCGCCAGCCTCTGGTGGTCAATGTAAAGGAGGCGCCTGAGGGGGAGATTGCGGATATGCTTATGGCTAGCGCTTACCTTATAGGCTTTCGGAGAGAAAAACTGGGGGGAAAGTACTATATGGATGGAGGCGGTATTAACAACGTGCCTGCTGACGTGCTCATTGAAAAGGGGTATAAGGATATTATCATTTTGCGGATATATGGCTATGGCGTGGATACGGAGCGCAAACTGGAGGTGCCGGAGGATGTGTCCCTCTATCATGTGGCTCCCCGGCAGGAGTTAGGAGGTATGCTGGAGTTTGACAGAAAGCGGGCCAGAAGGAATATGCTTTTGGGATATTTTGACGCTCAGAGAATGCTTTATGGGCTGGCAGGCAGGAGCTACTATTTGGATGCTTCTGAGAAGGAGGCCTATTACTTTGATAAGATGATGACGGAAATTCATTTGCTTTTGACCTGGCTGAAGCCAGAGCGGGCGGATAAGGGAGATTTGGAAGCTGTCCAGGGAGGCTACCGGATTTATACGGAAAAGGTGATGCCTGCGCTGGCAAAGGAGCTTAAGCTGAAGCCGGGATGGGACTATAAGGATCTATATCTGTCTCTTTTGGAAGCCCTGGCAAAGCAGTTCCGCATCAGCCGCTTTAAGATTTATACGGTGGAGGAGCTTTTGGGCCTGATTTACAGGAAAGCTGGTCAGGATCTGCTAAAGGAAAGGTTTCTGGTTCTTGACAGAGGTTTTTAACCATGGTATATTATGCATGATTGATGAATAAATATAAAGCTCCAGAGTTTCCCTGATTTGTGGAGCGCTCTGGAGATATTAGTCATCAAAGATAGTTTTAGGCATGTGTGAGCCATAGGCAGCGAAAGGTATATATGCATAAAAATCCACATTATAATGGAGGAGGAAAGTCATGAATTTAAAAGGGAGACATTTTTTAACATTAAAGGATTATACGCCGGAGGAAATTACATACCTGTTGGATTTGTCTGCAAAGTTAAAGGAGAAGAAGAAAAAGGGAATTTTAGTGGACACGCTGAGGGGAAAGAACATAGCCCTGATTTTTGAAAAGACCAGTACCAGGACACGGTGTGCCTTTGAGGTGGCAGCCCATGATTTGGGGATGGGGACTACCTATCTGGAACCGTCGGGCTCCCAGATTGGAAAAAAGGAGAGCATTGCAGATACGGCCAGAGTGCTGGGGAGGATGTACGAGGGCATTGAGTACAGAGGCTTCGGTCAGGAAATCGTGGAGGAGCTTGCCAAATATGCCGGGGTTCCTGTGTGGAATGGCCTTACAAATGAGGATCATCCGACCCAGATGCTGGCAGATCTTCTGACCATTCGTGAACATTTGGGATATTTAAAGGGGGTAAAGCTTGTATATATGGGCGACGCGCGGTATAATATGGGTAACTCCCTGATGATTGCCTGCGCAAAGATGGGAATGCACTTTGTTGCTTGCGGGCCTGCCAAATATTTCCCGGCTCCCAAATTGTTGAAGGAATGTGAAGTATTTGCAGCAGCCAGCGGCGGTTCCATCACTCTTACAGAGGATATTTGGGAGGCAACCAGGGGAGCGGATGTGATCGATACGGATGTCTGGGTGTCCATGGGAGAACCCGATCAGGTTTGGGAGGAGCGGATTAAGGAGCTGACTCCTTATAAGGTTACAAAAGCCGTTATGGAGAATGCGGGACCCCAGTCCATTTTCCTCCATTGCCTGCCCTCCTTCCATGATTTGAAAACAAAAATTGGAAGGGAGATGGGAGAGCGGTTTCACGTATCGGAGCTGGAGGTAACAGATGAGGTGTTCGAGTCCAGCCAGTCAGTGGTTTTCGATGAGGCTGAGAACCGGATGCATACGATTAAAGCAGTTATGCTTGCTACGTTAGGAGAATAATTCATATGCAAAGTCAGAGAGGGCGGGGAGAACGTCATGCCGGTATTTTTCTGGATGGAGTTCACCTGATACTGGGAATTGCCATTGTGATTCTGGCTGTGCTGTCATTTATGAACCCGGAGGGAAATCTTATGCTTTTCCCTCTGGTGTTTGTGCTGGCTGCGCTGCTGAATGCTATCAGTGGGATTTTCGAGCTTAAAACCAGGAGTCATAATAAGAAGCGGCTGCGCGGGGGGCTCCTTCAGATGGCTTTGGCTGCGGGTTTTGGAGCATTAGGCGTTTTAAGCGCTATTAGTATCTGGATATGAGGTAGCTGATGAAATCAGAAATATTGAAAATGCTGAAAACATCCTCAGGCTACCTGTCGGGCCAGCAGCTGTGCGAGAAGTTCGGCGTATCCCGTACGGCTGTATGGAAGGTCATACGGCAGCTGGAGGAGGAAGGCTATAAAATTGAGGCGGTCCGCAATAAGGGCTACCGCCTTACAGGGGAAGCGGATGTAATTACCCAGGCTGAGCTTCAGTCCATGCTGCAAACACGATGGATTGGGAACAGGCTGGAATATTTTGATGAAACGGATTCTACAAATATACGGGCCAGAAAGCTGGCAGAGGAAGGGGCTCCTCATGGGACTCTGGTAGTGGCTGACAGCCAGCGTACAGGCAAGGGGCGCAGAGGAAGGGCCTGGATCTCCCCTAGGGGGGTGGGGATCTGGATGAGCCTGGTGCTTCGCCCTCCCATATGTCCTGCCGGCGCTTCCATGCTGACTTTGGTTGCAGGGATGGCTGTGGTGAAGGGAGTAAGAAAAAGCACCGGATTGAAGGCCATGATAAAATGGCCTAACGACGCGATTCTTTCAGGGAAAAAAATCTGTGGCATTCTTACGGAGATGAGCACAGAGGAGGATCGTATCCGATATGTCATTACCGGCATCGGTATCAACGTAAATGTGTCCAGCTTTCCTGAGGAAATTGCAGAGAAGGCTACTTCTCTTAAGGAGGAATTGGGGGAAGCTGTAAAAAGAAGCCTTGTGATAGCGGCAGTGGCGGAGGCCTTTGAGGAATTCTATGACAGTTTCCTTAAAACTCATGATATGTCATGCCTTATGGAAGATTACAATAAGGCCCTTGTCAATCGGAACCGGCAGGTAACGGTACTGGATTCCAGGGGCCAGTATCAGGGAAGGGCTCTGGGGATCGATCCGGAGGGAAGCCTTTTGGTTCAGAGAAGGGATGGGACAGTGGAGTCTGTTATCTCCGGCGAAGTATCGGTAAGAGGTATCTATGGTTATGTATAGTACGGAACATTTTTATGACGGCCTCCAGGCGCTGGAGCGAGAGGACTCGCCCTTAGACAGAAGGGAACGCTTAAAGGCTATGGAAAAGCCTCTTCTTTTCTGGTATGCAGCAAGGGCTCGCTCTCTGCCCTGGAGAGATAAGCCCTTGCCCTACAGGGTATGGATATCGGAGATTATGCTTCAGCAAACGCGCGTAGAGGCAGTGAAGCCCTATTTTGAGAGGTTTATGGAGGCCTTTCCTACAATCCGGGCTTTGGCGGAGGCAGAGGATGACTATCTTATGAAGCTGTGGGAGGGCCTGGGATATTATAACCGGGCCAGAAATTTAAAGAAGGCGGCCCGGATTTTGACGGATACATATGGGGGCTGCCTTCCTGCGTCCTTTGAAGAATTGATTCGGCTTCCTGGAATCGGCAGCTATACAGCGGGAGCCATAGCCTCCATTGCCTTTAATATACCGACGCCTGCGGTGGACGGTAATGTGCTTCGGGTTATATCCAGAGTTCTGGGAGACAGGGAGGATATCAGAAAGGCTTCCGTAAAAGGCAGGATGGAGATGGAATTAAAGGAGATTATGCCTAAGGATAAGGCCAGCCAATACAATCAGGGCCTGATTGAAATTGGTGCGCTGGTGTGTATTCCAGGAGGAGAGCCCAAATGCGGAGAGTGCCCTTTGTACTCCGTCTGCCTTACAGGAAGAAATGGCTGGTGGAAGGAGATACCCTACAAATCACCACAGAAAAAACGCAGGATTGAGGAGCGAACCGTATTTATTATCGAATATCAGGATAAGGTGGCTATCCACAAGCGGCCTCCTAGTGGGCTTTTGGCTGCCCTTTATGAGCTCCCGAATGTGGAGGGCCGGCCCTTGGCGGGAGAGGTTCCTTTTGTTTTAGGAATAAAGAAGGGGCAGGTAGAGTCTGTGACGGAGCTTCCTGCTTCCAGGCATGTATTTTCGCATGTAGAGTGGCATATGACAGGCTACAGGGTGGTTCTAAGGCCTCCAGAGGATAAAAATGCCCGGACTGTGTTTGAAGGGAAAGCGGAACCTGGCTGTGACAGCTTCGGGGAAAACGTGGGCGAAGGGCTTTTAGGATGGTTGTTTGTAACCAGGGAGGAATTGGCAGGAACCTATCCTCTTCCCAATGCATTTAATCCATATACAAAGCTTATTGGATAAGTTTTACAAAGTTGGATACAATGAAAGGGAGGAATGCAGAATGAAGAAAATGCTTTTTGTATTTAACCCGCGTTCAGGAAAGGAGCAGATCCGGGGCAGCCTTCTTGATATACTGGACATATTTTCCAGGGCGGGCTATGAGCTGAGGGTTCATGTCACCCAGAGCCCCAGAGATGCCATAGAGATCGTCGCCAGGTACGGCAGCCGTGTGGAGGTTGTAGTGTGCAGCGGAGGGGATGGTACTCTTAATGAAACGGTTTCCGGCATGATGAGGCTTAAGAAAATGCCGCTGCTAGGCTATATTCCCGCAGGCTCAACCAATGATTTTGCCGCAAGCTTAAACCTTCCTAAGCGGATGCCTCTGGCAGCGGAGGAAATCGTGGAGGGAAAGCCCTTTGCCATTGACATAGGAAGCTTTTGTGACGACCGGTACTTTATGTATATTGCAGCCTTTGGAGCATTTACAGAGGTAGCTTATCTCACCAGCCAGGACAGAAAGAACCTTCTGGGGCATCAGGCCTATATGTTGGAGGGGGTAAAAAGCCTTGCGGGAATCAAGCCTTACCCTATGCGGGTAGAGTGGGAGGGAAATGTTCTGGAGGATAGCTTTGCCTTTGGCATGGTGACCAATACCAGAAGCGTAGGAGGCTTTAAAGGGCTGGTAAACCAGTCAGTAGCTCTCAATGATGGCATGTTTGAGGTGCTGCTGATCCGCATGCCCAGGACGCCGGTGGATTTGAGCAATATAATATCCTATATGTTCCTGAAGGAAGCGCCCAATGAGTACGTGCGCAAATTTAAAACTTCCTCCATCAGGTTTACATCTGAAGGTCAAGTGGATTGGGTGCTGGATGGGGAGTACGGCGGGGCAAGGACAGAGGTAAAAATTAGGAATTTAAAGGAGAAAATCCACATTCTTTTAAAATAATAAAAAATACAAAATATGTCGAAATCTGTTGAAATCTCGATTTTGATAGTATATAATGATAAAATGTGGAGATCTCCACATTTACCTTTAAGCGAAAGGACGTTTATCAGTGGAAAAGGACGATTTTTTAAAGAAGCTGGAAAAGCTGGTCGAAGCTGCGAAGGCCAAGCACAATACGCTGGATGCAGGGGAGATTAATGATTTTTTTGTCGGGGATAATCTGACTCCGGAGCAGATGGATCAAATTTACAGCTATCTGGAAGGCAGAAACGTAGATGTCGTTCCAGTGCTGGACGAGGCGATGCTCAGCGAGGACACTGCTCTTTTGGAGGATATTGATTTAGACCTTGACTTAGATGATGACAGCTTTGTCAAAGAGGCAGAGGAAGAAGAAATCGACTTGGATGCGGTGGACTTGTTGGAAGGAATCGGAACGGAAGACCCGGTTCGCATGTACCTGAAAGAGATTGGCACGGTGCCTCTTCTTACTGCTGCAGAGGAACTATCCCTGGCACAGCGCAAGGCAGACGGAGATGAGTATGCCAAGGAACGCCTGATTGAGGCCAATTTGCGTCTGGTAGTCAGCATTGCAAAACGGTATACCGGCAGAGGGATGAGCTTTCTGGATTTGGTTCAGGAGGGAAATCTGGGCCTGATCAAGGGAGTGGAGAAATTCGACTATACGAAAGGATATAAGCTAAGTACATATGCTACATGGTGGATTCGCCAGTCGGTTACAAGGGCTTTGGCGGATCAGGCGCGTACAATACGCGTACCGGTGCATATGGTTGAAACCATCAATAAAATGTCTAAAATGCAGAGAAAGCTGACTCTGGAGCTGGGGTATGAGCCTTCCGTGGCAGAGCTTGCGGAAGCTCTGGATATGACAGAGGATAAGGTCATGGAAATTATGCAGATTGCCAGAGAGCCTGCGTCCTTGGAAACCCCTATTGGCGAGGAGGATGATTCCAATCTGGGTGATTTCGTGGCTGACAATAATGTGCTTACGCCTGAGGGCAATGTAGAGTCTGTCATGCTTCGGGAGCATATTGACACATTGCTGAAGGATTTAAAGGAGAGAGAGCGTCAGGTGATTGTCCTTCGATTCGGACTGGAGGACGGACATCCCCGCACGCTGGAGGAAGTAGGCAAGGAATTTAACGTTACCAGGGAGCGCATCCGCCAGATAGAGGCGAAGGCTCTGCGGAAGCTGCGCAATCCGGTGAGAAGTAAGCGAATCAGGGATTTTCTGTAGCTGGTAAGGCATGAAGCATAAAAGAGGCCGCCCCTTAAGACGGCCTCTTTTTCGGCCCGGCGGACAGGGCTAGTGCAGGGCAGGCTTTATTGCTGCCAGGTGTTTCTTTGAAGTGAAGGGAGGGATAAATCTATGACACACTCAGTACAGAAGCGCAATTATCAGAAGGAGCTGGATAAGCTTATAGAGGCTCTTGGGAAGGAGGGAAGGAGGCCAAGGCTCCTTCTTCATAGCTGCTGCGCTCCGTGCAGCAGCTATGTGCTGGAGTATTTGTCCCGGTATTTTGAAGTGACGGTGTACTATTATAACCCTAATATTTTTCCGCCTGAGGAGTATGAGGCCAGGGCGAAAGAGCAGCAGCGTCTCATCAGGGAAATGAAGCTGTCTGAAGCTGTGGACTTTGAGACGGGAGAATACCGGCCGGAGGACTTTTATGCCATTGCCAGGGGGCATGAAAAGGAAGCTGAGGGAGGGGAGCGGTGCTTTGCCTGCTATGAGCTGCGCCTGGAGCATGCTGCTTGCAGGGCGGCGGCGGGCGGATATGACTATTTTACTACAACGCTTTCCATCAGTCCCTTAAAGAATGCCGAAAAGCTGAATGAGCTTGGCTGCCGGATGGCTGAGAGATGGGGGGTGCCTTATCTTGTGTCAGATTTTAAGAAGAAGAATGGATATAAGCGGTCTGTGGAGCTGTCCTTAAAGTATGGTCTTTACAGGCAGAATTACTGTGGCTGCGTCTACTCCAGGGAGGAGGCATTAAGGCGGGGGAAACAGGCGGAACAGGTGCAGGCTTTGGAGTAAAACATTTCCTTGATTAACTTGACATAGACAGGCAGATGTAATAAAATCGTTTCTAGTAGACATAAGCAAATGATGTGTCCGCGAGTATAAAATAGTGATAAGGAGAATCGTATTATGCTTAGTAAAAAATTAACAGTTGTAAATCCATCCGGGCTGCATTTAAGGCCGGCAGGCGTTCTTTCCCAAACAGCCATGAAGTTTAAGTGTGATGTAATCATCGAATGTGGAGAGAAGAAAATTGCTGCTAAGAGCGTTCTCAATGTAATGGCGGCAGGGATCAAGACAGGCACTGAGATCAATCTGATCTGCGACGGCGAGGATGAAGCAGCAGCTATGGAAACTCTGTCCCAGGCAATCAAGAGCGGATTAGGAGAGATGTAATCAGCCTGGCGCAAGGAGAAAGCTGGTAGAGCCTTCATAAATAAATTATGGATTAACAGGTGATGCTGTAAGGGCATCACTTTTTTTGTGTATAAACATGTTGATTGTGGAAAATATACAAAAATGAATGATATAAATTGTGTAAGGTGTGGAAAAGATGTGAGTTTGCAGAAAAAGCGACATATGTCGTTTGGATGAAAGAAAAAAAATCATACAATTTACTTACACCAAGAGCTGCAGAAGCGATAAGCAAATTACTCAAAAGCTTCTGTTCATGTACAGAGAGAAGGTGAAACAGTGGAATCAAAGCAGGAATTTATAGAGCACATTCAAAAATTGGGGAAAGGACATTTTCATTACCTGAATGCCCTGTTTGAAAGGTGTCCGGACTATGTGATCAAGCATATGAGATATATGGAGATTCCCAAGGGCTATACGCTAATCCAGGCAGGAATGCCCTGTGAATATGTGTATATCATTTTGAAGGGGAAGGTCAGCGGACTGGATTTGCAGATGCTTGGAAATGTATACATGTTTATGGAATATTCGGAAACAGAGGTGCTGGGAGATTATGAAGTTTTTGGAGATATTAAAGACTACCGGGTGACGATCCGCGCCACAGCCCCCTGTGAATTACTGGCCATTTCTGCCTCTGCATATCTCAAATGGATGAAGGAGGACATTAATGCTTTGTTTATGAGAACCCGGAATCTTATGAGCAACCTAACCTATCAAACCTCCGAAGAGCGCAAGTACCGGTTTTTGGGATGTAAGGAACGGCTGATTCTCTACCTGATTGAAGTATTTGAAAGAGTGCCTAAAAGAAGTTTCTGCAAGATAAAAAAGACGCAGCCGGAGCTTGCAGAGCGAATCGGATTTACCGTGAGAACCATTCAGAGAAATATACAAAGTCTTGAAAAGGACGGACTGATCACAACGGAGCTCGGAAAGATCTGCCTTACAAAAGAACAATATCTAAGACTTAAGGAGCATACAAAACAAAATCTGCTCAACTGAAATGAGTGACAGGAAATGCAGCCCATGATGCAAAATAAGAAAAAGGAGAAAGCAAAATGAAAATACCAACACCACATATTGAAGCAGGCAAGGAGCAAATTGCAAAAAGCGTATTGATGCCAGGAGATCCCTTAAGAGCAAAATTTATTGCGGAGCGCTTCCTGGAAAATTATGAATGTGTAAACAGGGTAAGAAACATGCTGGCGTATACAGGGGAATACCGTGGAAAAAGAATTACCGTCTTTGGAAGCGGTATGGGAATGCCTTCCATTGGAATTTATTCCTACGAGCTGTTCCATTGCTATGGGGTTGATCAGATTATCAGAATCGGTACAGCAGGCTCCTTAAGTGACAAGGCAAAGCTGAGAGATGTTGTAATCGGTGTGGGGGCAAGCACAGTGACATCCTATGCCGAGCAGTACAAGCTTCCGGGAGTATTCGCTCCCATAGCGGATTTCGGCCTTGCCAGAGCCGCAGCAGAAGCCGGAGAAAGGCTTGGAATTAAAACTGTAGCAGGAAATATTCTTTCCTCTGATCTTTTCTACGATGATGACCCGGAGGATATGGAAAAATGGGCGAAAATGGGTATACTGGCTGCTGAGATGGAATCCGCAGCGCTGTACATGAACGCTGCGAGAGCAGGCAAAAAAGCCCTTTGTATACTGACGATTTCGGACAGCATCTTTACCGGAGAAGGGCTGTCCAGTGAAGAACGCCAGACAGGCTTTACAGATATGATGAAGATTGCATTGGAAATCGCATAAAAGAAAGCAGGTGGGCAAATGAGAAAATGGGCGAGGGTAATACCTGCGGCGCTGGCTCTTTGCATGATGACAGGCTGCGGAATGCCCCAAAAGGATGATTCTGTTTTTCGCGTCTCCATGGTTGCGGGAACAGGAGGAATTAATGATCAGTCTTTTAACCAGTCAGCCTGGGAAGGACTGCAGTCACTGAAAGAGCATACAGGCGCAGATGTAAGGGTTCTGGAATCCAAGCAGACTGCGGATTACCTGACAAATCTGGACAGGGCAACTGATACATACAGTGACCTGATCTGGGGAATTGGATACGATCAGGCGGACGCTCTGGCAACGATTGCGAAAATGAATCCAGATATCAGCTTTGCCATTGTAGATACGACCTATGAGGAATGTCCCCATAATATTTCCGGCGTGACCTTCCGGGCGGAAGAGTCCTCTTTTCTGGTGGGATATATTGCAGGAATGAGCACGGCTACAGGGAAGGTGGGATATGTAGGGCCTATGAAGAGCTTCAATAATGATTTGTTCCAGTACGGCTATCTTGCAGGTGTAGCCTATGCGTCAAGGGCTCGGGGCATTCAGGTGGAAGTACAGCAGCAGTTTGCGGAAAGCTACTCTGACGCAGCCAAGGCCAAAGCAATCGCAAATAAGATGTACACAAGCGGCTGCGATATTATTTTTCATTCTGCGGGAGGCGCAGGATACGGTGTCATTGAGTCCGCAAAGGAGAACGGTGCATTTGTCATTGGCGTTGATACGGATCAGTCCTATCTTGCGCCGGAGAATGTGCTGACCTCCGCCATGAAGAATGTAAATATTGCGGTGGAGCTGCTCTCTACGATGGCTATGGACGGAGAGAAGATCGGAGGAAAAACCTTCAGCTATGGACTGGCAGAGGGCTGCGTAGGCATTCCGAAAGAAAATCCGAACATGTCTCCGGAAATTTATGAGGAAGCAATGAAAATACAGAAAATGATCATTGACGGGAAGCTGATCCCTCCGGCAACGGAAGACGCATATAAGACATTTCTAGCTGAATTAAAGGGACAGGAGGGATAAGAATGGAAGTTAGGAAAGATTATGCGGTTCAGATGCATGATATTACCATTCGATTCGGAGCCTATACTGCATTGGATAAGGTTCAGCTTGATGTAAAGAAGGGCTCTATTCATGCGGTTTTAGGAGAAAACGGCGCCGGAAAAACAACACTTATGAATATTTTGTACGGCTTGTACCAGGCAAATGAGGGAGAAATCTATATGTATGGGGAAAAAACAGATATGAAAAATCCCAACGTTGCCATTGCTCATGGAATCGGCATGGTACACCAGCATTTCATGCTTGTGGACAATTTTACAGTTGCTCAGAATATCATTCTTGGACAGGAAACAACCAGAAAATTTGGGGTTGTGGATCTGGAATGCGCCAAAAAGAAAGTGCTGGAGCTGGTGAAAAAATACGGTCTGGAGGTAGATCCGGATGCCTATATTTCTGATATTTCCGTCGGTATGCAGCAGAGGGTGGAAATTCTGAAAACTCTTTACAGAGGTGTGGATGTCCTGATTCTGGATGAGCCGACAGCCGTTCTCACCCCTCAGGAGATCCATGATCTGATTGATATTATGCACAAGCTGGTGGATGACGGAAAAACCATTATTATTATTACCCATAAGCTAAAGGAGATTAAAGCCTCTGCCGATTACTGCACCATTATCCGGCGCGGAAAATATATTAAGACAGTGGATGTAAAGCAGGTTTCCCAGGAAGAGCTGGCGGATATGATGGTGGGCCACAGAGTAAAGCTGGTGGTTGACAAGGAAAAGGCGAATCCGGGAGATGTGGTTTTGGAGATCGACGGCCTATCCGCCAAAGACAGCCGCGGCGTGTATGTCCTGAATAACCTGTCCTTGAAGGTAAGGCGCGGGGAGATTTTCGGAATTGCGGGAATTGATGGAAACGGGCAGAAGGAGCTTGTGGAGGCCATCACGAACCTGATCCGTGTGGAAAGCGGAACCATTAAGATCAACGGCCAGAGAATTGAGAACAGGACCACCAGAGAAACGATGGACGCGAAAGTGTCTACTATTCATGAAGACAGGCAGAAACGGGGCCTGGTACTTGATTTTTCAGTAGAGGAAAATACGGTGCTGGATACCTATATGAAAGCACCCTTCTCGAAACATGGCATTCTGAATAAAAATGAAATCCGAACCTTTGCTTCCGGCCTCTTAAAAGAGTATGATGTCCGTCCGGATAACTGTGAAGCCCTTGCAATACGCGGCCTGTCCGGCGGTAATCAGCAGAAGGTCATCATTGGACGTGAAATTGCCAACAATCCTGACCTGCTCATTGCTGTACAGCCCACAAGGGGATTGGACGTAGGCGCCATAGAATATGTGCATAAGATGCTTGTCAAAGAGCGTAACAAAGGGAAAGCGGTTCTTCTGATCTCTCTTGAACTGGATGAAGTCATGAATGTTTCGGATACCATTGGAATCATCTACGGCGGTTCGATCCGCTGCGTTGTAGAACCGGAGGAAGTAGATGAGAAAACAATCGGTTTGATTATGGCGGGAGGTACGTTAGATGGAAAAAACAGCTAAATTACTCAAGAAACCGATTGCAGCGACCTTGATTGCCATCTTGTTTGGATTTCTTGTGTCTGCTGTCATTCTGGGGATGGCCGGATACAATCCGTTTTCTGCATTTAGCGCTTTGATAAATGGCATCTTTGGAAGGCCAAAGTATATATCCAATGTCCTTATTAAGAGCACTCCGTTGATCCTGACAGGAGTGAGCGTGTCCTTTGCCTATAAAATGGGATTATTTAATATTGGAGCAGAAGGACAGTATATAGTGGGCGCACTTGCTGCAAATATAGTAGGAATTGTCTGTGATTTCCATCCGGTGATCCAGATCCCTTTGGTACTGCTGGCAGGCGTCCTTGCAGGAGCCATCTACGGAGGGATTGCAGGCTGGCTTAAAGCAAGATTCAGCATCAATGAGGTTATCACCGGTATCATGCTGAACTGGATCGCCTTATACCTTTCCAACTTTGTGTGCAAAATGGAGGCTTTTCATAAGCCGGACACAGATGGTACCTACAGGATCAATGAATCCGGTTTTATCTCCTTCTTTACGAACTGGAAGACAACGGAGGCTGCCGGGGATTTTATGAAGGGGCATCCGGTTCTTGGGGATATTCTTAGGACTGATGTGAATGCAGGTATCCTGATTGCCCTTGCCCTGACGCTTGTGATCTCCTTTATTCTTTTTAAAACAACAAAGGGATATGAGCTGCGTGCAGTAGGGCTCAACAAAGCTGCGGCAGAATTTGCCGGAATCAATGTGAAGAGAAATATGATCCAGACCATGGTGATTGCCGGAGCGCTGGCAGGAATTGCGGCAGCAATTTCAATTTCAGGCAATAACCCCCACAATATTACACAATTATCAGCCTTTGAATCCTACGGTTTGAATGGACTTTCCGTTGCGTTTATTGCCGGCGGCTCCCCTATCGGATGTATTTTTTCAGGCCTGCTGTTTGGCGGCTTGCTTTACGGCGGACAGTCTGTGCAGTATTTCACAGGCGCACCGTCAGAGATTATCGATATTATGATTGGCATTATTATATTCCTGATCGCTTTAAAGGATATAATACGGGTTTTTGCTGAGAAATTGACGAAATGAGGTGGATATAATCATGATAAATACGATTACATTATTAATAGGCGTAACCCTGATGTATTCCACTCCTCTGATTTTTGGGGCGCTTGGCGGCGTTATATCTGAACGCTCCGGTGTAATTAACATTGGAATTGAGGGAATGATGACCATCGGCGCCTTTGTGGGGGCGGCTGTGGGCTATTACAGCGGCAATCCATGGGCCGGCCTACTGTGCGCAGGGATTGCAGGAGGGGCTCTGGCTCTGCTTCACGGGATTGCTTCTATCTCTTTCCGGGCGGATCAGACGATCAGCGGTGTTGCCATAAATCTGTTAGGACCGGCGCTGGCCGTGTTTTTCTGCAGGCTTACCTTTGACGGAGCTACCGTATCTTATCCTGTTCCCAACAAGCTGCCCAAGCTCCTGGGCAGCGGTGTCAGAGGGATGAAGGCAAATCTGAATATCGACATTATGGTTCTGGTAGCATTGGCATTTGCGGTTGTGATGTGGTTTGTTCTCTACCGTACCAAATGGGGAATGAGAATCCTTGCGGTAGGCGAGAATCCGGCAGCAGCAGATACCCTTGGCATCAATGTCTACAGAACTCGGTATATCTGCGTGATCCTATCCGGCATTCTGGCTGGCATTGGCGGCTCTGCCGTAACTCTTGGGATTGTAGCGCAGTTTTCCCAGACTGCGATAGCAGGGCAGGGATTCATCGCGCTGGCGGCCGTTATTTTTGGAAAATGGAAACCACAGGGTGTATACAAGGCATGTCTGATCTTTGGCTTTGCCCAGGCTTTGACTGTGGTTCTCGGCGGCGGGGCAATTTCCATTCCAACAGAGATTCTTGCCATGCTGCCCTATGTGTTGACCGTTGTAAGTCTTATTATGTTTGTAGGCAAATCGGTTGCTCCAAAAGCGGACGGCGTAGCCTATGTAAAAGGTAAGAGATAAAAAAACACAGGAAGCAATGATGTCAGATAAAAGCAGGATGCAGCAAGATAGACAGAAAAAATAGAATCTAGAAGGTTATAAGAGGTAGGTTGAAAATGAAAACGTTTAAACGAATTTTTACAATCGTAATTGATTCCCTTGGAGCTGGCGCCCTGCCGGACGCGGGGGACTATGGAGATACAGGAGCAGACACCCTGGGACATATTTCGGAATCCATGAAGGAATTTCACATTCCGAATCTCCAGAAATTAGGAATAGCAAATCTTCATCCTTTAAAACAGGCAGCAGCTGTAGAGCATCCTCTTGGATACTATATGTATCTCAATGAGGCAAGTACCGGAAAGGACACGATGACAGGGCATTGGGAAATGATGGGGCTTCATATTACAAAGCCCTTCCGTACATTTACGGAAACCGGTTTTCCAAAGGAGCTGCTGGACGAGCTGTCCAGAAGAACGGGGCGCGTCATTATCGGCAATAAGAGCGCCAGCGGAACCGAAATCCTGGACGAGCTTGCAGAGGAGGAAATCGCCACAGGGCACATGATTGTCTATACTTCTGCGGACTCTGTACTGCAGATTTGTGGAAATGAAGAAACCTTTGGATTAGAGGAGCTTTACCGCTGCTGTGAGATTGCAAGAGAGATCACCATGAAAGACCAGTGGAAGGTGGGCCGTGTCATTGCCAGACCATATGTAGGCAAGAAGAAGGGAGAATTTAAGCGCACCAGCAACCGCCATGATTATGCGCTGAAGCCTTATGGAAGAACTGCGCTGAATGCATTAAAGGACGCGGGGCTGGACGTGATCTCCGTAGGAAAAATCTTCGATATTTTTGACGGGGAAGGCCTTACGGAATCCAATAAATCCCAAAGCTCCGTTCATGGAATGGAGCAGACCATAGAGATAGCAGGAAGGGACTTTAAAGGTCTGTGTTATGTGAATCTGGTGGATTTTGACGCACTGTGGGGACACCGCCGGGATGTAGAAGGGTATGCAAAGGAGCTGGAGAAATTTGACGAGAAATTAGGGGAGCTGTTGACTGTGCTTCGTGAGGATGACCTGCTGATCCTCACTGCAGACCATGGAAACGATCCTACCCATACAGGAACTGACCATACAAGAGAGCGAGTTCCCTTTATTGCTTATTCCCCGTCCATGGAAGGTTGCGGCAGGCTGGAGGATATGGAGACATTTGCTGTGATTGGAGCGACCATTGCGGAGAACTTCGGGGTTGACATGCCAGAGGGCACCATAGGAAGCTCTGTTCTTAAGGACCTTGTGTAAGAAAAAAGATGCCAGCCCCTTTTTATAAAGGAATACTGTGCAGAAGGATGGTAAAACATGAGTAATCATATGATCATAGAACTGGTTGGATATATCAGCTCAATCCTGGTGCTGATTGCATTTCTTATGTCATCTGTGGTGAAGCTGAGAATTGTGAATTCTATCGGCTCTTTTATGTTTGCTGTATATGCTTTGCTTATTCAGTCTTATCCCACAGCCTTGATGAATTTCTGTCTGGTAGGTATCAATATTTATTACCTGTTGCGCCTTAAAAAGCCTGACAGACAGTTTGACCTGATAAAAGGCAATGTGGATGAAGCATTTTTTGATTATTTTCTGGAGCGCTATAGAGAGGATATAACAAGCTGTTTTCCCGGCCAGAACCTGGAGGTAAGGGGAAATGCTGCTTATCTTGTTTGTTGTGACGCAACGCCTGCAGGGATGATGCTAGGAAACAGGCAAAAAGACGGAACTCTGGAGGTGCTGCTTGACTATTCCACACCGGCATATCGTGACTGCTCCGTGGGGGAATATCTGTATTCAAAGCTGCAGAAGCAGGGAATCCGTAAACTGGTATTTTCCGGGAACGAAGAAAACCATGAAACGTATCTAAGGAAGATGGGATTTGTCAGAGAAAATGGTGTTTATGTTAAAAAGCTGTAGTAAGTATGGGGATGATGAAACATAGAAACAGGATAGTATATGGAATAAAAATCAGACCCGTCAGAACCAAAACACAGTTCCAAGTGGCTCCTAGCTATGGAACTGTGTTTTTTTGCTGTTAGGGCAAAGCCCTGTTTTGCATTGTGGAGTTTTTCAGTGTCTGCTTCTCCTTGACAGATGCACTAAGCCGGTGGTCTTGACTCTTGGCCGATGTATTCCAGCGGGTTTGACTTTTTTCTGCATCTATTTTATACTTGGCATAGTGGATTCACATTGGCTACCGGGGAATATTTAAGAAATTGCCATAAGGACAGAGCAGGAGAGGGATATGATTGCATTAAGGGCGGAGGATGTAAGGACGTTTACCTCCAAGCTGTTTGTAAAGGAAGATTTTGACCAGTTTTTAGTTAAGGAGATCGAGATTGTAACCTTTAACCGTTTTACCATAGATGGGCACATACGACAGGGATATTTTGGAGAGGAGGAGTTGGAGGAGCGCAAAATTGAGGAGTTTTCTTCCTGGAAAATGCTCCGTCCTATATGCTTCACCTTGATCAAGGGAAAGAAGCTGCCAGGCAGCTTCCGCATTGTGCTGCAGCTGAGTCCGGGAGCAGTAGAGAAGTTTGTAAAAAACTCAGGCTTGGGTATCACTGAAAGCCAGATTCAAGGCCTTTATCTTAATATCCGGTACGAGGAGGGAGTCCTGTACTGCGTTACAGGCACCTCCCTCTATGTATTTACACTGGACAAAGCTCTGGAAACAGAGTGGGACAGGACAGTGGAACGGTTCATGCGGGAGCATGATATTGTATGTGTAAGATAATCCGGCGGAAAGGTGAATACCGGCTAACTAGTATTGCCAAGCTTATTTTATGCTATATTAATAAAAATGAGATTTGCTGATATGTCAAGAGGAAGATGAAAAAGACGTTCAGCAGTCCGAAAGTACAGGATCCGTTTATGGGAAGTTAAAAGCGCTTTTATAGTGGGAAGAGGAAGAGATATGGACAGCTATATATACCAAAATAATTTAAAAATTAAATGTAATATTGAATTAAACCAGATATATCATTTTTCTGTCTCAGAACAGATTGGAGACCACGCATTTGCGGAACTTTCAGCAGGCATAGAGACGGATTCTCTGGAGTTGTTAGGGCAGGAGATGAATAGCCAGCCAATTATGATTTATTCTACAAAAGGCAACACAGAGGATTTGATTTTTTCAGGCGTGATATGCAGAATTTGTGTAGAAAAGAAAGCTTCCTATGACGTTATATACATTGCGGCATATTCAGTCTCTCGGTTAATGGACTTAGAACGAAAAAGCAGATCATTTCAAGGTATAACAAATGGGTCGGTTGTGGGATTAATCCAAAAAGTTGCCGAGGAAAATGAATTCCAAATCATATGCTCAGGAAAAGATGAAATCGTTACAAGCCCATTTATACAGTATAAGGAAACAGATTGGGAATTTCTTTTAAGGCTGTCTACGCATCTTCATTTGCCTCTTTTAGCGGCAAGCGATTATGCTGGCAAAGGGATTTATGTCGGTTTTAAAGAGCACAGTATACCTTTAGAAGTAACCCCATCAAAGGAAATATGGCGAATGGATGCTGAGCAGGCAGGCTCTGCAAATGGGAGAGGAAGGGCGGGTACATATTTTGAGGTGGTTACGGGCCAGATACTCCATGTGGGTCAGAGTGTAAGCTATAAGAATGAACGATTATGGACATATGAAGCATCAATGGAATTAAAGAATGGGGTTTTACAGTGTAAATATAAATTGGCAGGAAAAGACTATCGTTCATTTTCAACCGTTTATAATTCCCATATCAAAGGGGTATCCCTGACCGGTACAGTGTTGGAGCGGTCAGGAGAGACTGTAAAAATACATTTGGATATGGATGAAGAACAGGCTGCTGAAAAAGCTTTTCCATATTTGTGGCTTCCAGAGCATGGAAACATGGTGTATTGTATGCCCGAAACGGGAAGTAAGATCCGGCTGTTGATTCCAGGAGAGGATGAACGGGAAGCAATTGGAATTCACTGTGTAAGACAAAATGGACAAGTATGTGAAGATACGCAGAATCCCAATACCCGTTGCTTTCAATCCGGTGAAAATAAAAAAATAACGCTGCAGCCGTCACTTATAGGGATAACGGCAGATAGTGAAGGGTCTAATATCATATTACAGGATGGGGCAGGCGGCATTATCAGCAGCAGTGAAGAAGTTTTGATTCAGGCAAAAGGCGAAGTTTATTTGCAGGGAAGCGAGGTTGAATTGACGGCTCCTGCCGAAGTTACCGCTATTAAGCGGCAGCTGGGATCGCCAACAGTCGTAAATATCTGCCATAATCTGGATTCGATAGGGAGATACAGCACCTTTAAAAATCTTGGGGAATTAAAGACTCAGACCATATCGGAAAAAAGTAAACGCTCAACAGGAATAGAGGTAATAGTGAATAAGAAGAAAAAGGAAAAAGTGGAGAAGGAAAGAGAAAAACTGAAATTTAAACTAAAAGAGCTAATGGAGGACAATGACGCAGGAAATGGTTATGAGCTTGGAGCCTCCATAGTGAATATTATTTCTGCCATTCCACAATGTGTTGGGCAGGATCAAATATCTCAGATTGCATTAGGGCTTCGCCCGATTAAGGGAAGGATGAAGGGGGATTAATATGGCATATTCAGTAACAAATGGAGCTGTGGGGAAAAGTCCGTTGATTGATAAAATGAATCAGCTGCCTGTAGCTCAGGTGAAGCGTATGGCTTCAAAGCAAATGGAACAACTGGTATTTGGACATAGGAATAAGATATATCCGCCCATTCCGGTTTCCTTTGACGCTTGTAAAAAGGAAGTAAAAACACAGCTGCACAGATATCAGGAAAAGAGGTAAGTGGGATGGATCAATCTAAGAAAAAGCGGTCTTTGTTCAATGAACGTCTTTTGGTGGATATACCGGAAGCTTATCAGGTTATGGATATTAAGAAGGCGGAAATGATGTATCCTTATGAAAAAAGGCCGCAGATTATGTTAGAAGATAAGGCTGGGGCAAGATTATGTACGTTTTCATTACTGAAAGAACAGAGACTATCGAAAAATCAGGTGGAGGAGGCAATCCAGTCTATTACCAAAATTATCTTAAGCCTGTATCCTTCAAGCTTGCTGCGGAAACCAGAAGTATTAAGACGGAAAGAAGGGGGATGTGGTTGGTTTGCCTTTCAGACATCCCAAAGGGAAGGAAAATTGTATAACATTATGTACGTTTTCCCGGTTGATGGATGGATGATGCTTGGCACCATGGGATGCAGGATGGAGGACGAAGCAGGAAAAAAGAATATGATAGAAATCATGAATTCTTTGGAGATACCCGAAGTGGAGCCTTCCTATGTAAAAGCCCGAAAGCTGCTGTTCTCTTAAAAATGGGGGTGTTAAACAGAATGAAGAGAGGTATCTGTGTGGACAAAGAAATTATTGCTTTACGGGGATATTATCAAAGCCGGACAAGGATATATGATTTAATGAAAGATGAAATCCCTATCTGCGGGAAGAAAGTCCGCTTTGTTCCATTTCCTCTTTTTGATGGAAAGGTCTGCGCATGGTTACCTGAGGATTTTGTAGTAATGCCAGAGCGAATTGCAAATGTTAGATACATAACGGAATACCGCCCGCCAGTAATCTTAACCAATATGAGATATGACGAAAATTTTTGTTTTCATTTACTTACGGAGGAAGCGCTTCAGGGAGATGCTTCATTGGATGCATACATCCGGAAAATGAAGGATGCCATATTGCTGCATGCCCCTGAAACCGTGATGTATGACCAGGGAGATATTGTTTCAGACAAACTGAAAGGAAAATGGTTTGAATACAAAAACTTTACGTTAGATGAAGAAACATATCATTTACAGTTCTTAATTTCTTTCGGAGCCTATCTGCTGGCGGGAGCATTTAATTGCAGGATGATGTTTTATGAGGAATGGAAAAAAGCGGTAATCCAATCGTTGGAATATATGGAAATTGGGGAAAAGGAGGAGAAAAGAAATGAAGGCAGATAAAATTCAAATTTCATCGTTTGATTTTCTGACAATCGATTGCCTGGAAATAGACCAGCAAATCGGACAACATGCAACAGGGCTAATATCCGGATATATTTGTGATAAAGAGACTGAAGAATATAAAAGGCGTGTGTTGGAAAACAGGTGGATAACAGTTACCGCAGAGGATGAAAACGGAGAGAAAAAGCTTGTGATGGGAGGAATCATTGCTGGTTTTTCCTTTGAAACGGAGCCTCATGCCACAAGGATGAAGTTGGTTTTAAAAAGCGGAACCTATTTGATGGATGGCGCGCCACATTTTCGATCCTTTCAGGATCTGAATGTTACTTATCTGGAGGTAATGAACAGCATCAATGAATGCTATGGCAGCTATGGCGTGATTGCAGAACCGTGTATTGAGAAAACGAAGATTGATTTCTTATTACAGTATAAAGAAACAGACTGGGAATTTATCAAGAGGCTGGCCAGCCTCTTTGGACTGGAGATTACACCGGCGATTACCAGAGAGGGGGTATTTTACTATGTAGGAAATGCAAGCTATGCCACCTATCAACTGTCAGGGACAGCTGATTGCATCAGTAAAAACCTTGACGCATTTATGGCCCAGGGAGCAAAGGGGATAGGTGGATTGAAGGAACAGGATTATCTGGAATACCGTATTTCATCAAGAGAGCTTTATGATTTATGGGATTTGCTTATCTTCAGGAACGAAGGGGGATATATCCATCGGATTCACAGGGAATATAAGCAAGGAGAGTTATATAACATCTACACACTTCGACCAGCCAATGGAATGAAGACAGCCCGTCTCTTTAATGAATGTCAGGCAGGATGCTCCTTTCAGGCGTCTGTAAGCAATGTGATGCAGGATATGGTTCAGATCTCAATCGCAAATGATGAAAATAGCAGCCAGACAGTGAGCAAATGGTTCCCGTTTTCGACCGGGTATTCCTCACCGGACGGGGCGGGATGGTACTGTATGCCGGAGCTTGGGGATCGTGTCCGCCTGCAAATCCCGGACTGTATGGAGGAGCATGGCTATGTGATAAGCGCGGTTCATCTGGAGACCGGGGAAGACAGAAAAGAACCGGAGCATAAGTCCTTTAAAACGAAATATGGGAAGGAATTGCTGTTCACTCCCGACAGTGTGGAGCTGACCAACCATCAGGGGATGTCCATTAAAATCAAAGACGGGGAAGGCATACAGATAGTCAGCAGCCAGGACATCTCCATATCAGCCGGGGGAAGGATGACCATATCCAGCGAAGGTTCATCCCTTGTTGTTGCCGGAACCAAATGCGTGGACATCAGGCAGGGCAGCGCCGGTCTCCATATGGATCAGGATGTTACATTTACCGGAGGGAAGTTCAGGATACAATGAGAAGCCGAGAGGATGAAATACTGCATATTGCACAGCCGATTATTTCAGAACAGTTTCATAAAAGCATCCAAAAGACCGTTCTGTTTTGCGAGCAGAATAGTGAGAAGGTGGTGAAGGGATTTTTAGACGCTCTTTACACAGCACTGGAACATGCGTTTTTGCAGCAGGATCGGAAGAGAAAAAATAAAATAAAGTATGTGCAGTTCTCACATCTGTTCAGCAGCTTGTTTATGGGGAGATATTGGATCCGGATTGACATGCTGGACGGAGGCTTTTACAGCGATGGTTCCAGCCCGGAATCCTACTGGGACGCAGGAATCGTTTACCGCTTATTTGAGGAGGATATCCGGGAAATAAGAAAAGAGCTGGAGCAGAGGATCCCCAGAATCCGTGAATATGAAATAGACGCAATCCGTTATGCGTATGCGCCCTGTTATCATAGAATCGCAAAGGCCCTGTTAGAGACGCTGCTGGAGGAAACAGCCGCAAATGGAGGGCTCCTGTGGGAAGAAAGCCGGTGGGAGGAAACGACGCAGATTTTATTTGGAGAGTATATGGGGCAGGCGGATCTACTGTTTACCTTATGGAAAGGGGGAAAAGGCGGATGAGATATTTCAGGATTTATACAGATGACAGAAATCCTCTTCCCCGGATTCTGAACTGGAATTCCCTTGTAAAACCGGGCAGGCGGGCAGAACAGAGCATTTATGAAGCTCTGGGGAGGAACAATTATTTAAAAGTGGAGCTAAACAGGGAGTGCCAGTTTATGGACATCCTCTGCTATCCCTGCTTCCTGGCGTCAAAGGATATGGCTGACCTGATCCGCCTATACTGCCCTAACACCCGGTTTAAAAACATGTTTTTATACGATGAAGCCAACCAGAGGACGGCGCATTACCTGGTTCCACAGCTGGAGGAGATAGACTGTCTGCATGAAAGGAGTGAATTGAGCCGGGATAAAAGCGAGATAACAAGGGGGATCCTGGT
The DNA here is from genome assembly GCF_009696375.1 of Clostridium porci. Taxonomy (GTDB): domain Bacteria; phylum Bacillota; class Clostridia; order Lachnospirales; family Lachnospiraceae; genus Enterocloster; species Enterocloster porci. The sequence continues at coordinate 315,301 of NZ_VUMD01000002.1, forward strand.
AAAGGAAAGGATAGAAGGCCATCCAATCTTTCGGATTGGCCAGATAGAAGGGCGCTATACCATCGCCAATCTGGAGTTTATAGAAAGTGCATACAGGAGGGAAGTAAGGGGTATGAAAATAGAGGAATTTACAGTACAATGAGAGGGGGACTCCGAAATGGGCTGGATAGACTGGTCGTGGTGGATGAAGGAAGAGGAGAAGCCGGCGGAGCCATTGGTATTAGGGGCGGAGCTGGAATGTGAGTACGGCTCCCAAAGAAGCTTTTTAATGGTGGAAACGGACGGGATCAGCATAAACGACCTGCCGAAGGCATGCGTGGAGGACAGCATTGCCCACAGGAATATCCATCCCTTTGGGAAATGCCTGAAAAACGATGAGTGCTATTTTAAGATGGATCTAGAGGAGCGCTGGGTCAACGCGGAGCCGCAAACAGAGAGGGTAAATGGGAAGGAAATCATAACAACCAGCTCCACGCTCATCTGCAAAGCGTCGGGAATGGCAATCCGGGCGGTCACATCAGGCCAGGATGGGAGGTTTGCGCGGTTTCAACAATTCCTGAGAAATATGGAGCGTAAATACCCAGGGCTGAGAGAAACCCTGGAGGATCCATATGGAAGCGTATATCTGGAAGGGAACTATGAAATGGCGCTGCAGTTTTTGGAGGAACAGATAGAAGGCCGGGAGGAAGGGCTGGAAATCGTTACATTATATGACCCTAAGAACCTGGAAGGAGCATACATACTAGCGGCGTTGGAGCGGCTGATGACGGACTGCGAAGTAAGGTCATTTGAAGGTTTCATGAACGACTTAAGAGATACAGCCAACCAGCACGGAATGCAGGGAAAGGAGGGATGGGATCAAAACTATCTAAATGAGGCGATGATGGAGCTGCTGAGGAAGGATTGTAAGGAGACAGCGGAGCGGATCGAAACAAACCCGGTGTACCGTGGGATTGAAAAGCAAAAGATGTTTGGGAGCTGGCTGAGGGAATGCACGGAGGCATTTGCGTATACGACAGTCATGTATTCGTCAGCGTTGGCTGAGGGAAATAGCTCAGGCAGAAGGATGGAGGGGGATAAGGGAAGGGGAGCGGTTAAAAAGGGAGAGGAGAAGGGGAAAGAGAGTGGAAGTGTGAAGGGCTCTTCCGAAATGGGAGGGGAGAGAGTTGACGGTAAGGGGGGTAGTAAGAGTGGTAGTAAGAGTGGCTCAGGAAGCAAATTCCAAGAAGTATTTGACCTAGCAGACAACTATACTTTAAGTGATGATACCTTTGACAATCATATACTCGATAGACATGGACCTAATTCTACATACGGAAACAAATCACATTTTAATGCAGATTTTGATATTAGAAATAGTATTGATAGTACATTGACAGGGGACAACTTCATTGTAGGTCCTAATACTGCTGGAAGAGAAGGTTATATTTTTGAACAAACATTTTCCAATCCAATAGGGACAAATAGCAAAGGGAAACCATTATATACTTTAAAAGTAGTTATTGATGAGGCTGGAAATGTAATTACTGCGTTTCCCAAAAAGTAGTAGGAGGTTGTTGTAATGAACTTTTACATAGGTAATTCAATAGATGAGATTAATGAACAAGATGTCAACGTAGAATTTTGCGATGAGTTGATTGATTTTATCTATAAAATGAGTGGACAAGTATCCTTTGATATGAGTAAATTGTACCAGATTGATCCTTATGATGATGTTGAAGTTTCTAAAAATGATTTGTTTCAAATCGCCGAAATATGCAAATATATATTGGACACAGCATTGCTTCAGAATTATGAAGAACCAGATGAAGGCAGACAAATGGTGCAAGACTTATTAGAGATTATCCAAAAAGCGATGACAAGTGATTTAGGACTAGTTTCGATAGGAGATTGATGATTTGCATTATGTAATAAAATTGTAACATTTCCCTTGACACTTCCAAAACATCCATGTTACAATGGCACCCACCAGGGGGTATAAGGGGGATAAGCTGCTCCGTAATACCTAAACAAAAACACATAATAGGAGATGTTCCGTAGCTACTATGGGCTATAGTGCATCTCCTATTTTTCTGTTACATGGAAATCCTGATAAAATTGTCCCAAAGCATAATAAATTTTTGAACAGTAGTGAAAGTTATGCCATACCATACTTCTCCCAACGGCTCTGCCGGTGGGGGTTTTCCGGCTTATGCCGCCGAAGGACGGCATAAGCCCTTTAACCTGCACTATTTTCGACCCTAATATTTTTCTTATATTTTCTAAAAGTATCTTCTTTCACATTTCCCCAACAAGCCCTAAAAAGTCTATCATGGGTAACTCCTCGACTTCGCTCTTAAAATCGCACACAGGGGCAACACAGGCTCTCACAGGGGCAAGAGAAAGTTGATTTGTCTGTCTAAAAAATGAATTTGTGCATATTTACGGTTTTTTCTCTGTTTTTGGTCTATGGCATAAAGCCAATTCTGTCTTCACATCGCCAAAGTTTCCTCCGATTTTTCAAAACAAAAATTTTGACTTGCAACTGTTCTTTTTCAGAGTTAACATCACACACCACGAAGGAGATTTCTTCTGCTTCATGTCCTGTGTTCTACAGGATGTATCCATCTCCATGAAAGTCAGCGGTGTTCCTTTGCGGAATATTTTGTGCCTGACCAGAAGTGGATAGGCTATACCACTCTTGCACACTTGGTTGCTGAAAAGATGCGTAATTCCGAGAAAGATGCTTAATAGTTGAGATTGCCACTATTTTGCCAAACATTGAGATTGGGGTTGATTTTATGGTAAAAGAAAATTTTATTTATGTGGGTATCGATTTACACAAAGAAACCCACACAGCAGTTATGATTGACTGCTACAATCAAAAGCTTGGAGAGATTACTTTTCCAAACAGACCAGCCGATTTTCCTAAGCTGGTAACAAAGGTTAAAAAATGTAATACTGATGCAAAAGAAGTAGTCTATGGTCTGGAGAATGCTTATGGTTACGGCAGACCTTTAGCGGTGTGGCTGATTGATAAGGGGTATTTTGTAAAGGATGTAAATACCGCTATCTCACATCGACAGGCAAAGCACCGGGGTGCCATGTATCGCAAAAGTGACAGTGATGATGCGGAAGCCATTGCACTTGCAACATTAAACATGCTTGATAAGCTTCCGGATGCTTGTCTGAACGATGCGTACTGGTCACTTGGTCAGTTGGTGCATCGTAGGGACAATATCATGAAACAGCGAACCAGACTGGTTAATCAGTTGCACGAGCAGTTGTGTATTGCGTATCCGTCGTATAAGTCATTTTTTAATGACATCAGTAGACCTACTGCACTGTACTTCTGGGAGCATTATCCATCCAGAAAGTATCTTAGGGGTAAGTCTGTGGAAGATTTACGTAAGGAACTTGTTCCCGTCAGCCACAATAGATGTTCGACCAAAAACTGTGAGAAAATCTTGGATGCGGTAGCAAGTGACAAGGTAAAAAATAATGCTTACCAAGATGCCAGGGACATGGTGACTCTTAGCATTGTCAGTGATTTACAGCACTATGACAGCCAACTGGCAGAGGTAGACAAGATGCTGGAACAGATGTATAAGATGCTTGGCTGCACGCTTACAACCATTCCCGGTGTAAATGTTATCACAGCAGTGAAGATTCTTGCTGAAATCGGTGATATCAAACGCTTTAGTAATGCTAATAAGTTGGCACAGTTTGCAGGAATTGCACCACTTCATTTATCATCTAGCGGTAAGGGGAAAGATGTAGCTACCAAGCAGGGTAACAGACGATTGCAGGCAACCATTTATTTCCTTGCAATCCAGATGGTGCAGGTATCCTCAAAGGGTACACCGAGAAATTCGGTGGTACGGGCATATTATGAGAAACGTAAGGCAGAGGGAAAAACCAGTCAGCAGGCACTGATTTGCATTTCAAGACGGTTAATCAGTATTATTTATGGAATGTTAAAGCATGGTACGGAATATCGTATGCCAGTGGTGGAAAGTGCTGGCGAAAAGTAGTGAAATAATGGCAAATATGTAGTAGAATTTTAAGCAGATGTGATAGTCAGCTTTGGGAAGTGTACGCATTTTCCGGAAGAGTGGCATCGGCTTGGATTATTATAAGGGTAAAGAGTTTATGTCAAGAGTGGTAGTAACACCAAAGCAACTTTTGCGTCTGAAGAAAAATTATTATCACATTTTGATAAGCATGGCGGTGAGTTTAAAGGAATATTTAATACGGCAGACGAATATTTGCAAGGTGCACAAGATGTAATGCAAAATGGATATAAAGTTGAATATGCATACAAAGGTGAAATAAGAACCGGATATGTTCAATTTATGGGTAATAATAGCAAGGGCAATGCAAAGTTTGCTTTTGTTGGTACTAATAATGAGGGTTATATTACTACATTCCATACTGAGAGTGGAAAATCATTTTGGAAGATGTTGAATGGAGAAAATACACCTGTTATTAATCCTAAATAGAGAGAAGGGTGATACACATGAAATATGATTGCGAAATAATAAATATTGTCGAAGATGAAGTTACAGTTAGAATCGGAGATGCATGTATCACAGGATTTGTTAATTGTGGAATCATGAAAAAAATAGGACAGGAGGCAATCGTTGAGGTATTACTATATGATGATTTAGAAATTGCACAGTGTGATGAAAAAAAACTTAGCATAGAAAGGAAAAATCAAACTTTCGAATATTCACTTTTTGGAATATTGGATATTGATAGAGGAATTTTGAAGTCTGTAATCAATTTTGAAATAGATAAAGAAGAGTTATACGATTATGGGTACTTGGACGGTAAACAAGTAAAAATAGATGTATTAAGAATTGATTTAGATTTTGAATAATTTAAAAACTGGAGAATAGTCATGAAATACAAAACTTTCTCCAGTTTATATTTCAAATTGTGCATAAGGGCAGTTGAAAGTAGCTGTAACAATTTTGTCCCTATTCCCATTGACGCCCCATAAATATCCATGTTACAATGGCACTCACCAGGGGGTATAAGGGGGCTGAAAAGTTCTCGTAATACCTAAATAAAAACACATAATGGGAGATGTTCCGTAGCTACTATGGGCTATGGCGCATCTCCTATTTTTCTGCTACATGGCAATCCCGATAAAATTGTCCCCAAGCATAACAAATTTTTGAACAGCAGAGAAAGTTATGCCATACCACATTTCTCCCAACGGCTCTGCCGGTGGGTGTTTTCCGGCGTATGCCATCCTCTGGTGGCACACGCCCTTTAACCTGCACACATTTCGACCCTACTATTTTTCTCAATTTTCAGAAAAAAGTGGTTGTTTCACATCGAGCCAACGAGCCGATATACTTGGCTCATGGTACATCTTCCGATACCAGCTGGAAAAGGGCAACACGGGTGGTCACGGTGCGTCACAGGGGCAAGAGACTTGCGGCGAGCGAGCGGAAGGAAACAACTCACGGATAAATTCGTCTGTCTGCCTGAAAATGATGGCAGGATTCTACCTGCATAGGTTTGTACCCGGTAGTTTCTCTGAAGAAAACCTGGAAATGGCTTAAAATTGTGCTTTTGGTTGTAACAATGCAGGAAACCAGCATAAAGTTTTTGGAGAATCCGCAAAAAGGTATTCAAAAAACAGGGGTATCCAGCATAACAATTTTACGGCTCCGTCACCCGGAGCAGTCCTCCTTTCATGGGCGAATTGTTCACCGTGGGTAGCAGAATACCGGAAATGAAAAAGCTGGGTGCCACCAAGCCACCCAGAAGAAAATTTTTCGACCCTGAGAGGAATGTTGGCAGTAAGGATATGGTAAGAAATATGCAAGGAAAAAAAAATTGATTTCCAAGACGGTTCCATGGTAAAATGGCGCACACCAGGGGGTTTAAGGGGGAGGAAACACAGCGGAATCTTCAGAAAAAAACAGACAGCAGATACACATAGAAAACAGGAACAGCACATGCCGCCGCTCCTCATGAAGTATGGCGGCATGTGTTGTTCCTGTTTTAAAGACTGTTGGTTAATTTCATGGCACGAATACCATCCTTAACACCACAGGTGTAAAGATAAGCGGTTTCTTTTGCATGGCGTTCTGTGGTTAAATCGAAGAACCGGCTGATGGTTTTTCGCTCTTTTTTGGTCAGCCGTTTCAGGATTGCCTCCACCCGGTCTAACATCTGTGATTCTTCCTGCCTGCCGTCTGCCTTGGGATGGGACAGTTCCTGCCAATGCAGTTCCATCCGTTCGTAGATGATATATTCTATCCATTCTTTCTCGCTCATTGCGTTCACCTCCCTTCGCACCACAGAGGATACCGGAAGGCTCCGCAGAAGTCGATACCACAATGCACCAAACCAGAGGACAGATTTTAAAGCACCTTACACAAATCGGAAAATCCATCAGAAAAAGGACTTGAATCCGTTCGTCACCAGAGGTAACATACGACACACCTCGAAAGAGGAATAACCTGTAGAAACCTTTGGTTATAGGGACGGATAGGCTTTTCCCCCCTTGCGATGGCCGTAGCTTTTGCGCGTAAATCGGCATATAACGCTTATCAGTTGAGGTTGCCGGCGATATCTGTGGCTGGAGATGGAGACAGGAAGTGGAGGAAGGATGATACTTGAGGAAAGAAAACATTATTTATGTGGGGATAGATCTGCATAAGGAAACCCACACAGCGGTCATGCTGGACTGCTGGAACCACAAGCTGGGAGAGATCACGATCGAGAACAAACCGGCGGAATTTCATAAGCTGACGAGAAAAGTCAGCCGGTTTGTAACAGAGGAAAAGACAGCCGTTTACGGCTTGGAGAACGCTTACGGCTATGGCCGCACACTGGCGGTATGGCTGCTTGAAAAAGGATTTCTTGTGAAAGATGTAAACACGGCCTTGTCCTATGCCCAGAGAAAAAGTGTCCCAATGTATCAAAAAAGCGACAGCTATGATGCGGAAGCGGTGGCGCTGGTGCTGATTAATCTGCTGGACAAACTGCCGGATGCCGCCCCGGATGATAAATACTGGACGCTGAGCCAACTCGTGAACCGGAGGGATAACATCAACATTCATCAGCAGAGACTAAAGAACCAGATGCATGAACAGCTCTGCATGGCATATCCAAGCTATAAGAAATTCTTCCAGGACATTGGTCGCCCAACTGCTTTATATTTTTTTCATGAATACCCATCACCGGTCCATCTGCGAGGAAAGACCGCAGAGGAACTGGCGGGAGAACTGCGCCCGGTGAGCCACAATAACTGTTCTGTCAAACGGGCGGAAAAGATACTGGAACTGGTAAAGTCCGATGGAGAAACCTGCCGTGACTGTCAGGAAAGCCGAGACATCATCACCAGAAGTCTGGCATATGATTTGGAACATTACCGTAAACAGATGGAGGAAGTGGAGGCGGCAATCGAAGCCATGCTCCCTGAATTTGGCTGTACCCTTATAACCATGCCGGGAATCGATATTATCACAGCGGCGAATATCCTTGCAGAGATAGGAAACATTGACCGTTTTCCCAACGCAAAAAAACTGGCGAAGTTCGCCGGAATCGCACCCATCAATTTTTCCTCAGCAGGAAAAGGGAAGGATGTGTGCCCAAAACAGGGAAACCGGAGATTACAGGCCATCTTTTATTTTCTTGCAATCCAGATGGTGCAGGTAGCGCCCAGCGGAACGCCGAGGAATGCGTTATTTCGTGAATATTTCCTGAAAAGGCTGGAGGAAGGCAAGAATAAGCCCCAGGCGTTAATCTGCATCGCCAGACGCTTAGTAAATATCGTATACGGAATGTTAAAGAACCACACGGAATACCGGGAGCCGGAGAGCAAAACAGGGGACGAAACTGTTTGAAAGAGGCCATAGGAACGCTTATAATGGAGAGAAGAACAGCAGAAGAAGGAATCCCCCTTGTTCTTTTTCTGCTTTAGTATTTAAAGATTTAGAACTGCCAGATCCTTAAGGACAGTCCGCTTTTTCCAAAGAAGGGATGGAAAAGGCGCAAAAAGCATAAGGGTTGAGTGTCTATGCCAAGGGGGGAAGTAAGGGTGGTACATCAACATCAAGACCTACATGGAGACAATCGGAGCTCGATGCAGCAAAGGATTTCCCGGATTATGATGCTCAAAAATCATTTATTAATGGAGAAGAGGTTCCGTATGGAACAAAAGGAAGTGTACGTCCTGATTATTACAAGGATGGATTTAGTGTAGATATAAAAAATTATAATGTAGAAAGTGCAAGTGGTAGAAGTAATCTTGCGCGGAATATAGAAAAGCAGTATTATCAAAGAATAGAAAATTTGCCCGATGGAACAAAGCAATCAGTTATGATTGATGTTAGAGGTCAAAATGTTTCAGATGCCGCTTTAAATGCGTTGTATGATGACATTATGCAGAGAACGAATAACTGTGTCGAAATACTGTTTAAGATGGACTAGGAGGATAGCATGGCAGTTGGATTTAAGGTAAAATTTTATTGGTATCAAATAGGACATGGTGATTTTTTGCAGTCATTCTTTTCTACAGTAGCATATAATTTAGAAAATGAGAACTGGGGAAGTCGTTTTCCGGTAATTATGAACGAATTATATCAAGGGAAATTAGAACACGAAAATATAGATAGGGCATTAGAGGAATTGAGTATAATCAAGAAAGAGTTACAAACATTCAGTCCTGAAAAGGTAGTATGGGATATAGAAGATTTGTCAAAACAGCCTCCATGGGGAAGTGATATTAGTAAAGACATCACAGATTTATCTAATTATTTTGTAACAAGTGATGGGAATGATTTTCTAACCGTTTTTGCTCATGCATTAGAGAAAGCAAAAGAAATAAATACTGAAATAGAAATCAAATCCATGTAATAATTTTGTAATATTTTTCACTTGACGATCCTCAAACGCCCATGTTACAATGGCACTCACCAGGGGGTATAAGGGGGAAGATAGAACTTCTCAATATCTAATTTAAACACAGTATCGGAGGTATTCTTAGGCTTAAAAAGTCTCGGAATACCTCCGATTTTTCTGTAATTATTTCAAATCTGCCAGTTGCATTAGCAGAGAAAAACAGCACTGCATCGCCATACGGAATACTACCGAAGTATAGGCGGCGTTCTGAGCATGAATGCTGGCTATCCATTTCTTGATGATATTCCGCTGTTCTTCGGATAAGTCGAGATTTTCATATTGCTCACAAAGTTCTGCTTCTTCCGCTGTCGCTTCCAGATATTCGGTATCTTGCTGCAGATTCTGATAAACATTGTTATGCTCCCGTTCTTCCAGATGCATAAAAAGAAGTTGGGAAAAATCTATATCTCTCATTAGGCGAACCTCCTTTCCGAGATGAAATCTCTGACACAGACGATACCGAAAAAGCAGAAATCAATCCATTCACAGAATCCAATAAAAATCGTTGCTGAAAATATGGCAGAATAAACAAAACCATTTTGATGGCATAAAAAATCAGAGAAAAGAGGGAAATGTTATGCCATAGTAGTTTTCCCCAACGGCTCTGCCGGTGGGCGTTTTAGCGAGTGGTGCCGTCTTTTTGGCACCACTCCTTTAACCTGCACACATTTCGACCCTACTATTTTCTCAATTTTCGGAAAAATGTAGTTGTTTCACATCGGGTCAACGAGCCGATATATCTGGTTCATGGTACATCTTTTCGAGTTCGGCCGGAAAAGGGCAACACGGGCGGTCACGGCGCGTCACAAAGGCAAGAGAATTGCGGCGAGCGAGCGGAAGGAAACAACTCACGGATAAATTCGTCTGTCTGCCTGAAAATGATGGCAGGATTCTACCTGCATAGGTTTGTACCCGGTAGTTTCTCTGAAGAAAACCTGGAAATGGCTTAAAATTGTGCTTTTTGGCCGTAACAATGCAGGAAACCAGCATAAAGTTTTTGGAGAATCCGCAAAAAGGTATTCAAAAAACAGGGGTATCCAGCATAACAATTTTGCGGCTCC
>NZ_VUMD01000020.1 GCF_009696375.1 Clostridium porci
AATTCAGTAAGGTGAAGCTTGGCGGCGAAGAACTGCCAGGTGCTAAGATTGAGATTTACAAAGGCACCGACAAGGTGGACGGCTGGGAAAGCACCACCGACAGCCACACGCTGAGCCTGGAAGCAGGAACCTACCGCTTCCATGAAGAAGCCGCACCGGAAGGATTCGTCGCGGTGACAGACTTTGAGTTCACCGTAAAGGCAGACGGCAGTGTCACCCTCGGCACGATTGCCCAGGGAGAAACTGTTGTAGCCGAAAACGGCAAGATCACCGTAACGGACAATGCGAAAACTACTCCGCCCACTCCGGATAAAAAGGTTGGAGATCTGACCGTCACCAAGACGGTAAGTGGCTCCAGAGGTGATCAGAATAAGGAGTTCACCTTTACGGTAACGCTGGATAGAACAGATATCACCGGCCAGTATGGTGATATGACGTTCACAGGCGGCGTTGCCACCTTTACCTTGAAGCACGGACAGAGCAATACAGCCTCCGAGCTTCCCGCCGGAGTGGCCTATACGGTGGAAGAAAGCGACAACAGCGGCTATACCGTTACCAAGACAAACGCCACAGGCACCATCCAAAAGGGTGTCACTGCAACAGCCGCTTTTGAAAACTACAAAGGTGGTTCCGGCGGCGGAAGCAGCCATACCCCACAGGCAGCCCGTGTAACCCTGACGGCAACAAAGACCGTGGACGGTCTGATCCCCACAGGAAGCGGATTCACCTTCTTCCTGGACGATGCCAATGGGCAGCGGATGCAGGTGAAAAACAATCAGGGCAGTCATATTACGTTTGATCCCCTGACCTTTACTAAAACCGGCACCTATGTCTACTACATCACAGAGCAGACAGGCAATGACAAGAATATCAACTACGATACGGCTTCCTACAAGGTAACGGTCACCGTGACCTGCCCCTATGACTATGAGGCAAGCGTGTCCTATGAAAAGAACGGACAGGCGTATCACAGTGTCCCGGCTTTTGCCAATACCACGAAACCCGCTGTACCTGTGCAGCCTCAGACCCCTGTTGTACCCGTACAGCCCCAGACCCCGCCTGTCATCACCCCGTCCCGGCCCCTTGACAATGTGCCAAAGACCGAGGACAACACAAACCTGACCCTGTGGAGTATTCTGGCGGCAGCTTCCCTCCTGAGCCTTACAGCGCTTCTGGCAGGGAATAAGACACGGAAACCCCATTCTCAGGGCAAGCGCAATAAGAGCTGACGCATCGAACCGGCTCAATCGCTTTTTGGCTGGCGTTCATGCTTTGGCGTGAACGCCAGCCATTTTTCATTCAATTTTACGAGTAGGAGGAACAGATGATGAATAAGATAGAACTCATTGTACGAATCGCGCAACAAACTCAAACAAGCCAGGAGGATGCAAAGAAGTTTCTGGCTGCCTTTTGCGAGGTGTTAGGAGACGCGCTGGCGGCTGGAGAGACGGTACAGATTATCGGGACCGGCAGCTTTACCGTACGGGAAACACCGGCCCATAAAGGGTTTAATCCTGTAACACAGCAGCCGATTGAGGTGGCAGCCAAGAAGTCTCCTGTATTCAAGCCGGGCAAAACGCTCAAAGAAAAGGTCAATGGAACGATTGCCTGAGCACAGAGGGGAGGCATACAGACCCAGGCACATGAAGCCGAGGAAAAAGAGGAAGTGGTATATCTCACTGGGAATCCTGTCCAGCTTCACGCTGCTCCTGCTTTCCCTGTTCATGCTGGGTTCTTCGATACTGGGGCTGGCAAAATCTCAGGCAGCCTTTGAAACCTTAGCCGCCCGTGTGGAAACAGAAAAAAATCGCCCGGAGACAGCGAATGAGTCTGCACCCACAATGGAGGGCGCGACCGCTCCATCCCCCTATGCGGAACTGAAAGAGGAAAACGAGGACCTGTTTGGATGGGTAACGATTGCGGGAACCAAAGTAGACTATCCAGTGATGTATACGCCCCAGGAGCCGGAATATTATCTGCGCCGGGCCTTTGACAAAAGCCATTCGGTCAGCGGTGTTCCCTTCCTGGACGGAAACTTCATCGAGGGCGGGAATCACTATCTGGTCTACGGACACAACATGAAAAACGGCACGATGTTCCATGCCCTGCTGGACTACGGAAAACCGGAGTTTTGGAAGGAGCATCCCTCCATCACATTCGACACCCTGCAAGAGAGCGGCACCTATGCCGTGATCGGTGCGTTCTATTCCAGAGTGTACTATCAGGATGAAACAGACGTGTTCCGTTTCTATGCCTACCCAGATCTGAGCGATCCGGCGTTGTTTGCGGAATACGTGGACAATGTGGAGGCAGCCTCCCTGTATGATACCGGAGAAACGGCGGAATACGGAGATGTTCTTCTTACCTTGGTGACGTGCAGCTATCACACGGAAAACGGTCGGTTTGTGGTGGTGGCCCGGAAAGAATAAGCAGGGTTCGTAAAGTAAAATGATAGCTGGTAAAAGAACTGACATAGAAACCGCTGAATAGAGGCTGAGGAATCGGACAGAAACGAGCAGCCGCAGCGGTAAAAAACATTAAGGCCGCTGTTTCTTTGTTCTTTGGAGGAATGGTGCCCTGACTCTGGAAAAATGGCGGCCCACGGAGGGAGCCGTCATGAATGAAAAGGTGTATCGACAAACGGAAACGGGAGTTGCACCGTTAAAAAAAGCCATCCCCCTGGCAGGGGGAAATGCGGCCGGACTTATGAATCATACGAACCAGTAAAATACCATAATGTTTTCACATTCGCTCGGCGGGTTTATGACCTGTCGGGCGAATTTTGTTATTTTCTGCGGTTTTTCCTACTGCCCAACCACTTTTTAAAAAATTTTTTCAAAAGGAGGCGTTTAGCGGGTAGCAGCGGGCGTCCACGGATTGATAGTAGCGGAAAGGGAAAGTACCACCTTACATCCCCACACGGAAAGGGGGTGAGAAATGATGGAAACTAACCTACGCGACTATTACGAACAATGCCGGTTTGACGCTTTCTGTAAAACGGTATTGCGCAACGAAGCCAGGGCCTACCTGCGGAACATGGAGCGTCAGCGCAATCGTGAATTGACGTTCAGCGATCTGTCCCAGGAAGAACTGGACAAGCTCTATTCGGTAGACCGCTACCCCAGCGACAGTTTTATATTCAGCACTCATGGGTACGAGTTACATATCGACAATGAGCTTGTAGCCGAAGCCTTTGCCAAGCTGACAAAGACAGAACAAAGTGTTTTGATTCTGCACTGTGTTCTGGATATGGCGGACGGCGAGATCGGCAGCCTTATGGGAATGTCCCGCAGTGCCGTCCAGCGCCACAGGACAAAGGCCCTGAAAGCATTGCGAGTAACATTGATGGCGCTCATGCCAGAAGGAGGTTGACGCGGATGAACGAGCCAAAACACAACGGAAAGGCACTGTTGCCCCTTTCGGTGAGCAGAGCCGCCTGCGCCGGTGATGCCGGAGCCGTCGAGTGTGTATTGCGGTACTATGATGCCTACATGAACAAGCTGTGTACCAGAACCCTCTACGACACAGCCGGATATCCCCATGTGTGCGTAGACGAGTATATGAAGCGCCGAATGGAAATCAGGCTGATCCAAGCGATGATGAAACCGTGATCCAAGAGGCAGACGGCTTATCCCTTTCCCCATCTGCTGACTGCCAGAAGCCTCATAGTTCCTTGACAAATACGCCCGCATGACAATGGCGGCGCGTCATAGGGCATACGGACACATTCTGTCTGCACCGAGCCGGACGGCGGGTGCGCCATGATGCTGATTTCTACGAAAACAGCGGAGCGACCACCACCCAGCCGTAACGTAAGCGTGGCTGCTTATGGGCGATGACGTGCAGGCAGGACAATGATACTCCCTTACAGCCACAGTCCGAGCGTTAGAAGCGTCGCAGGCAATGGGTAGGGCCGTGTGAGAACCGCATGGGGGTGAAAATCCCGTGGAGCTGGGCCACCAGCCGTCCGTTTCTTGCCCATAGTTACAAGAAACTTTTGTTTTGAATAGAAGGAGACAAGATTATGAGTAATAACGATGTGCCTATTTGGGAAAAGTATACGCTTACTATTGAAGAAGCGTCGAAATATTTTCGTATTGGAGAAAACAAGCTGCGTCGGCTTGCCGAGGAAAACCTATCCGCTGGCTGGGTGATTTTGAACGGCAACCGCATCCAGATCAAACGGCAAAAGTTTGAAAAAATCATTGATTCTCTGGACACAATCTAGTGAAAAAGAGCCTTGACTATGCTATAATACCCTTAGAGCGTGTCAAGGCTCTTTCCGTCATGGAAAGGAGCATGACGAAATGTCAAAAAAAGAACGAGATGAAAAAAGACGGGACAGCAAAGGCCGTCTTTTGAAATCTGGAGAGAGCCAGCGTACAGACGGAAGATACGCCTACAAATATACGGATACCTTTGGAGAACCGAAGTTTGTGTATTCCTGGAAGTTAGTCCCCACGGATAAAATCCCTGCCGGAAAACGCCCGGATATTTCCCTGCGGGAGAAAATCAAGCAGATACAAAAAGACCTTGACGATGGGATTGACACCATCGGCAAGAAAATGACCGTGTGCCAGCTCTATGAAAAGTATATCCGGCAGCGGGGCAATGTGAAGCGGGGAACCCATAAGAGCCGCCAGCAGCTGATGAAGCTGCTGGCCGAGGATAAAATCGGAGGGGCCAGCATCGACAGCGTGAAGCTGTCTGACGCCAAAGAATGGGCCTTGCGTATGCAGGAAAAGGGTGTGGCCTATCACACTATCTGCAACGGCAAGCGTTCCCTGAAAGCTATCTTTTACATGGCCGTACAGGACGATTGCCTCCGCAAGAATCCCTTTGACTTCCAGATCAATGAGGTTATCAACGACGATACCGTACCAAAGGTGCCGCTTACCCCTGCACAGGAAAAGGAGCTTTTGGAGTTCATGCAGAACGACCCTGTTTATGCCAAGTATTATGACGAGGTATTGATTCTGCTGGAAACCGGGCTTCGCGTTTCCGAACTCTGCGGCCTGACGCCTGCCGACCTGAATTTTGAAAAGCGCTTTGTGAATGTAGACCACCAGCTTTTGAGAAGCACCGAGGACGGCTACTACATCGAAGCGCCAAAGACCGACAGCGGCTATCGCCAGGTGCCGATGAGCGCAGTAGCCTATGAAGCGTTTCAGCGCGTGCTGCACAGGCGGAAGGACGGCAAAGGCGTTGTGGTGGATGGATATAAGGATTTCCTGTTCTTAAATCGGGATGGGCTGCCGAAAGTGGCTGTCCATTATGATGCCATGTTTCAGGGCCTTGCCAAGAAGTTCAACAAATGTCATGCAGAACTGCTGCCGGAGGTCATGACGCCGCACACCATGCGGCATACGTTCTGTACCAGAATGGCAAATGCAGGCATGAACCCCAAGGCATTGCAGTACATCATGGGGCATGCCAATATCGTTATGACGTTGAACTATTACGCCCACGCCACGTTCCATTCCGCACAGGAGGAAATGGAACGGCTGCAAGCCCAGGCACAGACCACCGCAGCAGTCCATGCGCAACCTGCGTCAGAAAGCGCCCAGGAAGCTCAAGCCGCATAGGATACGCGGAATGTACTACTGTTTATACTACGTTTGAGAGCGGAAACATGAGGGGTAATAAGAATGTTTGCGAGGTTCTTCCTATAAAAAAAGTGCCGGAAAAGCCCGAAGTTACGGGCTTTTCCGGCATATAAGAAAACCTAAAGAGATAATCTGAAATCTATAAAATGATTATAATAATAATAAAGATTGGACATAATGGGGGATTGTATAAAAAACCATAATTATGAAAAGAATTTCCGAAAGCAGAGCTTTATCGGATCATTACTGGATAAGGGCTGTCTGTTCACTGTCAGACAGCCCTTTGTGGGAATTAAGACGATTAAAAGCGTCTGGAAGTTTTTGTTTATTCTCTGATAGGTTCATAAGCGAAACAGCAGCATTTAGATGAGAGGCAAAAAGGCGTCCTTAATTGCTTACAGCGCCCGGAGGCTTTCAGATAAAGCTTAGAGAGAAGGAAGCCAGAATCGATTGGGGGAGGGGGTATGAAAGATATGCTGAAAGATTTTGATATAAATTTAGCAATGCTAAAGAAACATACATGCCAGCCCTTTACTGCGGATTCGGACAAAGGGCGTGGGGAGCTTTATAAAAAGGAGGTTGAGCAGTTCAAAGCTAGAATTTCACGATTTACCTTTGAGAGAATCGCCTTTTGCAATGGCCTATTTTCCATGCTTATGCCGTCTGAGTTATTTGGACAGCCGATAGTAATGGGGAATCTCCTTCTTTTTCAGGCGTCAAAAGAAAAAATAACGCTATCCATAAAGGTAATTGAGTCGGAACAAATAGTTAAGATTGATCAGCTTCAGCAAGACTATGTGAGCCAGATGAGAAGCTCAAGGCAACAGACAAAGATAGATATATCCGATGCAAGGCAGGCAGCATTTGGAACAATATATTATTTTACCGCTATTCATTCTATGCCGGGTGGAGCATTGTGTGACTTTATCATCCTTTTTCAAGGAGGGAAAAAGATGATATTCATGGATTTCAATTTTGAGCAAAAGGAGTATTACTTTTGGAAAACCATACTTTGCAAATTAAGCTCTACCATTGAGATAGAAGGGGGGCCGCAGCAATGAAAAAAAGAGAATACACAGAGGTTGGCGAATTAAGGGTGGAACCAATCCCTTATATTGAGATTTCTAACATTGACATTACAGCAGAAAAAAATTCCCATACCTTTGTATATGCAGAGGGGAAAATACACTCTGAGGACAGGCGGGCTCTGGACTGTTTACGTCAGTTTGGAACAGAAATAATAATCCGAAAAGGTAAGGATACAGTTTTGTTTCGCGGCCTTATTACAGAGCTTTCCGTAGAGGAATGCGCGGAAGCGGTGACGGTTATTGTACGTGGAGCCACACATACAATTTTATTGGACAGGAAGAAAAAAACAAAGCCTTTTCATGATATAAACGAAACCATAAAAGGAATTATCCAGAGCGTTGCCAAAGGAACCAAAGGAGCTCAGACGATCATTGAGAGCAGGTGCGAAGAGCAGATTGGTCAATTTATTATGCAGTACGAGGAAACAGACTGGGAGTTTATAAAGCGTATGGCGTCCCATTGCGGTCAATCTGTATTTCCTGACAGCGGATGCGATCGTCCGGCTTTTTATATAGGAAAGCCAACTTTGCTTTCAGAAATAGAAATAACAGACGAGATTCCTTATACCCTAAGCTGGCATGCGCAGACCCAGGAGCCTCTAATATCCAATACGTCAGGTATGACATATCTTGTAAGATTAAATGACAAATGCCTAAAGCTTGGTGAATGTATAAAGTTTAAAGGAAGCACATTATATGTTAAAGCATTACATATGCATATGGAACAGGCTGTATTAAATAATGATTATGAATTATGCACAAGAGAGGGGCTGGATACTTCTCGCAGTATGAATACAAAGCTTGTTGGCCGGGAAGTAACAGGGATTGTAGAAGAAGTTAAACGAGATAATGTTAAGGTGCATATTATTGCTGAGGATGGCTGTGGGAATGGAGAAGCATGCTGGTTTCCCTATTCTACTGTATATGCGTCCTCTGATGACAGCGGGTGGTACTGTATGCCTGAACCAGAGGATAAGGTAAGGCTGAGGTTTCCTGGTGGAGATGAAAAAAATGCTTATGCAGTCAGCGCGGTAAGTGAGTATGTCCCGGAAAATGAAAAGAGTGATCGTATGAGGGACTATTCTGTAAGATATATAAGGAACAGACAGGGGATGGAGATTATGTGGAGCCCTAATCGGGTCAGTATTTCCGCCAATGGAGCAAATCTGATTGATATTAATCAGAATGGTACTTTATTTCTATCCTCTAATTCAAAAATTACAATTCATGCAGAAAAAGACGTAGCAGTGGAAGCGGGAAATCAGATACATTTTAATGCCGGAGGCAATATACGCATCAGCTGTGGAGCAAAAGCGGAAATTCATCTGAATGAAAGCGGCGTAATTGAATTAAAAGGCAATGAAGTACATACAAACTAAGGGTTAAGAGCGCATGATAGGAAGAAACGAAGCTTTGGAAGCATTTTTTATGGAACATCTGGATTTGGGTCTCCCAGCGCTTGAGCAAATAAAGAGCTATTCTCAAATCAACAGGAAAGCGCTTGGGGAAGAAATGGAAAAAGCGTTTGTGCAGTTAATCAACAGGATTCATAAGGCTCAGGAGAATGGAACAAAAGAAGCTATCGCCTATATTCATATATGCTTTCTCAGGAGCAATTTTTATGTGGGAAATGGAGCTGTACGCATATATGCTTTTGACCGTCGTTTTGCGCTTGATCCTAGGCCTCTGTGGGAGGACGCGGATTTTACCGGTTTATGTGAGCTCCTTTGGAAGCTGGAGGCAGCGTTAAGCCTGACGCTGGCCCGATATAAAAATAAAGTTTATATGAGTGATGTAAGGACTTTGATTCAGATGGAATATATCCCTCAGCTCATCGGGCGAATAACAGCGATTGCCAAATGGATCGTTCGTGGAGAAAGCATTACCAAATGCATGAAAAAGATTTCCATAACAGATGATTTCTGTGTTCTATCAGGCGAATATCAGGGGGATTTTGAAGAAATTCTGGTAACAGAAGCCGTAGATACTAAGGGACTTAACTTGAAAGAATGCTTGAGCATCCATAAAAAAGAACATAATCGGTTTTGTGGTAAACGGTATTTGGAGCAAACAGTGGATAGCATAGATTTAAGCGGCGTAAATTTTACAAATAGCTGCTTCCTTAAAATGGATTTTTCAGATTGTGACTTTAGCCATAGCAATGCTATGGGAACAGAGTGGCGGCAATGCAGTCTCATAAACACCTGCTGGAGGGATGCTGCGTTGTTTGGCTCCTCCTTTATAAACTCTGATCTGAGTGGAAGCGATTTTAGCGGAATCATTGCTCCAGTTGTTCCAGAAACTATTTATTTCCATTCTTTATCAAACCTGGATGGCCTTTGCTTTCACGGATCTATTTTAAGAGATGTTAATGCTTCAGGGGCCGATCTCAGAGGAGCAGACTTTCGGGGAGCACAGTTTTACCACACCGATTTTTCAGGGGCATGCCTGTCAGGGGCGATGTTTGAAAGGGAAGCCTTGGAACAGGCGGGGCTTTCATCCGATCAAAAGGATCAGATTAGAATGTAGAGGGGCTAGGATGGATTATTTTACCATATCTCAGGATATATCTTTGATACATGCGGTGGAGCTTGACCGCGGTTTTATACCGGAAGCATGGAAAAAAGAAATTGTGAAAGGAAGAAGCGTTGAATTTGAATTTGGCAAGCTTCCAGCTCAAAACCATAATTTCCTTGTAAAAAGTAAAAAAGAGAATATATATCCGGATTTACTGGAGGCGCCGCTTCCTTTGCTTTCAACTGCATTAAAAAATATTTTCTGCAGCTTTGAAATTCAAATACAGTGCAGTTGTGCAATACTAAGCGACCGGGAAGCAAGAAGGCAGGAGGCCTATTGGCTGTTTGCATTAGAACGAGTCAAGTGTCTGGGAAGCAAAGCCCAATTTTATCCTAATGGAGTATTGAAAAAACTGGTTTTAAACAGGGATGCCATAGGAGACCATTCTATCTTTCGAGTTCATGGAATAATAGAAAAACAAATCGTGATTCGATTTGATGTAGCAGAAAGCATATTGAGGAGGCCCATGGTAGGAATTAAATTAGAAGGAATTGAGTGTCAGGAGGAGACTGACATTTGATATAGGAATGAAACCCATAAACCGGCTTTATTGTAAAACCAGCCAGGGGGCTGCTTGATTCTGGAAGCTATCTTGTCTGCCAGTATATACCTGCCATATTTGCAGGAGGCATGGGAACCGGAGGAAAAGGTATGGGTATATCCCTTAGAAAAAAAGAGCATAGAAGGGAAGCAAAAGAAATGTTAAAAAAAGGATTGATTGTTTTTTCTCTGGCAATCGCAGTAATTATTCTGGTTACAGTCATACGTAATACATGGAGGGACATAAGAAATAAAAAATACAAAGCAGGTTATCCGCTGGAAATCGAAAGGTATTTGGAGAAAAAGTATGGCAAGAGGTTCATTATAAACCCGGAGGGGGAGCTTCTTTATTCGGGAAGCCCAATCCTCGCTGCTGATGTATACTCCCCCTATCTGTATGAGGTGAGGGAGCCAGAACGAGATGGCTCGGTATTTAACGTTTGGGTATATCCTAGATCCAGTAAAGACAAAAAAATAGAAAAATTTCGGGATAATTATTGCTGGAAGTTTTTAAGTATCATGACGAAGGAATGGTTTCAGGAGGAAATGGCAGATATCCTTCCAAAAGAATATAAGATGATTTTTGTTGAGTCTTCCAGGTCAGAAATGGATGAAAGAATTACCCCGAATTCTCCGTTGGCATATTATTTTGAAATACGAGAGACTCCAGATTACCTATATTTGTATTTAATTTTACCTCCCGGCAGCAGCTATGAGGAAGATGGACTGACAGAAGAGAATGTAATCCAAGTGATAAGGGAATTCTATCAAAAATATCCCAAGGTAAGAATTAGATTTTTTATAAAACAGATAACATCTATGGAAAATTACGAAAAAATCAGTATACGGAAACAAGAAAACTTAAAATATTACTTATACAGAGATGCTAACCCATTTTGGGATATGGAGATGGATTCAAAGATGGATATTGAATTAGAGTTAGAGTATTAAGATAATCGGAAGTCGTGGTGAGAGGGGCTTTATGTAGAACTACAAACTCATTTTTGGATATGGATGTAGATTTAAAATGGCAATCGGATCAAGAACGGTAAACTACGCTTTATTAAAGATGTGGGAAGGTAGAATGTTGTTAATGGAGCAAGGAAATAAAATTTTATAAAAGGGGAATAAGAGAAATGTTAAAAAAAGGATTGATTGTTTTTTCTCTGGCAATCGCAGTAATTATTCTGGTTACAGTCATACATAATACATGGAGGGACATAAGAAATAAAAAATACAAAGCAGGTTATCCGCTGGAAATCGAAAGGTATTTGGAAAAAAAGTATGGCAAGAGGTTCATTGTAAACCCGGAGGGGAAGCTTCTTTATTCGGGAAGTCCAATCCCCGCTGCTGATGTATACTCTCCTTATCTGTATGAGGTGAGGGAGCCAGAACGAGATGGCTCGGTATTTAACGTTTGGGTATATCCTAAATCCAGTAAAGACAAAAGAATAGAAGAAATTCAGGATAATTATTGCTGGAAGTTTTTAAGTATCATGATGAAGGAATGGTTTCAGGAGGAAATGACAGATATTCTTCCGGAAGAATATAAGCTGATTTTTGTTGAGTCTTCCAGGTCAGAAATGGATGAAAGAATTACCCCGAATTCTCCGCTGGCATATTATTTTGAAATACGAGAAACTCCAGATTACCTGTACCTGTATTTAATTTTACCTCCCGGCAGCAGCTATGAAGAAGATGGACTGACAGAAGAGAATGTAACCCAAGTGATAAAAGATTTTTATCACAGTTTTCCCAAGGTAAGAATCAGATTTTTTATAAAACAGATAACAACTATGGAAGATTACGAAAAAATCAGTGTAAGGAAACAAGAAAACTTAAAATATTACTTATACAGAGATGCTAACCCATTTTGGGATATGGAGATGGATTCAAAAATGGATATTGAATTAGGGTTAGAGGATTAAGATGATTGGCAGCTATGGTGAGAAGGGGAGACAAAACACAAAACAGGTAATTGATACTCTTATATAAAAGGAAAAAGGTAGATAATCAGTTGGTTTATTAATCGTATGAAGGAGGAAAGCAGGATGGGAGAAATCAGCGGAGAGGAGGCTGCCATGCTTGCAGCCTTGATATACAGACCTGAATTACAGCAGGATTGGGATGATATAGAGAATGAAAAGGTTTCGTTGAAGAATTTAATATTTTCTATAGAAAAGAATATGAGAGGAAAGAAAGGAGTAAATGATTTTGGCGCCAAAATGACCAAAGCAGAGTTCCAAGAGGTACTAAACCAAATCAAAGCTTCAAAAACACTTATGTCGTTAGAGGTAGAAAACATTGAAAGCAACGACCGGACGCATTTTCGTGCCATGACTCTGAAGCCTACGGCAAATGGGCAGAACTCCCAGCAAGACATGCGTCCAATCATTGTATTCAGGGGAACAGCAGGAAATTATCAATGGGACGATAATTTGTCAGCAACCATATCGTCTCTTACCCCGTCCCAGAGGGAGGCACAGAAGTATGTGATCCAATCGGGGCATGAGCATGTAACGATTGTTGGTCATTCAAAAGGCGGTAATCTGGCTGCGTCTATGGCATATCTCTTGCCGGAAGGAATGGTTGACAAAGCATATTCTTTGGATGGACAGGGAGCGTCGGAGCTGTTTTTGGCTAATATACCGCTGGAAAAGCAGGAACGGGCAAAAGTGAATGTATTCAATATCAACGAATACAGGGATATCGTCAGTCAGCTATTAAAAAAGATGGGGGATGATAAAAACACCAGCTTGGTTGATTCAGGCATTGATTTTAGTGAAACAGGGTATGGCAGCTTTGATTTTAAGATGAGGTTCTTTCACGCCCATAAGCCCAATTATTTCTTGACGAAGGATGTTCAATATGTAGATAAGGTGTATACGCCGGCTTTGGTTGGTCAAATCTCCAGGTACATAGATGTTAATGGGATGAAAAAACATCAGGCAATTGCGCTTCTTGCGGCTGCTTCATTGGCAGTGCATGGGAAGGAGGAGCAAGAAACTGCGTGGAATTATCGTATGTGGAGCGCTGTATATGACGCCGAGGAGGTATATAACAGAGTCAATTCTGAGAGAAAGAGGGCTATTTTACATAAATTATCAAAGATATATGGTGTTGACTCTGCATCCTATCACCTTGCTCAGGAGGAGGACAGCTTTGTTGTGGAGGGGGCTGTTCTTACATGCCCCTATTGCAGTGGGATCGGTTCCTTGGAGCAGGTAGAAAACCGAACGGTTCTGGAGCAGGGGAAACCCAGAGCAGTAAAAACAGACTGTATACCACGGAAAAATATTTGTATGGAACATATGGAATGTGCGCTTCGAAGCTATGAGGAAGGAGCTGGGGCAGCCAGCTGCACCTTGGAGCTTGGCGACAGCTGGCTCCTTACAGACAGCAGTATAAAGGTAAATATCAATGGAAGCGGAAAAGAAGTAGAGGCCGTGTTAAAAAAATCTATTTTAGGGTGCTTCAAAGGCGGATGGATAGAAGTAGTACAGAATGGACAGTTAGAAGAAGGAGATTATCAGAAGACAAAGGCATTCAACAATATGAAACAAACTACAAGTGATGTAACCGCAAAGTTAAAGGGCATCAAAAAGAAGATTAACAATTTGCCGGGTGAAGTGATAGAGGATATGGGGAAAGAAATCATGCAAGGAGCACAAGCCCTTTATAATGAGACGCTTGAACATTCGGCGGACAAATGGGACAGCTTTGTGGAGGAAATGGTAAACCAGGCAATAGGCCGGCAGCATTGAATTACGTTTGATAGACAATGATCAGCCAATATGACGAATCAGGAGGCAACGCATACAATGTATCAACACCAGGAATTTTCCATAGATATAAACCTGGAAATCGTCACAGTTCACGCACTGCATATTTTTGAAAGAATGAATGAACATGCTGAATTAAACTTAAGCGGAATCTGCAGGGCGGTACAGAATAGGATTCCGGAAAAGCAAGCTGTCACAGTAATGGACAGAAATGGAAGTATAATCTTTTGTGGTAGGATTCATGATATAAAGCTGAAATATGACAAGGAATTTTTGAGCTTTCAGCTAAAAGCATATTCTGCTTCTTGTGAAATGGATGGAATGAAAAGAAGACGGGTATTTCAGGACTTGGATATGACCTATGAGCAGATCCTGTTTGAAGTTTTAAGATCCTATAAAAGCTCCTCTCATCTCGATCAAGTAACGAATGGGGCCAAAATTCCTCATAGTATTGTGCAGTTTGATGAAACCGATTGGGAGTTCCTTAAACGGTTATCCTCACACTTTAACACAGGTATATGGGCAAATTGTAAATCTTCATCTATCCAGCTCTTTTTTGGAGCTTCCAGCAGGGAGAAGGGGATTCTGGAAGGGGAAGAATTAACTAATAACACTAATTTATTGAAAGAACAGGAGCAGTTAACAATTCAAACACATAAGCAGGCTGAGCTTGGCTGCCGGATTTCTTATAAAGGAAGTCTATATTTGATAAAATCCACTGAAAGCTTGATAAAAAGGGGAGAGTTACTCTATCAATCCCTTTTAGAAAGGACAAGGGGTGCTTCTTTCCCGTATTTACCGAATACGAAGCTAGCAGGCCTGCACCTTTGGGCTGTTGTAAAAGAAATTAACCGCAATAAGCTTCGTGTTAAATATCCTATAGAGGATTATGCACAAGGAAATACACCCTGGCTGCCATTTGCTGGTGAAGAAAATAATGAGGCGGGATATTACATGCCAGAGCCTGGAGACGAAGTGGAAGTGACCTTTCCTGATCTGGTAGAGGCTCACGCCTTCATAAGCGCTGCCAGAAGAAGGATGAAGCAAACAAATCCTGAGAAACACAATATGAAATATTTAAGAAA
This sequence comes from Clostridium porci, assembly GCF_009696375.1. Taxonomy (GTDB): domain Bacteria; phylum Bacillota; class Clostridia; order Lachnospirales; family Lachnospiraceae; genus Enterocloster; species Enterocloster porci. The sequence continues at coordinate 14,679 of NZ_VUMD01000020.1, forward strand.
TAAGGAGGGGCTTGGGCTGTACATGGACGAGGAAAAGCTTAGTATATCCTCAGGAATGGAGCGTGCTGCGATTGTAATGCATCAGGACGGATGCATTCACATAAAAGCGTCAGAAACCCTTCATATCAGTGCAGAATCAGATCTGGAAATCGGAGGGCGGACAGGAAACGTAACCATTCATGCGGAAGATAGTATAACATTCCAGAGCGGGGAGACGGGAGCCAGCAAAATAACGTTTGATTCTGACAGCCATATAAGCTGCAAGGCGTTGCAACAGGTAGTAGTCAGCGGCAGTGGAATTGTCTCGGACACAGAAGAAACATCCGGGCAGGCAAATACAGGCATAAGCTCCGATAAGGTGCGTAATGCAGTCATGGCATTATCAGGGGTAGAATTTTTATCAAAGAGCGCTGCGGGGACAATGGATGTTCAAGATGCCCGGAAAATAATGAATCATTTATTAGGAAGGGATATGAATGAGATCGGCACAGAGGCTTCAGATGATAATTGGATCAAACAAACGCTGTTTGAAAATAATGAAAGGTTATTTAATTCTTTTTCCTATGGCGAAAGCAAACGAGGGTAATGATATGATTCGGAAGGGGTGACGGAGCTGGCTTTACAAAAGAAATAATTTCTGAATTTAAAAATCCAGTTGACACGCTGCGGATAAATATGGTATTCTTTGTTTCAGTGTGAAGATATGGATATGTTTTCATGCAAATATGACCACTCCCCGGGGAGTTAAGCCCATACGGACAGGCGGGTCAGTTGCCGGGCGTGGGAAACCACATTATTGATTGAGTTAGAAGCTCAAATTTTATAAGTTGATTACTTTATAATCAGTGCGATTGCACATCATCTTGTGAAACGATCAATAAATGCAGGACAACATATTTGCTATGGGAACATGGAAACGGGAATAGTGGTAATAGTTTGTGTAAAATTGCGTGCAGATGATGTAGAATCATCTGCTTTTTTGTTGTATTTTGACCGGAAGGAGATTCACAATGGAAAAGAGAAGCCAGAAGAGAGCTCCCATTTATGAAGCTCTGGAAATGTTTAAGAGACGGCGCGTGGTTCCCTTTGATGTACCGGGTCATAAAAGGGGAAGGGGAAATCCTGAGCTGGCAAGTCTGCTGGGGGAGAATTGCGTGGGGCTGGACGTAAACTCCATGAAGCCTCTGGACAATCTCTGCCATCCTGTATCGGTTATCCGTGAGGCGGAGGAGCTGGCGGCGGAGGCTTTCCACGCGGCCAACGCCTTTTTGATGGTGGGCGGCACCACCTCGGCGGTGCAGGGAATGATCCTGTCCGTCTGCAAGGCAGGAGATAAAATTATCCTGCCCCGGAATGTCCATAAAAGCGTTATCAATGCTCTGATTCTGTGCGGAGCGGTTCCTGTTTATGTTAATCCAGAGGTGAACAGCATACTGGGAATCTCTCTTGGTATGGAGCTTCGTCAGGTAGAGCAGGTTATGAAAGCGAATCCGGACGCGGTGGCGGTATTTGTGAATAATCCTACCTATTATGGTATCTGCTCGGATCTCCCATCCATTGTCAGGCTGGCTCATAGCTGCGGCATGAAGGTGCTGGCAGATGAGGCTCACGGCACCCATCTGTACTTTGGAGAAGGACTTCCGGTATCAGCTATGGCAGCAGGAGCGGATATGGCGGCTGTTTCTATGCATAAATCGGGAGGAAGCCTGACGCAAAGCTCTCTCCTTCTCCTGAATCAGGGTATAAATGCCGATTATGTAAGGCAGATCATTAATCTGACCCAAACCACCAGCGCCTCCTATCTGCTTTTGTCCAGCCTGGATATTTCCAGACGGAACCTGGCCTTAAGAGGGAGGGAATCCTTTGCCAGAGTGGTGGAGATGGCAGAGTATGCCAGGCAGGAAATCAATGACATCGGAGGCTTTTATGCATATGGAAGGGATTTGGTCAACGGTACAAGCATCTTTGACTATGACGTTACAAAGCTCTCTGTCTATACCTTGGACAACGGCTTGGCAGGAATTGAGGTGTACGATCTGCTGAGGGACGAGTATGATATTCAGATAGAGTTTGGAGACATCTGCAATATCCTTGCCTACATTTCCATTGGAGACAGGATTCAGGATATCGAACGGCTGGTGGGGGCTTTGGCGGATATTGAGCGCCTGTATAAAAAAGATCGGGCTGGTATGCTTTCCGGTGAGTATATTGCTCCCAGAGTAGTTGTTTCTCCACAGAAAGCATTTTATTCGGATAAGGAGTCGGTGCCGGTGAAAGAAGCGGCCGGCCGGATCAGCGGGGAATTTGTTATGTGCTATCCTCCTGGAATCCCTATCCTGGCTCCCGGTGAGGAGATTACAGATGAGATTACAGAATATATTCTCTACGCAAAGGAAAAAGGCTGCTCCATGCAGGGGACAGAAGATCCGAAAATAGAGAATCTGATGGTTCTGGAAAGGAGAGAGGTTCATGGAGATATGGTTTTCTGAGCTTCACACGGATAATGTGAAGCTGTCAGTGCGGATAGACAGACAGATTTTCAGCGGTGCAAGCGAGTACCAGAGAATCGATGTGTTTGAGTCGGAGGAATTTGGCAAATTTATCGCCCTGGATGGAGCCATTGTATTTTCGGAAAAGGATGAGTTTATCTATGACGAGATGGTGACTCATGTGCCTATGGCAGTTCATCCAGATGTTAAGGATGTGTTGATTATCGGCGGAGGGGACGGCGGGGTGGCTAAGGAGCTGCTTCGTTATCCAGGTATCCGATCCATCGACCTAGTGGAGACAGACCGGCTTTTTGTGAAGGTCTGCAAAGAAATATTTCCCCGCTTGTCTGCCGGGTTGAAGGATGAGAGAGTGAGGGTGTACTATGACGACGGACTTCGTTTCCTGCGGAGTAAATGTGAAGTCTATGACCTGATCATTAATGATTCTACCGATCCCTTTGGCTATACGGAAGGGCTGTTCACCAAGGAGTTTTACGGAAGCTGCTATAAGGCTTTGAGAAAAGATGGCATTATGGTGTATCAGCACGGAAGTCCGTTTTACAGCGAGGATGAGATGGCCTGCCGCAGCATGCACAGGAAGGCATACCGGTCTTTTCCTATCAGCCGGGTATACCAGGCCCATATACCAACCTGCGCTTCTGGTTACTGGCTGTTTGGCTTTGCCTCTAAGAAATATCATCCTGTAACGGATTTCAAGCCTGAGAAGTGGAACAGGCTGGAGATAGATACGAAGTATTATACTACGAACCTGCATATGGGTGCCTTTATGCTGCCCAGATATGTGGAGGCTTTATTGGAAGAGGAGGAAGAACGGATATGAGCAGATTATTGGTGATTGGATGCGGCGGCGTAGCCTCCGTTGCCATCCGCAAATGCTGCCAGAACAGCGGTATTTTCAGTGAGATTATGATTGCCAGCAGGAGGAAGGAGAAGTGTGATGCGCTGAAGGCAAAGCTTCAGGGGACTACCGGCACGCGGATCGACACGGCACAGGTGGATGGAAATTGCGCTAAGGAGGTCATCAGCCTGATCCGGGCCTATAAGCCTGACGCAGTGCTTAATGTAGCCCTTCCCTATCAGGATTTGACAATTATGGATGCCTGCCTGGCTACAGGAACGGACTATATTGACACAGCCAACTATGAGCCTGAGGATACAAACGATCCCCATTGGAGGAGAATGTATGAAAAACGCTGCAGAGAGCTTGGCTTTACAGCCCTTTTTGACTATTCCTGGCAGTGGGATTACAGGGAGCGGTTTGAAAAGGCTGGTATTACAGCCCTTTTGGGAAGCGGCTTTGATCCTGGAGTCACAGGTGTGTTCTCGGCCTATGCCTTGAAGCATTATTTTGATGAGATACATACCATAGATATTCTGGACTGCAACGGAGGGGATCACGGCTATCCATTTGCCACGAATTTTAATCCAGAAATCAACCTGCGGGAGGTATCTTCTCCCGGCTCCTACTGGGAGGATGGAAGATGGATAGAAACTAAGCCGGTGGAGCTTAAGTCACGGTACGATTTCCCGCAGGTGGGAGTAAAGGACATGTATCTTCTGCACCACGAGGAGATTGAATCTCTGGCTAAGAACATACCTGGCGTAAAGAGAATCCGGTTTTTTATGACCTTTGGCCAGAGCTATCTGACCCATATGAAGTGCTTGGAAAATGTAGGCCTGCTGTCTACCTCTCCTGTCTTATATGAGGGCCGGGAGATTGTTCCAATTCAGTTTCTAAAGGCCCTTTTGCCAGATCCGGCTGCTCTTGGGCCAAGAACAGTAGGAAAGACAAACATTGGCTGCATCTTTACCGGGATCAAGTACGGGAAGGAAAAGAGCATTTATATTTATAACGTGTGCGATCACCAGGCATGCTACCGGGAGGTGGAATCCCAGGCAGTTTCCTATACCACAGGAGTGCCTGCTATGATTGGGGCCATGATGGTGGTAACAGGACAGTGGAAGAAGCCGGGAGTTTTCAATGTAGAGGAATTTGATCCAGATCCATATATGGAGGCCTTAAATCGCTGGGGGCTGCCTTGGTTGGTGTGCGAAAACCCGGCTCCGGTAAAGGTGTGGAGAGCAGATGAGGAGTGAGAGGGTGAGGATGGATGAGCTGCCTACTCCCTGCTATGTGATTGATGAGGGAAAGCTGGAGGACAATCTGAGGATTCTCAGGCAGGTTCAGGAGCGGACTGGCTGCCGGATTCTGCTGGCCCAGAAGGCATTCTCCTGTTTTTATGAATATCCCTTAATAGGAAGATACCTGAAGGGAACCACCGCCAGCGGGCTATATGAGGCAAGGCTGGGATATGAGGAGATGGGATTAGAGAATCATGTATTTTCTCCAGCCTACAAAGAGGAGGACTTCCCGGAGCTGACAGAATGCTGCGATCATATTACTTTCAATTCCCTGACCCAGCTGGAGAAGTTTAAGGATCGGTGCGGCAGGGCGGAACGGGGCTTGCGTATTAATCCACAGCTCTCTACCCAGGAGGGTCATGCCATCTATGATCCCTGTGCGCCAGGCTCCAGGCTGGGAGTAAGGATTCAGGACTTTCGGGAGGAATATCTTCCCTTTATTGACGGCTTTCATTTTCATACTTTGTGCCAGCAGGACGCGGATGCATTAAAAAAGACGCTGGACGCGGTGGAGGCGCAGTTCGGCCCTTACCTTCATCAGGTGTCATGGATCAATATGGGCGGAGGCCACCATATAACCAGGAAGGGATATAATATAGATCTGCTGGAGCAGTGCGTCTGCCGCATGAAGGACATCTACGGCCTTACCGTATACCTGGAGCCTGGGGAGGCGGTAGCGTTGGATGCCGGCTATCTGGTGACGCAGGTTATGGATGTGGTGGAAAATGACGGTATCCGAACTCTGATTCTGGATGCCTCTGCCGCCTGCCATATGCCCGATGTGCTGGAGATGCCCTACCGGCCGCCTCTTAAGAACAGCGGCCTGCCAGGGGAGAGGGCATACACCTATCGTCTTTCCTCCTGTACCTGCCTGGCCGGAGACATTATAGGGGATTACTCCTTTGACAGGGAGGCGGAGCCTGGGGATAAGCTGTACTTTATGGATATGGCGATTTACTCCATGGTGAAGAATAATACCTTTAACGGGATGGCCCTGCCGTCCATTGCAGTGATGGACAAAGAGGGAGCATGCCGGATAATCCGTACCTTTGGCTATGAAGATTTTAAACGCAGGCTGTCATAAATTTCATAAGAATTTCAGGGAGAATATATGAAACATTTGAGAGGAATTCCGGCAGAAGACGGCTTTAGAATGCCGGGGGAATTTGAGCCCCATGAGGGCTGTATTATGATCTGGCCCTGCCGCCCTGGCTCCTGGGGATACGACGCTTCCAGAGCCAGGAGGGCCTTTGCCCAGGTGGCAGAGGCCATTGCTGACAGTGAACAGGTCATAATGCTGACAGAGAAGGAGGGCTTGCCCTCTGCCCAAAGGATGCTTTCATCTCGTATTTTAGTTGTTCCCATGGAGTCAGATGATGCATGGGCCAGAGATACCGGCCCTACCTTTCTTGTAAATGGACAAGGGGATGTGGCAGGTGTTGACTGGCAGTTTAATGCCTGGGGAGGCAGCTATGATGGTCTGTACCAAAGCTGGGTAAAGGATCAGGAGCTGGCCGAGCGCTTTTGCCAGCGGTTTGGGTATCCCCTGTATGACGCACGGCATTTTGTGCTGGAGGGAGGCTCCATCCATTCCGACGGTGACGGAACCCTTCTGGTGACGGAGGCCTGCCTATTGAGTCCGGGACGCAATCCTGAGATGACAAAGGAAGAAATTGAAGGACAGCTAAAGGATTATCTGGGAGCAGAAAAGGTGATTTGGCTTCCCAGTGGCATTTATCAGGATGAAACCAATGAGCATGTAGATAACGTATGCGCCTTTGCGCGGCCCGGAGAAGTGCTTCTGGCCTGGACGGAGGACAGGGAAGATCCTCAGTATGAGATGAGTCAAAGGAATTACGAGATCCTGGCGGCAGAAACCGATCATAAAGGAAGGCGTTTTCTGATTCACAAACTGCCTGTTCCGCGGAAGCCTGTGCGCCTTACAGAGAATGAGGCATCAGCCTTGCTTGCAGAACCTGGTGAGGATAAGAGAGTTCCTGGAGAGAGAATGGCGGCCAGCTATGTAAACTTCTATCTTTCCAATGGAGGAGTTATCCTTCCTCAATTCGGAGATGAGAATGATGGGACGGCAAAAGAGATTCTGGGCAGCTGTTTTCCGGATCGCAGGCTTGTGCCTGTATATGCCAGGGATATTATAATAGGCGGAGGAAACATACACTGCATTACCCAGCAGATACCAGCTGGGAGGATAAGAAGGAGGTTTCTATGAGAAAGGTAAATGTGGCGTCAGTGCAGATGCGCTGTGGTGCACGTGTGGAAGATAATCTGGAACGGGCGGAAGCACTGGTTCGCCAGGCCGCAAAGAACGGAGCCAATGTGATTCTTCTGCCTGAGCTTTTTGAGCGTCCCTATTTCTGTCAGGAACGGCAGTATGGATATTATCATTACGCAAAAACAGTGGATGATAACGAAGCGGTGCTGCACTTCTCCAGGGTTGCAAAGGAGCTGGGGGTAGTAATACCTGTAAGCTTTTATGAGCTGGATGGCATGCAAACCTTTAACTCCGTAGCAGTTTTAGATGGAGAAGGGAAGAATCTGGGAATATACCGCAAAACCCATATACCGGATGACCATTATTATCAGGAGAAATTTTATTTTACGCCGGGAGATACAGGATTTCAGGTTTTCCATACCTGCTTTGGAACGGTAGGAATCGGTATTTGCTGGGATCAGTGGTTCCCTGAAGCCGCCAGATGCCTTGCCCTGATGGGAGCGGAGCTGCTTCTTTATCCTACGGCAATCGGCAGTGAGCCAGTACTGAATTGTGACAGCATGGAGCATTGGCAAAGATGTATGCAGGGCCATTCGGCAGCCAATATTCTGCCTGTGGCAGCTGCTAACCGGGTGGGGACAGAGACTGTAAAGCCCTGCGCTGAGAATGGAAACCAGAAATCCTCCCTGACGTTTTATGGCTCCTCCTTTATCACAGACAGCACAGGAGCCATTGTGGAATCCATGGGGCGCAGGGAGGAGGGCTTTATTGGAAAAGGCTTTGATTTGGATGAAATACGGGATATGCGGATGGAATGGGGGCTGTTCCGGGATCGGAGACCTGAAATGTATGGGATTATTTCAGGAAATTAATGTTTCATCCTCCTGCTCAGAGGGAAGATCTGATACATCTCTTGGAGTTCCATCGCAATTTCGGTTAAATTGGCAGTAGTGAGGACAGCCGCCGCAGGCTTTTCCTCCTACCTTCATTCCGCGTTTTCGTGAATCATTAATGAGCCAATAGGCGGCTCCTATCAAAGAAAACACAAGGATCATAATGATCCATTCAGCCAGGGTGATGTGAGTTGGTAATTGCATAGAAGCCTCCCCTTTTCATAAGAATGATAGTACTTATTATCAATGTAACATACAGCTTTTTATGAGTCAAGAGGCAGGCTGTGGCAGACTGGGCGGACTGTAGCGAAAATCCTGCTTGAAATTCCCCTTAAATCCTGTATAATTGTTGAGAGAAATAAATACAGGAGGACAACACACGTGCTGCTTAATGGAATCAGAGGGTTCTGCATGGCACTGGCGGACAGCGTACCGGGAGTGTCAGGCGGAACCGTTGCATTTTTACTAGGGTTTTATGATGAATTTATTAACTCATTAAATGATCTTATGGGCAGAGACAGAGGTAAGAGAAAAAAGGCTCTTCTGTTTCTGGCTAAGCTGGGCGTTGGCTGGATCGCAGGCTTCTGCCTTTCGGTCTTGATTCTTTCAGGACTTTTTCATACCTATATTTACCAGATAAGCTCTGTGTTTATGGGACTGACCCTTTTTGCCATCCCTATGGTGATTAAGGAGGAACGGGAGGTCTTAAGGGGGCATTATGGAAACCTGCTGTTTACTCTTGCAGGTATGGCGCTTGTATTCTGCATTTCTTATTTTTTCAATCCGGCCGGAGGTACAGGGGGAGGTACAGGGATAAATGTATCTGTGGAGCATCTTTCCTTCGGGCTGGCTGTTTATGTATTTATCACGGCCATGGTAGCCATAACGGCTATGGTGCTGCCTGGGATATCCGGCTCCACCCTGCTGTTGATCTTTGGCGTCTATGTGCCTATTATCGGGGCTGTAAAGGAATTTCTTCATTTTAACTTTAATTATGTGCCGGTTCTGGCAATATTCGGTCTGGGGATTATAACTGGCATTGTGGGAGTGATTAAGCTGATTAAGCTGTGTCTTAAGCGTTACCGTTCCCAAACCATCTATGCCATTCTCGGACTGATGGCAGGTTCCTTATATGCAATTACCATGGGGCCCACCACCTTGGATGTATGGCAGCCGCCTATGAGTCTGCAGACCTTTCATGTGCCTTTTTTCCTGCTTGGAGGATTAATTCTGGGGGCATTAGAATACATGAAGCTGCGAATCCATTGACAGCAGCCCCGGATTCTCATATAATCATCCTTGTACTATTTTTAAATAGATGCTGCCGCCGTAAGCGGCAGATACGAATGCAATACATGAATAGGGGGAACTATGCGCAAGATAGGGTGTATGCTGCTAAGTCTCATACTCATACTGAATTTCTCTCTGGTGACCGCATTAGCCAGGCCGGAGTGGCCCAAGGATACAGGGGTTCAATCTGAGGCCGGAATTGTAATGGACATTGATTCAGGGGCTGTGATTTTTGCCCAGGACATACATAGCCTTAGAGCTCCGGCCAGTATTACAAAGCTGCTGACAGCGCTGGTGGTTATTGAGCATACAAAGGATTTGGAGGCTCAGGTAACGTTTTCCAGGGACGCAGTTTATAATGTAGAATCAGGCAGCGGCAATAAATTCGGATTGGATACGGGAGATTCCATGACCGTCAGGGAATGCCTGAATTTGATGGTTCTCCAGTCCTCCAATCAGGCTGCCAATGCGCTGGCGGAATATGTGGCAGGCAGCCGATCCGCTTTTGTGGACATGATGAATGAGAAGCTGAAGGAAGTAGGCTGCGTAGACGGCAGCCAATTCGCAAATCCTTCTGGATTAAATGATGACAACCAGAGAGTATCCGCCTATGATATGGCCCTCATTGCCAGAGCCGTATTTCAGAATCCTCTGGCACTTGAAATCTGTTCTACCAAGAGAGCTTTCATACCGGCCACGGTCAATAATCCGGAAGGCGTATCCTGCTCCATAGAGCATCAGCTGGTCAAGAATAATGAGAATCCAGACAGTGAATATTATTTTCCTGCCGCTAAGGCGGGGAAAACAGGATGGACCTCCCAGGCAGGTCAGACGCTTGTAACCTATGCGGAGAAGGACGGACGGAGGCTGGTGGCTGTTACGTTAAAAAGCACAGAAAAAACCCATTATTCCGATACCATGACCATTTTGGATTTTGCATTTAAGCGATTTAAAAATGCAAGGGTCAGGGATAATGAAATTGAGTATGTTACAGGAACAGAGCCAGTGCTGATAGACGGAACAGCTTATGAGCCTTCAGAGCTGATGTTTGATGAAGCTGCTGTCATTACCCTGCCGGAGGACGCCCGGTTTACAGATGCGGAGAAGTCCCTTGAGACGAAGCTTCCACAGAAGCATCCAAAAGGAGCGGTAGCCAGACTGAATTATATCTATAATGAGCGTGAAATAGGCTCTGCCTGGCTTTTAAGCACGGGGCAGAATACAGTAGATGCATTGGCAACTCCGGGAGAGCTTACGGGAAATGATGGTTCTGAAGCTGGAAATACCGGCGCTAAGGCGGAAGGAGCTTTGCACAGCTCCCAATTTAAAATCCCCAGGCGTATGATGCTTGCGGCAGGTATCCTTGTATGCTTTGGTCTGCTGTCGGAAGCTGGAATAATCATCCTCAGAAAAAAAAGAAGAAAAGAGCGGGAGCGTCAGAATGAACTGCGGCAAAAGCGGAGAGCGCGCCTTGCAGAAATTGGATTTACAGAGGAGGAATTTGACCGCCTCCTGGAGGAAAGAAGACGGCGGCGGGACGAGGAATCTTAGGATGTGGGAGAGCCTGTGCTTTGGGGTGTGAGACTTCAGATTGTCAAAAGGAAAGAGGGGTGCGTATATGGGGTACTTTCCCTTTTTCGCAGAGATTGAAAATAGCCGGTGGCTGATCGTGGGCGGGGGAGCCGTAGCCTTTCGCAAGGCTGGGGAGCTTCTGCCCTTTGGCGTCCGTATACGTGTGGTTTCTTCTGAAATCAATCCTTCCTTTAACAAGCTGAAGGAAGATGGTCCATGGAAAGAGAGACTTATGCTAGAGGAACGGGATTTTAAGGAGGAGGATCTTGCCAATACCCAGTTTGTAATCGCGGCAACTTCTTGTCCGCAGCTGAACCAGCGGATCGCGCGGCTGTGCAGAAGCAAGGGGATACCTGTCAACGCGGCAGATGGCAAAAAAGAGTGTTCCTTTTTGTTTCCATCCCTTATAAAAGCTGGGGCCGTCACTATAGGTATTTCAACAGAAGGCACAAGCCCTGCTTTGGCTCGCTGCCTGAGAAAGCATTTATCTGCGGCCCTGCCCCAGGGGCTGGAGGATTTGGCTGAACAGCTGGGAGGTATCAGAGAGCAGATAAAGGAAGCCTTCCCCTATTCTCCAAAAGCCAGGTCGGCCCTATTCAGCCAGCTTGCAGAGGCTGGGCTGAACAATGGCTGTGTACTTACGGAGAAAATGATCCGGGAAATGATAGAGAGAAAGCTGGAAGAAGATCATGAGTAAAATCATCCGTATCGGCACCAGAAAAAGCGCCCTTGCCTTGATTCAGACGGAACTGATTGCAGAAGCCCTGGGAAGGGCATGGCCGGATATTGAGATAGAGATAGTGACAAAAGATACGCAGGGAGACAAAATACTGGACAAGCCCCTGCAGGAATTTGGAGGAAAAGGCGTATTTGTATCAGAGCTTGAGCAGGCCATTCTGGATGGAACCATTGACCTGGCTGTCCACAGCGCAAAGGATATGCCTATGGAGCTGGCGCCGGGACTGGCGCTTGTGGCTGTATCAGAGCGGGAGGACCCCAGGGATGTCCTGGTTACTCTGAAAGAAAGAAATAAGATGGGAAGGAAGCATACCGAAGGAGGTTATATCTCAGCAGCAGACAGCCGGCAGCAGACAGCTTTCAGCTGTCAAAAGTTCGTGATTGGCACCTCCAGTCCCAGGCGGCAGCTCCTTGCGTCTCTTTGGACAATCCCGTCCGGCCTTTGGCCTAAAAAGGCTCTTATCAGATGCGAAACCCTCCGCGGAAATGTTCCGACCCGCTTAAGGAAGCTTAAGGAAGGGAAGTATGACGGTATCATCCTTGCGGCCGCAGGGCTGAAACGGCTGGGCCTTCTGGAAGCAAAAGAAGAAAATCCCTATGAGTTCCACTTTCTTCAACCGGAGGTATTCATCCCAGCAGGGGGACAGGGGATAATGGTAGTAGAGGGGCTGGCCGGAAGCGAGGCGGCAGCTCTGTGCGCCTCTGTGGATAGCAGAGAAGGCCGCATATGTCTGACGCTGGAACGCAGGGTTTTGGAGCTTTTGGAGGCAGGCTGCCATGAGCCCATCGGCGTTTATTCCCAAATCTGCCAAGGGAAGGCCAGACTTTGGGGGATCAGCTCCAGAAAGGGCTGTATCAGACGGGTCTGTTTGGAAAGCGGCCTGACTCCACGGGAGCTGGAGCTTTTGGCACAGGAGGCTGCAGGGAAGCTAAGCCTGTAAGAGCCAAAGCCTTTTACAGTCAATCAAGGGGAGGAGCAACATAAAATGAAGAAACAAGGCAGGGTTTATCTGATTGGAGCAGGACCCGGCGATCCGGGGCTGATTACATTAAAGGGGATGGAGCTTTTAAAGACCTGCGACGCCGTTGTTTATGACCATTTGGCCTCGGATGCATTGCTGGAGTGGACACAGCCAGGCTGCAAACGCATATTTGTAGGAAAGCAGATAGGACATCACTCTATGAAGCAGGAGGAAATTAACAGCATCCTTCTGAATCTCGCGCAGGAAGGGCTAACTGTGGCCCGTCTGAAAGGGGGAGATCCCTTCGTCTTTGGACGTGGAGGTGAGGAGGCCCTGGCTTTGGAGCAGGCAGGGATTCCTTACGAATCAGTACCTGGAGTAACCTCTGCTGTGGCAGTTCCCGAATGTGCGGGAATTCCTGTAACTCACAGGGAAGTCAGCAGGAGCTTTCATGTAATTACAGGCCATACTCAAAGCGACAGGGACTGCCTTCCTCCGGATCTTGAGCTGTATGGAACGCTTCCCGGAACTTTGGTATTTCTGATGGGGCTAAAGCAGCTCCCTCTCATTGTGAAAGGCCTGATACAGGGGGGAAAGCCTTGTGAAACTCCGGCTGCAGTTATTGAAAAAGGGACTCTGCCAGATCAGCGTGTGGTACGGGGAAGCCTTATGAACCTGGAAGAAAAGGTAATGGAGGCTGGGCTTAAAACCCCTGCGATTATTGTAGTAGGCGAAGTGGCAGCCTATGAAATGTATTCCAGTCTGGATAAGCCTCTTTCTGGCTTACGGGTAGGAATTACAGGTACGGAGCATTTCGCAGGAAAACTAAAGGCCTCTCTGGAGGCAAAGGGAGCTCTATGTACATGGATTTATGCCATGGAACTAATTTCCAGAGAGAATACTGTGGAAATGAGGGAAATCTACAGAAGGCTGGATACCTATAGCTGGGTGGTCTTTACCAGTGCCAATGGGGTGCGGCTGTTTTTTCGTGGGCTTTTAAAAACAGGCCGTGATTTCAGGGCTCTGGGCGGTCTGAAATTCGCTGTAATTGGCTCCGGCACCGCTGAAAAACTGTATGAATATGGCTTTCGGCCTGATTATATGCCACATGAGTACAGTGCGAAGGCCCTGGGAAGGGGGCTGGCTCCTCTTTTAACCAAAGAGGATCATATCCTGATTCCACGCTCCCGGGGAGGCTCCAAAGAACTGATCAGGGAGCTGGAACGCTCAGAGGCGTCTCTTAAGGATCTGGTGCTGTACGAGGTAAAGGGCCGTAAACAGGCGGATGAGATAGGAAGGGCAGAACTGTATGATTATTTGGTATTTGCCAGTGCATCCGGTGTAACCTCATTTTTTGAAAACACTCAGTCACTGCTGCTCACCCTTCAGTCAGAAGAAAAAGAGGGCAAGACTCCAAAGCTGGCCTGTATCGGCCATATTACAGCCTCTGCCCTGGAGGCCATGGGACTGAAAGCGGATGTCACGGCAAAATCTTATGACATCCGGGGATTGGCAGAAGCCATCGAACGCTGTGCCAAAGGGCAGTCCGTCTCTGGCGCTTTAAAGAGAAGGGCAAAAAAAGGCTAGCAGGTAAAACAGGAGTGCAGTATGGTATATGAGATGAAAGAAACGAAAAAGCTGGCCCCTCTGTTTGAAAACTGGCAGGAAACACTTATTTGGTCCTGTCTGGACGGCTCCATGGGAAAGGCCTTTGTAACGGACTGCGATACTCCGAAATCAGCCCGGATTATCACGGCTGATTTCAGCTTTTTTGCAGGAAGGGCGGAGCGGGAGCTGGTTGCCTTCCGGCCGTCTCAGGTTACAGGAACTGTTAGTATCCTGGTGCCGGAAAACTGGAAGTGGGAGAGAATAATAGAGGAGATTTACGGTTCGGAGGCAGAGAAAATTACCCGGTATGCCACAAAGAAGGAGCCGGATGTTTTTGACCGTGAATATCTGGAAAGTCTGGCAAGAGGATTGACAGATAAACAGTACGAAATAAAGAAGATTGACCGGGCCCTTTATAATAGAATTTTATCCCAGGAATGGTCCAGGGATTTATGCGCACAGTTTCGGGACTATAAGGATTATGAAAGACGGGGCTTGGGGTTTGCTGCTCTTTGGAAAGGACAGACAGTAGCAGGAGCTTCCTCCTATACGGTATACAGGGGAGGGATAGAGATTGAAATTGATACCAGAGAGGATTTCCGGCGCAGGGGCCTGGCTGCTGCCTGCAGCGCAAGGCTGATCACGGAATGTCTGGACAGAGGCATATATCCCAGCTGGGACGCCCATACTCCTGTGTCTTTGGCTCTGGCCCGTAAGCTGGGATATAGCTTTGATAAAGCTTACACAGCTTATCAGATTACAGGAGGCTGAAAAAGCATCCTTTTTGAAGCCCATAGGCTTTGTAACTCTAAAAAGGCAATAAAAGTGAAAACGTAAAAATGTCAAGTTAAAACACTTGACAACTTTGCTCCGATCGTGTATGATAGCACAGGTGGTTGAATGGAAAAGATTGTAGAACAAGGCTTACTATATGATTTTTACGGTGAATTGCTCACAGCGCACCAGAGAAGGATATACGAGGACGTGGTATTAAATGATCTGTCTCCCAGCGAGATTGCTAAGGAACAGGGAATCAGCCGTCAGGGAGTTCATGATCTGATTAAGCGGTGTGACAAGCTGCTGGAGGAATATGAAGCCAAGCTTCAGCTGGTAGCCAAGTTTATGAAAGGCCGTGAGCTGGCAGCCCGGATGGATGAGCTGGCTGAGGAATGGGCCAGGACGAAAGATACATCCCTTATGATTCAAATCCGCCGGTTGTCAGGTGAAATTACCAGCGCTCTGTAAGACAGGCGCAGCCCCTAGGAGGTTTATTCCATGGCGTTTGAAAGCTTATCTGATAAATTACAACATGTGTTTAAGCATCTGCGAGGCAAAGGCCGCCTCACAGAAGCAGACGTAAAGGCTGCTTTAAAGGAAGTGAAGATGGCCCTCCTGGAAGCAGATGTGAGCTTTAAGGTAGTGAAACAGTTTGTAGGCTCAGTTCAGGATCGGGCGGTAGGTGAGGATGTGTTCGGCAGCCTGACTCCCGGTCAGACCGTTATCAAGATTGTGACGGAAGAGCTGGTCAAGCTTATGGGCTCTGAAACCACGGAAATTTCCTTAAAACCCGGCAACGAGATTACCGTTATTATGATGGCGGGCCTTCAGGGAGCAGGTAAGACGACCACTACAGTCAAAATTGCGGGGAAGCTGAAGGCAAAGGGGCGCAGGCCCCTTTTGGCAGCCTGCGACATCTACCGGCCTGCGGCCATCAGGCAGCTTCAGATCAATGGGGAGAAGGCAGGAATCCCGGTATTTTCCATGGGAGATAAGCATAAGCCTGTGGACATTGCCAGGGCTGCCGTGGAGCATGCCTCCAAAAACGGCATGAACGTGGTTATTTTGGATACAGCCGGCCGTCTTCATATCGACGAGGATATGATGGGGGAACTGGCCTCAATTAAGGAACAGCTGGAGGTGCATCAGACAATACTGGTGGTAGACGCTATGACCGGACAGGATGCTGTGAATGTGGCCGGAACCTTTCATGACAAGATCGGTATCGATGGCGTGATTCTTACAAAGCTGGACGGCGATACCAGAGGTGGGGCGGCCCTTTCCATCCGTGCTGTCACAGGACGGCCGATTTTGTATATTGGTATGGGCGAGAAATTGTCTGATCTGGAGCAGTTTTATCCTGATCGTATGGCCTCCAGGATTCTGGGTATGGGAGATATTCAGTCCCTAATCGAAAAGGCGGCGGCCGAGGTAGATGAACAGCAGGCAAAGGAATTGAGCCAGAAGCTGCGGAAAGCCGAATTTGATTATAATGACTTTCTGACCCAGATGCAGCAGATAAAAAAGCTGGGCGGTATGGGCAGCATTCTTTCCATGATGCCAGGTATGGGCAGCCAGCTTTCCGGTGCGGATATGGATGAAGGCGAAAAATCCATGAAGCGGGTGGAGTCGATTATTCTCTCCATGACAAAGGAGGAACGGGCAAATCCAAATCTTATCAATCCATCAAGAAAGCAGCGCATTGCCAAAGGCGCGGGAGTTGAGATAAGCGAGGTGAACCGTCTTGTGAAGCAGTTCGACCAAATGAAGAAGCTGATGAAGCAGATGCCAGGGCTTATGGGCGGCGGCAGGCGAAAGGGAGCTTTCGGAGGCTTGGGCGGGCTTTTAGGCGGAAAAATGAAAATGCCCTTTTAAGATTCAGTAGTCAGACAGGATGAACCTGTATGTCTAATATAAGAAAAATATGAGGAGGTGAAACCGCATGGCAGTAAAGATGAGATTAAGAAGAATGGGACAGAAAAAGGCCCCTTTCTATAGAATCGTAGTTGCAGATTCCAGATCTCCGAGAGATGGAAGATTCATTGAGGAGGTTGGTTATTATGATCCGACCAAGGAGCCAAGTGTAATCAAGTTCAACGAGGAAGCAGCCAAGAAGTGGCTGGCAACAGGTGCGCAGCCCACTGAAACCGTTGGAAAGCTTTTAAAAATCGCAGGCATCCAGTAATTGGTGTAAGTGAGGTGGAAGGATGAAGGAATTAGTAGAAGTGATTGCAAAAGCACTGGTGGAGAACCCTGGGGAGGTAGTTGTTACCGAAACCATGAAGGGTGAGGATACCTTGATTGAGCTTAAGGTATCTCCGGCTGATATGGGCAAGGTCATTGGCAAACAGGGCCGAATTGCAAAAGCAATCCGTTCCGTAGTCAAGGCCGCTGCATCCAAGGAAGACAAGAAAGTGATCGTTGAGATTCAGTAAGCAGGAACCGCCGGCAGACACGCCAGGCGGTTCATTTCTTAACAGGAGATACAGAAAGGTATGCAGAATATGGAAGATATGCTGAGAGTAGGCGTCATTGCCTCCACTCATGGAGTCAAGGGAGAAGTGAAGGTATTCCCCACAACAGACGACGCTGCCCGATTTAAACAGTTGAAGGAAGTATTACTTGACACAGGAAAAGAACGGTTGCCGCTGACTATTGAGCATGTGAAATTTTTTAAAAACATGGTTATCCTGAAATTCAAGGGATATGACAGTATCAACGACATCGAGAAATATAAATCAAAGGATCTGCTGATTTTCAGGGAAAATGCAGTGGAATTAGGCCCTGATGAATATTTTATTACCGATTTGATTGGATTAGAGGTAATGACTGATCAGGGGGAAACGCTGGGAGTCATGAAGGATGTATTAGAAACAGGAGCCAATGACGTCTATGTGGTGGAGCTGGAAAGCGGTAAGGAGCTTTTGGTTCCTGCTATCGGGGAGTGTATTCTGGATGTAAATCTGGAAGAGAGAACTATGAAAATTCATCTGCTGGAGGGGCTGCTGGAGCTGTGATTCCAGGCCTTCCCAGCTTCTGCCAGCGGTGAAGCCCCGGAGCTTCCTTATGTTTTAGGAGATAACCTATGTCAAATATAACCGTATTAGACCAGAATACAATCAATAAAATTGCGGCAGGAGAGGTCATTGAGCGTCCCGCCTCCGTAGTAAAGGAGCTTCTGGAAAATGCTATTGATGCCCAGGCCACGGCTGTAACAGTAGAGATAAAGGAGGGAGGCATCTCCCTGATCCGTGTGACGGACAATGGAAGCGGTATTCCAATGGAGCAGATACCGCTGGCCTTTTTGCGTCACGCTACCAGTAAGATTAAAACGGTTGAGGATTTATTTGTTATTTCCTCTCTGGGATTCAGGGGAGAGGCATTAGCCAGTATCGCTTCTGTATCCCAGGTGGAGCTCATAACCAAGACAAGCGATAGTCTTACAGGCTCCCGGTATCAGCTTGAAGGAGGCCTGAATGAAAAATTAGAGGAAATCGGAGCGCCTGAGGGAACCACTGTGATTGTGAGAAATCTGTTTTACAATACTCCTGCCAGAAGAAAATTTCTCAAGACGCCCATGACGGAGGGAGCACACGTGTCTGCTGTTGTGGAGAAGATTGCCTTATCCCGCCCGGATATCTCAATCCGTCTGATTATCAATAACCAGAATAAGCTTTATACCTCTGGCAATCATAATCAGAAGGATTTGATTTATACTGTTTTTGGACGGGACATAGCGGCAAACCTTCTTTGTGTCAGTGCGCAGGAGGATGAGGTAGGAATTTCCGGTTTCATTGGCAAACCTGTCATTGCCAGATCCAACCGGAATTATGAGAATTACTTCATCAATGGCCGCTATATTAAGAGCAGCATTATTTCTAAAGCAATCGAGGAAGCCTACAAGCCTTTTATGATGCAGCATAAGTATCCCTTCACTATGCTGCACCTGCGTATTGAGCCTGGGACCTTGGATGTAAATGTCCATCCTACTAAAATGGAGCTGCGTTTCTCAGACGGTGAGAAGATCTACCGTTCTGTTTTAAGGACGGTAGGAGCTGCGCTGGCTCACAAGGAGCTGATTCCTGAGGTGAGTCTGGAAGAGAGCAGTAAAAAGGATGGGAAGACTCTGGCAAAACATCTTGCTCCCAGACCGGAGCCCTTTGAGGTTAACCGCAGGGAGATACTGGGGGCAGGACAGAGGACTGAAGCTTATAACGGAGAACGTTCAGCTCCAGGGCAGCCTTTGGGAGTTCAGAGGGTCAGGGAGGACGCCAAAGTTTGTTCCCCATCCGTAGAATACAGCCAGGCTTCTTCCTTAAAGCCGGACTATCTCAATGAGACCACACCTGAATGGCTGAAGGAGCAGAACAACCGTCAGCTGAAAGAAAAATCCTCAATAGAAGCTTCAGACATCGTTCAGAATGCACAGGCAGCTTTCGCGGCAAAGCAGGAAAGTGCAGCTTCTGAGCCCGGGATTCTTCAAAAAGAGCCGAAGGTTCAGGCTCCTCCAAAGCCGGAGCAGCTGGAGCTTTTCGATGGAAAGCTTCTGGATGCAAGGTCACGGTCAAGACACAAGCTAATTGGACAGCTGTTTGCCACCTACTGGCTGATAGAGTTCCAGGATCAGCTATTTATCATTGATCAGCATGCGGCCCATGAAAAGGTGCTGTATGAGAAAACGCTGAATATACTCAAGACCAGGAAGTATGACACCCAGATGGTAGAGCCTCCTATTATCCTCACCCTTAATATGAACGAAGAAGTTCTGCTGAAAAAATATATGAGGTATTTCACGGACATGGGCTTTGAGATCGAGCACTTTGGAGGGAGGGAATACGCAGTGAGAGGAGTCCCGGCAAATCTGTTCTCAATTGCAAAGAAAGAGCTCTTGATCGAGATGCTGGACGGACTTTCAGAGGATATGTCCGTCCGCAATCCAGACATGATCTATGAGAAGGTGGCATCCATGTCCTGCAAAGCAGCCGTAAAAGGTCATATGACCTTGTCTGCGGCAGAGGCCGACAGTCTGATCGACCAGCTTCTGGAGCTGGAAAATCCTTACGCCTGCCCTCATGGACGGCCTACCATTATAGCCATGACAAGGTACGAGCTGGAGAAAAAATTTAAGCGTATTGTTTAGCTGTTATGCTACCGGCCTGCCTGAAAGGAGCGTATGCCATATGAAGCAGCCATTAATTATACTGACCGGACCTACAGCGGTGGGAAAAACGGATCTTTCCATAAAGCTGGCAGGAGCCATTGACGGAGAGATTATAAGCGCTGATTCCATGCAGGTATACCGCCACATGGACATTGGCTCTGCAAAAGTTACCAGGGAAGAAATGGGAGGGATTCCCCATTATCTAATTGATGTGCTGGAGCCGGATCAGGAATTTAATGTAGTTTCCTTCCAGTCCATGGCAAAGAAAGCCCTGAAAGAAATCTATTCCCATGGGCATATACCTATCATTGCCGGAGGCACAGGATTTTATATACAGGCCCTTCTTTATGATATTGATTTCACGGAAAATGACGGGGACAGCTCCATTCGGCGGGAGCTGGAAGCTCTGGCTGTTTCAGAAGGAGAGCAGGCGCCTCTGATTCTTCACAGCATGCTTCAGAAGGCAGATCCCAAAGCAGCCGCAGACATTCATCCTAACAATATCAAGCGAGTGATACGGGCCATTGAGTATTTCCGTCAGACAGGTGAGCGTATCTCCCTCCATAATGAGAGAGCCCACGCAAAGGAATCTCCCTACAATTTTCTCTACTATGTGGTAACGACAGAACGGGATCAGCTCTACCGGCGCATTGAAAACAGGGTGGATCGGATGCTGGAGCAGGGCCTGGTAGAAGAGGTGCAGAGGCTGAAGGCTATGGGCTGCCACAGAGGCCAGACCTCTATGCAGGGCTTGGGCTACAAGGAGATCCTGGATTATCTCAACGGAGAATGCTCCCTGGATGAAGCTATATACCGCTTAAAACGGGATACCCGCCATTTTGCAAAGCGGCAGCTTACCTGGTTTAAAAGAGAGAGAGATGTACACTGGCTTCATCTCCCTGATTTCCAGGGGGATCTGTCTTTGGCGCTGGAACGAATGATAGAGGATTGCATAAACCAGGGGATTGTGATACAATAACAAACCGATTGAGATATTATAGCATCCGGCAGCAGAGCGTAAGAAGGATGCCTTTGGATGGGGAGAGAGGATAATATGAAGCCAGGAAATAAAAATGACATGTATGAAAGCCTGGGCGTCAGTAAAGAGGCGCTGGATTTTGGAAGAACGGTCGAGGCGGAATTATATTCCCGTTTTAAGGACATAGACGAGACCGCCGAGTACAATCAGCTTAAGGTTATCAAGGGAATGCAGGATAACTGCGTCAGCGATATACACTTTGCGGCTACCACCGGCTATGGCTACAATGATTTGGGACGGGATACCCTGGAAAATGTGTATGCCAGCGTATTCCACGGTGAAAGCGCTCTTGTGCGCCCCCAGCTTGTAAGCGGCACCCATGCCCTCCATGTAGCTCTCTCAGGGAACCTTCGTCCTGGAGACGAGCTTCTTTCTCCAGTAGGGAAGCCCTATGACACCCTGGAGGAAGTCATTGGAATCCGTGAGTCAGCCGGTTCCCTGAAAGAATACGGAGTCACCTATCGTCAGGTGGATCTTCTGGAAGATGGAAGCTTTGACTTTGACAATATCGCAAAAGCCATCAATGACAATACAAAGCTGGTAACTATCCAGCGCTCCAAAGGGTATGCTGTCCGTCCCACTCTTTCCGTAGAGCGAATAGGGGAGCTTATTTCCTTTATTAAAAACAGAAAACCTGAGGTCATCTGCATGGTAGACAACTGCTATGGAGAGTTTGTAGAAACCATAGAGCCTATGGATGTAGGAGCCGATCTGATGGTAGGCTCCCTTATTAAGAATCCGGGCGGAGGCCTGGCTCCCATTGGCGGCTATATTGTGGGTACGCAGGAATGTGTGGACCGTGCCTCTTACCGCTTAAGCGCTCCAGGCATTGGAAAGGAGGTAGGAGCCAGTCTGGGTATGAACCAGCCTTTTTACCAGGGGCTGTTTCTGGCTCCTGCCGTAGTTGCAGGCGCACTCAAGGGAGCGATTTTTGCGGCCAATGTCTACGAACGCCTTGGCTTTGACGTAGCGCCAAATGGAAGGGAATCCCGCCATGATATCATACAGTCTATTACCTTCGGAACCCCGGAGGGAGTGATTGCTTTTTGTAAAGGGATTCAGAAGGCTGCTCCAGTCGATAGTTTTGTAACCCCAGAGCCCTGGGATATGCCTGGATATGACAGTCAGGTAATTATGGCAGCGGGAGCATTTATTCAGGGTTCTTCCATTGAGCTTTCAGCAGACGGCCCTATAAAGCCGCCTTATTCCGCATATTTTCAGGGAGGCCTTACCTGGTATCATGCAAAGCTGGGGATTCTGAAATCTTTGCAGCAGCTTCTGGATGATGGCGTTTTAAAGAAATTGTAATAAGATCATTTGTTTTTACAAAAATATTAAGATGACACTCTAACTATAATATGGTATACTGTGAACACTTGGCAGGGCCTTTACGTGCCTGGCAAGAACACATGTCTGAATACGCAGTGGATTTTTTCACAGAGTGTCCATGGCAGGCTTTAGTAATGAGAGGCGCCGGAGGAATACACATGCATTACAAGAATGTTTGGATATTATTAATTATGCTTCTTGCGGGAATTGTTCTGGGTGGATTTATGGGGCAGCTGGCCGAGGGTATTTCCTGGCTGGAATGGCTGAATTTCGGACAATCCTTTGGCCTGGATTCCCCTCTTGTAATCAATTTCGGAATTTTGGTCATTACCTTTGGGCTTACCATCAAAATTACCATGGCAAGCATCATAGGAGTGGCTCTTGCCCTGATTATTTACCGGTATATCTAACCGGTTCCCCATGTTTTCCAAACTTTGTACTTGGAGAGGTGCGTAGTAAGGAGAAAGATGGAAAGAATAAGAATGAAGGATTTACCCGCTGAAAACCGCCCCTATGAAAAGTGCCTTCAAGCAGGTCCTAAGAGCCTGTCCGACGGGGAGCTTCTGGCGGTCATCATACGCACAGGCAGCAGGGAGGATACCTCTCTTGCGCTGGCAGAAAAGCTTTTAGCCCTTGGCAGCCCCGGCGGCGGACTGCTGGGGCTTTTACACCATTCACTGACAGATCTGACGGAAATCAAAGGCATCGGTAAGGTAAAGGCAATTCAGCTTCTTTGTATCGGCGAGCTTTCCCGGCGCATCTGGAAGCGAAAAGCGCAGGAGCGGCCTCAGACCTTTAAACACCCGGAAGACATATCGGCCTATTATATGGAAGATATGCGTCATCTGGAGCAGGAAGAAATTCATGCTATGTTTTTTAACACCAAGCAGGTCATGATCAAGGAGCTTCTCTTAGCCAGAGGGACCGTAAACGCCTCTGTTATGACGCCCAGGGAGCTCTTGATTGAGGCGCTGCGCTGCCGGGCTGTCAGCATGGTTCTGGTCCATAATCATCCCAGCGGTGACACGGCTCCCAGCCGCGCGGATATCCTTCTAACCAGACGTGTGAAAGAAGCGGGAGACGTGATAGGAATTCAGTTGATTGACCATATTATAATCGGAGACAGATGCTACTTAAGCTTTCGCCAGCAGCATCTGCTGTGAGAAGCTGACTGCTTACCTTACAGGTGGATGATAACCGGGTATGGCTGTTCCCGGAAAAGAAAGCGGCCGGACTGCGCTGTTGGCAGCTTATATTCACTGAATTGTGACTGCCAGCGCTTTGGGATAAAGCAGTTATAAAATACATCTAAAAGGAACGATATCCATGGAATCGAAACACAGTAAATATATATTAGCTGTTCTTACTGTACTTTGTGTGCTGCTCATTGGCATCACCTCTTTAAAGGACGGAATTATGGAGCCTTTGCGTACGGGAGTGGGATATTTCCTCATCCCCATCCAGTCAGGCGTCAATGCGGTAGGAACCGGCATTTATAAGGAAATCAGCACCTACGGAACCTTAAAAAGCGCTCTTGATGAAAATGAAAAGCTGAAAAAACAGGTGGATCAGCTGATGGAAGAAAATAACCGCCTTCAGGCGGAACAGTATGAGCTGGAGCGTCTTCGTCAGCTCTATGAGCTGGATCAGGAGTATATGCAGTATGAAACGATCGGAGCGAGGGTCATTGCCAGAGATTCGGAGAAATGGTTTCAGGTATTCCGAATCAATAAAGGCTCAGCTGACGGAGTAGCTGTGGATATGAATGTGGTAGCCGGCGGAGGGCTGGTAGGAATTGTAACTGATGTGGGAGCCAATTATGCCACTGTGCGCTCTATCATTGACGATTCCAGCCGTGTGGGCGCAATGAAGGTAAATTCTTCCTATGGATGTATTGTAGCAGGCGATTTGACTCTATACGAGGAGGGAAGACTGAAGCTAACCGATTTTTCTAAGAACGCAGTTGTACGGGACGGTGACCAAATTGTTACTTCCAACATCAGCTCCAAATTTCTTCCGGGAATTTTAATTGGCTATGCGGCAAATGTTACTATTGATTCAGAGCATTTGACCCAGTCCGGTTATCTGATTCCGGCGGCTGATTTTGATAACCTCCAGGAGGTACTGATTCTCACCGATGTCAAAGATACAGGAGAGGCGGCTTCTAATTGAAAAATGCAAAGATAAAACAGGTACTTATCAATATATTATTTATTGTGCTGGC
Organism: Clostridium porci; assembly: GCF_009696375.1. Taxonomy (GTDB): domain Bacteria; phylum Bacillota; class Clostridia; order Lachnospirales; family Lachnospiraceae; genus Enterocloster; species Enterocloster porci. The sequence continues at coordinate 39,157 of NZ_VUMD01000020.1, forward strand.
ATTTACAGTACAAAACTGCGTGTTTCCGCTGCTGCCCTTTTTATCGGTTACACCTAACCTTTTGCTGATTCTGACCTTTTCGTTCGGCTTTATTCACGGAAAAAATGCAGGCATGTTCTATGGTGTGCTTTCAGGACTTATGCTGGATTTGTTCTATAGCGGTCCTTTCGGATTTTATACATTGATCTATGTATACATTGGCTATGTGAATGGTATTTTTACAAAATATTACTATGAGGATTACATTATCCTGCCGCTCATCCTCAGTATTGTAAATGAGCTTTGCTACAGCTTTTATATTTACCTGTTTCGTTTCCTGATAAGAGGAAGACTCGATCTTCCCTACTATTTTTGGACGATTATCTTACCAGAGACAATTTTTACTGCTGTAACCACGCTTTTGGTTTACCGGCTGTTTTTATCTGCCAGCCGAAGAGTGAAGGATATAGGAAAAAGGAGAGATAAACACCTTGTTTAATGAATTGCGGGAAATTCTTCAGGATTTCTTTAAAAAACTGTTTGCTTCCAGGCTTTTTGCCCTTTCTGTTATATTTACCCTTATGTTTGCGGGGCTGATCGGGAAGCTGTTTCGTATGCAGATATTGGAGGGAAGCAGTTACCAGGAAGAGTATATGCAGCTGACAGAAAAAAGCACCACGACCCCTGGCACCAGAGGCAATATTTACGATCGCAATGGAAATCTGCTGGCCTACAACCAGCTGGCCTATGTGGTCACCATCCAGGATACAGGAGACTATCCTCGTCCGGCAGATCGAAATGCCATGCTGTACCGGCTGGTAAGTATTCTGGAGCGCAGAGGGGAGACTGTGGAGGGAAAGCTGGAGCTGGCCATGGATCAGAATGGGGAGATGGTATTTACGTATGGGCCTGAGTCTGCCAGAAACCGTTTTCTATTAAATTTTTACGGACTGCCCAGCACCGATAAGCTGGATGACGCCAAGGGCAGATATCCTTCCAATATTACAGCCAGGGAAGCATTTGAGTATAAAAAGAAAGCGTATGAGCTGGACAGGATGAAGGATGAAAAGGGAAATCCACTGATTCTTCCGGATAAAACAGCTCTGGATATTATAAATATTATATATACCATGAAGCTGACGGAATACAAGAAGTATGAGACAACTACAGTAGCCACCGGTATTTCTGAGGAAACGATGATGGAAATCAACGAAAATATTGCTGATTTAAAGGGGGTAGCTGTGGAACAGTCCTCTATCCGCAAATATAATGACAGCCTTTATTTTGCTCCTATTATTGGATATACAGGGAAGGTTCAGGAAGAACAGATTGCAGATCTGAATGAACAGTGGCGTCAATCTGAAGGAGAAAAGGGACTGACTGGGGACACAGCGGAAAAGTACGATTTAAACGATATTGTAGGACGTACAGGTATTGAGAAGTCCCTGGAGCTGGAGCTTCAGGGGGAAAAGGGTTACTCCAGAATGTATGTGGATAATATGGGCCGTCCCCGTGAGATGATCCAACAGACCGACGCGAAAGCAGGAAATGACGTATACCTTACCATAGACAGAGATCTGCAGATTGCCATTTATAATCTGATTGAGAAACAGCTGGCCGGAATTCTGGCCCATCAGCTGGTCAATGAAGACGTAGATCTTACCAAGGTAACAGATTCTTCAAAGATTCCGATTCCTGTGAAGGACGTCTACTATCAGCTGATTAATAATAATGTTCTTTCCCTGCCGGCTATGGCCGAAGAGGACGCAACAGATATTGAAAAGGAAATTTACAGTATATACGACGCTTCCAGAGAGCAGATTTTGAACACCCTTAGCAATGAGCTGAAAAGCCCTCACGCCAGGGCCATGAACGAGCTGCCGGAGGATTTGTCAGCTTATATGAGATATATCTACAGCTTTCTGTCGGACTCATCCATCGGTATTATACAAAAGGACAAAATTGACCAGAATTCACAGGAATATTTGGCCTGGAATCAGGGAACCATCAGTCTCAGAGATTATATATACAGTGGAATATCAGCAAGCTGGGTGGATACAACCCGTCTGGATATTACAACAAGCAAATATTCAAATGCTGAGGATATTTTCAACTCGCTGGTAGATTATGTGACGGAGTCTCTGCGGGATGATAGTAAATTTACAAAGCAGATGTTCCGTTATCTAATTAACAATCAGGTAATTACAGGCCGTCAGCTCTGCCTGGCTCTCTACGCTCAGGGGGTGCTTAAGGACAATCCTCAGGAAATAGCGGCGCTTCAGTCAGGAGATGAGAATTATGCCTTTGTATTTATTCGGGATAAAATATCCAAGATCGAGCTGACGCCTGCACAGCTGGCTCTGGATCCCTGTACTGCCGGCTGCGTAGTAACGGATGTTAATACTGGTGAGGTACGGGCGTTGGTTACTTATCCCAGCTATGATAATAACCGATTGTCAGGCAGCGTAGACGCTGCTTATTACAGTCAGCTAAACGAGGATCTGTCTAAGCCTTTGTACAACAACGCGACCCAGGCCAGGAAGGCTCCCGGCTCCACCTTTAAGCCCATAACGGCAGTGGCTGCTCTGGAGGAGGGAGTTATCGATACGGTGGAATCCATAGAATGTACCGGAGATTATAAGGAGGTAACCCCTGATATCAAATGCTGGATTTATCCCGGACGCCATAATCATCTGAACATTGAGGGGGCTCTGGAAAATTCCTGCAACTATTTCTTCTCGGAGGTTGCGCACAGAATGGGCACGAATGAGTACGGCATTTATTCCACAGATTCAGGGCTGGATATTATCCGCAAATATGCCTCCCTGTTCGGTTTGGATCATACCTCCGGGGTGGAAATACCTGAGAATGATCCACAGCTGACAGACAAGGATCTGGAGCGGTCTGCCATTGGTCAGGGAACCCACTCCTATACAAATGTGCAGCTTTCCCGATATGTAGCTGCTATCGCCAACAGGGGAACCGTTTTTGAATTAAGTCTTTTAGATAAGCTTACGGATTCTGACGGCAATCTGATTCAAGATTATACGCCTGAGGTTCATTCGCAGATAGAGGTAGCCGATACCACCTGGGATGCAGTCCAGGCAGGCATGCGCCGTGTGATTACCGACAGCTCGGCCAAGCGCATTTTCTCTGACCTGCCGGTAGAGGTAGCGGGCAAGACAGGAACGGCACAGGAGACTAAGACCCGTGCCAACCATGCCTTTTTCGTATCCTTCGCCCCCTACAGCCAGCCGGAGATAGCGGTGACCATCAATATCCCCTATGGTTACGCAGGAACCAATGCCGCAACCCTTGGCAAAAAGGTGTACGAGTACTATTATGGATATACGACACTGGAACAGATAGAAGGTTCCGGCGCCTTAGGTGTATCAACTGTAAATATTGGTGATTAAGCCAGCAAAAGAGGTGATTGTATGCACAATGCGGTAGTAATCAAAAGCAGTAAAGCCGGTATGACCGTTATTCTGGACCCGGAGCTTCCCTTTGACGGGCTTTTGGAAGCTCTGGGGAAAAAATTCCGGGAAAGCGCCAAATTTTGGGGCTCTGTACAGATGACTTTGACGCTGGAGGGACGCAGCCTCACAGCTGCTGAGGAATTTAAGATTGTTGATACGATTACGAGAAATTCACAGATAGAAATCCTCTGCCTTCTGGATACGGATGCACAGAGGATTGAACGCTGTGAGAAAGCGCTGAATGACAAACTGATGGAGTTGAACTCACAGACAGGACAGTTCTACCGGGGAGCCTTAAGGAGAGGGGACACTCTGGAATCGGAGGCCAGTATCGTCATTATCGGCGACGTAGATCACGGAGCCAGGGTTACGGCCAAAGGCAATGTCATTGTTCTGGGGCAACTGCGCGGGACCGTGACAGCAGGCGTAGCCGGGAACCAGGACGCAGTGGTCATGGCAACCCTGATGGCCCCTTTGCAGCTGCGGATTGGAGAGTACAGCAGCCGCTTTAACGAGAAAAACAAGCGGTTAGGAAGAGGGCCAATGCTTGCTTTTCTGGAAGCTGGAAGGCTGGTAATCCGGCCGTTAAACAAAACATTTCTAAACAATATGTTAAATTTCACTTAATATCAAAAAAATACTGGAAAATTTTTGAAATTTAATGTAGAATAGGAAGGTAAAGTAATTTTTCAGGAGGTTCCTATGAGTGAAGTCATTGTGATTACTTCTGGAAAAGGCGGGGTAGGCAAGACGACTACTTCTGCCAATGTGGGAACAGGACTGGCCATCTTAGGTAAGCGGGTGGTGCTGATTGATACAGATATCGGCCTTCGCAACCTGGATGTAGTCATGGGACTGGAGAACCGCATAGTCTACAATCTTGTAGACGTGGTGGAAGGCAGCTGCCGTATGAAGCAGGCCCTGATAAGAGACAAAAGATATCCCAACCTTTACCTGTTGCCATCGGCGCAAACCAGGGACAAGACGGCTGTGAATCCGGAGCAGATGATAAAGCTGGTAGCTGACTTAAAAGAGGAATTTGACTACATACTGCTGGATTGTCCTGCGGGCATTGAACAGGGATTCTACAATGCCATAGCCGGAGCGGACAGAGCCCTGGTAGTTACTACACCTGAGGTTTCAGCTATCCGTGATGCAGATCGTATCATTGGACTTCTGGAACATGCGGAGCTGGGAGAGGTTGACTTGATTGTAAACCGAATCCGGGCTGATATGGTGCGTCGGGGGGACATGATGTCCTTAAGCGATGTATCGGATATTCTGGCAGTAAATATCATTGGGGCAGTGCCCGACGATGAGAATATTGTTGTTTCCACCAACCAGGGCGAACCGCTGGTAGGGATGGGTTCCACAGCAGGACAGGCTTATTTGGACATTTGCCGCAGGCTTCTGGGAGAAAGCGTGCCGATGGCAGATCCCGGACAGACAGAGACCTTTTTCACCAGACTGTGCAGCGTGCTAAGGCGCGCATAGAAGGGACGGTGCCAAGGTGAGATGGTTTTCAAATGTTTGTACCAGGCGTTCCGGAGAGACAGCTAAGATGCGGCTGAAGCTTTTGCTGGTATCCGACAAGGCAGGCTGCTCACCGGAGATGATACAGATGATGAGGGATGACATCATACATTCCATTTCAAAATATATGGAGATAGAAAAGGAGAATGTCCGAATACAGGTGGATAGGGAGGCGTTCAGTTCAGAAACAGGACAGGCCCTGCCTGTACTTCATGCCAATATACCAATTCGTTCCATATCGAATAAGGGGCTTTATTAACATGTTTTTGGATTATGATTTCAGATATTTTAATTTTCGGCTGATACTTTATATGATTGCTCTCAATATCATAGGCGTTCTGGTTATACGGAGCGCCACCAATCTTGATGCGGAAGCAGTCAACAAACAGCTGTTAGGCGTATTAGTAGGGCTTGCTATAGCGATTGGATTATCATTCATCGATTACCACAGGATCTTGAATTTCAGCATAATTATCTATGGGCTTTGCATTGCAAGCCTTATCGCTGTGCTGATTTGGGGCAGGGATGTGAATAATGCCAGGCGCTGGATTGAAGTTCCGGTTATCGGTCAGCTTCAGCCTTCAGAATTTGTGAAAATCGGTTTGATTGTTACCTTTTCCTGGTATTTCATGAAATACCAGGAAAAGATCAATCAGGTCAGTACGGTTATTATAGCAGTAGCGCTTTTTGCAGCCCCGGCATTTCTAATTTTTGAACAGCCTAATCTTTCCACCTGTCTGGTGACGATGGTGATGGTTCTGGGAATTGTCTTTGCCAGCGGCATCAGCTACAGGTGGATTATGGGAACTCTGGCTGTAACCGTACCGGTCGTATCGACCTTTATATACCTTCTGCTTAACGGTATGATTCCTTTTATTAAAGAATATCAGGCAGGACGTATTCTGGCCTGGTTTTATCCTGAACAATATGGAGAGGCCAGGTATCAGCAGAATAATTCTATTATAGCCATTGGTTCCGGTCAATTAAGGGGTAAGGGACTGTATAATACCACCATTGCATCTGTAAAAAACGGTAATTTCCTGTCAGAAGAGCAGACGGATTTCATCTTTGCCGTCATAGGAGAGGAACTGGGATTTATTGGCTGCGTTGCGGTAATTATATTGTTTTTGCTGATTGTATATGAATGTCTTATGATGGCAGGGCGGGCCAGAGATTTATCGGGTAAGCTTATCTGCACAGGCATGGCAACCCTGATAGCGTTTCAGGCATTCTCCAATATTGCCGTAGCCACAGGCATTTTCCCCAATACAGGGCTGCCGCTTCCTTTTATCAGTTACGGAAGCAGCTCTCTTATCAGTATATGTTTGGGGATGGGGCTGGTGCTCAACGTAGGACTTCAAAGAGAAACAAGACATTACTAATCCAAGGAGGGTTATAAGATATGACGATTGGTTTGATTGCACATGACGCAAAGAAAAAATTAATGCAGAACTTCTGTATCGCTTACAGGGGGATACTCAGCAAGAATACCTTGTACGCTACCGGAACCACCGGAAGGCTGATAGAGGAGGTAGTTAACTTAAATATTCATAAATATCTTGCAGGTCACCTGGGCGGCATGCAGCAAATGGCTGCTCAGATTGAGCACAATGAGATGGATTTGGTCATTTTCCTAAGGGATCCCCATAATCCCAAATCCCACGAGCCTGATGTAAATGATGTGGTACGCCTTTGCGATACCTATAACATCCCTCTGGCAACCAATCTGGCATCTGCCGAGCTGTTAATCAAGGCTTTGGATCGAGGCGATATGGAATGGCGCGAGGTAATCAGATAATGTTCGGATGCAAAGGCTGTTTCGGCTTTGCAAAGCGCACCAGAGCTCTTGCTCTGGCTCTTGTGACGGCAGGAGTCTTGTCTGCTGCGGGCTGTACTCCCGGCGTGAAGGATGCCTATTCACTAACGGATCGGATTCCGGCTTTGACAGACGCAGATTCCAGTTCCCACTATGCGAAGGGCTTTTCGTCTGATCTCTGTGTCATTTCTGACGAGGCTTCCTTTGACCCGGAATTTGCAACCTCAGAAGCAGCAGTGCTTTTTGATATCAGTGACAAAGAGGTGCTTTACAGTAAAAATGCCTTTGAACAGCTGTATCCGGCCAGTATCACCAAGGTAATGACCGCCTTGGTAGCAATAAAGTATGGGGACTTAAAAGGACGGGTGCTGGTAACGGAGGACGCGGTGGTCACAGAGTCCGGGGCAACGCTCTGCGGAATTCAACCTGGAGATACCCTGACTTTGGAGCAGCTCCTTTATGGATTGATGCTTCCCTCAGGGAATGACGCCGGGGCAGCCATTGCTGTTCATATGGCAGGCAGCATTGACGGATTTGCGGATATGATGAATGAGGAAGCAGCCGCGCTGGGAGCTACCGGGACTCATTTTACGAATCCTCATGGACTTAATGATCCAAACCATTATACCACCGCCTATGATTTATATCTGATTTTCAATGAAGCTTTAAATTATCCAATCTTTCGTCAGATTATTGGAACCAAAGCTTATACGGCGAACTATCATGACAGAAACAGTCAGCCGGTTTCCAAAACATGGAAGGGTGGCAACTGGTTTATGACAGGAGAGCGTAAGACGCCTGAAGGCCTGACTGTATTCGGAGGAAAGACAGGTACGACACAGGCCGCAGGCTATTGCCTGATTATGGGAACCAGGGGGCCTGATGATAAGGAATATATATCGGTTGTGCTAAAGGCGGATAGCCGTCCTCATCTTTATGATAATATGGGAAATATAATTTCTGAAATCGTCAAATAGTGATTGCGCTTTCTATGAATTTGTACTATAATTAGAATATCCTTATTTGTTTTTTTATACAACATATATAACTCGAGGAGGAGATTGGTATGGTTCAGATTATTGCAGGAAGAAAAGGTAAAGGAAAGACCAAGCATCTGTTAGATATGGCTAATGCAGCAATCAAGGGGGCCACTGGCACTGTCGTATATCTCGATAAAAGTTCCCAACACATGTATGAGTTAAACAATAAGATTCGTCTCATTAATGTCAATGAATTTCCAATATTAAGCAGCGAAGGATTTTTAGGATTTATCTGTGGTATTATCTCCCAGGATCACGATTTGGAAACTATGTATCTGGATAGCTTTTTAAAGTTAGCCTGCCTGGAGGGAGAGGATATTTCTGATACATATATGACATTGAAAAATATCTGTGAAAAGTATCATGTCACCTTTGTTTTAAGTATTTCTATGGACAGGGCAGAGCTTCCGGAGTGCGCTCAGGGCGATGTGATCATTTCACTGTAATGATACAATTTCTGTGATAAAATAGGTAACAGAAAAGTGACAAGCTGCCAACCTGCCGGGATGTAACTGCCTGGTGTGGGAGGCAGTTTTTTCACTGCATTGTATCTGTATTCAGAGTTGGAGCATAAAAGGAGAGAGCTTGTTCATGACTAAAAAAAAGAACAAGAAAGTCGTGCGGTACAGGCGGCCGCTGAATATTAATGTGGGTATGATTATTTTTGCTATCATATTTCTCTATCTGGTGTTTAGTGTCTCTACCTATCTAAGACGTGAAAAAATTCAGTTTTATGAGGTGGTGGAGGGCGGTATTGTAAACAATAAAGTCTATACCGGGCTGATACTCAGAGAAGAACAGGTAAAGACAGCAGACCGCACAGGATATATCCATTACTATCTGCGGGAAGGAAAACGGGCTTCCGTAGGAAGCAGAATCTACTCTTTGGATGAAACGGGAAGTCTGGATAGTCTTTTAAAGGAAAACGCGCAAGCCAGCGGCAGCTCCTTGTCACAGGAAAATTTGTCTGACTTAAAAAAGCAGCTGTCCTCTTTTGTTCTGTCCTTTGATTCTGTGAACTTTTCGTCCATATATGACACCAGGATGTCTCTGGAAACCTCTGTGATGGAATATTCCAGCTTCAGCGCCCTGGATCAGTTAGATAAGCTGGCTAAAGAATCAGGGGCGGTCTTTGAGCAGGTCAAATCCGACGTGTCAGGTGTGGTTTCCTATGGCATTGACTCCTACGAGACCTTAACACCTGCTGATGTAAGAGCTGAAAGCTTTGACAGGAGCAATTATAATAAAACTACCAAAAAGTCAGGGGATCTGATTGACAGCGGTACTCCGGCATACAAAATTATAACTTCTGGCAGTTGGTCCATTCTCTTTCCTCTGACTGAGGAGGACAAGCTCCTCTTTGCTGACCGGACAGCTCTCAGGGTGAATTTTAAAGACCAGTCTATGAGCACAGTGGGCGCCTACTCTACCATTACCGGGGCTGACGGAGCTGCCTATGGCCGGCTGGATTTTACTAAGTATATGGAGCAGTTTATCTCCGACCGTTTCGTAAGCTTTGAGATACAGATGGAACAGGCTGAGGGCTTAAAAATTCCCGTCAGCTCAGTTACGGACAAGAGCTTTTATCTGATCCCGGCGGATTATATGACTCAGGGAGGAGATTCCACAGATACAGGCTTTAATAAAGAGGTGTACAATGAAAACGGAACCCCAGTAGTTTTTGTTCCTACTACCATATACTATTCTGATGATGAATACTGCTATGTGGATATGGATGAGGAAGGAGGATTAAAGGCGGGGGATTATGTGGTAAAGCCTGAATCTGATGAACGGTTTCAGATTGGAAGAACAGCTTCTCTAAAGGGCGTTTACAATATTAATAAGGGATACACTATATTCAAACAAATTGATGTGTTGGATTCAAACAGCGAGTTTTATACGGTGCGCAAGAATATGAGCTACGGACTTTCCGTATATGATCATATTGTGCTGGATGCCTCTATGGTAGAGGAAGGGCAGCTTTTGTATCAGTAAAAAGAAAGGCAGGTAAACATTATGATAAAGACGCAGCTGGAAGAAGTGAGAGAACGAATAGAGGCAGCTTGCCTTAGGGCGGGTAGAAGCTCCTCAGAGGTAACTCTAATAGCAGTGAGTAAGACAAAACCGGTTTCTATGCTTAAGGAGGCCTACGACTGCGGAGCCAGAGCTTTTGGAGAAAATAGGGTTCAGGAATTAATCAGCAAGAAGCCTGAATTGCCGGAGGATATTCGCTGGCATATGATTGGTCATCTTCAGCGCAATAAGGTAAGCCAGGTTATCGGCAAGGCAGTTCTCATTCATTCGGTAGATTCTCTGCGCTTGGCTCAGCAGATAGAAACGGAGGCGGCCAGAAAGGGGCTGGAGGCAGATATTCTTCTGGAGGTAAATGTTGCCAGGGAGGAGAGTAAGTATGGGTTTATGATGGAAGAGGTTGAGGAGGCAATTATGCTTATTAAGAATTTTTCTCATGTTCACATCAAAGGTCTTATGACAATTGCGCCTTTTGTAGAGAATCCAGAAGAAAATCGAGAAATTTTTAAAAAATTATTTGATTTTGCTGTTGACATAGGTAGCAAAAACATTGATAATGTTACTATGGATGTGCTTTCAATGGGAATGACCGGGGATTATGAGGTTGCCATTGAGGAGGGCGCAACTATGGTGAGAGTCGGCACCGGCATTTTCGGCGCACGATAAGGTGTACCTCCCAGGGTGCACAAAGAGAGATTGGAGAGTGTAAGATGAGTCTGTTAGGTAAGTTAATGGATACCATGAGATTAAGTCCTGAAGATGATGAGGACGACTACTACCTGGACGATGACTTTGACGAGGAAGCTCCCCGCAAGGGACTGTTCTCGAAGAGAAACTCAGAATATGATGACGAAGAAGAGCAGGACAAGCCTCGATTTTTAGGGAAATCCAGTCCGAAGGTGGTGCCAATGAGACGCAGCATGGAGGTTACTATGATAAAGCCTACTTCCATGGAGGACTCCAGGGATATCAGTGATTACCTGCTGGCCGGTAAAGCTGTAGTTTTAAATATGGAAGGGATTCATACAGAGGTAGCTCAAAGAATCATTGATTTCACATCTGGGGCCACCTATTCTATGAATGGGAATTTACAAAAGATATCGAACTATATTTTTATTGCGACGCCTGATTCTGTAGAATTGTCTGGTGATTTTCAGGATATCCTGGCTGCCGGAGGCGCCATGGGCATGGATGTATCCGGCCTTAATATTCGTTTATAACACATAGGGAGAATGAAATACTATATGGACGTAACGCGGCAGACCCTTAAGGCGTCTGCCAGTTTGTCGTTAAGGAGGTTATTGGTTAGATGGCTGACAGAATTAGCGTACGCAGAGACGGTCTGCGAATTTATGATATTGTGCTGGAACATTCCTTTAGGGGCTTGAAAGCTGAATTAAAAAAGCTTGCTATAGAGGACAGGAAAATTTGTATTGTCACAGATTCCAATGTTGCTGGTCTTTATCTGGATGAGGTAAAGGAAATATTATCCTCCTGCTGCAAGAGCGTATCTGTGTTTGTGTTCCCTGCCGGTGAAGAGAACAAAAATCTGGAAACGGTAAGAAAGCTGTATGAGCATTTAATAGCAGAAAATTTTGACAGAAAAGATATGTTGGCCGCCCTTGGAGGCGGCGTGGTAGGAGATCTCTGTGGATTTGGGGCTGCCACTTACTTAAGAGGTATTGATTTTATCCAGATACCTACCACCTTGCTGGCTCAGGTGGATTCCAGTATTGGCGGTAAGACAGGGGTGGACTTTGACGCCTATAAAAATATGATAGGAGCCTTTCATATGCCCAGGCTGGTATATACGAATCTTGGCGTTCTCAGAACTCTTTCCGAAGAGCAGTTTTCTTCTGGTATGGGAGAGGTGATCAAACATGGCCTTATTAAGGACAAGGAATATTATCAGTGGCTTAAGGATAACCGGAAGGCAATTTTAAACCGGGATTTGGAGTTTTGCCAAAGGGTAGTTTACGTGAGCAATATGATAAAAAAGCAGGTAGTGGAACAGGACCCGAAAGAGCAAGGAGAAAGAGCGCTTTTAAACTTCGGTCATACCCTTGGTCATGCCATTGAGAAATCATTGGAGCTGTCTATGCTTCATGGACACTGTGTTGGTCTTGGAAGTATAGCTGCAGCCTATATTTCCAAAAGCAGAGGAATGATCTCAGAGGAAGAGTGGATCGATATCCGGGATACGTTTAAGGCCTTTCGTCTGCCGGTTCAGGTTACAGGAGCAGACTGGGCGAAGATATCCCAGGCAGTAAAGCGGGATAAAAAGATGGATGCCGGTTCGATTAAATTTATCCTGCTGCGGACTCCGGGGGATGCTTACGTGGACAAGACCGTAAATGAGGAAGAAATGAAGGCCGGATTGATATGCATAGGAGGACACACAGAATGACAAAGCAGAAACGCTCTATGATTTACAGCTTTATAATAGGTGTGGTAATTCTAGTAGGACTGGATCAGTGGACGAAGGGACTTGCTGTCGCTCATTTAAAGAATAAGGAGCCCGCTGTGGTATGGAAGGGAGTCTTTGAATTTTGCTATTCGGAAAACCGAGGAGCTGCCTTTGGAATGATGCAGGAGAAGCAGCTGTTCTTTTTCCTGATTGCTGTCCTGGTCTTGGGCGCTGTAGCGTATCTTATATGGAAAATGCCGGCTGAGAGACGGTATATGCCCTTGGCCGTATGTTTGATGCTGATCTGCGCAGGAGCCACAGGCAATATGATCGATAGGGTCAGTCAGGGATATGTAGTGGATTTTCTGTATTTTAGGCTTATTCATTTTCCAATCTTTAATGTAGCGGATTGCTATGTGACTTCGGCGGCGGCCGGCTTGATGCTGCTTATTATGTTCCATTATAAAGATGAGGACATGATGTGCTTTTCTCTTAAGAAAAAGGAGGAGTGAGAAATAGTTGAAGCAGGAATTTCATCCTACGGACATGGACTGTGACGTGAGAATTGATAAGTATCTTGCCACTCTCTGTCCTGATTTAAGCCGTTCCTATATCCAGAGACTGCTTAAGTCAGGGAAGGTGCTTGTTAACGGAAGGAGTGTGAAAGCCAGCTATGTGGTGTGCGAGGATGATTGCATTGAGCTGGAGGCGCCTCAAGCTGTGGAACCGGAGATAGAAGCGGAGCCTATGGATTTGGATATTCTTTATGAAGATAAGGATATCATACTCATCAACAAGCCTAAGGGAATGGTGGTTCATCCAGCTGCCGGCCACTACAGCCATACACTGGTAAACGGACTGATGTATCACTGCAGGGATCAGCTTTCCGGAATCAATGGAGTAATGCGCCCTGGAATCGTCCATCGGATTGATATGGATACCACTGGAGTTCTGATTGCGTGCAAGAATGATAGAGCCCATAATTCCATTGCCGCTCAGTTGAAGGAACATTCCATTACCAGACGTTATCAGGCTATTGTACACGGCGTCATTAAAGAGGACGGGGGTACAATCAACGCACCCATTGGCCGCCATCCTACTCAACGAAAGAGGATGAGCATTAACTATGATAAGGGGCGGGAGGCAGTAACTCACTATAAGGTTCTGAAGCGCTTTAGCCACTATACCTATGTGGAATGCAGGCTTGAAACAGGACGCACCCACCAGATACGTGTCCATATGGCCAGTATTCATCATCCTCTTTTAGGCGATCAAATATATGGCCCTTCCAGATGCCCCATACCAGGGCTTCAGGGCCAGACCCTCCACGCCGGGATTCTTGGAATTATACATCCTGAAACAGGGGAAAAGATGGAGTTTTGCGCACCTCTTCCTGATTATTTTGAAGGGCTTCTTAAGATACTGTAAACCAGTCGTAACCATAGAAGAGAGGAAAGTCCTGTCAGAACGCAGACTGTAAGAAGCTTCAGAAAACAGACCTTTTAGTTTCTTGAAACAGGATATTAAAATAGATATTGTCAGATTTCTATATACTTTTCTGTTTTTTTGAGTTATAATATCTATACAGATAGTAAATATAACTCACTTAGCTATGATATATGCGGCAGAAAGGGGAATGTTTCATGACAAATAATCTTATAATTACCATAGGCAGACAGTGCGGCAGCGGAGGGAAGCTAATCGGAGAAATGTTGGCAAAGAAAATGGGCGTTAAGTGCTATGATAAAGAGCTGTTGTCCATGGCTGCAAAGCATAGCGGACTTTGCCAGGAGCTTTTTGAAAAGCTGGATGAACGTCCGACCAGCAGCTTTCTCTATTCTCTAGTTATGGATTCCTATTCCATGGGTTATACGACGTCAGGATATTCTGACATGCCTATTAACCATAAGATATTTTTGGCCCAGTTTGACACCATTAAAAGGCTGGCAGACGAGCACTCCTGTGTTATGGTAGGCCGTTGCGCAGACTATGCTTTGGAGGATTATCCCAATGTAGTCAATGTTTTTATCACAGCTGATGACAGAGACAAACTGAACCGTCTGAAGGAGCTATATAAGGTGGATGAATCTAAGGCCAAGGATATTATGATTAAAACAGATAAGCAGCGTTCCAGCTACTATAATTATTACTCCAATAAAAAGTGGAGTGACCCGCGCAGCTATGACCTCTGCATCAACAGCAGCAAGGTTGGTCATGAAGGTGCAGTGGATGTTATTATGAATTTTGCAGATGTTAAGCAGCGGTGGTTAAAACAGAACTAGCATAGCAGGCACTTAAAATACCATCCTTTTCAAAGCCCAGTTTGGTTTCGTGCTGAACCGGGCTTTTGCTATGAGCTTAAACCTGCTTAGAGATCACTTTATTGTATGTATCAGCCGGAAAGGATCTGGCCTAATGAAAGAATGATATTTTAATGATTACGTAAGAGTTTTTTAGTGTTTTTTTCTACCGTTTATGATATACTTCCTTAGGAACATAGGCACATATAAATGATATAGTCTTGCTTGCCTTTACGAAAAAGATAACTAAAAAAGCAAAAGAGGAGTAAGATCGAAAACGTGCTAGGTGTCACACTTATTTGTGCTTGAAAAGGCGGACTACACATATAATCATTCGGTCATCCGGCAAGCCGGACAGGCCACTCACCTCCCCGTGATTTGTAGTATACCAAGTTCCCTGCAAAGAAGAATTATAACAAAGAAATAAGCTCAGGGAAACAGTTTCATTACGTTTTGTACATGAGCGAAGCGAAAGGAATGGATATAATCATGAACGATAGGGCACAGGATGATGAGCTGGAACGGATGAGAGCCAGAAGAAGGGCTTCTGCTCGTTCCGGAAGAACAGCGCCTGCCAGAGGGCGGAAGGCACAGGAATACAATTATGATGATGCTTATTATGAAGAGGAATATTCCTATGATGGGGAGGATCGCCTCCAGGATATTCTTATAGGAGATGAACCCAAGGAATGGGAAGGACAGTCATCAGGACGGTCTCGGCGTTATTCATCTTTGGGAGCAGCAAGAAATGCTGACCGATACAAAACGGCTTCCAGAACCCGAAAAAATACAGCCCTTTTTTCTTCTAAAACGGTATCGGATCGGAAAGGCACAAAAGCCGGACAGAGCTTAAATGGGCGGAACAGACGGAGTAATGCTGCTGGAAGGAAGGGTGCTTCCCAAGCTCAAAAGGGGCGAGTAGTTAAGAGGAAGAAACGGCACGGCTGGAAATCTATAGTTCTTCTTCTACTGACACTGTTCATCGGCTATGGGGCCTGGTTGTTCCTTCACCGGCCTACAGGCTATTGGACGGTCGCCGTATTTGGTGTAGACAGCAGAGATGGAAGCACTGATAAGGCTCTGGCAGATGTCCAGATGATCTGCAATATTGATCGCTCCACTGGTGAAATAAAGCTGGTAAGCGTGTACAGGGATACATACCTTAAGATTAATTCCGATGGAACCTACCACAAGATCAACGAGGCCTACTTCAAGGGCGGACATAAGCAGGCAGTAGATGCCTTGGAGGAAAATCTGGATATAAAGATTGATGATTATGCAGCTTTCAACTGGAAGACTGTTGCGGAAGCTATCAATATTCTGGGCGGCGTAGATATGGAGCTTACGCAGGATGAATTCAAATACATAAATAGTTTTATCACCGAGACAGTGGAATCCACAGGCATTGCCTCTGTTCACCTGACACAGCCAGGTATGAATCATCTGGACGGCGTCCAGGCGGTAGCCTATTGCCGTCTGCGCCTTATGGACTCTGATTTTCAGAGAACAGAACGACAGAGAAAGGTAGTTACGCTGGCGCTGGATAAAGCAAAGCAGGCAGATATGTCTACATTGACAAGCCTAGCAGGTTATCTGATTCAGCAAATTTCCACCAGCGTTGGTCTGGACGATGTGCTTCCTCTTGTTAAGGACATTGATAAATACTACATTGGGGAAACTACAGGATTTCCATTTTCCAGGCAGACTATGCGAGTAGGCCGTATGGATTGTGTTATTGCTACGACTTTGGAAAGTAATGTTGTTCTTCTTCACCAGTTCCTATACGGAGAGGATATAAGTTATAGTCCCTCATCTGCTGTAAGGAAAATCAGCGCCCGGATTTCCGAAGAAACGGGGTTATATGATGCGGGTAAAGCTGCGCCTGGCAAAGGTTCTTCCGGAGGCGAAGCCTCGGGAAATAAGGGCGGAGATAAGGCTCCGGTATCCCCAGCACCTTCCGAGACAGAGCGTTTTGAGACACTGCCTGATGAGTCAGATCCTCTAGAGGAAAGCACAGAGAAAAGCTCAGAAGAGACTGCAGAGGAGAGGGAGAAAGCAACAGAGGAGACCCCAGAGTCAGAGGAGATAGGTCCTGGTGTATCTGATAATCCAGTAAAAGCGCAGGAGCCTACAACGTCGGAAGATGAAGAAAAAGGGCCTGGAGCAGAAGAAACGGAAGCAGTTATCAGGCCTGCCAAGGAGCAGGAAGGAACAGATGCAAGTGAAACTTCGGGAAGCGCAGGCACTAGTTTTGGAGGCCCCGGAGAAATCGGACCGGGAGTATGACGGATAGAGGTATGTATGAAGTATTATTTCTTCCATTTTTATTATATCATAGGAAATTAGCTACATTAAACAAACTTTAAGTGATACACGAAGTTCAGTCAGAGCGCCAGACTGAACCATACGCCTCTACGGAGAAAACCAACGCCAGAGGGCCAGAGGATATAATATGTAATAAGCCTTTCGGCTATTTGCGCTTGTAAAAGCCAACATACGGCGAAGGTTCACTTAAATACTCTAGTCGAGACGGGTTATAATATCTTCAGTCAGTATATGACTCCTGGTTCAGTGACACGCGAAAGCGGGTCAGCATCAGGCCGAACGGTATGCATCCCCAGTTAGTATGCCATGGCGTAATAGAGGGGAGAACAATAAAGGATGATTGATTATGATAAGTTACGAATACGTTATTTCAGACCGACAGGGTCTTCATGCAACGAATGCTATGAGCTTATGCCGGGCAGCCAGTGAATATAAGAGCAGTATCACATTAAAAGGAAGGAAGGGGAAGGCAGACTGCAAAAATGTTCTTGCTCTTATAGGGCTTGGAGCGCTCCAGGGAGAATGCCTGGAACTTGTTATTGAAGGAGAGGACGAGACACAGGCGGCAGGCTTTTTAAAGGGACTACTAAGAACCATACTTTAGAAGATCTATTAGCTAAAGCATTTATTTTCCCCTGAACCTTTTCATACATTATGAGCATATGAAACCAGATCAGAAAGGAAAGAGGAGAGAGAGTATATCATATGAAACGTATAGCATGTGCAGTTTTAAGCGGAGCATTGGTTTTTGTGGGAATTGGAAATATGGAATTAACTGGTTACGGGGCAGAATTTTCATATAAAGAGGCCAATGCCATAGGGCCTGGGATAAATGCTGCTGTAGGGGTTAACAATTTTTTGAATTTGGAAGTAACCAATCCCATTGTCAAGCCAGTAGATAAATATTCTTATGATCAGATGGAACGAGATATCCAGGCATTAGAGCAGTCTTACGGTGACAAAATTACAGTTAATATCATTGGCACCTCACGGGACGGACGAAAGATCTATGATATAATACTTGGAAATCCACAGGCAGAAGCTCATATTTTGATGCAGGGAGCTATTCATGCCAGAGAATATATGACTCCACTGGTAATGATGAGCCAGTTGGAGTATGCTCTGATTAATTATGATACAGGACGTTATAATTTTAAGCCAGTTTCTGATATGCTGAAAAAAACAGCAATTCATTTTATTCCTATGACAAATCCCGATGGAGTAACCTTGAGCCAATTTGGTATAGACGGAATTCGTTCAGATGAGCTGAAGAGGATTATAAGAACTTGCTATGCATCGGATGTGAATCTGGGAAAAACAACCGATACGTTTGAAGTATACCTATCTAAATGGAAGGCTAATGCAGGAGGAGTAGATTTGAATTACAATTTTCCTTATGGCTGGAATGAGCTTTCTACTACCTTAACTTCTCCATCTTATGCCGCCTATAAAGGAACGAGTCCTTTATCGGAGCCGGAGAGTCAGGCTCTTGCCAGTATCGCTGATCAGTATCCATGGGCAATTACTATCAGCTATCATTCCCAGGGAGAGGTAATTTACTGGACGACCAGCAACAATGGTGCCAAAATGGCATCCAATACCTTAGCAGAGAACATATCAGTAATGACAGGTTATCGCATGGATTCCAGTGACGGAAAGGGAGGCTTTAAAGACTGGATGCAATCAAAAGCTGATGCAGTGCCTGGCGTAACTTTGGAGGTAGGAAGGTTCCCTTGCCCTGTACCATTTTCTGAATTCAGCACTGTTTGGAAGCAGAACAAAGGCGTTTGGGTTCAAGCTTTGGATTATGTGAGTAAGAGGTTATAAATGCAAGGTAAAAATGGCGAACCGGATAGTTAAATATATGTTGAGCCGGTGCAGGTGGAAAATATTGGATGGCTATTAATTATTCGCGAAAGTCTAGTTTAACGAATAGTTAATAGCTAATTACGTATGCGCGAATACATTCTTTAACAGTTTGTTGGAGGGTGTATTTTTTTATGTTGAATCGGTTCTTTTGTATCCTTTTAACGGTTTCCTGTTTG
>NZ_VUMD01000021.1 GCF_009696375.1 Clostridium porci
ACCTATCGGGTTATCAGTTGTTGCTCATCCCTGCCGAGATAAGCCCGACGCTTTTAGCATCACATGGCCATAAGTCTATGAAGTATTACCCTCATAGCGTGATGTTTGTGCGTCAACGTGTCGCACCAAAGATGTTCTCCACTTCCCGGCTGGAGAGCAGGTCCTTCACATTCTGGGTGATGCCGGTGGGGATGCCTCCCCATTTGCGGAACCGTTTCCAAATCTCCACGGAGTAGGCCGCCGTCTGCTCCTCCTTCAGGAGCAGATGGAACTCGTCCATGAAATACCGGGTGGCCTTGCCCGCGCTGCGGTTCTGGGTCACGCGCCCCCACACCTGATCCTGCACCACCAGCATCCCGATCTTCTTCATCTGCTTGCCCAGGTCCTTGATGTCAAAGCAGACGATGCGGTTGGTGATGTCCACATTAGTGCGGTGGTTGAAGATGTTCAGGGAGCCGGTGACATAAATTTCAAGGGCGGTCGCCACATGGCGGGCCTCCTTCTCCTCCTGCTTTAAGAGCGCCTCGTAGAGGTCCTGCAAGAGGGGCATATTCTCCGGCCTGGGGTCCTCGAAATACTTCTGGTATATCTGGTGGACGCAGCGGTCGATGACCGTTTTCTCCACCGGCTGGAGGCCCTCCTTGCCGCCTACCACCAGCTCGCACAGGGAGAGGATGAAGTCGGCTTTCAGGGCCACGGGGTTGTCCTCCTCGGAGTAGTTCAGGTTGATGTCCATCGGGTTGACATACTGGCTGCTGGACGGGCTGATCCTGATGATCTGCCCGCCGAACCGCTCCACCAGCGGCGCGTACTCCGCCTCCGGGTCGCAGATGATGACATCATCGTCCGACACAAGGAAGGCGTTGGCGATCTCCCGCTTGGCGGCGAAGGACTTGCCGGAGCCGGGAGTGCCAAGGATCAGCCCGTTGGGGTTTTTAAGAGCCTTCCTGTCCACCATAATGAGGTTGTTGGAAAGGGCGTTCAGGCCGTAGTAGAGGGACTCCTTCCGGTCCTGAAACAGCTCCTGCGTGGTGAACGGGATGAAGATGGCGGTGGAGCTGGTGGTAAGGCCCCGCTGTATCTCGATGAGGTTCTGCGCCAGCGGCAGGGAGGACATCAGCCCCTGCTCCTGCTGGAAGTCCAGCCGCCGCAGGACGCAGTTGTGCTTCTGGGCGATGCTCTGGGACTGGAACACATTGGTCTCCAGCTCCTGCTCGGTGCGCCCGGTGTTCATCACCAGGAACGTCACCATGAACATCCGCTCGTTCTGGCTCTGCAATTCCTTCAGCAGCGCCTTGGCGTCCCTGCCGTAGGTGGCGAGGTCGGAGGGGATGATGTCGATGTCGTACCCGGCGCGGACGGCCTTCTTCTGTTCCTCGATCTTGCTGCGGTCCAGCTCCGTGATGGTGTGCTTCACCGTCTTGATGGCCTTGTTCTGGTCGATGGACTGGATGTGCATGGTGACGATCTGGCTGGAGTCGATGTCCAGGATGTCCGCCAGCATACGGTCGCTGATGTCCGAGGCCGTGATGGACAAAAACGACATGGCCCCGTACATATCCCCCGCCTGGAAGGTGCGCCGGCCGTTGAAGGCAAAGGCGGCGGGTGCGATGAAGTCCTTCACGGAAAGCCCGGACTCCACCAGCCACTTCCACTCGAAGGCGAAGGGGTCACGGTCCCCCATGTGGAACATGGAGTGCATCAGGCGCAGGCGCTCCTTCCCGTTCAGCACAGCGGCGGTCACGCCGATGCGCTTGAAGTTGTTGAGCAGGTCCGTCTCCACATGGTCCAGCCGGGGCTTCGCCTGCCGCATGGAGGCCGCCTCGATGCCGAAGGTCAGGTACTTCGCCTTTGTCAGGCCGTTGTTGCCCCTGGCAAGCTGGCTTTTCAGCATCTGGCTGTACTCCGCCCGGACGCTGTCAAAGGCGTCCCCCGCAGGCGGGATGCGGACGGACTTCTCGAAGCTCTCCGCGTCGGTCGCCATGTTCATGAAGGACAGCTCAAAGTGGATGGAACTGTCGAAGAAGTTGAGGAAGCTGCACCACTCCTCGAAGATGGCCGTCTTGTCCTCCTGCTGGGCCAGCTGGTAGTTGATGTCGTTGAACTGGACGGTCTTGGTGTAGTAGTTGTCCGTCACACGGCAGATGCCGTCCGGGAACATCCTCTGGAACGGGATGGACTGCTGGGCGGTGCGGGGAGTGCCGTCATCCCTGCGGGCCTTCTCGATGATGGCCCTAATCTGTTTTTTCTCCGCTTTTGTCAGGCTTGCGGGGAGAGCGATCGGCTCCGCTTTCCCGCGCCCGCCTTTCTGCGTTTTGAACAATGGCCTGTACCTCCTTTTCCACTTGGTCCTGCCGCATGAGGGCAGAGTAATAGTTGTTGGTCGCATAGGGACGGACCTTCGGGCGGATGAACTTCGCCTGGATGAAATGCCGCGCCACCGCCTCCAGCGGCTGGCCGTCCTTCTCGTACATGGCGAGGAAGAACAGCGGGAGCATGAGGACGATCATCCCCATGACGGCGAGGCTGGTGTTGCCGGAGCGTTTCATCAGGAAGAACGCAGGGACGCCGATGAGCGCCGCCGCGCCGAAGCAGACGAGCTGCCGCTTCGTCAGCCCAAAGAACACCTTGGTCTTTACCCGCGTCAGGTCGCGGGGGATGGAAATATACGCTGCCATGATGACCTCCTTTCCCGGTCAATGGGCGTTCAGTACGCTTCGGGCAAGGCCCCCGGTCTTGAACAGGGTGAACACCAGCAGGACCGTGTACCCCACCACGCCCCAGAGGGAGCCGACTATATCCGAAGTGAACGAGATGGACTGTATCAGCACAGCGTAGATGCCGACACAGATGATGATGAGGAAGCCCTGGAAGCCCAGGGCGAACAGGGAGCGGAGGTAGTTCTGCCCGGTCTGGCTCTGTTCCCGGTTCCCGAAGGTAGAGAGCGGGATGGGCGCGAGGCTTGTCATCAAATACACCTCTATCATACGGCCGTAGACGATGACGAAGATCACGATGGAGAGTATCCAGAGGGTGAGCTGTATCACAAAGCTCATCAGGTAGATGCCCAAAAGCGTACCCACGCCGTAGGTCGAGAGCGTGGCCTCCATCGCGGCGATGGCCTCATCGCTGACCGATGTGGACGCGCCGATGATGCCCCCGCTCTGGGAGATCACGCTCTGGCAGACATCAAAGACCGCCATCACGATGTTGAAGCAGTTGGAGATGAGCGTGACAGCCACGAAGGTCTTGAATATCCACTTGAAGATGATCCATGTCTCGAAGTTCGAGAGGTTGTTATGCTCAATGATGAGCTGGATCAGCTCGTAACAGGCAATGAAGGTGAGGATCAGCCCCGCTATGGGGATGATGACGGTCTCCGATACGCTGCGTATCATGGAGAAGATGCCAGGGGAGAAGCTCGCCGGGGTCATGCCCACATCCATGGCGATCTCCCCCACGCGGGAGTTGACCGAATCGAAAACACCTGTGAGGTTGCCCATGATCCCGCTGATCAGAAGCTCTTTGAGCCATTCCGCGATTGCGTCAAGAATACTGCCCAAATCAAATACCTTGTCCTTTCATCTGGTGGGGCAGGGCGGCAGGGCGCCGCCCCGCCCTGGTTACAGCGGGCCTTGTCCTGCCTCCGTGTCAGGCGGTGAACAGCCCGGAGAGCAGGGGGACCAAGGTGATACCGATGAGGGCGACGCCTCCGCCCGCCATCAACTGTTTCATGCCCTGGCTCTTGGCTCCGGGGTTGTCGTTGCCGTAGCCCTCCAGAAGGTTGATCGCGCCCCACACGCCGAGGCCGGCGCCCAGCGCCACAACGAGGGTCTGCAGCACATTGATCGCACTGTTGAAAAATGCCATATTTTTGTCCTCCTTAAAGTCGGTGGGCGGGAGATGCCCCCGCCCGGAAACAGGTCTGCTTGGTTACGAAAACACGGGATTCCCCCGGTTTTATGCGGCTTTCCCAGTCTGGCCCGCTGAATGGATGCCTGCCATTGTAAGGGTGGGGGCAGCTCCATTTCCGGCAGGCCAGGGGGAGAACCGCCGCCCTTATGGGCGGGATGCCAGCGTCAGGCGGTGAACAGGCCGGAGAGCAGGGGAACGAGGGTGATGCCGATGAGGGCGACGCCTCCGCCCGCCATCAACTGCTTCATGCCCTGGCTCTTGGCTCCGGGGTTGTCGTTGCCGTAGCCCTCCAGAAGGTTGATCGCGCCCCACACGCCGAGGCCGGCGCCCAGCGCCACAACGAGGGTCTGCAAAACACCGATCGCACTGTTGAAAAATGCCATAACTTTGTCCTCCTTCAAGACAGTGGGCGGAGCCTTTGCCCCGCCCGGTTCGTGGAATGGTTTTGATGGTGCAAAAGGGCGCCCGCCGTCCCGCACAGTCAGCCCGCCTGTTGGATGCCTGCCGTAAGGTGAGTGGGGGCAGCTTCATTACAGGCGGGCGCTGTTCCGTGCAGGGAGGGAACGCCCGGACATGGAAAAAGCCCCGCAGAGGGGGCTTTACGGCGTGACGCTCATCCGTCCGCGTCGATCACTTCAAATTCGTCCTTCGCCCGCAGCTTCAGCCGGTGGTCCAGGAACTTCTCGATGTCGAAGCGGTTCTTCTCGTCACAGTCCGCCGTGTACTGGAAATTGGGGTGCTTCGTCAAGTCGTACTTGTCCGACAAAAACGGCCTCACGCCCCGGATCTGGAGGATGCACTTGCCGCCGTCCAGCACCGCCAGCTCGTCCACGCTGGCAAGCTCATGGCCCGTCCGCTGGTAGTTCACGCTGTGGGACTCCTGGCTGCCCTTGCTCACCCCGGTGTTGAACATATCTATGGTCTCCTTGCCCAGGGCGGCGGAAAGCTCCTTCAAGGTGGTCGGCTCACTGCCGCCGAGGAAGATGCGGGTGTCCATGTTGCCGATGATGGTGTCGGCGTTGTCCTTGTAGATCGCCTTTAGCTGGCTCTGCGCCTGCAAGACCAGGCAGGCCGATATTTCCCGGCTTCGGATGGTCGCCACCAGCTTCTCCAGGTTCGGTATCTGCCCGATGTTGGCGCACTCGTCAATGAGGCAGCGCACATGGACCGGGAGCCGCCCGTGGTACTGGTCGTCCGCCTTCTCGCACAGCAGGTTGAAAAGCTGGGTGTAGATCATGCTGATGAGGAAATTGAAGGTGCTGTCCGTGTCGCTCATGATGAGGAACAGGGCGGTCTTCCGGTCCCCCAGGGTGTCCAGCTCCAGCTCGTCATACCGGGTGATCTCCCGCAGTTCGGCGATGTCAAAGGGAGCCAGCCGAGCGCCGCAGGAGATGAGGATGGATTTTGCTGTCTTGCCGGCCGCCAGCTTATAGAGCCGGTATTGGCGGACAGCGAAGTGGTCCGGCTCTTTCTTTTCCAGCGCCTCAAACATCTGGTCGATAGGGTTCTGGAACGTCTCATCGTCCTCCCGGACTTCCATAGCGTTCAGGAAGGTGATGAGCGTCCCGAAGTTCTGCTCCTCCACGGGCGCGATATAGTGGATATAGGCGATGAGCGCCGTGTAAAGGAGCTTCTCGGCTTTCTCCCAGAACTGGTCCCCGCCCTTGCCCTCGCCCTGCGTGTTCACCATCAGCGTTGTCACCAGCTTCAGGATGTCCTTCTCCGAGTGGATATAGGCGAAGGGGTTGTAGTGCATCGACTTCTTGAAATTGATCGTGTTAAAAATCTTGATGCGGTACTTGTTCCGCACCAGGACGGCCCCGCATTCCTCGACGATCCCCCCTTTTGGATCAGTGATGACATACGAACTATGGCACTGTAAAAGGTTGGGCTTGAGCCAGAACCTGGTCTTGCCGCTACCGGAGCCGCCAACGATCAGCACGTTCTTGTTCCGGGCGGTCTTGGGGTCCTTGGGACGGCTGTTCATGGTGAGGCTCTCCGTCCGTGTCAGGATGACATTGTTCTCAAACACGGGGTCCGCGAACGGCTCGATGTCCTTCGGGCCGCCCCATCTGGCGCTCCCGTATTCCTCCCCGTGGCGGTATTTCTTGGCGTTCTTGCTCCGCACATACACCACCAGCCGGAACGCCGCGCCGATGGCAAGCCCGATGCACAGGTCGAAGGGGTGGAAGCTGGGCATGGGGTTCCCCCACGCCGTACCCATCGAGGTGAAAAAGCCGAGGAGCTTTGTGGAGATGTCCGTACCCTCCGCGATACGCCACGCTTCCCCGATATTGGAGCAGAACAGCCCGATGATGGCATAGGGGATGTTCAGGATGATGAGTTTCTTTGTTTTCTGGTTCATCGCTCACGCTCCTGGTTCTTCTCCCGCACCTTGGAGGGGATGGACTTGGCAAGCTCCTTCAGGTGCGCCAGGGCTTTCAGGACGCTGGGCCGCTTCTCTTTCTGGGACAGCTTCACGGAATACTCCTTGAAGGCGGCGGTCAGCACATCGGCGTCCTTTGCCTTGAAGAACACCATAAAGCGGGGCGGCTCCTGGGACACATCCTTTCGGATGGCATAGTCCACGCCGTACTTGTTCAGCACCCGCTCAAAGTCCTTGATGCCGCTCTTTGCGATGTCGATCTGCTGCGCCCCCTGGTCCTTGCGGATCAGCTTCTCCACGGTCATCTTTCCGTGGTCGCCCTCCGCCGCCCTGCCGGCCTTCACCCGCGCCCGGTGCTGGCAGTATTTTCGGAACGCCGCCACCAGTGTCCGCCCGGTCAGCTTGCTGGTGCTTATCATCAGGTTTACGGTCCTGTTCTCTACTTCCTCCTGCAAATCTCATTCCCCCTTTCTGCGGAAACGGCACTGGCACTGGAGGTATGCGCCGGGGTCTCAGATGTGGAACGCCGGGAAGTCCTTCCCATCGGCGTAGAGGGTCACGGTATGGTCGGCAAAGTAGACCACGGCGGCGATCACATCCTCCGCAGAGAGGGAAACGCCGTCCCCGTCCTCATCGTACTTGTAGACGATCACGGGGCCGAGCAGATACCGCTCCCTGCCCAGGTTCAGGACGCGACGCCCGTCAAAGACGATAGCCAGCCCCGCCACATCCAGGGCATCGTCCGACACGACCTCCAGGCAGTCGTACTTGCCTTTGCTCTCGATCTCGTCCCAGCACTGGGTCTCCTGCATGACCTCCGGGGTCTTGTCCGGGCGCATCACCATCACGATGGAGTCCGCCTCGGCCTCCGTGACGGCGGCCTCCTCCGCCGCGTCGTGCAGATAGTCCTCCAGGGAGTCCACCAGCTTTTTGTAGCCGGGCCTGTCCGCCCTGTCGGGCATGGACAGGTTGATGTTCACATCACCGTTGAAGTGAAAGTGGATACTGTTCATAAGCGTAAAACTCCTTTTTTTCATAAAAAATGCGCCCCGCAAAAGGGGGCGTGTCACCGCTGCTGGTCCCGCTGCCGCCGCCTCTGCCACTGCTCCAGCAGGCGGAGGATGGTATCGCTCATCTGCCTGGGCGTGTAGGACTTGGGGAAGAACTTCTGGAGGTCGCTGGTCCTGAAAGCGATCTGCCCCAGGTCGTCCTTCTTCACCTCGTCCATGATGCTGCACATATCGTCCAGGGTGCAGCCGCTCTCCTGGCTCTTTTTCTTCATGCGCTGGGCCTGCGACACAGAGGGTGCGGCCTGGGCGTAGTCCATCGCCTCCAGGAAGTTCCGCTGTTCCTCCGGCTTCAGGTAGGACAGCTCCACGGCGGGCGTCATGGAGATTTTCTTCTCGTCCACCATATCCAGGATTTCGGGGATCAGTTCTGTCAGGCGGATAAAGCGGCGCACAGAGTCCTTGCTCGTACCGGCTTGTTCCGCGATGATGTCCCTGGATTTTTTCCCGTCCAACTTGTGCGCGTCTTGCTCACAAGTTAGGTCGGTCCGGCTCCCCTGATGCTTCAAAGCCTCCAGCTTCATCTTGTAGGCTTTTGCCCTCTCGCTGGGCAGGATGTTCTCCCGCTGGAGGTTGGAGTCCACCATCATGATGACGGCGGCGTCATCGTCCAGTTCCCGGACAATGACGGGGATGGTGTCCAGCCCTGCCAGTTCTGCGGCGTGGTGGCGGCGGTGGCCGGAGATGATCTCATACCCGCCGTCCTGGTCCGGGCGCACGATGAGGGGATTGGCAACGCCCATCTGCCGGATGCTCTCTACGGTCTCCGTCATAGCATCGTCATCCAGCACCTTGAAGGGATGCCCTTCAAAGGGGTGCAGTTGGGAGAGGGGCATCCGCTGGACGGTCTCCGTCACGGCCTCAGCCGGTGCCTCCGCCTCTTTTTTCTTTGCTCTTGGCATTTGTGTTCACCTCGCTTTCTCAATGTGGGTTTATGGGAAAAAGAAAAAAGGCGTGTACCCCAGCCCCCCAGCGGGGCAGGATACACGCCTATGTACCAGTCTGCGGACGCAAAAAAAGAGCGGATACCGACCGCTGGATTTCTCCAACGGCGATACCCGCTCTATGAAGTCTTGCTTTGTTTGATTGTGGGCGTTCTACCCTCCTTGCGCCGCCCTGCGCTCTTGTTATCCTCTGTTTTGGGTCAAAAAACAGAACCAACACCACAAAACCCGCATTTTTAGGGGCTTTCTGCGTTTAGTTCTAAAATAACACAATCATCCTTGACAATGACTGTGCCGACAAGCCCCGCTTCAATGTCTGCAAGCGTAGACTGAAAGCCAGGTCTTTGGAAATTTGCCCCAGAATAACCGTTGTCCGTGTACCAGCGCAGGTTCGTAAAGCCATTCTGTTTTGCGTAGGTTTCAAGGATACGCTTCTGAGATGAGATTTGTCAAGGGTGTTTTCTCTTTAGAAATACAGCTATTTTTTCGAATTATATTACAGCGATAGCAAACACAATATTTGAGTTTTTATAACAATAGTGCTATACTGTGGGTAGTTATGATTTTCCTTGAATGGAGGCATAGGAATGAAAGTAAGCTATAAAAAACTCTGGAAAATGCTAATTGATCAAGATATGAAAAAAAGAGATTTAGAAAAAGCTGCTGGAATTAGTCATTATACTATCAATAAATTAAATCACGGCGACAATGTAACCACGGATGTTTTAGGAAAAATTTGCATGGCATTGAATTGCACAATAGATGACATCATGGAATTTGTTGACGAATAAGTTTGAAAATAAAAATGGGCTTTCTTAAAAAGCAATCTGTTTTGTAAAAGAATCCTCAAGTATAGGAGTTGAAGATATGTCATACCAAAGCGAAGCAGCTCTTGAACAGCAATTTATAGAGCAACTAAATAAACAGGGATACAATCCTGTGTCTATTCCTGATTACGATGCACTACTCGAAAATTTCAAAATACAATTTGCAACCTTCAATGCGGCAAAGCTCGACCATCCTTTAACAGACAAAGAATGGGAGCGTGTATTCAACATCATGCTTGGAAAATCTGTTTTCCAGAGCGCAAAAATACTTCGAGATAAGTTCGTGCTGGAGCGTGAGGACGGAACGAAAGTGTACCTCTCCTTCTTCGATGCCGACCACACAAAGAACATTTTTCAAGTAACCAACCAGACAACCGTTGTTGGGAAGTATGTCAATCGTTATGATGTGACGATCCTTGTCAATGGACTTCCTCTCATTCAAGTGGAGTTGAAGCGGCGTGGCATAGATATTCGAGAAGCTGTCAACCAAGTGATGCGCTATAAAAAGCATTCCTACAATGGACTGTACCACTTCATTCAGCTTTTCGTTGTGTCCAATGGCGTTGATACAAAATACTTTGCCAACTCCGACAGAGATATGCTTCACAGTCTTGCCTTCTTCTGGACGGACTTCAACAATGTGCGTATCACCAATCTGAAAGAGTTCTCTATCTCCTTCCTTGCCAGAGACCATATTATCAAGATGCTGACGAGATACACCATCCTGAATGACACGGACAAGCTGCTCATGGTGATGCGTCCCTATCAGGTGTATGCAGTAGAGGCTCTTGTCCGGCAAGCCACTCTCACTAACCGCAACGCCTATGTTTGGCATACAACCGGCGCAGGAAAGACGCTGACTTCCTTTAAGACAGCACAAATCCTCGCAGCCAACCCCAATATCAAAAAGGTTATCTTCCTTGTTGACCGGAAG
This sequence comes from Clostridium porci, assembly GCF_009696375.1. Lineage (GTDB taxonomy): Bacteria > Bacillota > Clostridia > Lachnospirales > Lachnospiraceae > Enterocloster > Enterocloster porci. The sequence goes on from NZ_VUMD01000021.1 coordinate 10,074, forward strand.
GATTTGGACTCCCAAACCACAGAAGAGTTCAACAAATTTGAAGCTGGTTCTGTTGATGCCACCGATAGAACTGATGTCCTTGTAAAACAGATGCAGGACAAAAACCGACAGCTCATCGTCACAACGATGCAGAAGATGGCGAACGCTGTGAAGCGTCCTCAATACGCAAAAGTTATGGATTCCTATAAGGACGAGAAAGTTGTCTTCATCATCGATGAGTGCCACCGCAGTCAGTTCGGAGATATGCACAAGGACATCGTGCGGCATTTCCAGAAGGCACAATTCTTCGGCTTTACCGGCACACCCCGTTTCGAAGTGAACGGGAAAACAGAGGGAAAAATCACACAGACCACAGAAATGCTGTTTGGGGAATGCGTACATAATTATCTCATCAAGGATGCTATCTTCGACAACAATGTTCTTGGTTTCCATATTGAGTATATCAAGACGATGGAGGGTGATTTCGACTGGGACGATCCCACAATGGCAGATGGGATTGATGTAGGCGAACTCTATATGTCCGAGGAACGGATGTCGATGATCGCAAACCACATTGTCCAAAACCATAAGGCGAAGACAAGAAACGGTCAATACACCGCCATCTTTGCTGTCTCTTCGATTGAAGCTCTGGTTAAATACTATGACATCTTCAAGAAGATCAATCATGACCTGAATATCAGCGGTATCTTCTCCTATGGACAGAACGAAGAAGCAGAAGGTAAAGATGAGCATAGTCGGGACGCTCTGGAACGGATCATCAAAGACTATAACGAGATGTACAGCACCAATTTCTCGACGGACACCTTCTCAGCCTATCATAAGGACATTTCAGACCGTGTGAAGGGAAAGAAAACCAAGTCTCTGGACATCCTTCTTGTAGTAAATATGTTCCTGACCGGCTTTGACAGCAAGCAGTTATCCGTTCTTTATGTGGACAAGGATTTGAAATACCATGACCTACTGCAAGCCTATTCACGAACCAACCGTGTTGAAAAGGAAACGAAACCCTTTGGTATTATCATCTGCTACCGCAATCTGAAAAAGAGGACAGATGACGCTCTTACCCTATTTTCTCAGAGCCATGATACTTCTGGTATTGTTGTTCCCGACTATCCCTATTTCGTCGAGAAGTACAATGAAATGGTTACCCGTTTGAAAGAAATAGCGAAAACTCCAGCGGATATTGACACCATGCAGAACGAGGATGACCAGAAACTTTTCGTTGAGACATTCCGGGAGCTGACCAAGTATTTGCAATCACTTCAAACCTTCATTGAGTTCAGCTTCGACCATGACTCTCTCATCATGAGTGAGCAGGAATATCAGGACTATAAGAGCAAGTATCTGATGCTTTACGCAAAGCAAAAGAAAGATCGTGAAGTTGTTTCCGTCCTGAACGATGTGGATTTCTGTATTGAGCTGATGGAAAGTGACCGAATCAATGTTGCCTATATCATGAACCTTATCCGCAACATTCACTTCGATGATGCCAAACAGAAGGACTATGATATTAAGCACATCAAGGAAGAACTGGGAAGAACCGATAATCCGCAGTTACTCCGCAAGGTGGAGATTCTGCAAGCTTTCTTGGATCGTGTTGTCGTTGGGCTGGAAAGTGCAGATGAGATCGACGCTGCCTACAATGACTTTGAAAATGAGGCAAAGCGTGAAGAAATTGTCGCCTTTGCTCATACAGAAGAAATTGATCCAACTATGCTGACCGACTTCATCTCGGAATATGAGTTTTCCGGCACGATGGATGCCGGTAACATCCGTGACCGTATCGAAAAACCAATGCCGCTGCTGAAAAAACGCTCTCTGGTGAACAGAATTGTAGACTTTATCCGGCAGCACACCGAAAAATTTCAATAAGGAGAATGTAAAATGGACAACAGTATTCAGGCGCACCAAAAAGAGCTTTGCAATAAGCTTTGGGCGATGGCAAACGCACTCCGGGGTAATATGGAGGCGTATGAGTTTAAGAACTACATCTTGGGCATGATTTTCTACTATTATCTGTCTGACCGTACAGAGAAGTACATGGCGAATCTTCTGAAAGACGATGGCATCAGCTATGAAGACGCATGGGCTGATGAGGAATACAAGGAAGCCGTTGTAGAAGAAGCTCTTCGTGACTTGGGCTTCATCATTGAGCCGCAATTCCTGTTCCGCAAGATGGTCAAGATGGTTGAGAACCGTTCTTTTGACATTGAGTTTTTGCAAAAAGCAATCAATGCCCTTATGGAGTCCACACTTGGCAATGATTCTCAAGAGGACTTCGACGGGCTGTTTTCTGATATGCAGCTCGACTCTACTAAACTGGGGCATACCGTCAAAGACAGAAGTGCTGTCATGGCAAAAATCATTGCCTCTCTGGACGAAATCAACTTCGGAGTAGAAGACACAAAGATTGATGTTCTTGGCAATGCCTATGAGTATCTGATCGGGCAATTCGCTGCAACAGCCGGTAAGAAGGCTGGCGAATTCTACACTCCTTCAGGTCCTGCCGAGTTGCTGTGCCGTCTGGCTTGTCTTGGACTAACGGATGTCAAGGACGCAGCCGATCCCACTTGTGGCTCGGGCTCTCTTCTGCTGCGCCTCAAAAACTATGCAAATGTGCGTAACTACTATGGTCAGGAGCTTACTTCCACCACCTACAACCTTGCCCGAATGAATATGATCCTTCGTGGCATTCCTTACCGCAATTTCAATATCTACAACGGTGACACTTTGGAGCATGACTACTTCGGTGACATGAAGTTCCGTGTTCAGGTTGCCAATCCTCCGTATTCTGCAAAATGGTCTGGCGATCTGAGTTTCATGGAAGATCCCCGGTTCAACGAATACGGCAAGCTTGCCCCGAAGAGCAAGGCTGACTTTGCTTTTGTGCAGCACATGGTACATCACATGGACGAGGACGGACGAGCTGTTGTGCTGCTGCCTCATGGTGTCTTGTTCCGTGGAGCTGCCGAGGAAGTAATTCGCAAGCATCTCATTCAGAAATTGAATGTGCTGGATGCCGTGATCGGTCTCCCTGCGAACCTCTTCTTCGGCACAGGTATTCCGGTGTGTGTCCTTGTTCTCAAGAGAGAGCGCAACGGAAATTCCGACAACATTCTGTTCATTGATGCTTCCAATGATTTTGAAGCTGGCAAGAACCAGAATATTCTCCGTGAGTGCGACATTGATAAGATTGTCGAGACCTATGAGCGCCGTGAAGATGTGGACAAGTATGCTCATGTTGCAACCATGCAGGAGATTGAAGAGAACGGTTTCAACCTCAATATTCCCCGATATGTTGATACCTTTGAGCCGGAAGAAGAAATTGACCTGAACGAAGTAGCTGCAGAGATCCGCAAACTGCAAAGTGAAATCAAGGAGATTGATGCAAAGCTGAAACCGTTTTTTGACGAACTGGGACTTGATTTCCCGTTTGAAGTGGAGGGCAAATAATTATGGCAAATGTATCCTCAAGTAACGGTCTCGAAAAGCGTCCGAAGCTCAGGTTTCCGGGCTTTGATGAGCCGTGGATGACACGGAAATTGGGTGAAATGGGTACATTCATAAAAGGTGCGCCATTATCCAAAGCTGACATTTCTGATGAAGGGACTCCCTTTATTTTGTACGGGGAACTATATACAACTTATTCAGAAGTCACTAATTCTGTAAAAAGAAAAACAGATAAAACCGTTGAACATCAGTTTTATAGTAAAATAGGAGATGTAATAATGCCTACCTCCGGCGAAACGCCGGAAGATATAGCAACTGCGTCATGTATTATGATACCTGATGTAATCCTCGCAGGGGATCTTCTTATTTACAGAACCGAGCAGATTGATGGTAGATTTGTTAGTTTTTGTGTAAAAAACAAAGTAAACAAACAAATTTCAAGTGTCGCTCAGGGAAAGTCTGTTGTTCATGTTCGGGCAGAAGAATTATCAAAAATTAGCGTTACATTTCCGGCTTTAGATGAACAACAAAAAATACTAAGCCTTCTTGAAAGTATTGACAGGCGAATTGCAACACAACAGAAACTAATCGAAACTCTCAAGAAGTATAAAAGAGGACTAAATCGAAGGCTTCTTTCTCAGATTGAAGAAAGCTATAACTGCAAACTCGGATCGGTTTGCAAAATTATAGGAGGCGGAACACCCGACACCTTACACGGCGAATATTGGGGAAACTCCGTAGAGTGGTTTACACCTTCGGAAATCGGAAAAACGAAATATGTAAATAGCAGTGTTCGCAAATTAAGCAACGAGGGTCTAAGTAATTCATCTGCAAAACTTCTCCCTGCCGGAACAGTGCTATTAACAACTCGTGCGACATTAGGCGAGATGTCTATTGCAGAAAAAGAGTGTTCTACCAATCAGGGCTTTCAGTCGCTGATACCCCTCACGAGCCGAGTTTCTTCCGAGTACCTGTATTATATGCAAATCATTATTAAGCCTTGGTGTGAGAAATACTCATCAGGAAACACATTTCGTGAAATAAGCAAGTCGGCTTTGTCAGAGTGTATTATTCCTGTCCCAGAAAAGCCACAGCAGGACAAGATTGTAAAGTTACTAAGCACAGTTGATACACTAATTGCTTCCGAGGAAAAAGAGGCTTCTCTCTTGGTTCAACTGAAGAGCAGCCTCTTACAGCAGCTCTTCATATAAAGAGCTGCTGAATAATGCCTCTGCGCTGCTCAAAAAGCAAATTGAGTTCTTTCTGCGTATGCTCAATTCTTCTGTCCATTGATGCCAAATGGCTACTTATTTTCAGTTGGACATCAAGAACAGGGGCTTTAATTATTAGCTTCTCAAACTCCGATTTACTCAGAATAGGAAGGGTTTGCATTGAGACCTTGCTTCGGTATTCTGGAAAGAAGTTCTCAAAAGCATAATAAATGAACTCATGATCGAAGCCTTCCGAAACAACAAGAGCGTTGATTTGCTGATTTGTAATCATACCGGTTGTTGCAATACCAAGTTTTCCAATAAGTCCGATACAAGTTACGATAACAGAATTGGGTGGTAGTGGTCTACCTAAAGCAAATCCCTTCGGTGATACTCTCTTTTCGGTGGACGAGATATACTTTTCTTCTCCAACATCCCCCGGTGAACAGAATAAGAGTTCACCGTCATAATTACTTCTATCATTAGTTGGGGGCGTACTTCCGGTTATGACTTTGCCTATTTGTGATATGGAGTAGTGCGTCCATTGCTGTGTTCTATCATCGGAAAAATAGTGCATTAACAGTCCTCTTTTATACTTCTTGAGGGCTTCTATTATCTTACTTTGAATTGCAGCCCTTTGATCCAGCAGATACAAGAGAGAACTGATTTTTTCCTGTTCTTCAAGGGAGTTTGGTGCTGAGATTTCGGTTTTTGAAATGTTCCCTTTACTCACGGATAAAACCTTAATACCCTGCATAAGTGGTATAAGCTGCTTATGATAGCATGGTGTGTTCATGTAATATCCGAGATACTTCGGAGCAAATGGAATTATAGGTCTGCATGGAATTGTATGAAGTCCAGCCTCAATCTTGCTTCCCAAAACATTATATATCTCGGTGGTTTTCCCAACGGTCTCATCTTCGGCTGTGTCTGCAATAACAACATCTCCATCTTGAAGATGGACATAGTTTGGACTCTCGTTTCCGGGTACAATGTAAGGAATTGTTTGGTCAGAAGCATCAAGAACGCTTCCGTATTTTATTAGAACATCGCCGTAATGGATATTTAATACCTTCCCGGCTGTATCAAGTTCAGATCGTGAAAGAGTATTGTTTTGCAAAAAAGAGAATACAGCGCTAAACTTGCGGTTCTCCCACGGCTCATCAAAGCCCGGAAACCTGAGCTTCGGACGCTTTTCGAGACCGTTACTTGAGGTCTTTTTTCCAACTGAATAGTGGCAAGAACATAAAGCAAAATCCCTTGCAGTAGCAGAGCGTTTCCGCTATTGCAAGGGATTTTCGTCTTTCATATAGCTTTTCTGCGTACTTAGTCAGAAGTATAAAAGAGGTGTCATGAGAGCTATTTTTAGAGATAAGGCCATCCTTTTTTCTGAAACAACAAAATGGAAATCTGTTCGCTTAGGTGACGAATGCACCTTCTTTTCGGGAGGTACACCAAAATCAACCGACAGCAGTTTTTATGGTGGTGCAATTCCGTTTATTCGTTCCGGCGAGATTCACAGTGATAAAACAGAACTCTTTTTGACCGATGACGGTTTGAAGTATTCCTCTGCGAAGATGGTTTCAAAAGGTGATTTGATAATTGCCTTATATGGTGCAACAAGTGGAGAAGTCGATATATCGAAGATTGATGGAGCGATCAATCAAGCGATTTTATGTATTCGCCCTTCTTGGATAAACAAGGTTTATCTAAAGTACCTTCTCGAAGACAGAAAGGACGATATACTAAACACCTATTTGCAAGGTGGACAAGGCAACCTATCAGCCGAAATAATTAAAAATCTGATTTTTGATATACCAGATGAAGGCTCACAATTAGTGGTTGTCGATTTCCTTAACACAATGGATCGGCGTATCAACAGTTCAATCATGCTAATGGAGAATCTTATTACACTCCGTTCCGGTCTGATGCAGCAGCTCTTCATATAAAGAGCTGTTGCAACAATGCCTTCTTCATAGTAAGAAAAATATCCAGCTCATAAACTGCTCGCTTGATATAAGAGTCAAAAGCAGTGAGCATGTCCGCAATCTTTTTCTGCTCTTCTAAAGGGGGAATGTCCACCCCCATTGACTTTATTGTATCGGCTGTAACCCCTTTGATGGATGTTCCTTGTGTTTTCATGGCTTCAAGTTTCATCCTAAATGCAATTTGATATGCCATGTAGTGTGTGTTCCCTGTGATAGAAGTTATGTTGGTAAAATCTTGACTTGTACAGAGACTTTCAGGTATTATTGCAACTTTTCCCACGCCTACTCGTGAGACAATAGCTATTGTTCCTTCGGGGCATAGTTTTGTGGCTGAATTATCAATCGCCTTTTTTGTTATTCTTCGAGTCACGGAAATATCGTCTATCCACTCTTCTTGTATGTCAGATGATGAAATCCAGCCGATCTCACCATCCCAATAAGAAGAAACATCCTTTGAGGGTGTTCCCCCTCCGCAAAACGAAGCAATATCATGAAGAGCTGACTTTTCCCAAGAAGGCTTCCGGTTTTTGATAAAAACAAGCTTATGCAATCCTCTTTTATACTTCTTGAGGTTATCTACGAGGGACTGCTGCGTCTCGATGCGACGATCCAATGCGATAAGGAAGTCTGCAATCTTTCTTTGCTCATCGGTGTTTTCTGGCAGATAATGTTTTGTGTCAAAGAACTCTTCGGTTGGAACATTCAACAGACCATGATTTCTTGCACCTTCGGCAGAGATCATGTATATTTCCCTATACCATTTCAGAGAGTCGAAATAGGCTTTGATGAAGTCGCTTTCGTGCCTTTTGAGTGCAAAACAGATGTAAAGCGTTGATAAAGCCCCCATCGGATAACGATCCAGCCGTTTGATAGAGCCAAAGTCATACCCCACGGAATAGCTCTTGTTGTAAGCAAACTCGCCATTTTTGAGCAGATAGTACCCACTCATGTCTTTACTCGCAACCGTCTTATTGAAGTAGCTTACCTGATCAACAAGACCATCTTTTGAGGAAATAGTTAAAGGAAGATCAGTTTCGTTTTTGCTGTTCTTCCGTGTTACACGATCTGCGAAGTCAGATAATCTCTCGGCTCTCCACGGCTCGTCAAAGCCCGGAAAGCGAAGCTTCGGACGCTTTTCGAGACCGTTACTTGAGGTTTATAATGCCCTGATTATTTCTCCATCAGATAATATCTGTGGAGGTGGTCAATATGACTAATAATACACAATTTAAGACGCTGTTGAACACTTGGCTAAATCAAAAGAAGCCGATGATCACACCGTCAACCCATGCCAGCTTCACGCTAATAGCCGAAAACCACTTGATACCGCACTTCGGCAAACGGAAGATTGGCAGCATCACCGAGCAGGACATTCAAAGCTACATATCGTATCTCTATGAATCCGGGCGGTTGGACAAGTCTGGTGGTCTCACAGTGAAGACCATTCGAGATGTAATTCTGGTATTTCGTCTCGCTATGGAGTATGCCTACAAGGAACGGGCGATACCACTGCTCAACTGGGACTTGATAGAGTACCCAAAAGAACTGGGTGTCAAGAAAGTGGTATCGCTCTCCAAAGATCAGGAGCAAGCTCTTATTCAGTGTATCTACATGAACCTGAATAGGAAGACTGCTGGCATTCTCATTGCACTGTTTACTGGGGTGCGAATCGGTGAACTTTGCGGCTTGCAAATGAAGGACATTTCGCTGACGGATAAAACCATCAGCATCAACAAAACCGTCCAGCGCATCTATGACAAGAAAAAGGGTGAATCCTATCTGCACATAGGACCGCCGAAGACCAAGACATCAGCTCGAACAATTCCCGTACCGTCATTGCTGATGAACATTATCAAGAAGTTCTATACTGAGAACCCCAACCATTACTTCTTGACCGGTAAGACCAAGCCAACCGAACCTCGCACATACAGGCAGTTCTTTTCCCGTTTTCTTAAACGAAATAGGCTGCAAAAGGTAAAGTTCCACGAGATCCGGCACACTTTCGCAGTACGGGCAATCGAAATACCGGAGTTTGACATCAAATCTCTCTCCGAGATTTTGGGGCATAAGAATGTGTCCTTTACGCTGAATGTCTATGGCAGCGCAAATCTCCAACAGAAAGTCAAGTGCATGAACTTATTAAATGATCTTCTGTAAAAATCAGCGGGCGGGAACGGGATTTTACCGTTCCTGCTCGTGTTTCTTTGAAGTTTTTTTACGCTCTGCTGTCTGCTTCTGTTTTTTCTGCAAATGCTCACGAACAGATTGTACCTCTGTTTTTTCTTCCAATAATTCAGAAACATCACGTTTGCTGTCAAACAGGATAAGCGGATCAAATTTTTCTCCATATGCCGCTTTGATCTTGGAAGTGGCAGATTGAATCTTCTCCCCCTGTAAGGCGATCCGCTGTTCTGCGAGTTCCATTGAATCCACATTTTTTGCCTGCTCCCTTAATTCCGAGAACTGCTTTAAGGCATCTTCCAACTCGGCAGCATATTTTTCTTCCTGCTTTGTCAGCCGCTTCAAATTTTCCTCCATAGCCGCAACACTCTTTTTGACTTCGGCGATTCCAGTATCCTCACTACAATCAAATGAGCTGAGGAGCATCGTCTTTTCGGATTTCAGTTCTTCCAAGTCTTCTGTCAGTTCGGCAATCTGTTTTGCCAAATCATTATGAGCAACAAACTGATAAAATGGTGTCGCTTTCTTTTCTGCAAGCAGCGTTTTCCGTTCTTTAGTCTTATTTTTAATCTGCTGTACCAGTAAGGCATATCGCTCCAGATCGGGCTTCAACACATTCAGGCTTTCCGATAATTTGTGTTTTCCAAAACCGGCATAGCGGATTTGATAGCGGAAAATAACCATGTTCGCCCGTAAGGACTCCATTGCTTCCGCAAGCGCAGGAACAGATACTTTGACTGCCTGAATCAGCTTCTTGACCGTTGCTTTCAGCTCACGGAGTAGCGCATTGTCTGCCTTAATCTGACGGTTCAACTCACAGCGATCAGAAACAATACCCTTTTTCTCCAATGCTCTTGCAACCACACCCTCGTGAATGGTGGGCTGCTCGGTCAAGCCCCGATCTGCATGACTGCGGTGGTCGATGCGTTCTTCGTGTCCAGCAGTCTCCAAATGGTGATTCGTCACATCAGCCCATGCTGCTCTCCATAAAACAAGTTGTTCTTCGCTATTCCAACGCTCGGCAATGGGATTCTGTCTGCCGAACTTGGTGCTTTTCGGATGCTTGCTGGCTCGTTCATAGCCGTGATTCTCCGCTTCGGAGGGTGGCAGATATACCTTCTTGCGACCGACCTTATACTGGTATTGCTTTTCCCATCCCTCTGTCTGTGCTATCTTAAACTCATCCGCAGTAAAACCTTGTTCCTCTCCATTTTTCACACAGAGATATTCTTTCTGCGTCTTATATTGCCAGTTCCCTTTTTCATCTAACGGGCGCACTGTCAGCATGATATGGGCATGGGGATTGTGACCGGGAGGGTGTGGATCGTGAATTGCCACATCTGCACACATCCCATCAGCTACAAAGGTGCCAGAAATAAAATCGGACAGTAGCTTTTCCCACTGTGCTTCGCTCAACTCAATCGGTAGAGCAACCACAAATTCACGGGCAAGGCGGCTGTCTTTTGTTTTTTCATTTTCTTCTACGGCGTTCCAAAGCACGCCCCGCTCTTTCCATTCTGACGGAGCGAACTCTGGTAGGAATACTTCCTGCCAGACCAGTCCTTTCTTGCGGGTGTAGTCATGCTGCACCCCATCATAATCATTGAGGATTTTAGAACAACTCAGATAAGCGGAAGCTGCAACAGCACTTCTTCCTGTACCACGGCTGACTACTTTTGCTTCCAGATGATAGATTGCCATTTGTTTTCACCGTCCTTTCTTTCTGTTTCTCTGTCGAAAAGAGAAAAGGGGTATCGCCGAAAATGCGATACCCATAACTGCGTAAAAGCTGCCGGTGGCAGGTTTTCGCAGGCCGGCGGCGGGATGGGGTGGCAATATGCCACCTCATCGTTTTGCTGATAGCGCAAAATATAGAGCCGACTGCACAGGGAATGTTCGCTTGCGACATTGCCTGCCCCCTCTGGAGAACTGTCTGGAAGACAGTTCGTGAGGAGCGCACGAGCCTGACCAATGGGAGGGATACCACCGCCTGCTTTGCAGGTGGTGAGTAAGTGCGCCCCTTCGGGAAAAAGAAAAAGCGACCGATAGCTGGTCGCTCATAAAAATCATCGGATTGGTTTGAATACTTCGCATAAAAAATCCTCCAACTGTTCCAAAGTCATCTGTGTTGTCTGCGGTAATGCTTTCTCTAAAATCGCACCTTCCTGAATCAGCCGCCGTGTCCGTGCTTTTCGCTCTTTCTGCCGGTCACGCATCTCGGCTTCTTCCAATCGGTGCTTCGCCTGCAAAAGCTTCTTTTCATTTTCTGTCATAAATTTTATTGCTTTCTGCCGTATCCGGCTGAAAACGCAAAAAAGGCGGCTCATGAGATTTTATTCTCACAAGTCGCCTTCAGCGTCATTTATTATGCTGTTTTCTGTTTTTGCTCATTTTCTTTAACAGGCGGGGTATCAAGCAATACAGGTTCTTTCTTTTTTATTTGCTTCGCAGCATTGCGTTCTTTCTGCATCCTGCGGTTTGCGTTTGCTCTGCAATCATCACAGCAGTATTTTACATCTTTCCGTGTAGCGGTAAAAGTTTTTCCGCAGTTCTCACAGACACATTCCCGCTTTCGTTTTTCCGTCGCTTCCTGCCGATAAAATTTAGTACGGCACTTCGGACTGCAAAACAGAGTATTTGACCGCTTGGATTCAAATTCTTCACCGCAGCATTTACAGATTAGCTTAAATGGATGACCAACTGTGTGTTCACCAGCCTTGATTTTTTGGTAGCGTTCCCGACTCTTGATGCGGTGTCTGCGAAGCTGTTCCTGCCGCTTGATCTCCTCCGGTGTCAGCTCCGGTTCGGGCAGTTCAAACCGTCCGATAAATTTCAAATAAATCTCAACCTCCTGCACCCGATCCCCGTCAATCTTTTCCGGGGCGTGGACAATGATTTTTTCAATAAACTCATTGATCATTGGAGTAGTCAGTTCGGAAAAATCGGTGTACTTCTTTGCCAGTGAAAGGAACTGCGCCGCACGGTCAGTATCTTCCTCAAAAGAGGACAGATGCGATTCTGCATCCGATACAGATGTGACAAGAGTTTTCTGCTCCGCTTCGTATTCTGCAAGCAGAGTATCAAAGCGTTCATCGGTAATGCGCCCAATGGCAAAAGATTCGTAGAGCTTTTTGATAATGGTATCAAGCTCGGCAATACGCTTACGGTCTTTGTTCAACTTGCGTTTGGTATCCTTTGCGACTTCCGCCTGTCTGATTTGAGAAGCAGAACGCACCTTTTTCATAAACTCATCCTGATTGGCGATGGCAAAGGTGCTGGCTGTTCGGATGGTTTCCAAAACAAGCTCTCTGACCGCTTTTGTCCGAATATAGTGACCGCTGCAAGCATGAGTGCGCTTTTGATGTGCCAGCGTGTAGGTGGAGCAATCGTAAAAATCAGAGGGATAGGGATTGTTCTCCGTACCGCCTTTGGAACGGTGATTGGTCATTTTCGCTCCGCAGTCAGCACAGAACAGAAGTCCAGTCAGCGGATTGGTTTCGCCAAGCGTATCGTGGCGTCTCGGTGTCTTTCGCAGTTTCTGTGCAAGCTCCCACGTTTCCTTATCTACAATCGCTTCATGGGTGTTCTCAAAGATCAGCCAGTCCTCCTGCGGATTCATAACTGGATTTTTGTCCTTGTAGGACTGCTTGTGAGAACGGAAGTTGACCGTATGCCCCATATATTCGGGCTTGGAGAGAATCTGCCCAACGATATAACCACTCCAGTTATAAGGGTTGGGAAATTCCTCTTTGCTTTTCCAAACGCCACGCCCCTGCTTTGCGGCGTAGACCGCAGGAGTTTCCACCTTATCGTCATAGAGGATACGGGCGATGTCATAAGGACCGTTTCCCTCGATGGTCAGCCGGAAAATACGGCGGACAACCGCAGCGGCTTCCTCGTCGATATACCAACTGTACTTATCTCCCGGCATTTTCTTGTAGCCATAAATGGCACAGTTGGTGGTAGGCTTGCCGGATTCGCCTTTCACACGGATTGCTGTTTTCTGCTTGCGGCTCAAATCACGAAGATACCACTCGTTCATAATGTTGAGGAACGGGGCAAACTCATTGCTGTTCTGATCGTCGCTGTCCACGCTGTTGGCAATCGCCACAAAGTGAACATGATGCTGACGGAAGAATACCTCCGTGTAAAAGCCTGTTTGCAGATAATCACGCCCCGCCCTGCTCATATCTTTTACAATGACATGAGCAACTTTGCCTGCTTCAATGTCTGCAATAAGCTGTTTCCAAGCGGGACGCTCAAAATTCCCTCCACTCCAACCGTCATCGGTATAGTGCTGACAGTTCGTATAACCTTTCTGATGGGCATAGCTTTCAAGGTATTTTTTCTGATTGACAATACTGTTGCTATCACCAGTCTGGTCATCATCACGGGACAGCCTTTCATATAAAGCTGTGATTTTTCCTTCAGTCTGTTTTACGCTCATGATGCGCTCCTTTTAGACTGTCGGCTCATTTGTGGTGAATCTATTATACCACAAGTTCCGCCAGTTGTAACCGTTTCATTGTGAATCATCCGTAAAATTTTATCCTCCATTGTTTCTTTCTCTGTATCGCTGAATACTACTTTAACTTTATAGGTGGTGCCGCCAATGCGGCGAGTCATATAAGAAAAATTACTGTTCTCGTTTTTTGCCATAGGCAGTTACCTCCGTGTTGAAATGTTCATTGTTTTTTCGTATAATAGGTTTAGTTCCGGCATGGTGTAACCATTTGCGTGGTTAAAATCGAGCAAAAGGTATTAACACTCTGCCAATACAGAAATGCCCTCAAAAAAGTCTTGCGGCACAAGGCTTTCCGAGGGCAAAAGCGTTACATCTGTTGTTGTTTTTCTCGGTACTTACGCACCCTTGCTGCGGTCTGCTTACGGCGAGCTTCTTCGGCGCAGTGCTGTGAGCAGTACACCCGTTTTCCGTCAGTTTGGAACGGCTTGCCGCATTGTTTGCAATGAGTGGTCGGTGTTTGCGTGAATACGGCTTCCAACCCTGCATCTTCCGGCAGGACAGACTTGCGGAAATATCTGCATAGTGCGCTGTTGGTAAAGCAGATTCCCAACATTGGACAGTCACAGTCCAATGGCAGGCAGCCGTACTCTTTGTCGTAGTTGGCGCAGAGAGAAGTAACCAGCTTCTTGATCCGCTGCTTCTCCCTGCCCGTCAGCTCACGATAATTGTTTGACATAGGCGGTTTCCTCCTTTCATTCAGTGTCGAAAGTAATCTATTAACAGACAAAATAGATTACCTCCTCACTTATAGGAGAAATACAGGGTACTTAGCGGAACTGTTTTTACGGAGAATCCAAGAAATTTTCAAAAATATTTTTGAAGGGAGGTGTCTGCGGTGTTCGACGATCCCGAACGATATGAACATGACGGCTTTTATGAAGAAGATACTGACTATGAAGATGAATATGAAACGGACGACTCCGATTACATAGTCGATGACGAAGAAGATGAAAATGCCCTTTGGGACGATGAGGAAGAAGCCGAATTATCCGAACAAGCCCTGCGACAGATTGCAAAAGAAGAACAGCTCATCGAAGAACTGGAAGCTGACGCTGAGGAACATCCCTTTGAGGATGGTACCGACGAGGAAGAACCAGAGCGTAAGAAACTCAAACGAGAGCTGCGGGCAGAAGCCCTGGCACGATTGGAGGATTCCGCCAGAACACAGCGGGAGTTTGAAAATGTGATTGCATGGTGGGACAGGCTGGATGCCAACCGGGAGCGTAGGGAACGCTATCATGAACTCAGCAGAAGCGGTGATGATGTTCCGCTTGACTATGGTGCATCTGCCAATGAACTCTTTTTCCCGGATATGCTAAACGACGTACTGGAAAAGCAGTTACGAAAGGGAGATTTCATTGACGCCATTTTCTACTGTCCTTACGACATCCATGAACTTGTAACGGAAGAATACCTATCCAAAATCCTCTGGGAATTGAATGAGGAACACAAGGAGCTGCTCTTTCTCTGCGCTGTCCGGCTGTTTAGCTCAACAAGGATCGCTAAAATACGGAAGCAAAGCGACCGGAACATCCGCAAGGTGCGTGGCACAATGCTCAAAAAGATACGAAAAAAGCTGCTTCCTGCACTTTTGGATAAGGCAGAAAAGCAGCAGCCAATGACCTTATTGGAAAAAGATTTTTTAGAAGAAAATATGACGGAGATTGATTCTGAAGAAAAGAAATCGTATAATTGGTAATATAAATTGAAGTTATTTGGATTACAATACATGACGGAGGGTTTTATATATGAAGAACCTTTTTGAACGCACCAGTTCTAACTGGGTGCGGTATAGTGAATATGAATGGAGGGCGGCAGAGGACGGAACTCTGTATCTCACGCCCACCAAGACGGCGCAACCGAGTATTTATGATCCACTGGCAGAGTATCAGAAAATTGTATTGGATGCCATCAACATAGGACGCATGGGTATGAGCAAAAAGCCGGATGCCGAAATTCAGAAGGTTATCCAGCAATTTGCGGTGAAATACGGCTTGTTTGGACTGATGACTGCGCTGCCTACCACACCAAACTTTATGGAATATGAGGCGGTGTACCTGCCGAAAAATCACTTCATCAAAGAAGAAACTATGTCCACTGAAAAATATCTGGCACTGTTCTTTCCATTTGACAAATTGGATGTGATCAAGCGTGGGATCGAGTCCATGTGGAACATCCAGAATGACCGTGTTATGATGGCACTGGCTTTGACCATGACAGATAAGCCGATGGCTGTCAACATGAGCTTTCAGCGGGAATATGCGGAGCGATATGAATGGATGAAACAGCAGTTCATTGACTGGGCGTTTACCTATATCAACAGTTTCCTTTATTATGAGGATTATGATACGCTGAACGATGAAACCCGGCAGATGATGCAGCAGAGCATGGCAGCTTTTGGCGGCATCGCTCCAACCTATCATATAGCTCTTTTGGATAAGCCGACCATCGTTTGGGATTTTCATTCCCTGCTGCTGGGCGTACAGATGATGTTCAGTTTTATGCTGACAGACAGCGAAAACCCGATCAAGCTTTGCAGACATTGTACCAAAGCTTTTGTCGCAAGCAGACCAAGTGCTGTATTTTGCAGCCCCCAGTGCAAGAATAAGCATAATGTTTACAAAAGCAGAGCGAGAAACAAAAGTGAAGAATAGGAAGGGAATGGATATGAACGAAGAATATGGGCTAACTCCTTATGAAACAAGGGAAATCCTGTTTTATAAAACTGATAATGGTGAAGTTCGGGTTGAAATTCTTTTATATCAGGAAAACTTGTGGCTGACGCAGGCAAAGATGGCAGAATTATTTGAAGTGCAAAAGGCGGCTATTTCAAAACATTTGAAAAATATTTTTGCATCCGGTGAATTGCAGGAAGAAGCAGTTGTTTCCAAAATGGAAACAACTGCGGCAGACGGCAAGCGGTACAATACAAGCTATTACAATCTGGATGCCATTATTGCTGTCGGATACCGTGTTAATTCTAAAAAGGCTACGATGTTCCGCATTTGGGCAAATCGAGTATTAAAAGAATTTATTATTAAAGGCTATGTGATGGACGATGCACGACTGCGAGAACCAGAAAACCTCTTTGGTAAGGACTATTTTGAGGAACAGTTGGAGCGTATTCGTGATATTCGCTCCAGCGAACGCCGTTTTTATCAAAAAATCACGGACATTTACTCTCAGTGCAGTGCTGACTATGATATGAACAGTCCTGTTACAAAAGAGTTTTTTGCCACAGTACAGAATAAGCTTCATTACGCTGTCACTCATCATACGGCGGCTGAGATTGTTTATGGACGAGCCGATAGCACAAAACCAAACATGGGCTTGACAACTTGGAAAAATGCTCCGCAGGGGCGTATTCGCAAGTCGGATGTTTCAATCGCCAAAAACTACTTAAACGAAGAAGAAATGATAAATCTGAATGAGATCGTGACAATGTATCTGGACTATGCCGAAAGACAGGCACGGCGGGGAAATATCATGTATATGCAGGATTGGGTTAATCGTTTGGATGCGTTCCTCCAGTTCAACGAAGAAGATATTTTACATGACAAAGGCAAAGTGACCGCTGCCATCGCAAAGGCGTTTGCAGAAATTGAATTTGAAAAATTCCGTGTTTTGCAGGACAGGACATATCAGAGTGATTTCGACCGTCTTGTGGCAAATATCGAAGAAAACAGTAAACAAACAAAATAAATCAGGAAACCCCACGCTTCCGATTTTATTGTCAGAAGTGTGGGGCTTTTGTATCAGGTTTACAGAACATATACCAATTCGTGCAGAACGATTTCTTCCGCACGGTTACGGATACTGTTCATACGGCGCACCCATTCTATTTGATCAGCCGCTTTGAGCGCTTCAGTTACGCCTTCCTGCTTTGCCATAGCGGAAACGATGTTTTCAATGCGCTCGTTGCAGGCTTGATCGATTTCAGCTAAATGCTTGAACAGTGTTCCCTCCAGCACATAGTTGTTGTAGAGGATTTTACGGTACTCTTTCAGATAGCTGCGGCGCATACGCCCGTATTTGCCTATCTGATATTCGCCGTCATCCGGCAAAGTAATGTTGGGAATGAAATAATCGCCCACTTGACGGTATGTACCGCCCATTTCTTCAAAGATAGTTTTCATAAAATTCAGCTCCTTTTGTGTTGATTTCCAGCGGTTATAAGGCTTTTTGACTCCTTTCTTACAACTGCTTTTCAATTTACCACAAATGAGCCGCAGTCATATGTATTAGATGGCAGAAACCACCCTTTACATATTAACTCTTGATTGGAAATGGAATTGCTCTCGCCTTGCAGCTCGTCCTCGTGGGAAAGTCTAGGGTAAAGGGCTGTGATTTTTGGGGTGGTCTGTCTCAACATAAAATCCTCCGTTTCCGACAGCCAGTCCACTATTCCGTACTTCGGTTGCACCACATGGGCGGCTGTCTGTATAGCGGTTTTTGCTTCTTTACGTCCCGTCAAAATGACGGTTTTTCTGACAGGTTTATCGTTCCTGTTTGGGATAGAAAATTTTATAAATCCGTGTTATACTCCATGTATCAGATAAAATTGAGAGTAGGGATAGCACATGGAAATCAAAAAAATAAATTATGACTTCTCCGTATGCAAGGTGACAGATTTTTCATTAGTTGACTTTGAAAGCGAATATTGTTTTGCCGGAAAAACGGACGAAGAAAATTCCTTAGTCTGTATCACGGAAAATATACCTGATAATGTGATTGAGCATGAGGACGGTTGGAAAGCGTTCCGTATTCAAGGCATTTTAGACTTTTCACTAATCGGGATTCTTTCAAAGCTGTCAACACTATTAGCGGAAAACTGTATAGGCGTTTTTGCAATATCAACCTTCAACACCGACTATATTCTGACGAAAAAGGACAATTACGAAAAGGCAATCAATGTTCTTTCATCTGCTGGCTACAAAATAGTCTGATATGGAATATGCCTGTTTCCAGCGGTCACACTCCCCGGCATGACCGCTTTTCCATGCCCCGGCTCATGCGCTGAACGGGGGCAGGTGTCCGGCGGCGGCTTCCGCTTCCAGCATTTTCATCATCTTGTCGGCGGCGGTGTCGGTTGAGTCCTGCTTGAAAAAAACGGAAACCACAAGGACAGTGTTACCTATCCTCGTTCCGGTCACGCAATCCGGGCGGCGGGCTGCCCGGTTTTTCTTCTAGGTGTCGGTCATAGGTAAATCTCCTTTCCGTTCAGCAGCGTTTTAAGGCGTTTCATTTTCGCCTGTGCAGTGGCTTTCCTGAAATTCTCCCCGGTCACGCACACGGGGTAGCACATTTCAAGCAGGCGGTCATAAATGCGGGCGTGGGCGGTGTCCTCCGGGTGCTGCAAGTCCTCCAGCGTCAAATTCGTTGTGACAATTAGCGGCTTCTTGCTGCGGTATCGGCTGTCAATCACGTTGTAAACCTGTTCCAGCCCGTACTCCGTCCCCCGCTCCATTCCAAAATCGTCCAGAATGAGCAGCGGGAAGCTGCAAAGGCGGGAAATGTATTCGTTGCGGTCTTTGAAGCTGGCGGCAAGGTCATTGAGTATCAGTGCAAAGTTCGTCATGCACACGGGGATTTCCCGCTCCATGAGGGCGTTTGCTATGCACCCGGCAAGGTAGCTCTTGCCTGTGCCTACCTGTCCCCACAAAAGCAATCCATAGTTCCCGCCGCTCATCTGCTCCCAACGCTCCACATAGTTTTTCGCTTTCATCATCTGCGGGCATTTTCCGTTGTCGTTGGCAAATGTCCATTCCCGCATGGCGAGGTCTGTAAATCCCCGGCGTTTCAATCGCTCCGCTTCCTCCCGGTGTCTGCGGTTTTCCTCGGCGGCTTCCCGTTCCTTGCGGGCTGCCCGCTGGCAGTCACATTCCCTTGGGTGTCGGTCACGCCCAAAAAGACGCTTACCCTCCGGGAAATAGGCTTCTTTTGGCTAGCGGCACTTCCCGCAGTATAAAAGCCCGTCCTCCCCGGTGTAGTCCTCCGGCGTGGCGGCGGTGTCGGTCATGTTCAAAATCCTATCGGTAAAAGTATCAGTCATAAGCTCTCGCCCTCCTTGAACGAATAGTCTGGTATGCCTTTCTTCGGCGGTTTCTTGTCTGCGTCCTCCTGAGCCCACTTGTAAATCGTGGCTGCGTGGCTCTGGTAGTTCTTCCCGCTGGAAGCGATATGGCAGGATAGGCGGTCAATGTAATACTCCCACCTGTCGGGGTATTCCGCTTTCAGTTCCGCAAGCTCCGTGTCGGAAAGAAATACGTTTTTGTATCTGCCAAAGGCGGCGGGCGGCAGCACTTTCACATAAAGGCGGCTCGGTGCGGAAAAGCCCCGGCGTTCCCTCTCCAAAAGCCCCGCCCGCCTGTCCGCTGGTCTGTCCATGTGGGAAAGTAGCGGCACTTCCGCAATCCGCAAGGAATTGATAATGACATGCACATGAATGTTGCCGCTCCCGTTATGCCCGTCCGGGTGGGTGTAGACAAGGGCCTGGCGTCCGGGGAAATGCTCGGCACAAAATTTCTCGCCTAACTCCTGCGCCCAGCCAACGGTCAATCCGTTGTCGGGGCCGTCACGGGGGTCAAAGCTGATGATGTAGTGGTGGCTCTTTACGTCCTCCCGTTTCTAGTTTTTCCCGTATCGGAGATTTGCCCGCATACAGGCGATTGCAAAGTCCTCCCCCTCGCAATTCAGAGAAGAAATGCGGTAGTCTGCCCTCAGTATTAGCCGCCCGTCTGCGTCAAGGGTGGGCTTCATGGTAAACTTGTCATGCTCGGATAAGAGGTACTTTTCAGCGTCCCCGTAGTTCGCATTTTTAGAGCTGATATGTTTGAGTATCGCCAATGGCTTCACCTACTTTCTGCAAGACTTCAAACTTGAGAGCGGCAAACTCGGCGTATTCCTCGTCCGTCATGCGGGTTTTGATTACCCAGCTGCGGTGGGGCGTGTTGTATTTCTTTCGCATGGTCGCTGACCTCCTTTCTATTTCCCACACAAAAGTAGCATTCCGGCGGGCGCGGTTTTTAGCGGCGCCAGCCGCCATAGCAGGGTTTGGAGAAGGTACTCCCCAACAAGTTTCCCGCAGGGGCAAAATGAGCGGATAAGCGAATTTTGGTACTGTGATAGAAACTTGCTCTTAGAAACTGCCGGACTGCGCTGTGTGGGGCTGCTTTCAATGCCTTTAATGCCGCAAGCGGGGATTTTGCCAACTTTGCGGCAGCTTTTTCACACACTATCCGCCGAAAAAGGGGCGTTTTGTTGCGTCCTGCTTCCTCTTTCCCAACAATAGAGCGCATGTAAAAGGGATTTTTGTCCGCTTATGAAAAATATTTTTCCTTTCACTTCCTACAAAACCGGAAAAGCGGAAATTGGCGATAATTTTCAAAATTTTTTCTCTTTGTTCTATGATACAGGCAGAAAAGGGAAACTCAAAAAATGGGCGCAAAAAAAGCAGCAAATCTTCTTCAGACTTACTGCTTTTCATGCCACTGTGATGGAAGATAGGTATTTAATTTTTAACCCCCAGAAATGGTTTTACTCCATATAATCTCATATTAAGGTATTAGCAATATTTTAAATCATCCATTATTCTTAAGAAACAATCCTTCATGGTTTACTAATTGCTCAAATAATATAATCCTATCTTTAGGTAGGTTATAAATAGTAACAGAAAATCCGCCACCAATACTCACCAAAAATTCAGGATTAGAAAATAAAATTTGTACAGATGAAAAATCTTTTAAAATTACTTGTCGTATTGCATTTGCTATTTTTTCTGGTGTACTATTTCTAATATCTACATCAAAAGAAAATTCTTCTTGATCTGATATTATTTTGTCTGGTGCAGTTAGATATATTTGACACGGATACAAATATATAACTTTCAAAGTAATTCTAACAATTTTTTCGGCAAATTCTGAAAGATATTTATATTCAAAGTAGTCTTCTAATTCTAAAAAATTAGGATTATTGGTGTTATACGGAACATAATCTATGAAGTAATAGCTTTTACTTTCTTGCAATAAATCTATCAATTCATACATAGTTTAATTCCTACTTTCCCAAAATCTCTCCATTTTCTCCTAAAGAGGCAACTCTGTTACCAGATTTATCTTTTAATTTCCATTTTCTTCCACCATGTCCCGCATTATCTTTATCAATCATCCAACCACCTTTTTCTTTATAGGCAGTTTTTCCACTAACTTTCTGGTCAAATTGCCCTAAATCAACATCTCCATTTTCATCACGAATTCTTGAAGGAATTTTAGCTCGTACTTCTGCGATTTCTCTTGCTGTAGAATCACTAAGCCAATTTGTAATAGTATCATATAGCCATGAACCAGCTGCAACTGCTACACCTGCAACTACAATCGCTCCCGTAGCAGCAATCGCAATTTGACCGATTCCAGGAATAAAATATATACCTGCTGCGATTGCAGCCCTCGTCTGCGGTGTTTCAATTTTAACGGCTTTATTAAGTAATGATTCAAATTCAGCTTTAGTATAATAAACACCATTTATTGTTACACCATCATTAGTAATAATGACATTTCCAGCAACATCACTTGCATTCTCTACATTTGTATATTTAGAATTACTTTCTGCAAAAGCAGTAGCACTTGTACTTGCTACCATTACACAAACTAATATACCCGCAAGATACTTTTTGTAATTTTTCTTTTTCATAGACAAATCCCCTTTCATAAGAAATGTCTGGTATAAACATAAGCATTAAATGTTTTGCTACATTTTACTATATTTCAAAAAATATTTCAATATTTTTCGTCCTTTTTGTTAGCACTTTTGACTATAGTAAACTTGCCGTTTTATTATCATTTGGGGAATAGTAGGCGGCTGTCTGTCAAATTCTTATGTAATACTTTACCGCACATGAGCATTAGCCCCAGGGTTATCATTTCCGTATCCCTCCATGAGGTTGATACCGCCCCAGATACCAAGACCGGCTCCCAGAGCCACAACAAGGGTCTGCAATACATCTACTGCGCTGTTGAAAAATTCCATAAATTTAATCCTCCTAATTTTTTTCGTTATCGTTGTCAGGTTCTATTTTCAGTTCGTACATCTCAAAAGGTTCCTCCGGCTTTACCACCGCAGGGCGCCGTTTCATGTACCGTTCCACATCAAATTCATTCTTCTTGTCGGCGTCGGCAAGGTACTTGTAATTCTTATGGGCTGTAATATCGAACTTGTCCGATAAAAACGGCCGGGTGCCCCGCACCTGCAGGATACACTTGCCTCCGTCCATGACCGCGATCTCGTCCTGGCTCATCAACTCCTTTCCTAATTTCTGATAATTGAGGCCGTGGGAAACCTGCGTCCCCCGGTTCTCTGAGGTGTTGAAACTGTCAATGGTCTCTTTCCCCAGGATTTCCGAGAGCTCTTTGAGCGTGGATTTCTCCTTGCCTCCCAAAAACAAGGTAGTGTCGCAGTTGCCGACAATGGTATCTGCGGCGTCCTTGTAAATGGTCTTTAGCTGTGACTGCGATTGTAAAATAATAGAAGCCGAGATTTCCCGGCTCCTGATGGTGGCGATCAGTTTATCAAAGTTGGGTATCTGCCCAATGTTGGCGAACTCGTCCAGGATACACCGCACATGGACCGGCAGTCTACCTCCATATTCATCATCTGCCTTATCGCAGAGCAGATTGAAAAGCTGGCTCTGGAGCATGGCGATCACGAAGTTAAAGGTGGTGTCCGTATCGCTCATAATGAGGAACAGGGCAGTTTTGCGGTCGCCCAGGGTGTCAAGCTCCAGGTCGTCATACTCCATCAAATCCCGTAGTTCCTTAATATCGAATGGGGCGAGCCGGGCTCCGCAGCTTATCAGGATGGACTTTGCCGTTTTGCCTGCCGCCAGTTTGTATTTCTTATACTGTTTGACAGCGAAATGGTCCGGTTCCTTTTCCTCCAGCCGGGAGAACATCAGGTCAACGGGGCTCTGAAATTCCTCGTCGTCCTCCCTGGCCTCGCTTGCGTTTATCATCTCCAATAGGGTGATGAAGTTCTTTTCTTCCTCTGGTGCTTCGTACCAGATATAGCCGATCAGGGCACAGTATAAGAGGCGTTCTGCCTTGACCCAGAAATCCTCGGAAGATTTTTCACCATCGCCTTTGGTGTTGGCTATGATGGTGTTGGTAAGTTTCAAAATATCCTTTTCACTCCGCAGATAGGCGAATGGGTTATAGTGCATGGACTTCTTAAAGTTGATCGTGTTCAGCACCTTGACCTTGTAACCTGCCCGCACCAGGAGAGAGCCTGTTTCCAGAATGAGGGTTCCTTTCGGGTCCGTGACCACATATGAGGAATGGAGCTGCATGAGATTGGGCTTGACAAAGAACCTGGTCTTGCCGCTGCCGGAGCCGCCGATCACCAGGATATTTTTATTCCTGGCATACTTTGGGTTCTTTGGACGGTTCGACATCATCAGCCGTTCTGTCTGGGTTAGCAGTACATTGTTTTCAAATACCGGGTCTATGTAAGGCTTTATATCCTCCGCCGTACCCCATCTTGCAGAACCGTACTCCATACCTTTGCGGTACTTCTTTGCGTTTTTCCCTTTGGTGTAGATAATCAGCCGGATTACCACCGCACCGATTAGCCCCACAAGCAGGTCTGTCGGATGGAAACTGGGAGCAATGCTCTCTATAGCCTGGGAAAATCCGCTGCCCAGGTTCAGCAGTTTGCCGGAGAGGTCAGTTCCGGGAGAGAAACGCACCGCCTGGGCTGCCTTATCGAACAGCCACATAAAGAGCAGATAGGGGAGGTTTAAGATTAGCAGCTTTTTCACATTTACCTGTTTCATAGCTCCATCCCCCTGTCCTTGTGCTTTGTGCGGTCCAGGACCTTATCCTTTTTCTGCACCAGCTCTTTCATGCTGGACAAGAGTTTTCGGATAGAGGGCTTTTTCTCCTGGGAGAACTGTTTTGCGGAAAACTCCTTAAAAGCCGCCGTCATAACATCAGCGTCCCTCCCCTTGAAGAAAACCAGATACCGGGGCGGCGTGGTGCTGCTGTCTTTTTTCAGGGCAAAGTCAATGCCGTACTTCTTAGCGGTGGCCGAGAATGCCCGGATGTTGTCGTTGGTGATCTCCAGGTTGGAGACTCCTGTGTTGTGTTTCATCAGCTCCTTTAGGGTCTGTTTCCCTTTGGGGAGCTGGTGGCTTTTGTTTTTCTGTGCCTCCAGGAACTTCTGCATGGCCTTAGCCAGGACGGAGGCGGTCATTCTGGAAGTGGTGATGGCAAGTGCCATTGTTTTCTGGGTTACTTCTTCCTGCATGGGTTACCTCCTGTTACTATATATTTGCCCCTTGTCCATGGCAGCCAGCCATAGGCATGGGACATCTCGTTGCCTAAACTGTTAGAATGGGAGAACAATGGTCTGTCTTTAACCTCCAAGGGCTCTCACGCCCGTGGGAAAGTCAGTCAGCCATCCTCCCGTTCGCGGTGTTCGATTTGTGCAGGTAGAGCCATAAGAGCGTTCGTGTCAGCAAACAGATGGAATCGGCAATGGGTAAAGATGGCGTTGTCCATTGCAAAAATCATTGACAGGAGTTTGAACATGAACGCAGCAGGTATTGATGTTTCCAGCAAAAAGAGCACCGTCGCCGTTCTCCGTCCCTTCGGAGAGGTCGTTAAGCTCCCATTTGACGTAAACCACAGTGCCGAAGGGTTGGCATCCCTTGCCCAGCAGTTGAAATCACTTGACGGAGAAACCCGTGTTGTCATGGAGCACACAGGCCGTTACTACGAATCGGTCGCCAATGTGCTACACGAGGCCGGGCTGTACGTCAGCGCCGTCAATCCGCTTCTCATCAAGGAATACGGCGGCAATTCCCTCCGCCGGGTCAAGACCGACAAGGCTGACGCTGTGAAAATTGCTCGCTATGCTCTTGACAACTGGACCGATCTGCGGGACTATACTCCCATGGATACGATTCGTTATGACTTGAAAACGCTCAACCGCCAGTTCCAACTGGCAAGCAAACAAAGAACGGCAACTGCCAACAACCTAATTGCTTTGCAGGAGCAATCTTTTCCTGGCATCCGCAAATGCTTTGACAGTCCGGTTCGCAAGGATGGTACGCAGAAGTGGGTGGACTTCACCTACACCTTCTGGCATGTGAACTGTGTCCGAAAACACAGCCTGAATGCTTTCGCAGAGCGATACCGGAAATGGTGCTCACGGCACGGATACATCTTCAAGCAGAGTAACGCTGAAGAGGTCTACGCACTTGCTAAAGCTGCTGTAGTACTGGTTCCTGAGTCTGAAGTGACGAAGCTGTTGGTGCAGGAGGCTGCAAACCAACTTACCAGCATTTCACGTTCCGTGGAAACCTACCGGGCTGAAATGAATCGCCTTGCCTCCATGCTGCCGGAATATCCCGTCGTCATGGAGATGTACGGCATTGGGGAGTCCTTCGGGCCGCAGCTGATGGCTGAAATCGGGGATATCCGCCGCTTTGAGCACAAGAAATCCCTTGTGGCCTTTGCCGGTGTTGACCCGATGCCGAACCAGTCCGGTGAAAAGAATGTGCGCAGTAACCGTTCCTCGAAGCGTGGCTCGCCGTATCTTCGCAGGACGCTGTTCAACATTATGGGGATTTACCTCAAATGCTCACCAGCTAATGAGCCGGTGTACCAGTTCATTGACCGAAAGCGTGCCGAAGGAAAGCCCTTCTACGTCTACATGACCGCCGGTTCAAACAAGTTCCTGCGGCGCTATTACGCCAAGGTACGGGATTATCTTTCCATGCTGGATGATCTGCCGTCTGTAGACTTAGATTCTACTGGCCTCAAGCAACAGGACTGATAACCGAACAACCGGACATTTCAGACCGGCGTTTTTACGGCGGTCATTTTGTTGCGCTCTTTTTGCTTTACCCACCGCCTGTAAATTTTCCTCCTGTCAAGCTCACTTTGGGGCTTGACTTTTTATTTGCAGGCTTTCCCCTCCGCCGTACAGGTCATGGTTCACCAGGGAAGTGTAGTAGCTGCTGATGGTGGATGGTGCATTATACAGGGCCGCCAGCAGATATTTCTTGATATTGCGGACATAGGTGGTATTCTCCTGCATACTGGAAAGCACATACTCAATATGCGAACTGTCCAGTTTCATAAAGCGGGATTTTACCACCTCCGCCGGATAATCGTCTCCGGCGATACGGATGGTCTTTCTTGCAGAACAGACCGTGTCTACGATCAGCTCCACCAGTTCGTCAAGCCGCTCTCTGTCGATCTGGTTATTCTGGACCAGATGGCGGTACTCGATATTTTCCAGGATGATCTCCTGATAAATCTCTCTGGCAGACCTCGTATCCGTCCCCATCCCATCCGCCGCTTGCGGCTCATCCTCATACAGATTTGATAGGATAGGATTTGATACCTCCGTATTTGATAAATCAGTTTTTAATCCCTGGTTACTTGATTTCTTAGTATTTAATTGTGCGGGGTTTCCCTGTTCAGGTTCTTCCTGTTCAGGACTTCCCAAGACTGGATTACCCAAAATTGGATTTTCCCGTTCAGGTTTTCCCTGTCCTGGTTGAGGTGGTATTGGCTGCTCTAAGATGGTGTACTGAATATCCGTAAGCTGCCCTTTGGCATTTCGGATACGCTCCCGTATCACATAGCCATGTTCCTCCAGTTCATTCACCGTTGAGCAAATGCTGTCCACACCGTCCTTGCATATCTTCGCAAGCCCTTTGGTGGTATAGTCCCAGTCCTCCGGGAGGGAGAGCATAAGGGAGAGAAGCCCCTTTGCTTTGAGAGAAAGTTTCGTGTTCCGCAGATGGTGGTTGGCCATCACGGTATAATCACGGGTTTTCTCTATGCGGAAAACTGCCATAGTCAGACACCTCCTTTCCGTTTCTTATAAAAGGTCATTTTTCTTATGAATTTTCCTCTGTGCCGTTTCTGTCAGGGTAAGGGGATAAATCCTCCTGTCTGTTATCAGAGGGAGGCTTACAGAGAGGAAAAGGGATGATTTTCGTCCCAAAAGCGGGTACTTTTCAGAGATCACGGTCTTTTGCGTCATAGCGGAGGTTTCCCGCTGTCACTTTGGCGTGGTTCCTGATTTTGATAAATCCCTTATCCTGGTTCTCCCTGGCTTTCTGGTATCCCTGCTCGGTGAGGAACAGCCGCATACGCTCACCCTTATATCCCATAGGGGACTCATGTGAGAGAACATCAAAGACGATCATGTGGCGGGTGTCAGGGTCAAAACGCTCCAGAGCCATAATGTCATGGCCGGCCAGTTTCTCTGCCCCGGACTTCTGCCTTGCCTCTGCAAGCATTTCCCCGATGGTCCGGGCTTTCCCCGGCAGGCGGTAATTCTTCTGAACATCATTTACCAGAGCCATGCACTCCTTGTCAGAGAGCAGCCGCAGCTTTGACAGAAGACTTTCTGCGGTTTGCCGGATTTCTGGGTTTGGTGCGTATCGCTTATTCATGGCAATCTCGTTCAGAATGGCTGCCTGGCAGGTGCTTTCTACCTGATAAACCATTCTCTTTTCGTTTTCAGTCAAATTCATGGGATGAGCTCCTTTCTGAAAATAGGTATAAAAAAACGCCATAGGAATTTAATAGCCTATGGCGTTTTTTTATAAAGTTTATAATTCGACAAAAATCTGATTTTCTACTTTTATATTGATTGGTACAAGATTTCGATATTGAGCTAAAATATCGTCATACAAAATTCCAGGATATTTTGGAATCTCTACTGTAATGGCAACAAAATATTTCATGGGGGTAGTTCCAGCAATATCTCTGTTCATTCCATGAAGTATGAAAAATGGATTGTTCAAAGAAGACGTTCTCATAGTAATAGTCTTTTTGGTTACAGTATCCCATTTCAAATGTTGTGATCGCAGTTCATCTTCACTCAAAAATTGCTTTGGCGGTTTGGAGATTGGAAGATCGGAACGACTATATCCTAAATCATATAGTTCTTTTTCTGCATCAGTCCCAGCAAAGGCTGCTTTTTGCTTTCTACCCTGTATTGTGTTTTTGAAATAATTATAATGTTTATCATGCGGATAAAAATAATCTTCTACACAATTACAAGTATAAGAGTCAACATCATTTGGGTTTAATTCAGATAAAGTTGAAAGAGTCCATGTTATATTAGCGTTACATTTAAGTCCATTTATATCTGGGAGAAGAATAGGGAGTTGTATATTTTGTTTAGGGGCTATATTTCCTTCATATAAAACAACAACTTTATTGTCTTCACAGTTTAGGATATTTGTAACATCATCAACACAGAATCCGAATCCTATTTCTTCAATGCTATATTCATCTGAATCTTCTGCTGTGTGAATAAGTAGTGTTTTAGCCATATGCTGAGAGATTTCAGAAGATAATGCCATCATTTTTCCTAGCTTACCAGTAACAATAGGAGAGGAAAAACTGGTTCCACATTCTACAGTTGCTTTATTTGGTATAGTGCTAATTAAAACAGCTGGATTTTCTGGTGATCCTCCAAATTCCAAGACATCAGGCTTTACTTTACATCCTTCGCGTCCAGGGCCAATGCAACTATAACTAGCCCTTACTTTTTCTCCATTTCTGTCAAATGTATAAGCACCAATTCCTAACCCATTAACTAAGTCTGCGGGTGCTTGTATCCTATTAAAAGGATAGGGTAAATCCCCATCATTTCCAACAGCAACACAAAATAGTGGATGATGAGGAAGCATGGAAAGCCTATCCAATGCATAGGTAAAACGGCTAATATCATCATCAACAATTGCACCTCGAGGACCGAAAGATAAATTATATAATGCAGTTTCTGTATGGTTATGCACGATTTGTTCTATTTGATCGATTGCAGGATACAGTCCGCTATCTTCTATAGGATTTCCAGTTTGCTGTTGTGGCAATACTCTATATGAGTCAACAGAAACAATCGGCGTTTCAAGCTGTTCAGTTGATGATTTATAATTTAACAACCCATATAAAACAGCACCGCAAACTGCAGTTCCGTGTGCAATAAGTGCTGGATGTCCAGTGATAGGTGTCAGTTCATGTGCGGTGACAAAATCTTTTAAGTGAGGTAATGTCGAGTCAGCACCACCATCAAAAACACCTATTCGCATTTGAGGAGTTCCTTTGTATAATGGTGGAACTGGTGCGTCAAAAAAAGAGCTGCCACGCATATTTGGTATGTTGAGTTCCCCTAAAGGATGAATGGTTCTTAATGGGTTAAACTTTGCCAATCGTTCTAATGTTTCGTGATCACATACGGCTACACAAAATAAAGGACCATTTTCATAACCAGATATTTTGTATTTATCTGCTTCTAAATCTAAAAGGGTTAAGAATTGTTGCATAGCAAAAGCGTCATTCCATATAAATGGATGTAAAACAATTTCAACTAATCCGCTATCCCAAGTACCTGAGAAACCTGAAATTTTTTCTGTAGAATCGAGCAAATCAATTGTTCGAATAGTTGAAATTTGATTTTGCCAGGTAACAGTGTTATCTTTTTGACCAGACTCCAATATGTATTTTAGGTTTTCTAATCCCCGATCACTGGTTTTTGCAAAATATAATTTCGATTTAACCAGACCTTCTTCAGACTTTGAAATTACATATTTACGTCCTCCGATAGGAGTAATACCATCCACCGATAAAAGCATATCAGGTGAATAAGATTTAGCTTCAAATTTAGGTTCCATACGGATACAGACGACTTTTTCTTGTAAAAAAATCTCGTCATTTCTTTGGACTTCTTCTTGAATAGAAGTAATATCCTTGATTAAAGCTAGCTTATTTTCGTGATAAGTATGGGGGAGTTTTTGCGGTCCTCCATAGTAACGCTTTTCAATATCTTTTACATATAGTTCTCCGCGTCCTAAAATTGGATGTTTGTTACTCATTTGATGCACCTCCATTCTGCAAATAACGACTTACAGATGTTGCTGGAATCTTTGTTATTTTTGATATATCACGTATGCTTAAAGAAGGATCCACCTCTCGAAGCAAGTTGCAAAGTTCTATCTTTTGCGTTTTGCTGTCGCAAGAATTCAAACAAAATTCTTCAAAAACAATTAAATCTGAATTACTCCC
This sequence comes from Clostridium porci, assembly GCF_009696375.1. Classification (GTDB taxonomy): domain Bacteria; phylum Bacillota; class Clostridia; order Lachnospirales; family Lachnospiraceae; genus Enterocloster; species Enterocloster porci. The sequence goes on from NZ_VUMD01000021.1 coordinate 40,516, forward strand.
AGCTAAAACAATTTTTCTTTTAACGTGTGTACATAGTTTGCCAATATCAGCAGCACTAATATGGGCAGTTTGTTGTAGTGCAAAAGAAAGGGCTTTGGGCGATAGCATATCATAATACTTGCCTAAGTATCTTTGTAATAATAGTTTGCGTTCACCTATTTCTGGAGTTTTAAATGTGATTGTTCGATCAAAACGTCTCCATATAGCTTTGTCTAATAAATCGGGATGGTTGGTTGCTGCAATAATTATGCTTTGACTTGGCCATGTTTCTAATTCTTTTAGTAAGACATTAACTAATCGTTTTAATTCTCCTAAGTCTGAAGCGTCATCTCTGCGTTTGGCAATTGCGTCAATCTCATCTAAAAGTAAAATTGATGGAAACGACTTTGCATAATCAAAAATATGTTTAATATTTTGACCTGAGCGACCAAGATAACTTGAAATAGAAGTAGCTAAGTCCATTGTTATTAAGGGTAAATTTAATTTGTAAGAAAGCCATTTTGCAGAATAAGTTTTTCCTACGCCCGGCTCGCCAATAAAAAGTAAACTATTGGGTGGAGTAATGTCTTCAATAAGCAGTTTCTCGATTTCTGTTCTTTCGAGTATGAAATTGTTTAGTTCCTCCATGGTTTCTGTTGATAATATCGGAGGGTCAATTTCTAAAGGTTCTTCTGCTTTGCAAAGAGTAAAGCGAGTTTCTCTATCGATTGGAACTGGTTGTACATCGACAGATCTTATAGCAGAAGCACCATTTCGGGAGTAAGTTAAAGATTGAGAAATTTCCTGAGCAATATTGGGTTGCTTTTTTTTATATAACTTAACCAACATAGTAGAAATTTCTTCAACTAATCTTCGGTCATTATCTAAACATGCCCGTACTAGTTTTGGTACTAATTCATCACTGTTCATCATTTCACCTCATAAATGCTATTTTGGTACAGATAAATTATACTACAAATACAATGCAAATTCAATTAAAATGTTCCAAAATAAAAAATATATTAAAAATGGAACACGAAAACAATGGAAAATAAAACGCCATAGGAATTTAATAGCCTATGGCGTTGAGGGACTGTATTCTGTTATATATCTAATTTATCTAACCATTCGTCAAAGGACTTCTTTGAAATCCTGATTGTATTGCCTATGCGAACAATTTTGAAGTGCCCCTCTTTCGTAAGGTTGTAAGCGGATGTTCTGCCGATATTCAGCATTTTGGCAATATCTTCAACGGTATAAGTTCTGTCTTCACAATTTGACATACTACCTCCTACGGGGTAAAATATCTATAAACAGATATTACCCTTGCTATTTGGGATATGGTTTGGTTACTATATTCTTGCTAAGAATTTGCTAATTGTACATTACATAATGGGGGCAAAAATCGTAGAATGAGATGTAGTGCCATGTCAAACATGACGACCGGAAAGACCCATAAAATCAAGGTTTTTCTTGCATGAGAAGTTATGTAGTCGGTAACCGCACGAGGTGGTAAGCCATACTCCTAAGCGGAAGGCCAGCGGTTCGAATCCGCTCAGGAACACCAGTACGCAATGCCGAAAGCCTTGATTTATCAGGTTTTCGGCTTTCCTTATTCCTGCGGCTTTCTTGGCTTTTTTGCAAAAAACCTCGGTTTGCTAACATTTGCTAACGAGATTTTGCCTTTTGCTAAGAAAGGCGGTAAGTCAGAGGTTCGAGTTTTTCCAAAAGAGCTTGCAAACATTTGTTAGCAGAAATCAGAGGGATTTGCAAACAAAATCGTGAATTTGCTAACATCGCTCAAAAATGCCTTCAGAACCTTGCTAACAAAAAAAGTGTTTGGTCACTGTGCTATGTGGTTCAAAAGAAGAAAACCTCTCACAAAGTGAGAGGCGTTCTTCTGAGGGAGGGACTTTATAAAGCCTTTGCCAGCTGCTTGAGCAGTGCGGCAGTTTCGGGATTTTTAAGCAGTTCCAGTATCTTCGCTGCATCACTTTCATTACTTTCAGTGACGGCAGTATCCGCAGTTTCTGGCTCTGTATTTTCAACAGGATCAGGAGTCTTGGAGGAATAAAAAGCTTCCTCCAATCGTTGAGCATTTATGCACCGATCCTCGTCGATGATGTGAGAATAGACATCCGCAACCATTTTTACCTGAGCATGACCGGAGTCGCCCTGGACTGATTTCATATCGCCGCCATTGAGTTTCAGCTTGTAGGTGATGCTGGAGTGGCGGAGAGAATGGAACACAACATGAGGCAGTCCGTTTTCTTTGATAAGTTTATTGAAAGCACGGTTAATCACCTGGCTTTCCATCGGACGGCCATTGCTGGAGCAAAAGGCCAGGTTATTGTCGATGTATTCATCTCCAAACAGATCCATCAGCTCATCAATTTCTTTTTTTCTCTCTACCAGCATATAGGCAACTGTTTTCGGCAAGTACACGCGGCGAATACTGGTTTTAGTTTTAGGCTCTTTCAGAACCAGAGCAGTATGGGTACTGGCTATGCAAGGTGGAAACTTCTTGATAACACCTTGTTTTTTAGTTCGATATAGGTTTTCTGATATTCTGTTATTTGAGTATCCTTCCATCAATCCCACCAGAAATACCAGACGGTGGATTGGTGTATAGTATCAGCCAAAGTGCCAATACTTGCATTTTGGTCCAAATCAGGACAAAAACCGTATTGTTCCACCGCTACATCCATGGTCTTCTTCTTGGGGACAGGAGCGGGGAGCAGGAACTCCAGCTCATCGTGGCTCATGGCGGCAGGTACCGCGCCATACTGCTCGAACCAGTATTTCGCCACTGCCATTAGCTCCAGCGTGTCAGGACATTCATTCCAGTTTCCGAAGGGCAGGTAGGCGAAGATCTCCCAGGGGTTCTTTACCGGAATTTTAGCCAGAATTAGCGGAACGGTCATATTGGTATCAGAATCCCAATAACTTGCGAAGCGGTCGTTGTTGATACCGCCGTCTATCTCACCAATAATTTCTTCCTCCCAGTCCATATCATCATCCTCGGCTTCTTCTTTGCTCTGCCCGGTCAATTCCTCCAGAGCCGCCTTTCCGTCCTTGACGGGAGCGGAGAGCATCTTCTTCCGGTACTCCTCCACAGCTTTGGGGTCAAATTCATAGCAGTCTGCATCGTTTTCCGGGTCGGCATTCATCACCAGACACTCCAACAGAGTTTCATCCGGCTTGATGAGAACAGGAATAAAGTCCTCCCGCACTCCCAGCCGCCGGGCGTAGCTGTATGCTGACATGATGGGATCATCATCTGCCATAGACGGGAAATAGGTACACTCACAGTCCAGATACTCCATGATGGTCTGGGCTACCTCGGAAGGCTCCAGCGTATCCTCGTCAAAGTCCTGCCCCTGCCAGTTGATAAAGCGTTTTTCGATGACCTTGGCCATGGTCTGATAGTATTTCTCATCAAATGGGATAAATAAATATGCCTCCTGTTGAAATTCATTGGAGTGATACCGAGACGGACCAAAATATTTCAGGGCATAGTCATCAATGCCGGCAGGATAATAGGGCGCATCATTTTCTCCATAGTAATGATGGGCAAAGGCACGGCCTTTCTGGTTGAACAGAGCCGAAAATAGACAGCCGAATAATTCCTCCCGGATGAATGTTCGTAGGTCTGTGTTGCCTGGATCGGCTTTGACCTGGTTTACCACCTCGCCATGCTCCGCCAGGAATTTCCCGCCCATCAAGTCATGCTCCATGCACCAGCGCAAATAAATCGCCATGTGATTGTAGGCGTTGATGGGGTCAATGGGAAACTCCTTCTCCTCAATGCTCTCAATATGATAGGAAACATCATCCATTCCTATACTATCCTCATCATTCTCTGTCTCTTCTTCAGTAGACTCATAGGAAATCTTCAGCGTCATCTGCTCCTCCGGCAGAGAGACGCCGGGGTTACGGGTGATAGTGTGCTTATCGTCCGCAGAAAAGCTGATAGTCTCGCCATCCTTCAGCGTAACATCGCACGCCAGCACATAGGAGGCAAGGCTTGCCAAGAAGTCCCGCAGTTCTTCCGGCTCGGCGTCAGCGTTCAACACTTCCATTTCGTCCTTGCCAAACACATCCATGCCGTAGGTGTAACCGTTCAAGCCACCCTCGCTCCGGTACAGGCCGAACCATACCCAGTTGAAGATGGGAAGTTCGTCCTCTTTCATCATATCGGCGAATCCCTCGTAGAAGCGGGGCTCAAATACCACGCCGCTGGTGTAGACACCGGTAGCATATTTTTGCTTGCAGCACACTGCCATCGCCTTAGTGAACAGCTTGCCCCGCTCCAGCAGTTTTTTCTCCACGTCCAACACAGCCACCATGATATGTGCCTTGTGCGTTTTGGCCGCCTCTACGGCCTCTGGCCACATATAGTTGTTTTCGGCGTTGCTCTCCGCTTCATTGTCCGGGATGTGACCGTGAAAGAGTGTCACAATCAGCATACATTTTAGTGACAGCAGGTCACCGCCTTCAATTATAAAACGGCGCCCGGTAAATAATTACCGGACGCCGCAGACTGTAGACAAAGCGGCTCTGGGATGCAAATCCCAGAGCCGTTTATCAAAACATTACTTTCTGAACTGGTCAATAATGACAGCAACCAGGATGATAGCGCCCATTGCCACCGTCTGCCAGTATGAAGAAACGCCCAGTAAGCTGAGGGCATTGTTGATAATACCGATTACAAACAGACCGACCACGGTCTGAGGGATTCCGCCGCGTCCGCCGGACATGCTGGTTCCGCCCATGGCTACGGCCGCAATGGCATTTAGCTCATAGCCTGTTGCCGCTGTCGCCTGTCCGTTTTGAAGCTTGGAGGCCAGCACAAGTCCTGCTAAGGCTGCCAAAATACCGGAAATCACGTAAACAGAAAACCGGGTCATGGTTACATTGATACCGGTCAGCTTCGCAACCTCCTTATTGCTTCCCACTGCATAGATATAACGGCCGAAGCATGTTTTAGAGAGCACCAGATAGGAGAGCCCAATTACAATAACCATTAATACAATTGATACGGGAATAACTCCGATGCTGCGAAGTCCCACCCATCCGAAGCTGTCCGGCAGGCCAAACACTGGTTTGGCATCGGTAAATACGTAAGCAAGTCCCCTGGCTGCATTCATCATGGCCAGTGTGGCAATAAAAGGCGGAACGTTCAACTTGGCAATACAAAAACCGTTGATAGAACCGCAGATTGTTCCGACCACAACTGCTGTTACCAGTATCACAGCAATACATGCCGCAATACCGGCATCCGGCATCTGCTTAATCAGGCTGGCTCCGGCCACACCTGCGATTGCTGCCACAGAGCCTACGGAAAGGTCAATTCCGTCTGAGAGGATGACAAATGTCATACCGCAGGCAATCAGGGCATTAATTGACACCTGAATCAAAATATTCATCAGATTGCCGCCCGTGGCGAACCGAGGCACCCCGATCATACAGGCAGCAAACAGAATTACTGCAAAAAATAACATTGTATTATTAACAGCAAACGCTTTCACTTTGCTTTGTGTTACTTGACTGCTCATTTACTTTTCCTCCTGATTCGTTCCCTTGCTGGCAAACTGCATAACCCGTTCTTCCGTAGCTTCATCCTGGTCGAGGAATCCGGTTACCACTCCTTCCCGCATAACCATAATGCGGTTTGAGCATCCAATGATTTCAGGAAGCTCCGAGGATACAAGAATGATACTTCCCCCGTTTTCAACAAACTCCTTCATCAAAGCGTAAATCTCCGATTTTGCATTGACATCAATTCCCCTGGTCGGCTCATCCATGATTAGAATCCGTGACTTGGCCAGCAGCCATTTGGCAATGACCACCTTCTGCTGGTTTCCTCCCGAAAGATTCTTAAGCAGCGCCAGCTCCGACGGTGTCTTAATCCTCAGCTTTTCTATATATGACACTGACTCCTGCTTTTCCCAGCCAAAGTTGATAAACCCATGGTTGGAGTTGGCAAAAAGCGATGCCAGTGATGTGTTTTCCTTTACATTTTTCTCCAGTAAAAGGCCCTGCCCCCTTCTGTCTTCAGGGATTAGGCCAAGTCCTTTTTTAATTGTATCCTTGGGCGTTTTCGCCTTGTATGGCTTTCCATCCATCAGGCACTCCCCGCTGTCATAAGGATCCGCTCCAAAGGCAGCCCGCATGACCTCTGTGCGCCCTGCGCCAATCAGACCGGCCACTCCCAGGATTTCTCCCTTATAGAGCTTAAATGACACATTGTTAAACATTCCGGCTCTCGTTAAGTTCCGGACTTCAAATACGATTTCCTTTGTTTTTGGCGGCTCCGGTTTAAAATAATAGTTGGAAATCTCGCGTCCCACCATCATTGCCACCATTTTATCCTCTGTCACCTCACTGACCGGTACGGTATCCACCAGCGTTCCGTCGCGAAGAACCGTCAGCGTGTCTCCCATCTCCAAAATTTCTTTTAACCGGTGGGAAATATAAATGATAGCTACATTCTCGCTTTTCAGCTTTCTCATTACCTTGAAAAGCGCCTGTACCTCATGATCGGAGAGGGAACTGGTCGGCTCGTCCATAATAACCATCCTGCTGTTCTGGGATACCGCCCGGACGATTTCCACCATCTGCTTTGCCCCGTTATTTAAGTCCCTGATATACGCCTTTGGATCAATATCAATTTCAATAGCTTCCATCAGTTCCTTTGTCTCACGGATCATACGGGCTGCATCGACAAACCCGCCGCTCTTTAATTCCCGTCCCAAAAAGACATTTTCATAAACCCTCAGATCATCAATCACGCTTAATTCCTGATGGATGACGCTGATTCCGAACTTCCGGGCCTGCCTGATATTGGTCAGATGCTCGTTTTTCCCCTCTATTAATACCTCGCCCTCATCCGGCTGGTAAATTCCTGAAATCATTTTAATGATCGTTGATTTTCCTGCTCCGTTTTCTCCAAGCAGGACATGAACCTTCCCGCGGTAAAAAGGGATGGAAATATCCTCCAGAACCTTCACACCCGGAAATGATTTGCTGATATGTTTTAATTCAACAAACGGTGTTTCCTGGACTCCCTGCATCATTCGTTCCCCTTTCTTATCAGAGGGCGCCTCCATGGCTGTCACCAGTCAAAGTCGGCGCCCCCCGGCAATCAGACAATGCTTTCTGTCTGTTTTAATTATTGTGCATTCTCAGCATCGATCATATAAGGGGAGATGAGGATTTCTGCCTCTGGTGTTGCTCCTTCCAGATATGATTTTACAGTGCTCAGTGTGGTCTTTCCAATTGCTACCGGATCCTGAGCAACATCAGCCACCCAGCTGCCGCCTTTTTTGATTTCAGCAATGCCTTCCGGATTTCCGTCGTAACCAATGATCTTTGTATCTGCGCCTGCTGCCGTGATGGAAGATAATGCGCCGATGGCTGCCGGATCGCCTACACAGAAAACAACATCAAGCTGATCATGCTTTAACAGCATATTCTGCATTACGTCAGCCGCTTTCTGCTGGTCGCCGGAATAATTCTGAATATCCACTACCTGGATATCCGGTGCATTGGCCTCCAGATAACCGGTAAATCCTGTTTCACGATCCACACAGCTCTCAATCTCAGAATAAGTAATGACTGCTGCTGTTCCTTTTTTCTCTGTCAGAATCTTTTCAACCAGGTACTGTGCTGCCAACTCGCCGCCCTTTTTATTATCGGTTGCAATATGGCTTACTGCCTGACCGTCAGATTTAATATCCATGGTAAATACAGGAATGTTCTGAGCCTCTGCCAGCTCAATCATGGATTTGGAACCGGCTGAATTGGTTGGCGCAATTACAATGGCATCAACACTCTTGGTAATAAAGTCCTGAACCTGGCTTAACTGTTTGTTGGCATCTCCGGCAGCATCCTGCACATCCAGAGTCCATCCGTACTCAGCCGCCTGCTCTTCCATGGCTGCCTGGATATTGTTAAAAAATACATGTGTGCTGTTTAACAGGCTGACACCAACTGTGATATCTTCTGCCGTCTTTGCTTCAGCCCCGCCTGTAGCTTCTGCTGCCTCTGCTTCTGCTGCTTTGGTTGTTTCTGCTGCCTTCGTTGTTTCTGCTGTCTTACTTCCGCTGGAGCAGGCTGTCAGCGATACCGCCATCATAGCTGCCATAGCAAGCGCCATCATTTTTCTCATTGTTTTTTTCCTCCTTGATTGCATTAATATAGTTATTATGTGAACCCGGAGCTTTTCCCCAGGATTACGCCCACTGCTCTTACCCTTCTCTTCCCTGGCAGTTTAACACCTCAAGCTTGTGAAGCACCAGCTTCTTTACAGCCTCTCTGCCGGCTGCCCCATATTTCTTTGGATCATAGGTATCCGGATTCTCCTTTAAGTACGCCTTTACGCCTTTGGAGAAAGCGTCTCTCAGCTCTGTTGCAAAATTCACCTTGCAAATTCCAAGTCCTGTTGCCCTCTTTACGTCTTCGTCCGGAATACCGGATGCCCCGTGAAGCACGATGGGAATTGAAACTCTTTTTCTTGTCTCTTCCAATATATCAAACCGCAGTTTTGGATCACCTTTATAAAATCCATGGGCATTACCGATCCCCACCGCCAATGAATCCACACCTGTCCGCTCTGCAAATTCTCCGGCCTGTTCAGGATCTGTATATGCCTTTTCGCTGTCCTTTACCTCGTGGTTATCTTCCTTGCCGCCCACGGTTCCCAACTCTCCCTCTACCGGGATTCCCATAGCATGGGCCATCTCGGCCACTCTTCGGGAAAGTGTTACATTGGTTTCAAATTCCTCTTTAGAGCCATCGATCATGACAGAGGTGTATCCGGCTTTTAATGCCCTTGCTGCCATTTCAAAGCTGTTGCCGTGATCCAGGTGAAGTGCAACCGGGACAGAAACCTTTTGGGCCGCTGCGGCGCACATCCCATAGAACATCTCGGGATCTGCATAATTTAAAGTCCCTGGCGTGGTCTGGATGATAACAGGCGCCTTCATCTCCTCAGCCGCCTCAATCACAGCCTGAACCATCTCCATATTTTCTGCATTAAAGGCGCCCACTGCATAACCTTCCCGCTGCGCCTTCAGAAGCATTTCTTTCGTTGTCATCAATGCCATTTTTATTTCCTCCTGTCAAACCTCTACAATACGGACTTTGGAAAGCATGGCCTCCATATCCTCTTTTTCACAAAGCTGTGTCCCCGGATGCAAAAGGGAACCTGTGGCGCAGGCCACTGCATGGCGCAAAAGATCTGTCTCATTCATTCCCTTTTCAATTGCATAACAAAAGCCTGCCACCATAGAATCTCCGGCTCCCTGTATTCCTTTAATATCTACTGTGAGCGGTTCTGCCACATAGACATGCTCTTTGCTTACAAGCACTGCGCCTTGGCTGCCTCTTGAGACACAGACATAGGTTACTCCTTCCTCTATCACCTTCCTTGCCGTCCGGATAATGTCATCCAGATTCTGTACCGCCACCCCGTAGGTGGCGCCCAGCTCGTCCTGATTAGGTTTGATCAGGAACGGCTTTGCCTTAATCCCCTTTTTAAGAAGCTCTCCGGACGCATCCAGAATAGTTTTCAGTCCCTTTTTTCCTGCCTCTTCTATGATTCTTTCATAGATATCTTCTGGAACGCCCGGAGGAACAGAACCATCTACCACAATAACTGACGCCAGATCCATCTGGGTATATAAAAGCTTCAAAAAGCTGTCCACATTCCCCGCTGTTACTGCCGAGCCCCGCTCATTAAACTCGCTCATAACAGAGGTGGCGCAATCAAAGATTTTAACATTGACTCTTAAGCTTCCCTCCACTGGCTCCAGCTTATAACGGCAGCCAAGCCGGTCTAAAAATCCGGTCAGCTTCTTTGTGTCCTCCTGATAATCAAAGCCGGTAGCCAGATTTTCAATTCCCAGGCGCTGTAAAACAAGATTTACGTTGATTCCCTTGCCGGAAATATCGTTTCTCGTCATCAGTACCTTATTAGTCCCGCCATATTGAAATTTTTCAACTTCAATGGTTCTGTCCACACAAGGGTTTAAAGTTACAGTTATAACCATTCTTTCCTCCTGCAGCGTTCGGAAAACGCTGTCGCCGGTTGTTCCGGCTTTTATATATTTTATTTATTCTCACAAATCCACTCATGCATAGAGCGGAATATGATCCAGACGGAGGTTGCCCCCGCATCCTGTAAGCCTATGGCTTTTTCTCCAAAATATCTGGCTCTGCCGAACCGGGCCTTTACTGTCTTTGTATATTCAACACCGTCCCTGGCTCCCTGCTCCGCCTTCCTAAGTCCCTCTTTCATCGTATCCCCGGCTTCTGCCGCTGCCTTTAGTCCATTTACCGCCGGCTCTAATGCATCCACCATGGTCTTGTCTCCGACCCTGGCGCGGCCTCTCTGTTTCAGCGCCTCTAACGCTTGGGAAAAGATCTCATAAAAATCAGTTATTCCGACTGCTTCATGATGCTCCCGCCTGGTCAGTCCGCTGAGAAATACCGTTCCAAACAGAACTCCCGACGCACCGCCCATGGTATCCAGCAGCGTAGTTCCCACGAACTGCAGCACATCCTCTGCAAAAACCGGTTCAAACCCGGGAAGCGCTTTTGCCACCTCGCAGAATCCGCGCTTCATGCCTGTTCCATGATCCCCATCTCCGATTTTTAAATCGATCTCCGTCAAATACGGCTCATTCTCTACAATTTTTTCTGCTACATAGAGCATCATGGATTTTAACTCTTCTCTATTTAAGGTACGGCTGTCCGTCTTCTGTCCTTCCACATTTTGGTTCTCCCGGCGCTGCACTGCCGGCTTCCCTTCAGCCTCTGCCGCATCCGGCCTCTTTGTGCTGCCATAAAAGCTCTTTGTGCCTGTCCGGCCAGCTTCTGTTTTATGTACTACCTTTCCCTTCTTAAAAAGCGGAGAATCAGCCGGCTGGTCATAATACCTTCTGTATGCTTCATCCATTCTTAAAAAGGTCAGTGAAAAACCGCCCGCCCCCTGGGTCGGAAAGAGAGAATCCACATAGGAATCATAGACCTTTATTCCCTTTTCCTCTAATAGTTCAAGGCATTTTCTCATTAATGTGTAGGATTCCAGGACTGTAGTGGCCTTATACGGATTTAAAAATACGGCTATCTCCTCTCCTGGTTCCAGATTCATATCTTCCTGAAGCATCTGAACCATCCGCTCCATTACCTCATCCGCTGTGGAGAGAGCAGTTCGTTCTATTCCTTTCTCCCCGTTAAAGCCCATACCATACTCCATTTCGCCGTCTGGAAGCTCGTAAGCCGGCTGTCCTGTCTCCAGAATATAGGCCGGTGAGGTTGTGACGCTGACCGTATAAATATTCTTGTTTGCCATACTGGCGATTTCATACACTTCTTCAAGGCTAAGACCTGCCTCAGAAGCGGCGGCGGCGATCTTCACTATCAGGGAGACGCCTGCGATTCCCCTGCGCTCTTCCCGCTGTGTTTTTTCTGCCGATGTGATGTCATCTGATACGTAAATCTGTCTCGTATGGATTCCCTCCATCTCTGCCAAACCTGCAACAAGCTCAAAATTCAGCACATCTCCGGCATGGTTTGTGGCAATACATAAAACACCTTTTTCATTCGGAACATAACGGATTGCATTCAAAATTGATTTTGCCGTGGGAGCAGCAAAAACATTTCCCAGGGAGCATGCATCTGCCAGTCCTTCTCCCACGTATCCGATGGGCCACGGCTCGTTTCCTCCTCCTGCTCCGATGACGATTGAAACCTTATCCTTCTCATTTTTATTGAGAAGCACATGATATCCGTCCAGCTTGCAAAAACGATCCGGATAGCTTGCAATATAGCCTGCCAGCATCTCGTCTACTACCTGTTCCGGGTTATTAAGCAATCGGTTCATTTTCATGCTCCCTCCTATTTATTAACATGCTCCGTACTAATCTCTTCTGAAAATGCCCTGTAATGGGATAAATTTTCCTTCTCATGCTTTGTGGCCACCATCATATAAAGACAATCCACCAAAACAAGCTGTGCCACATTTTCGCTGGATGGCTCGTAAAGCTTCCCCATCTTGTCCGAGGCGTAATCATAGGCACTGAACAACACATAATCAGAATATTGAGCCAGCGGTGAATCCTTTACACTGGTAATTCCCACCACGGTAACGCCTCTGCGTTTGGCGCGCTTTACGCCCTCCACTACAGACTTGCTTTGTCCAAAATTGCTGACTGCGATTAAAAGATCCCCTTCCTTTAAAATAGAAGTGATATTCACAATCTCATGGGAATCGCAAAAATCCACAATATAATAGCCAATACGGTACAATCTCGACACCAGAGCCTCCGTTGTGATCTTGGAGCGGCCTACTCCGATGGCCACGATCCGGTTTGCTTTGTCAATTAAATTTGCAACCGGCTCCAAAATGTCAAAATCCATCATATTCCAGGTGTCTTCCAATTCCCGGATGCTTTTTGAAAAAATTGTTTTGCTGACTTCGTAGGGTGATTTTCCTATCGCTTCACCGTTATATACCAGCCTGTCCTTTTCTTCCGGTTTTTCATTCACATTCTTTTCTTCCGTCACTGCCATTTTCAAACGGAATTCATTAAAATTCTTATATCCCAGAAGTTTTACGAAACGGCTGACCGATGCAGTGCTGACTCCGCTTTTTTCTGCAAAATCGCTGGCTTTCAGATAGATAATATCATTCTCTGATGATATTACATAATCGGCAATTCTGCGCATAGCTTCGTTCATTTGGGGATAGCGGCTTTTAATCTCAATTAATACTGGTGATGACATATACATTTCCTCTTCTTTTGTAATATAAATGGATTCGATATTTAACCGCTTCATTATACCATGTTTCTGGCGGAATTTAACACACAACTTTTCTGCGGTGAACGCAGAACCTGTTCATTTCCGCCATACTTACAGTCCTCATTTTTGTTTTGTATTTTTATTTCGTGTTTTTTTGTTTCAAAAAATTAAATTTCACAAAATTTAGTTTTAGTATAAATCGGAGCAATCCTTTTGTCAATATCAAATTATATTTTCTATTTTAAGTTTATTGTATACATTTACTCATCTCAAGCTATTTTCTCTTATCCTCCCTCTCTGTTTTCCCTACTTTTTTCTATTTGTTTAAAACTATTTCAGCACTTTAACAGACAGAAATCAAATAATAATATGTATTTACCTATCATTGGAGATTTAGTTAAGCAGGTGAGGACGCCGCCGGTACGGACCATGTCCGGTGTGCGAAAACCTCCGCTTGAGTTTTCCGTCCCCGGCGAAAATCTGCCCCGGGGAAGTAGGCGGAATCAATTCTGGAGGGGACATGGAAGCCCATCCGTGCTTAATGAGGTTTTTTCGAATTTAGCACGGCTATGCGCTTCGAAGAGTGCAAACGGTCCCCGTAAGAATTCATTCCGGCCGGATTTCCCCCTCACAACAACCTCCAATCGGGGACGGAAGACTTAGACAGCCCCCCCTCACCACACCGGACATGGTCCGTTCCGGACGCGTCCTCCTAACCTCCGTTAAATCTCCATCATACCGCCAACCCGCATCACCACAGCGTCGCCGCTGTTCTCATTCTTCTGGCTTTAGCCAGTTGAGCACGTCACCGTTCCTGAGGCCAGGAACGGTGACGTGCGAAACAGAAAACCACCTGCTTTGTGAAGTTGTAAGATAAATGTAGACACATGGGAAACCACCATGTTGTCTACATTTTCTTTGTGCTAAAATAAGAGATGAGCAAAACGTTATGATTTATAGTTGAACATTGGCAGTTATCTTTGCAATT
>NZ_VUMD01000022.1 GCF_009696375.1 Clostridium porci
GCTTAAAACAATCCGCGTGATTGCTTTGATAAAATCCACATTTGTTTTGCCGTCATTGGCGACGGCTATTTTGTTATGCACATTTTTCCTGCCACAAAAAAGTGCTTGCATTATTAGCAGGTTTGCTACGAAACTTATCCCTACACTACCTACAACACCGGGAAAGGCAAATTTGACGGAGTTTTGCAAAAGAAAAACGCCGCAATCTGCAAAGATTACAACGCTTCCTAAATCCTATTCAGTTTTGCCGGACACATCTTATTTGTCCTCTTTTTCGACTTCTGCAATTTCTTTCGCTGTTGCGGTTACAATCCGTATGCCGTTATCGCTCATGTTGTCAAGCAGCGCGTCAAGTTGCAGCCGATTGGTGTCTTTCCCCACAGGGCTATCAAAAAGGAACTGGTCTACGGATATATTGTAACGACGCACAAGCTCAATGAAGATTTGCAGGCTGGGGTGCTGCCCTTTGTTCTCAATGTTCGCAAGGTAGCGAGGGGAAATATACATTTCATCACTCACTTTCTTGCGGCTTTCCTTGCGCCCCGTCCACGCTGCCTTGATTGCTTCTCCAAAAGCCTTGAAGTCATATTTTTCTATTGGTCTTTTTGCCATATTCATTCACCCGATTACATTTTACTGTTCCCTTTTCTTCCTGGATATGCTTACACAGTACCTATCATTAGCCAAAATAATTTATAATATGAGATGTGAAGTGGAATTTTTCTATGTAGGCATTGACTTTTAAGCGACAGGTGAGTATTATATAAATGAATAATTCATTCACAGAGAGGAGGTCAATACGAATGAATGACCGCATTAAAGCGATAGCAGACGCAGCAACATATCTGTTTTTGCAACAAGGATATTCTAAAACGCAAATAAGCCATATTGCAAAAGCTGTCGGCGTTTCTGTTGGTACAATATATCTTGACTTTACCGGGAAAAAAGAGATTATGCACTTTGTTTTGAAATGTACGCTTGACCCGAATTTTATCAATAGAGAATTTGACAGACCTATTACAGATGATTTATTTATAGGTTTAGAAAATGATATTGTCGAAGTGTTTGAAAAGACTGGTGATGATTTTTCAAAGCACCTTACCAATCATGCAGAGAACTATAACCTCGAAGAACTTATTTCAGACGCATTTGATATTTTGTCAAAGTATGCGGTGGGCTGCCTGTTTATTGAAAAAAATCAATTTGACTTTAAGTTTTTAGCAGAGCATTATAAACGATACCGAAAAAGATTTCTTGAAACTATGACACAGTATATGGCGGCGTTTATTGAACGCGGTACAGTACGCCCCCTTGAACATCTTGAATTATCTACGACTTTAATTATCGAAATTTTATCATGGTGGGCTATGGATATACGCTATACGTCCTTTGAAACACAGAATATTCCTCTGGAGCTTTCAAAGGAGCTTTGTCTGGACAACATAATTTCTGCATACCAATGTAAAAATTAGCGGGCGTAAAAAGCCCACTAATTTTTACCCTTGTTATGAATGAACAATTCATTAAGTAAATATTGAAAGCGAGGTAATCCTATGAAAATAAAAAATCAATTTTTGTTCAGTTTTATAGCAGTTCTTTTCTTGCTTACCCTTACGGGTTGTACTAATTCAAAAACCCCGGAAATGGCAAACGAGCTTCACTTTTCTTTGGGAGAAATATATGATGTAACTATTTCTTATGATGAAGAAACAATAACCTTTTTTGAAACAGACGGCGACGAATTGATAGTTAAAGAATACATGACAGAGGACAAAACAAGCTATTATGCAGATGTGGACAAAGACAGGGACAGTATTCATATCAGCGAGGGCGGCAAACCGTTATTCAAAGACGGATTTTCACGTTATATCGAAGTGTATCTTCCTGTTACTTATACGGAAGCTCTTACAATTACAACAACGGATGGAAATATAGACCTGTCTAACATAAGTTTACAGTTATCCATGCTCCGCATTGATAGCACAGTCGGAACTGTAAAGTTACGCGAAGCCACAGCTTCCAATATCCACTTATCTACTACAAGCGGAACATTGGAATTAGGCAATATTACAGCAGACACTATTAAATTAGATACTACAAGCGGAAATATTACTTGTGACGAATTGGCAGGTAACATAACCTATACTTCTACAAGTGGAAATGCTGATATAAAATCAGCGATTGGTTCCGGCAGCTACAAAGCAAATAATTCCGGTCAACTAAACATTGTTTATACGGAAGTCACTGGGGATTTGTCTTTTTACAACAAAAATGATGACATAAAACTTACACTCCCTACTGAATTAGAATTTGAGTTTGAAGCCACGACAAAAAATGGTTCTGTATCTACTACATTTCAAGAATGTATTTCTATTGACGGGAAAACAACACGCGGGACTGTTGGTAATAATCCCACAGTCACAGTAAAAGCCGAAACAAATAACGGAAATATAGAGGTATCACAATGAAACGAAAACTTTTTATATTATTGACATTCTTAATCATATTTTTAGCTTGCGCGGCTCTATTTTTGAGTAGTAGCTATGTAGTCTTTATTCTTGCCTATGTTTTTTCATTTATATTTCTGTTTTGCTATACCATTTTTTCAGCTTCAACAATACTGGAAAAAATTGCGCAGGCTATTGTTTATGCTCTTATCATGGTATCACAAATCCTTTTTGACATTTTCGTTATCCGTACTTTATTAAAGGAAAGCAATACCATTTGTAGCTTGGGAAAAATACTGGGAATACTGCTGATTTTCATTCCTTTTTTTATAAAGCCGATTTTTTTCTTCAAGAAAAATAGTAGCTCTCCCTTTGCCATTTTAGGCGAATGTACCGCTTTGTCCTACTCTCAACTGCTTCACGATAAAGAAGAAATCTTTTATAGAATGGATAAGCTGGCGGCTGCCGGACGGAAACTATCGAAAAGCAACATACAAGAAATCATACATGATTTACCCCGGCATAGCTCTTTTTCCTATATCAACAATGGAAATCTCACAGAAAACTATTTCGAGGAAGCGACTGACAGCTTGCATGACGGATATATTTATCTTGTCATTACAAAGTCAAAAAGTGCTTCCAGTGAAATTATAGGACTTTTTACAAACAAACAATACAACCATGTTTCTCTATCATTTGACAGAGAACTGCATACCATTATCAGCTATAACGGCGGGGAAAAAATAGCCCCACCCGGTCTTAATTCAGAAGTCATAGAGCAACTAACAAAAAGGGACGGAGCATCGGTTATAGTCTATCGGCTCTTAGCAACTTATGAGCAAAAACGGATTATACTTGATAAAATCCGTAAAATTAACAACGAGGGAAGCGCGTACAATCTTCTAGGATTAGTGTTGAAAGTCACACCACAGCCTAATATTATGTTCTGCTCACAGTTTGTCTATACCATGTTAGAGCTTGCCGGACTGAACTATTTTGAAAAGAACGCAGCTCATGTAACACCTACCGATTTTATAGAACTTGATTATTATAGAAAGCTTGACTTTGTATGCAGGATTGATTTGAACAAGTCGAATTTTTCAAACGAGGAAATAGAGCATGAAAAAGACATATAAACGGATAATTCTATATTGCTTGGTATTTGTTGGGCTTGTAATTAGCATAACTGCTATTTTGTTTCCGCATTTTCAAAAACTATCTGACCCAGTTTGTCAAGCCGAAATCCGCGAATGGGTAAACCGCATGGGGATTATGGGCGTAATAGCTGTTTTAGGATTACAAATACTGCAAATTATCATTGCTTTTATTCCCGGTGAGCCAGTAGAAATATTATCTGGCGCACTGTACGGAACTGTCGGTGGGCTGCTTCTCTGCTTGATCGGCTGCTTAATTGCTTCATCACTTATTTTTTCCCTTTCAAAGCACTTTGGTAAAAAACTGTTATACGCTTTATTTAGCAAAGAAAAAGTGCAATCTTGGAAATGGCTGCAAGACAGTAAAAAATGCACTATGGTAACATTCATACTGTTTTTCATTCCGGGAACACCTAAAGATATGCTTACCTATATTGTTGGCGTAACAGATATGAGTATTAACAAATTTCTTCTTATATCCTCTCTTGCGCGTATTCCGTCTGTTTTATCTTCAACTATGATAGGAGCCACTATGCGCCGGGGCGATTGGGAAATTTCTATAATTGTGTTTTTCATTACTGGAATTATAGGAATAACAGGAATAGGTTTTAATGAGAAAATTATTGACTTTTGCCGCAGACATTCAAACCGTGAAAATTGCACCGAAACAGATTATCAATGTATGGATTTGGTTGAAGCCGCACACCGACATAAAATATACCCTCTCATGTACTGTCATATTGAGATTAAGGGACAACTTGACATTAACCGCTTAAAAACGGCTATACAACAAGCAAGTCATTATGTGCCAGAAATATTATATACCTATAATTTTAGATTGGGAAAATTTACGGATATTGGATTAACGAAAGATGATGTTGTTCTACAGGAAAAGACACTTTTGGATTGGGATTTAAGCGTAAAGCCACAGGTTCAGATAAATATATCCCGACAGGAAAAGCAAGATATTGTCACTATTGGTATGAGCCATATTTTGACTGACGGAGAGGGATTTTTACAGTTTTTATATTTGCTGTCACTCCTATACAATGAGCCATACGCTGATTTTCCATATAGTAACTACCGGGCTATTACACCATTTTTAGAGAACATACACGTTCAAAAACAGACCGAACAGACACGGCAAGGAAAAAGGACAAAGATTCCACCTCTAAGGAATTTCAGTAGTGGTACGGATTATTTTTGTATAGTTAGCAAAATTTCAAGAGAGGATTTCTTATTACTACACGCAAAAGCAAAAAGGAACCATTCAACGCTCAATGACGTTTTTATGACAGCCTATTCCCGTGTGATTGCACGAACAAAAGATATTGATACCGTTATTCTTCCTTGTCCGGCTGATTTACGGCGTTTTGGCCATGTAACAGATAAATTGACAGTTGCAAATCTGACAGGAATATACAGAAGAATAGTCATAGAGATTAAACCACAGCATACCTTTCTTGAAACACTGTCACAGGTACATATAGAAATGGAATTGCAAAAATCCCGGTATCGCTGCTATGCGGGAATAAAACTATTAAACAGCACGTTCCATAAAATCCCGCGCAAATTATTACAGCAAATCATAAAAGCAAACTATCGAATACTACCCGTTAGTTATACAAATATTGGACGGATAAATCATCAGAAGTTTCGTTTTAATGATTGCATAATAGAAAACTGCTATATAACAGGAACTTACCGATTACCGCCCGATTTTCAGTTATCAATAAGTACGTTTCAAGATGTATGCACATTGAACTGTACTCTAATAGGGCAGCCGGAAGATGAACGAATAGGACAGTACATATTAGAACAAGTAAAAAAAGAACTTTTGGATTGGGTACAAACAAAGTAAATAAAAATCATGGCTGCCGACAGTAACGGAGCCAGTTGTCGGTGGCTTTGATACATCAGAGCCGCCGTTTTCTTTTTAAGAATGGGATAACGGAGGGTGTATTAAAGTCGCCCTTTTTTAAGGACATGGCGGTATCAGGGAGGTATCGCTATGTCCTTTTTCTTCAATCATGTTCTATCTAATTATTATCATTCATCAAAAAAATCCCGACCACCGCCGGGAATATTTTTACCCATAAGTATGAACTATTAAATCATCTAAATACCTTTTTCAATTCCTTTGCGCCCGTCTGCATTTCGCAGACGGGCGCATTTTGCATTTTTTCAAAAATTTTTTGGAGAAATCACAAAAAATCAACGTCCAAAATGGATTTTCTTGGTTTGAGGGTTTACGAAAGGGGATATTTCAAAATCCACCGCTTTCGCGGGAGCGAAAGGAGGTGAGAACATGAACGAACCTAATCGTACCCAATGGCAAATCCGTTGTGCTTTTAACGGCTATTGCAAACGGGCGTTGAAGCGTGAAGCTATGAACGCCCACAGGGACACAAAGTATCGGCAACTACGCGAAATTACTTTTTCCGATTTATCGCCAGAGGAAGAAAATCAGCTCCACATCTGCGACAATTATTTTGCAAATGATGAAGCGGAACAATCTTTCGTTGTCGGCGGTAAAGAAATTACTGCGGAGCTGCTTGCCGAAGCCCTACACAGTTTGCCGGAAGAAAAGCGGGAAACCGTACTGCTGTATTACTTCTTTGATATGAGTGAACGGGAAATTGCGACATACTGCAACATTCCGAGGACAACAGTACAGACCCGTCGCAAAAGCTCTATGAAGCTGTTAAAACGCTATTTGGAGGAACGCGCCTATGACTACAAAGATTAGTAACAATGAAAACGCTGAAAGCGGCTTGTTGCCATATCCGGTAATCATAGCCGCAACAAAGGGCGACCCGGAAGCTATGAATATTGTCGTACAGCATTACGAAAGTTACATAGCATCCCTGTCTATGCGGAAGCTGCGCGACGAACGCGGAAATACCTACTGGGGCATAGACGAGGACATACGCGACCGCTTGAGGTCACGTCTTATAAGGGCTGTCCTGTCATTCGAGGTTTGAGATAACGGACAAGCGGCGTCCCCCCTTTCCGCTGCTTGCCGTCCAGACCTTTTTAGCACCTTGACAAAGAAAGCGGCGCAAGAAAACGGCGACGCAGTATAGGGCAAATCAGATACATTCGATATGTGGGGAGCCGTTGGGCTGATACGCGACGACGAAAGGAGGGATAAAACCGAGCGGGAAATATCAGTGTTCCATAGCAGACCTTGGCACGTCTGCCGCCACAATCCATATATCGGTATAATGATACTCCCTTACCGCCATAGTCCGAGCGTTAGAAGCGTCGCAGGCAATGGGTAGGGCTGCATGAGAACCATGCGGGGGTGCAATTCCCGTGGAGCTTGCCGGAGCCGTCTGATTAAAGCCCCTTTTCAACTATCAACCATTTTGTATTTTTTAGAAAGGGGGACACCTTTAATGAATATTACTGATGTGCCTATCTGGGAGAAATACACGCTTACCATTGAGGAAGCGTCTAAATATTTCCGTATTGGGGAAAACAAGCTGCGGAAACTGGCAGAGGAAAATCCCTCTGCTGCTTGGGTAATGATGAACGGGAACCGTATTCAAATCAAACGGAAGCAGTTTGAAAAATACATTGATACACTGGAAGTTATATAGTGAAATCGGGCCTTGAATGTGGTATAATATATACAGGCATATCAAGGCTCTTTCCGTCATGGAAAGGAGCATGACGCATAATGTCGGAGAAAAGACGTGACAATAAAAACCGTATTTTACACACAGGAGAGAGCCAGAGAAAAGACGGAAGATATGCTTACAAATACATTGATACCTTTGGGAAACCGCAGTTTGCTTATTCTTGGAAGTTAGTACCTACCGACAAGACCCCCGCCGGAAAGCGGGACGATATTTCTTTGAGGGAAAAGGAAAAGGCAATCTTAAAAGACCTTGAGGACGGTATCGACCCTATCGGAAAGAAAATGACTGTCTGCCAGCTCTACGCAAAGCAGATACGACACCGGGCAAATGTACGGTGCGGCACGAAACAGGGACGCAAACAGCTTATGCGGATTTTGGAAGAAGATAAAATCGGAGCTTGCAGCATTGAGAATGTGAAGCTCTCCGACGCGAAAGAATGGGCGTTACGCATGAAAGAGAAAGGCTATTCTTTCAAGACTATCAACAACCACAAGCGTTCTCTGAAAGCTGCCTTTTACACAGCCATACAGGACGATTGTATCCGCAAAAATCCGTTTGACTTCCAGTTGAACACTGTCCTTGAAGATGATACGGAACCAAAGGAACCCTTATCCCCTACGCAGGAAGCGTCTTTCCTGTCCTTTGTGCAGAGTGATAAAGTCTATCAGAAGTATTATGATGAAATCATCATACTGTTAGGGACGGGGCTTCGTATTTCTGAACTCTGCGGATTGACGGAAGCCGACATTGACTTTGAGAATAAGTTAATCAATGTAGACCACCAACTTTTGAAACATTCGGAAGCGGGCGGCTACTACATTGAAACACCGAAAACGAAAAGCGGCACCCGGCAAATCCCTATGAGTACAAAGGTATATGAAGCGTTTGAGCGTGTGATGAAAACGCCCAGAATGGCAAGAACGCAGCTTATCATTGACGGGTACAGCCGCTTTTTATTCCTTAACCGGAACGGTTTACCCAAAATAGCCATGAACTATGAAAGTATGTTCCGGGGGCTTGTGAAGAAATACAACAAGTACCATGAGGAATCCTTACCGAAAGTAATGACACCACATACTTTACGTCATACGTTCTGCACCAACTTAGCAAATGCCGGAATGAACCCGAAAGCATTACAGTATATTATGGGACATTCCAACATCAATATGACACTGAACTACTACGCACACGCTACGCCGGATAATGCAATGGCTGAAATGGAACGGCTGATTGCATAGTAGTAAATTGAGGTTTTACTACTCAACCTACTACTTTTGAACGGGGAAACATGAGGGGAAATGAGAACATTTAAGAACATCTTCCGTAAAGAAAAATGCCGCAAAAGCCTGTAAACACAGGCTATAACGGCATATAAGAACTTCTAAAAAGATAATCAATTTTTCTATATAGATTTAAGCCAAAACTGTTACAAAAAAGCTTGACCACAACACTGCATAATCAGCGATCGTTTCCCCTGCTTCCGGTCCAGGCAAAGATTTTTCCAAAGCCATATTGATATTTGCATAAAATTTTCCGACCTTTGTATGCTCGATCTGCATATAACGGTTTTCCGGTTCCAGTCCACACTCTTTCATGTAATCATGATATGTCACATGAAGGTTTCTCATATCCTGCCGGTCTTTAATAAAGGATCTGGCACTTAATTTTCCATCTTTCACCGAAATAATGATAGCATGAATATGTGGAGTTCCCTCATCCATGTGGAGTACCGCTGACGCAATATTATCTTTTTCAAATTGATCCTCAAGGAATTTTTTTGATTGCTTGGTTCATTGATCAATCGAAAAATCTGCTGGCAGGTTATTGGTGCCGAATGACATCATGATTTCCCATCCCAATGTTGCGTTTTTATGAATTTTATGATTTTCATAATACGGAAGGGACATGACTCGTTTCTCAAAGAAACTATTATATGTTTCGCCCACCGGCAATCGAATAACCTGCTCGTTTTGACGGAGTCGTTCCAGATCCGCATTCGGTACATCACCGATACGATAATTATATTTGTTTTCCCATGGTGTAATTCCTCCTGTTACGTGATGACAAAATTATGCAGGAGGATCGATTGAGTAAAACGCTAATATTAGCAATTTGCGTTTTAGGTACAAAAAAGACACCGCCAAAGCGATGTCTTGAACATAATTACCGTTCCATATTTTCTAGCTCATGTTTGAAGTCCGGCATTTCCAGGTGCATAGACCGGATGAAATCTTTCTCTGTTTCCGTCTCAGCTTCTGCAACAAAAGCAATAAATCGATCTGGATCTCCACCACGAGCTGGGGTGTCATGGGATGCTTCTAATGATTGCAGATAATCCAATCGGATTGCCGGAGAAATCACGCAGGGCAAATATCCATTTTGAATCAGAGCAGTATTCATTAACAGTCTGGCAGTACGGCCATTCCCATCTTTAAAGGGATGAATTTCCACAAATCGCCGATATAGTTCAGCTGCATACACCAATGGTTTTAAGGTTTTTTCATTTTCACGCATCCAGAGTTCTAATTGTTTCATCCGACTTGGAATTTCCTTAGGTGTTGGTAGAATAGTTTCAGATCCGGTAATACGAACCTGAGTGTTGCGATAAATACCGGCATCTTTTTCGCTGATTTTATGATAAAACAGCCGGTGTAATTCCAAAATATCATCCAGAGCAACCTGTGCATTACGCATCAGTGAAAACATATAATCATACGCTTCTGCATGACCGCATGCTTCCAATGTGTCTTTTAAAGGCTTTCCTCCAATTGTAATACCATCTTCCAAGAGAACTTTGGTCTCTCCCATTGTTAATGTATTTCCTTCTATTGCATTGGATGACCATGTTGTGGAAATTCGGTAGAAATCCTGAATTTCTTTTCGAGATTCTCCTTCAAATGGCCGAACCGCATCAATCACTCGCTGACACAACTCTGCTTTTACCAGCTGTATTTCCATGTTTGTCATATTTTCCCTCCATAGGACATGATGTGGTTCTATTATTATACTCGTTACATAGCCAAAAAACAATGTTGTTAATTTGCGGATATGAAAAATACTATTATTTCGCAAAGGAGAAGCCGGCCACCTTCTGGTGTAGGTCGCTCCATTTTTTAATACATTATTTTCTTCTTTTTCTTGTGAAATGGAAGATTGCAAGACCAATTCCAAATCCACAAAGGACTCCTTCAATGACAAATAAGAGATTTGTCAGATCGAAAGGTTCTTCTTCCACTTCTTGAGCTGAAGGGATTGTTTCGGTTCCTCGAATTGTTTCCGTAAGTTCCGGAAATGCAGATTCCAGTTCCTTATAAGAACCTTCTGTAAGAATTACATCTGCCTGAAAGTTATGCTCACTATCTAGGATAATGTCATATACTTCTTTTTCTACAACTAAACGGTATGTAACTGTATCGAACACACCATAATCTTTCATAGAGATATGAATGATACCACTTTCTTGCCCATTGGAAAAATCATATTGTAAGGGTGCTAAATCAAAATCTGTAATTTCTGTAATACCATCTTTTCCAGAGTCGTTGTTTTCTTCTCGCGGTTCTTCAAATAATTCATTAACCTGAATAGTTAAATAATTTTCTGTAGATGGCGATAAGGTGGTTGGGCTTACGAATTCATACCTATCTTCTACATCCGTAGAAGATAAGACAACAACATCATATACTGTATTTTTGTCCAATGGCAGTTCCATAGTGCATTGATAGTTTTTTGTTAATGGATGAAGCGAATCGTTTAAGTAAACTTCCACTCTCAAATCAAATCCTTCTGGTACAGAAGCAGAAATTGTAACTAGCACTTCATTATCCGAATCTCCTTCATCTAACTGAATATCTCTTGCAAACGAAGTGATGCTACAGATAGCAAGAGACATATATTTTCTTATCGACTCAGCACCCACATACCACTGTTTTTATGACTCATTAAGAAAGATAATGACATAGTCAATGATACCATTACCACTTTGCCGCCCTCGGTTTCTCGGCTCAGTACCGACTGCATGATAAACCGGCGGCTTGCGTTAAAGACCAGCTTGAAATGGTCTGGAGACAAAATGCCTCGTACCTGATAAAAACGTCTGGAGACGAGAATTTGGCTTTGGACGTTTTTCTGATGTTCATTGACATTTTTCTGATGTTCATGCAATGAGTTTGAAAAAGCATCATACGAGATAGTTGTAATGGCGATTTTTGCTGCGAATGATTTGGTAGTATCATACGTGGTTTGCCCTTTGATTACCTTTGATGCCTTTATATCATTTCCGTTTCCAAAAAACTGAATACCACCTGTTCGAATCTTTACAGATTCTATCAAAAAAATGTTCTTCTCTTTCTACACATGATCAATCCTATGCTGTAAAATATTTTTTATGGAAGGGTTGGGAGCTGTTATAAAATTTTTCTAATTACTTTAATTCTTCTAATCTTCCAATCATAAATTTGTCCATGCTTTATCACAATTTGTCTTATGAAGCAATACTTTGAATCTAAATTTCCGAAACAATAGTTCAACTGGAAAATAAGCCGAAAACCATTGTACATAGAAATCTGTTTCCGGCTTATTTTTTTAGCTCTCTTATAATTCAATATTTCTAAGATTCACAATTTCTGCATTTTTATATTCTTTATTCATAAATGCATGAATATTTTTCATTGTATCTTCTGCTCCCTGGACAAATGCATCCTGTGAGTAAAAGGCAATGTGCGGTGTTACAACTACATTATCAAGATCAACCAGTTTTGCTTTTGATAAATCAGGATTTTCTGAGCTCAGAACATCTAAGATCGCATAACTAAGATTTCCTTCTGTTAATGCTTCATAGAGATCCTCTTCATCAACAACTCCTCCCCTGGAAGAATTGATAAATACAGCCCCATCTTTTACAAGATCAAACAGACTCTTATTCAGACTCTTTTCCGTCTGTTTGTTTAATGGTAAATGAGAAGATATATAATCACTCTGTGCAAAAAGTGTTTCCAGGTCTACTCGTTTCACTCCATATTCTTCAAATACTTCATCAGGAACAAATGGATCGTAAGCAACAATTTCCGGTCCAAATGCTTTTAAACGTTTTGTGATCAGCTTTGGAATATTTCCAAATCCGATCAGTCCGATCGTTCTTGAAGATAATCTGCGCATATCCGGGAATAATTCACAATCCCATTTTCTATCTACTTTAACAGACTTATTGAACTCCAAGATCCTTCTGTTATGTAAAACAATCGCACTGACAACATAATTAGCTACTTCATCTGTGCAGTATTTGCTTGTATGTGATACCGGAAGATTGATCTCATTCGCATAATCCATATCAATTCCATTAAATCCAATGGATCGGAAAATGACCATTTTTAAGCTTTTGAGATTTTCCAAAACTTTTTTTGTTAACGGTTCATATACACAGATGATCACATCTGCATCTTTTGCATTTTCGATGATCTCATCTTCTGTGCCTGATGGAATAACTTCAATCGATGCATCCATGCCAAGTTCTTTTATCATTTTCTGTTCGACATCATACATATTGTCTTCAAATAATCTAACAATTTTATACATGTTTTTACGCTTCTCCTTACATAAATACTTTTACAAATAAGATAACAAATGGTAATGCGATATAAGTTCTTTCCAAAAAGATAAGAATGGTCTGCCAGAATTTTTTAATGATCTTTGTGGATGATAATAATGTCGCTGTTTCTGAAAGATAAATAATAGAAAGAATACTCATCATCGCAACAATTACCTTTGTTGAGGCAGCCTGAATACTTCCTCCAATAATAACCGGTAAGTAGTTATCTGCTAATCCTGACATGATCGCACTTGCCGCAATCCCTGCTTCTTTAACACCAAACAGGTTCATGATCAACTCTAATGGTAAAGAGATCCAACCTAACACTGGTGTAAATAATGCAATGACCAATGCAGCTGTTCCCCAGCAAATAATGATCGGGGTTAACCAGAATACATAAAATGTCATATTATCAATTTTGGCAGCGAAATTTTTCACTCCTGCTTCTGAAGCACGATTTGCTGCATTATGAAGTCCTCTGGTTAAGGCATTTCCTTCTTTTAATACTACATGTTTGAATTCTGTTGTTCCATCTACATAAACATCTTCATACAGAGATACTGGTGGAATTCTTACACAGATTACTGCAACAATGATTGATACAACTAATAATCCTGCTAAGATCAGTCCGAAATAATCCATTACACCCAATACAGAAGATACAACTACGATCCATCCAATACTTCCTGTTGTGAAGTGGCTTGCAATTGCGGCCGCTTCTCTGAAAGTAAAATATCCGTTTTCGAATAATTCTTTTGTAGCCATGATCGCGGCATTTCCAGGTCCAACCCATGCACTGATGATGCTTGTAGCACAGATTTCAGAAACTTTAAATAACGGCTTTACAAGCTTACCAATAAATTCTCCTAAAAACTCCATTCCTCCAAATTCCAGAATAAATGTCTGGAATAATAACATGGATGGTACGATCACTGCAAGCTGTGTTGCTAATGACAGCATAGATCCTCCTGTATCTGCTGAAATAAGGAAGCTTGGTCCAATCTGAAAATAGATCATAACAGTTAACACAGCACCAATGATTCTGTTTACAACATAAAAAGGGGATGTTACAAACAACTTCTTCATAAGTCTGTTCTGGCCTAAAAATGTCTTGTCATTAAATAAATTAAACAATGAGATCGCCGCACTTGCAATAATACAGATCATAAGCACCATGGAAAGCTGGCTGTTAAACTGCTTTACAAAAAGCTTTACATAGTAAAATAAAATTGTGTCTACTGTTCCATCAAAATTAAATGGAACCAGCACAAAGAATACTCCAAACAGAGTACCCAAGATAAATTTGATGAGGTTTTTTGCATCCATTTCTTGTTTCATCGTTTTCTCCTTCTCTATTTTCGGGACACTGTCCTGTTTTTTAATTTATTATATAGACACAGCGCATGATTGTCAAGCATTTGTCAATCTTTTTTCGGATTTGCAAAATATTCCATTTCGTGTATAATTAATGGAATAACGAAGTAGGAGGTTCCCATGACTGAGACAAACAACCAACCTATCCAGGCAATTGTCAATGCTGTAAAAATTCTGGATTTAATCAACGAGAAAAATGAAATAGGTGTACGAGAAATAGCCAAAATACTTGATATCCCAAAGTCAACAGTTTTTCGGATCATCAAAACTTTAGAAAGTCAGAATCTTTTAGTCAGTACACATGAAGATGAATATGCCATTGGCTATAAAATGCTGAATTATCGTGCCGGAATTAACAAAGAAAAAAATTTAATCACTTATGCAACAGATTCTTTAAAAAATTTCTGCAAAAATACAAATGAAACGATAAATCTGGCAATACGAAATCGGGATAAAACTTTTATTATCTATTCAGAAGAAGGCGAATATTATTCCCTGCAATCCAATATGCTGCCAGAATCGGATTTATATTGTTCAAGTACAGGAAAAATCTTTATGGCTTCCATGCCGGAAGAAGATGTTATGAAATATTTTTCTGGAAATTTAACAAAAAGAACAATAAATACGATTACCGATTATAATCAGTTTTTAAAAGAAAAGCAGACTATTTTAAATACAGATATTGCCTATGACCATGAAGAATATGAATATGGTCTGACTTGCGTTGCTACTTCGATCAAAGTAAAAGATGAAATCATTGCCGCCATCAGCGTTTCCGGTCCAACGACGCGATTAAAGGTTAAAGGTTTTGAAAATTTAGAAAAGGAACTACTGTTAACTGCAAAATCTATTGAAGGAAAAATCATTGCTAATATATAAAATTATCTGGCCACATTATGACAAAACTCGTCATCACGCTCAACGCAGATGACGAGTTTTGAATTATTGTGTCACAGTAAAAACAAGGCCCTCAAACAATATGTCTGAAAGCCTTGATTTTATTACGTTTGTGTCCTTCCGTTGCTATGTCCTGCTATTAGTCCTCAACCTTAACAATCTCTTTCTTGTTGTAGGAACCGCAGCTTGCTTATATCTTCTTACATCCTGATATAGCTTGATATTTCAATATTTTTAAAGATAAGTCTTTTATGTATCTTATCATATATTTTTATAAAAGTCCGCATTTTTCGGAAAATCTTTCGGATTTTTTCGCTTTACACAAAAACTGCTTCATATTTACAAAGAGCAGTCTTGAGATTGGTGCTGCGATCAAATTCTTACATTTTTCTTAATTTATGCAACATGATCAAGCGACTTAAGACTTTTAGCGTATGATAGCATCTCATCTTTTACAACATCATTACCAGCTTTTACATAATACTGTAAAGTAATTTCAATTTTACTGTGTCCGGCAACAAGCTGTAATACTTGTGGAGACATTCCGCTCTCAGCCATACGTGTTAGTCCTGTACGTCTTAAGCTATGACAGGATAGGTGTGGTAATAAATCGGTTGCCTCTTCATTATTTTTAATTGCTTGCTGGATTTTTTCTTTATTATAGCGTTTCACAATGTTATCTATCAGGCGGTTGATACTTCCTGGCGTTATAGGATTGCCTTTTGCTGTAATAAAGAGAAAGTCTCTTTCATCATCAATGATACAACTACCTTTTGTTTGTGTAATATAGTTTGCGTATTCTATTTGTGCATGTAGGCATTGTAGAATTTCCTCATCATCAAAATACATATATCGTATACCATTCATTGTTTTGGGTGGACGTACTCGAAACTTTGTACACTCATCATCGTACAGTTTTTTGTAAATCACTTGATGCATTAAGTCAAATTTCTTATTTTCAAAATCCAACTCTTTTTTATTGATACCTATGGTTTCTCCAACGCGTAATCCGAAAAATGTCATCGTATACAAAAGGTTATAATCAAACCCCCTATAGTGTTTTTTGATGTATTGAAAGAATTGTATCTGTTGCTTTTTTGACAATACTGT
The DNA here is from genome assembly GCF_009696375.1 of Clostridium porci. Lineage (GTDB taxonomy): Bacteria > Bacillota > Clostridia > Lachnospirales > Lachnospiraceae > Enterocloster > Enterocloster porci. The sequence goes on from NZ_VUMD01000022.1 coordinate 16,214, forward strand.
TTTTTCCTTTTCTTCAGTGTGAATGATGTCTTTCATTACCAAAATACATGGGTTATAGGTGATCCACCTAGAATCGATTGCCAAACGAAAACTTGGGGCTACGATATGATTGATTGTTTCTATTGTTCCGCGAGCAAGTCCTCTGCTTTCAATCAATTCATTATAGTAATTGGCAACGTGTAATTTCAACACCTTTCCAATTGCCATAGCACCAAACCATGTGTCTTTGATATGCCATCGATAATTATTCCAATATCCAGTTAACGTGGTTTTTTCTATATTCTTTTTTGAACGCAAATATATTTCTACCATGTCCGCTACAGTGATCTCCGCATTTCCGCTAATGAGAAGATGAGAGTGTTCTGCCTGGATTATCTCTTCTAATTGCCTAAGCTCGTCCAGTGTTTTGGCTGAACGGCTGTCTGTTTTGTTTAAAATGTTCTTAAACTTGTATTCGTAAATATCTTTTGATGGGTAATAATATTCTCCTGGATAAAGGATATTGCCATAAATATCCTTTCTTCGTTTGGATCCACTACCCTTCTTTTTCTTACTGGCCATATTTTTGGTCAATATTGTCCGCCTCCTTTATGGGTTAGCGGATGCAACTTTTGAGAGTTTATATCAATCCTTTGACGTTTCTATGCAATTGTCAAGGTGCGACTCATTGAGACATATACCACGTAATATATCGTTGCATCCGCATTATATCACACTTTTGTTTTCCAGAAAACTGAGAAAACGTTCTTTTTTGATTAAATTTTTAGATCCAACTCTTAACACGAATGGACATGTTGGCCCATCAATCAATTCTCTGATCTTGTTTTGTCCAATGTTTGTTAATTCTGCTGCCTCCGGAATGGTTAGGAGTGCTTTTTTATCAATTGGGACTTTTTCTTGGATCGCTTTCGTTTTTGGAGTGTCGTTCATAGTTGTCAATCCTTTCTTTCATATTTTTTCAAAAAAATTATGATAAGGATTGTTTAAAAATCAGTTTTATAGAATACAATTTGCTTTTTCATATCCGTAAGATTTGTTCTTTTGGATTTTATCAACAATGTGTTACAGTCAAGATGTAAGATGATTTTTTTCGTATCAATTTCATAATGAAAAGGAGGACTACTATATGAGAGGCGTTGCTGGATCCAAGCATTGGGCACAAGATATTATTTATCGAGTTTTAATGGATGGGAAAGTGCATAGCTTCGATGAGATTTTGTGTGAAATCACAGAAATTGAACATCTACGCATGACTCGTTGCAATTTAAGTTGTGTACTTACACGATTAAAACAAAAACGCGGAGATATTATCCAGGTTCGCGAAGGTTATTTTCAATTAGATACTAAACATTATTCCATATAATCACAAACAAAAACCGCAGGCAAAAATCCTGCGGTTTTTTATCATGCTTCTGGCATATGATGCTTATTAGGTAACTCATAGCAATGATGGTCTATGTGCAAACGTCGCTGATTCTTTCGAAATCGCTGCCTCATACCCATTTCTTTCAGCTCCTCTTCTGTTGCCGCCTCCTGGCACTGCAGCATCAATATTTCATCCTTCATATGCTTGCCTCCTTTATAGCTTCAGTTTACAATTTTGTGACACCGCAGACAAAAAGCGAAATTTGCGGATATGAAAAATGACCTTATTTATCTTTTCAATCTAAACAGGAGTTTTCCCCAGCAAAAAAGACAGCCCTTTTGGACTGTCTTTTTACAACTATGGCAGGATAAACCTCGCTGGATGGGTTACTCGATGGTAACGATGTAGCCTCTATCCTTCGTGGAGCGGCTTACAAGAGTCTTGATCTTATAAGTCTGCGGATTTGCGAAGGTCAGGCGGCGGGTGTGGGGTTCCTTGGTCACGTCGATCAGGATCGGGTAGTCTGCAAGTTCATTGACTGCCGGGTTGTTGATAGTGATGACCTCTTCTGCGGTCTTAACAATCAAAAGCCCGTCACTCTTAAATGTGAAATCGTGGCAGATGTGGCTCCACTCCACCGTCATCTTCTCCGGAAGCAGCATCTGACCAACACAATGATCTTTTGCGATGATTAACCAGGTGTAATGATCAGGGTTCTGGCGTTCACCAGTCTCTGTTACCGGGGCCGTAGGAACAAAGTATACCATGGACATGTCATTCTGCAATTCCTTGACGATGATGCCCTTGATCACCAGAGGCATATCGCAGGTGATATACTTTACCGTGCGATCGGCAACAGTGATGATGCCGGCATTTGCGCCGATATAGATCTCCTGTTCATTGCCATCAGCATCCGTTACGGTATCTTTCTTTGTTTCTGAAAAGGCCAGAACAGCCTGCGTGTGGTCGGAGTTATATGCCACAAGCTCAGGCATCGGGATGCTGCCTGCGTTACACTTGCTAAAGCGGTCTCTAGCCGGCTCATAGATAAATGTGTCATACAGATTGTCAGCGGCGTTGGACTTTACTGCTAAGACCAGGTAGCCTGGAAGTGCTGCAAGGATCTTTTCGATGTACAGCTGGCCCTGCTCACAGACCTTTGTGCCGTCTTTGTACAGAATGCCATTGACTACGGTATATCCGTCTGCAACCGGATACGGCTCGGGATCACGCTCGACTCTGAAAATCAGAGAATTCTCTTCTGTGATGGTAACGGTCGCATTACCCAGAGTGCCGTCCTCTAACAGCTCCTTGGCGGTTCCTACCTGGTCGTTGACTGCGGTAACCTTGTACATCTTGCCATCCACCTTGTTGTAGACTTCAATACCGTTTCTTAATCTTTCGATTTTCATTTGGACTCCTTTTCCGAGGAACGCCCGCAATGCGGGACATAGATGTTTTCCTCATATGACTTTGTTTTTGTTACAGGGTAATTATGGGAATGCAATTCCCTCGATAATAAATAAAATCACCTCCGCGTGTGTAAAGAATACTTCTTTAGTATAGAACACAAGCTGTCTTTTATCGAAATCCAGGTATTGCGGATATGAAAAATAGTGTTTTTTCAAAACAAAAAGCACCCGATTATCGGATGCTCTTGTAGAGAATGATGTGATCTGGGTATTAAGCTATCATTGTACGATCTTCTTCTGTCATTTCCATGGCTTCCAGTACCACCGGTTCGCCACGCAGGAAGGCTTCTCCATCCCTGCCCAACAGAATCATGTATTTTTTATCGGTATGGTAATTGTAAAAACACTGATACATATCGAAATTGCCGACGCAGCCCTGTTCGCCAAGAAGATCCATATCCTCGATATGCCAAAGAATGGCGACGGCCAGGTTCTGTTCTTCTAGTGAGAGAACTTCATCGGGTTCTTTCTGAATGGACCAGCCATCGTTGTCAAGTTTGTTTACAATCATATGATTTTTCCTTTCGGCTTATTTTTTCTTATTGATTTTCTTTACGACGCACATTTTATCGATCTGCAGGTTACCGCCGCTATGAGATCGAATCTCCGGATGAGTTTTGGCCGCTTCCAAGGCTTCTGCTTTTGTGTTGGCTTCCACCACAAACTGCTCCTGTCCGAAAAAATACCGCGGCACGTTAATCAGGTACTGATTCATGTGTACTCCTTTCCGTTCCTGAGAATATGTTCTCATAGGTCACTCTTTTGTTCTCATTTCCGTGTTTTAACCTGTGTATGCGGTGACATACCTTCCATCCAGAGCCTGTTTCCAGCTCCGGTAAATTCCATTGGTATCGGTGAATTCTACGATAAAGCCTTCATCCTCCCAATACTCCTGGTATTTGATCTCAGCAATGGTTGCTTCGATCCCTTGACATACAATTTTGTCACCGGGCTCCAGATTTCTTCTGTCACATTCACGGGTTGCCTTATTGTTAATAATCATTTGTTCTTCCTCTTTTCTTATTTTTTGTGTAACACAGGAATATACCGGTTTGATGATTTCTGTTTTTGGCAATGCATACAGATTTTGAATCGCATCTGCATTGTCATAGGTAATGATCATGTTGGCGCCCGGTACATTCTTATAGAGATCTTCTACCAGAAAGGCCAAGTTCTGATGGTCTTCCAAAGAAAATGCCTTCGGGTATAACTTAGGACCTTGCTTATAATAGGGCGGATCAATGAAAAGCAGTGTTTCCTCTCCTCGCCAATACTCTTCCTCGATCACTGAAAGTGCGTCATTCTGTGTCACTTCAATCTGATCTCGGAAAGAATAGATCTGTCGGATTCTGGCAGCAAGTGTTTTTGGATTGTACCGACTCTTGAGATCTCCGGTTGGGTTCCCCAATAAAATCCCGGAAAAAGCCAGTCGATTGCAGTACAAATACCGAAAACCTCGCTCTGCATCAGATAAAGACGCTTCCTCAAACAGAGATTTCCGATAGGCAAAATAGGTCTCCCGGTCTGCTTTTGTGTTCTGAAGCCTGGAGATGATCTGCTCCGGATCTGTCAGGATGGTCCGAAACAAACTGAACACTCCTGGTTCCATGTCGTTCAAACGAATTTTTTCCACTAATCCGGCCATGAGGCAGGCAAGGCTTACGCTGGCGCCGCCACAGAATGGCTCCACCAACCGATTTGTCCCATGCGGTATTTTGGCAGCCACATATGGAGCCAATTTGGTTTTGCCGCCGGGATAACGCAGCGGAGACACGTTTTGTTTCATGATACGTTTGTCAGTCAATGGCGTTCCGATTTTCACATCTTCCAGCCACAGCAAAAACTGTCTTCGTTGATCGTGTTCATCCAGTGTATAGGAAAATGAGTCGCAATAAGGGCACCAAAAACCTAAATGGTTTCTGGTATCCTCCTCAAAACCCTCTGCACTTCCTTCGTACCCACAGATTCGACATTGCATCTTACGCATCTCCTTTTAGATTATGGACGATGCGGTCGGTGTAATCTTCTTTAGAAGCCTGGCCCCACACTCGGGTAATGAGCTGCTCTTTTGCTGGCAGATCTGCGTCTGCATCTTCCGCACCGCAATATTCTACCAACACCAAAGGAATCTCTCCTGCTACGTTCGGCCGCAGCAGATCAATAGAGAGCCCCGGGTGGTGTGGATCTGTGGTTTCGGTAATTTTTAACTGTCCAAGCGGTGTGTCCACTGTAAGGTCCAGCGTTTCAAATGCATCTGTTAAGATCTTTTCCAGTTCGTTCGTACCAACTGCTCTCATGTACGTGAATGGTTTGATTGGTCTTTTGGATTTTACGACAGATACCTTGAGAGCTTGCTTTTGAAAACACTCTAACAGATGGTTTTTGAAATTTTGCATGACTTTCATCGTTCTCTTCCTTTCTCGTATTTCTTTTAATAGTTCAAAGTAATTATGGGAAATGATGTTTTTGCATAGGAATTCCCCTGCTCACGCAAGGAATACAAAAGGGCATGGCGCTAACCATGCCCTACTTTGGCGAACCAAAGCGACCTCGTCGGTCAAAAAACACACCCCCGCGTACGCGTGGAAAACTCATTACGCCACCTCCCATCACAAACTCGTCAGGAACACCCCGCGGGTGCGGGGAAAACCATAGCCCATTTAACGGCAATTTGGAAATTGATGGGAACACCCCCGCGTATGCGAGGAATACTGCACGACTACACGAAAAAAAGCAGTGTCTTTTAGGAGCACCCCCGCGTATGCGGGGAATACACTTAGAAAAGCCTTATTTTAAGCCATTTCTAATTTGGGAAACGTCGGTTTTCATTTAACTGCCATAGCGTATATCTGTTGCGCACTGTTAGTATGACGCTTCTGTGTTGGTCCAGTTTTGGTGTATAACACCACACAACCATTTTCAAAATCCGCAATTATGCGGATATGAAAAATCGCTCTTTTTTCAAAGTTTTCCATATTATTAGAAAAGAGACTGCGGCTGCAGTCTCTTAAAGGAAGTATTTTGTGGTGTTTTATGATGATTACTCGTAGGTGAACACAACCTCATCTGTTTCCGGATCAACCTCATCAGCTCGCATTGCAGGGTATTCCTTGTCATCAAAGCTAACATATTCCGCATCCAATACATCAACGTAACTTAATGCTTCCTCATCAACGGGTTCGATGTCAAAGATGGTACGCTTTGTCAGGTTGACGCGGCATTTGGTTGGCAGTGATGCTGTTTTTCCGTCCCAAACGCTTGTAAAAGTGGCCGGAATAATAATGTCCGGCTCCTCGCCGCTTTCATTCAATACCCACTTTCCATCGGCATTTTTGTGCATGTTTGTCGGCAGGCTTTCTGCTGCCAAATCATCGTATTCCGCTCCACATGCCTCGCAGGTATATGGTCCGTATGGAGTTTCTGCGTCATAGATGGATACATCTCCATTCTTACCGACATTGTCAATGAACTGGTTGGAGCCGTCTACAATCACATCCATACGACAAACCTGACGAGCAAAAAAACGCTCTTTTCCACAACATTTACATTTCATGTTTTTCCTCCTATTCTCATTCCTCTTCCGCATTTTCCCAGTCACTTTTCTTGGTAACCTCGAAGAAATATTCAATCATTTTCTCGATATCCTTTTCATCAAAGAGTGATGTGCTCAGTGACAGTGAAACAAAGGTGGCAAGGTCGTGCTTGTACAAAATTGCCGTACCATAGGTACCATCGGCGCCGGGACAGATCTCATCAGATTTACCGTCAACGCTCACGTAAAAATTCGCTGTATCGCAGCCAAGCTCGATGATTTGATCGATAAGCTCCGGGTGATACTTGTTGTCGAACAGAGTTTCCATGATTACCGTATGCCATTCGTCGTCATCGGTCTTTTCCACGACTGCGATTCCAATTTCCCAGGTATCCCAGTCCAGAATTTCCATGTTGCTATGTACGAGTTTGACTTCGATTTTTGCCACTTTACTTCTTGACCTGGTAATCTTTTTATCAAGAACAAACTTTTTAAGCCTTTTGGCATCAGCCGCTGTACCGGCCTGGATTTTCTCAAGGTAAGACGGATCGCCAATCAAGATCCGTTTGAATGGCTTAATGTCATACGCTCTTTGTTTTACAGTTTCAGTTTTGATTTGTCCAAAATCCATTCGTTCCTCCATTTATACTTCTTTCCCTGTTTCCACATCTGCAAACCTTCCAAACAGGCTCCTTAGACAAGCTGACAACGCTTTTGTTTCTTTTTTCAGCTCATCCTCTTTCGAATACAGGGTGATGCCCTCATAGAGTCTGCACCCTTTTCCTTCTATGCGGTCCATGATAGAGCCGTCACCATACGAACTCCAAAGCAAGGCATTTCGGATCCTTTCTTCCGATACGCTTGTCCAGTCCAAATGGTTTAGAACACTTACAATCACACGTGCTCCTACGCACAAATCTTTGACGTCAGCAGCCTGATGTCTTCGATGATTTACGATTTGCGTACATAATGCTCCCGCGTTGTAGATCATCTCGATACACAAGGCTTTCATAGTCTTGGTTTTGTCCGGACATGTACTGATGGAGAGGCATTCTGGCAGTATGCGTTCGTAAAGGGCATATTCGTTCTGGCCGGCAGAGGAATCTTTCACCAGCTTTTTTAACTGTTCCGACTCCAGTCTTACCTTCAAAACGACCGGAGCATCTAAGACGATACTCCAGTACGCAATGCCTTTGTAGCTGCATAAATACACGGCAGCTTCGGTTTCACCGGCCAGTAAAGAGCTTGAGCCAATCTTTGGCAGCAGGCCCTCTCTTTGAATGGCCTCCAGTTTGTCTTTTGTGGTTACATGGTAAAAATTTTGTTGCTTTTTCATGTTTTTTTCTTATCGTGCTTTGTTGCAGCAGTTTCCTGCCAGGTGTTATTGCCAGTTGACACCGACCTTTCCATCCGGATGGATGATGATGTTGGAATACCCATCCTGATAGTCGTTCTGCCTCTGCTGGTACATATCCCCTAAGGTGATGCGGGCATGTTTGCCATTCCAGTCAAAGGTGGCGTACACGAAGAAATCTCCGATGCGAAAGGTCGATACCTGAATCTCATCGTCATTTTCCAGTGCATTCCAAATGGACACATCATAGTCATGTTTTTCCAGTCCACTGAGGAAGCGGAAAGAAAAGCTGCCTGCGGCCGGATTGCTGGACATGATTCTTTTGATATTTTCAAGGGTCATCTCCTCTTCCGTCAGCACTGTCTGGTAGGTGCATCCCGGAAACAGGGCCGGATCCGGTTTCACATGTTCATTGATCGACAGATTGATGTGGGCCAGATCATGAATTACCGGATTGTACCCGGCGGTGTTGATGGCGACAAAAACATGATGGCTACGTTCCTGAAAGAGCGTTACCAGGTCTTTGACATGTTCCGGATAGAGACTCGGTTCCCCTCCGGTAATTGTGAGTCTGGCGTTTGGATGCTCTTTTAAGACTGCCATGAGGGCGTTTTTCTGTGCCTCCTTGTCGATGATGCCCACCATCGGGTTCTTTCGTTCCAAACAGAACGGGCAATGATACGGACACTCCTGTGTCATGATTAGCTGGACATTGATACGCTCATAGAGCGGGCGGCCCAGGCTGGTTTTTCGTACTCTGTCTTCTAAACGGTACTGCAAATCCCCTTCCATCTGGTTACGAATGTAGGCATAGTCCGGGATCGGCGGAATGAAAGACAATTTTCTGCTCATATTCTTTTTCCTTTCAAACTCTGATGTCTTTGGTTTTTCAAGTAGAATTATGGGTTCCGGTTCCTTGACGCAGAGAAAAAGAGACAGCCGGTGGCTGCCTCTTTTAAAAGGATCTTACAGAATTGGTTCAATCACTGCCTCAATGACTTGAGTCTGTTCTACATTTTCCTCATAACGGACGGTAGCAGGTGTACCTTCACGAAGCAGCAGATGTTTTTCTGCAAACAGCTGTTTGAACACTGTGACACGTTCCTCCTCACGCACCGTAATGTAGGTATAGGTCTCATTCTTTAACGGAATACTGATTTAATATCTCATCCCAATTTAGTTCAGTTAAAAATCCATCATCCGGAACATATATATGTCCATACATGTTCTTACGATCCATATATAATATGGAATAATTTTTGATTATGATTTTTTCATTATCGGTGTTTAATTCTATATCTGTCAATTGTCTTCCTGGATCACTTAATTTCGATGCCAATCGTGTTTTATTTTTTTCAATAAACAATTCTGCAACTCTTCTGTTCAAATCTATAATAGGCATGTTAAGTCTATAGTCATCACTAACTAGTATATATGAATTTGCATCTATATTATAAAAGGTTCCGATTTTAAAAATTGCATCGAAACCTTCTGGTTTATTAAATTTCATATTTTTCTCCTTTACTGTTTTATATCAATAATATGTCTCAAAACAATACAGGATAAGATAATTGCTTTTAAAAAAAGAGGAAGACTCCTCTTTTTTGATAGTTATTAGGTTTGGTTTTTATTACCTGATCTTATTTCCACACAATCTCATCCTTGTATAGGTAATCCCAGTGATTTCCTTTTACAATATTAATAATCAGTGATTTAAGAAATATCAGTTCCTTGCTGCCTGGCTTGAATTCCATTCCGGAATCTTCCATTGCATTAAGTATGCTTTCATTGATATGGGTGGCCATTTTATGCGAATTATGTGTCTCACAGATTTCGCCAAAAACATATGCAAAATCAGCTCCAGTCCAAGTATCCAGGCTTAAGAATGTCAGTTTTTCTGCTTCCTCATCAGTTAAATCAAAATCTTCCAAGGTCTGTCCATACCAGAAAGATTCTTCGCCGGTTTCATTGTTCCTTGATTTCACAAAATGCCCAAAGCTCTCAAAATCATTTATCATTATCCTTCTCCTTTTTCTTTTTATCGAAGTAGTATTGGATATACTGTCTCTTCATTTGTTTTTCATACTCTGCTTCTTCTTTCATCCGGCTAGGATTATAATAATCAAATCTAAGCATATATGAGGTATCATCTTTATTTTTATCAATTAACTCAATATGATATGGATAGTCAGGATGGTATTCATAGCAGGTTTCGCATAAAAAGCAACTGATATCTGGTTCATATGAGACAATTTGTCTTATTACATCTAAAACATACTTTTTCTCATTCTTCGTAATTTCATGGCCTATTGACATTTCCGTATCCACACATTCTCCTTCTGAAAGGCAGTTCCAGAAGTGGCTTAATATATTTACCTTTGTTGGGTATTGAGTTTCTGGTTTAATTGCGAATTCTATACGGATATCATTTGGAAATACCTTATAGAGAAATCTTTGGAATTTAAACAGCATGGACAATGTCTCATATGTATACTCATCCAGATTATGTTTCATTGTCATATCAGGAATGACAAACGTCATGATTTCATTTTCTTTATTAAAAAAATATCGGTTTATGAGCAGAAGCGAATATGGACTTCTATAGCCATCCGGGCTTTTAATCTCAGTCATATACTTTTCATCATCATATTCCAGTTTCTTAAATCCAAGTGCATTATTAAATTTAATTAGATATCCGATGTTTTTCTCGTTTGTGTAATTATGTGTAAAAGCTTTTCCTGCATATCTAAGACGCTCTTTATAGGACATCGGCTTGGCACCATATACAGTCATGACAATATTATTCATATTAGATTCCCTCTATTTCTATCGTAAACTTTAATATTTTGGCTTTCTGCGTAGCTGCAGAGTTCTTTTACTTCTTCATTTGATTCATCATAGGAAAGTATAATAGCTACTTACCTGGTAAATATCGGTAAATTGAAATAACATAATCAGCCTCTCTTTCTGTAATAACTTTAGCGCGGCTATTTTTAATTTCAAAAACAGCATTCACTACTTTTCTAAAATCATTTGGGAAACGGATTTGTTGTAATTTTGATTTGAATTCAATATACAGATTATGCCAAGACTGATTTTGAATGTTTTTTTACTCAGGCAGCCAGTTCTGTAAGCCTGGTGTTAATTTCCTCATATCTTTTTTTTGGCAGCTTCATTTATATTGATGAGATGCAGATGTCGTTTCCGATGGCAATGTAACCATAGTCATTAGTTGCTTTGGTACAGCCGCGTTGCGCAAGGACAGAATTCCAGTAGCCCTGCTGCAGCCGACCGTAGTCATTATAGAGCTTAATGACGTCTTTCCCTTCGATGGCCAGATCAATCCATTCCGGAATGTCAGAAATTTCATACCATTCACATTCGCCGGTGATGGCGTTCATAATAATCAGTCCGTCCGGCTTCTTTGCAGAAAACAGCGTTTGCGGAGTTTCTGTCATGATTGTCCAATACGGTGTACCCGCATCATCCAACTGGAAAATCCGGTTTCCAAAATGTTTGTTTGGGAAATTGGTTCTGGCATGTCGCACGACATCCTGCTCAAAGAATGCGGATGGTGAATATTTCATGCCGGTTTCCAGCTTGACATATTGGGCCTCTCCGGTTTCTGGATCCACGATCACATAGCCTGGAACACCATTGTGCTTGTTGGACTTCCATTTCCAATAACTGTTGTAAAGAAGCGGCGCCACCTTTACCACTTTCCCGTTATCAATGATCGTGGCATAGCCGGCCGGTCTAAATTGGGAAACGACATCAGTCAGTTCACCGATGGCTCGGTTTCCGATCATGTATGCCGTATCGCTGTCCATCAGTGGAATTTTCTTTAGATCGGATACTGTGGGAATATCTTCTTCAAACGATCCTTCCTCTACTGTGATTCGATTTGCATATGCAGGCGCATTGAATGCCTTTGATGACATAAAAGTCTGACATACCACTACATAAAAGGTAAGGAATGTAGCGCCTACAAGCATGGCTCGTGTGGTCACGTATGCTACGTTATCGTTTTTTGCCCCCTTGTAGCTAATGGTCAGGCCGGCAAAAACGCTGATAAAAAGCAGGTTCCAAAATGTCGAGGATGTCATCGTTGCGGGCAGGCACATGATATAACTCCCGCCGCAATACAGGATAGCGCCTACAATGAAACCCAATAATACACTTATGTTGTTATTCTCCTTTAAGTATTGTATTTTTTGTTATCATATCAGCTTCATGGAACTTTTGCCAAAAATGAAGTTTGCGGATAAGAAAAAATGCATTTTTAGAATCACCCCCGCGTGTGCGGGGAAAACACTTAGAAAAGCCTTATTTTAAGCCATGTCCATTTTGGAGAAAGCGCATTTTCATTTAACTGTTATACCTGCCTTATATCCCCATAGAGCAATCAGGGAGATTTACTGGATTTTTGGCAATACTTCCTCATTATTTTTTTTCTCCGATGTCAAAGCCAGTTTTGGAATCCAGTTTTCTTCCGTTACTTTTCGCAAATTCTCAGGTACGCACTCAATCAGAGCCGAGTTTTGTGCCAGGGCCATGTCGATCAGCCAGAAGTCATCACCGTTTTGCATCACGTCGATACTCCACTGGCCGGATAAATGAAGCCTTGGCAGCAGTGTCTCAATTTCCATTCTTACTCTGTCCTTATTTTCCTCGTACCGTCTCATCAGTGTTTCTTTGTGTGATTTATAGATGATGTAGTCGTGGATCTGGTGCGGACTGTTTGCATCCTCTTTGTGACCAAAGCGTTTTTCCATGGTGTTTGGTCCCCAGTACGGGCTGATACCGAGGACTGTATTGGTGTCACAATCCACAAATACGCGGTATTCCGTATGTAACGGCAGTCCCTTGTAGATGCACGGGTTATTTTCCTTATCCGGAATAAACTCGCGGACCACCCATTCGTTGGTGGTGGAGACGCCGTAAATACAGGGGCTGGTTAGCGGCCCTGCCATCATTACAGCCTGATGCTGGATATAGAGGAGATATTCTCCTAACTCCGCCACTTCCTTTTCTCCATGCACATGGGCGTTTCGAAAATCAAATTTGGACGAATATGTTCCCGTTTTAATGAAATACTCTTTCTTTCTGTCCAGGCCAAATGCTTTTTCGCAGAATCGATCTACGATTTTTAAGGTCGTGGCGGTTAATGCAGAGTATTCGCATCTTGTCAGTTGCAACAGTGTCAGCGGTACTTTAATGATCGTTGTTGCTGGGATCTTAAAAAATGCACTGTCTTTTACCGCTTCCACCAGTGCCGACAGCCAGTGACCCATGGAATTTGGGTTCGTGCCGATCATCTGATACATAATGCTATCAAGGTCCTGAATATCCAAGCCCTGGCGGAACAGATGATAATACTGCATGTTTTTGGTAGCTCGGTAATCGGCATACATCTGTACAATCATGGTGTACGCCGGTTCACGGATGTCGCGTTTCATCAGTGTGCCCGTAAGCTGTGGACGCAGACTGTACGGCAGCGTCTGGATTTCTTCGTTGCTTACTGCAGGACCAAGGGCGTTATGCTGATACAAACGCTTCGAATCAGCTTTTCCATTGTATACATATGCGACCGTTTGCTGCAAAAGTTCGTCCACGATACGTTCTACCATGTCTATGGGGATACTTTCGCTTCCTTCCGGATGGTTTTTGGCAATCGCTTGTTTGGCACACTGCTCAAAGAAATTGTCCGATTGAGTGTCCATGAGTGCATTGTCCTGATATGCTCTCTCAAAAGCCTCCAGAGCTTCCGGAGTGGTTTGCAAAACTTTTGCAATCTTATCTTTTTCGGCCAACGCTTTGAGCTTCGTGTGGCTAAATACATTGTTGAGATTAAACATAACTTTCCTTTCTGCGTACTGTAATTCCTTAATACGTTTCAGGACAATTATGGAAAGGGACACCCCCGCTTACGCGGGGAAAACTAGCCCTGGGTCTACATGGAAGTAGCCTTAGGGGGAACACCCCGGGTGCGGGGAATACACTTAGAAAAGCCGTATTGTAAGCCATTTCTAATTTAGAAAAGGCCTATTTCCATTTAACTGTCGCAGAATTTATGATGTTTGGGAGTGCATTCACATAGATTCCATATTGTTTAATTATACTTGCGGATTATTTCGGTAATCTCCTCTTCTGTTGCTCCGAGTTTTCGAAGACGTTTATGTACCAGTTCGTTATGACCGATTATAAATCCTTTGGTGGATTCCTCTACCCCATTGCGAACAGTATTCAGACACTTCCTATACTCATTCATAATGAAACATTCGGTTGTAATTAAAGAACCAAATGCCAATAAAACAAGGATATCAATTATTGTGAAAAGAAATACAAAAAGTATAAACATAAGAACCTCCTACTAAATGAAGTACAGGATTACCGGGGCAACAAAAGGTACAATAAATAATAATGTAAATACTGCATATCCAATCGTTAGCCCACAAAGCTGACAATCAGTAAATCCGTCACACTTGACGTAGGTCCATCTAATCATTGTTCTGTATCCTAATACGTGAATCACTAAGAATACAGATAATAAACCAATAGGTCCTAATACAGCAAATATAATCTGAATTGTAAGGTTCCAAGCCACCAGAATATCATCGAGAGAATTTATGTTCTGTGACGTTAATTTTTCGACTAACTGGTAAAGCGTTTCAATATATGAGTGTAGCATACTCTCCCTCCTTACTTTTTGTGAGCCATTTTTATATTGATTTGACACTCCCCACAGTTAAAACATGGGATTCTCGTTTCATTCGGGTCTGCATGGTTATCCACGTCTTACGTCCCGTCCACGAAGGGCCTGTCCGGCCCTTTTTGTACGCTTTGTGTACCAGCACCTCGGCTGTCTCCTTTCATTGATGTATGTCCAGTGTACAGCACCAAACAGCGATTTTCAAAATCCGAGATTGTGCGGATATGAAAAATCTTACTTTTTTTGTAAGGAAAGGGGTTTTACGGCGTTACTTGATAATACGATTTATATTTTTCTTATCCGCAACATTTTAATTCCATTATTCATACTCTTCATCCTTTTCCATAATTGTCATGAAAGGTATAGGTATCGGAGATTTTTAGTTCCGACCTTTCTTTTTCAATACACCCACAATAGGGCCAATAGGAGGAAAAAGAAATGATGATTACAAGTGTTGTCAAAAAGACATCAGCAGAAATGCTGAAGGCAGAAAACTATGGATTGTATCTCCAGGTTTATGATGCGGCGAAAGAAGTCCGTCAGGATCTGTACCAGATGCACTATAGTACCAATCCGGAAGATCGTTACGTGGCGACAGCATGCTTCGATGATGATTTGGCGGAGTTTATGAAGCTGATCAAGCAGGCGAATATCTTTTTGTCCACAAACTACAATATGCATTTGACCAGATACGATGATGAACTTCGGAAGAAGGGCGGAAAATACGCTCTGACGAAGGAAATTATCACTGTTTGGGATGCCATTATGTTTGAGGCACATCAACAGAATCGTCAGCAGAGACTTGCATAAGTCGGAACAGAAGAAATCCCCAAAGCGAAAGCTAAGGGGATTTTTTTTGTGGTATTTTTTGATTTTGTTATCGCTCCTCAAATTCATCTTCCAGACTGACATGCATTGGCTCGTTGATTTCAGTTAGTGCCGTGTTTCGGCTGCCTGATGCCAAAAAGCGTTCCAGATCCTGCATAGGTGAGATTTGCGTTTGATGTTCTTGACTGTAATCCAGAAGAAATGTTTGGGCTATATTATAGTACCGCTCTTGTTCTTGCTGAAAATAAGTCACCAATGGCTCGTATTTTCCGCATGTTTGTGCTTGATTTAGAGCATGGTAATATTGTTCTTTATCCTCATCTCGTATAATGATTGGAATGATCCCATTGTTTAAACACTCTTTGAACAACAACATACGTCCTACACGGCCATTTCCGTCCTGGAATGGATGAATCTTTTCGAAAGCGGCATGAAACCACGCCATCACCTGAATCGTGGTCTCGCTTCTTTCTGCATATTTTTTTAAGAATTGCTGCATATATCCAGATACTTGGTCAGGTCTTGCTGTTTCGATATTGGAGACCATGTTGATCCGATTTTTATATTCGCCAACTGGATATCCGTTGGCCATATCTTCGAAAACACCTGCTTTTAACCGGTAGTGATAGGATTTAATCAAATCTTCTGTCAGAGGTGCATTCCATGTTTTTAACATTTCGTTAAACATAGAAAAGTGCCCCGTCATTTCTTCGATATCCTTTGCGCGGTAGACAATTTCTCCAGAGGACCGCAATGTTCCCGTATGAAATAAAGATGCAGTTTGGTCTGGCGTCAATGTACTGCCTTCGATTTTATTTGAATTATATGCCATTTCCGTCTGGGTTTTTGCATAGATACCGCTGCGGTCTGATTTTTTAAATTCAATCATCATCCTGTCAATGAGGCTTGTGACTATATGGGCAGATTCTTCCACAGTTAATTCTGGTAACTCCTTCTTGATGATTTTATTATTCACTTTCAATACCTCCCTTGACTACTTTTATTGATATTTTACTGGAGCACCTTGCTATTTGCAAGTGTTTTATAGCTGAATGTGCTTTTACTGATACCGATTGTAAAAACCTCCATCGGGTGATGAAGGTTCATTGTTCTAGCTTTTTTGGGCATTCCACACGCACATTTAATCGTTACCATCCATCTCAGCCAACATCTGTTCGATATCGTTGGTAATCCCCAACTCATCTTCCAGCTGCACTTTCTCTGCCTCCAGACGTACCATCTCTTCGTACTCTGCCGCATGTTTTTCCTGGATTTTTCTGTAAAGTGCTTCTGTCAGTCCACCCTCTTTGCGGGCTCTTTTAGAAAGAGAGTCGCCTCTTTCATCACGCTGATATCCAAGGATGGTATTCAGTTCTGTAAGCCTGGTGTTAATTTCCTCATATCTTTTTTTGGCAGCTTCATTTATATTGATGATCTTTGTCATATCTATATCAATTTCCTTTCTTGATTTGATGACATCATTATAGTATGGTGGCGTGCTCTGAGCAAGTACGAGAAGTTGCGGATATGAAAAAATGTTGTTTTTACCCCTGCGGGCGCGGGGAACCCCTTTTTGGTTCGTCTGTCTTCATAAACTTTACAGAATCACCCCCGCTTACGCGAGGAATACATACTATACAGACTTGTCACTCTCTGACGAAGCAGGAACACCCCCGCTGGTGCGGGGAAAACTGGACACGGCCATTACTCCGGCAGTAAATACGTGAAACACCCCGCTCACGCGGGGAAAACCCGCAGTAGAAAAGTTCTGCTTGACCTCGACGAGGGAACACCCCGCTCATGCGGGGAAAACTACCAGCCGCCAGTTCGTCCAGTGTCACGACATAGAATCACCCCCGCTTATGCGGGGAACACCCGGAGCCGTCCAATACACATACATGCCCTTCAGAATCACCCCGCGGGTGCTGTTTGACAGCGAAACCAAATACTTCATCATTGTGAGAATGAAGATTGGCGCCTTTCTTTGCCAAGTATTTTATTACATTCAGATGACCGTTTGTTACCGCCAAACGGAGTGCCGTATCATACTCCTGATGACCATTCACACCATGCTTGATTAAATATTTGACGATTTCCAGATGACCTTTGGCTGCTGCAAAGAGGAGCGGAGAATCCTTCCGTACATGAAGGTTGACGCCGCACTGTTTAAGCCACTGGAAGGTTTCCACAGTCCACAGATCTCGGATTTCACCAAGAATGATCCGATGGGCTTTGTACTTATTTGTCATTGTCACAATATCTTCTCCCTTTGGTACAGTCACTGTTGCGATTTTATTACCGCTGTTGCAGTATTTCAGAATGTTTTCTTCATCCGAGAAAAATAGTTCTGGAGCAAAGTCGGGCTCTGGATCAAAGTCTAACTCTTCAAAGTCTGGTTTTTCATTTAATGGTTCAAGATTTTCATTGAGCCCTTCATGGTAGGTGTAGCCGTCGTGGGTCAAATCATCGTTTAAAATTATAAAATACAATCAAATTCCTCCTTTGACTCATATACCTGATTTTGCTTTCGATACAATTATGGTGTCAGATGTTGGCACAACAAGCCCTCTTCAAAACCAAAGGCAATATGAGACCTTGAAAACTCGTTCCTCCAACCATGAGGGATTCATGTCAAAAAAAGAGCTGTGGCATCTACCACAACTCTTTTGGGAAGTTTAACGAACCATTGTCGGACTTTCCGCGAGCACGACTCGTTTGGCATCGTAGAACACCTTTTTTATGGCTTCTCCGATTTCCGGACATCTACCGATGAGTCCTTTGGACCAGAGATTGACACCAGTCTCACAAAGCTCTTTTACCGAAAGGGTGGTTTTCGTCAACGGTCTATGTACGATATAGGGAATCAGAAAGACTTCTTCTCTCAGCCCTAATCCTTCTTGGGTGTTAAACTTCATGAGGAAGGTATCGGTGTTGGTCTCGAAATATGACTGACCGATTCCTTTTAATCTGGCGGCGTCCGTTTCGATCTTATCGCTGTCCAGAACATACATCGGCACGTACACATTTCCTTTTCCGTAATATTCCTCCAGGCTTTCTCTGATCTTCTGTCTGGTCGGAGAGTCGATTTTATAATCCGTGATTTTTTCCGGAAACAGCCTGGTCACTACAGTCGGGATCACATACAGATAACACGGTGTTTTCGCATCTCCTTCAGCCAGTGCCGTAAGGGTATGCGCCGGCTGCGGACATTCCTTTGAAAACATGAGCTGCGACTCCACAGTCTGTTCCAGTTCATGCTCCTTTAAGAATGTCAGGTATTCCTCTCCCAGCCCACAAATCTGCAGATTGAGATTTTCCATCTCTTCTGCTTTTAATCGGTATGTGTTTACCAGATGAGACATGCCCTGATCCAAAAAATCATAAATATTGTCCGGGTGCATGAGCTGTGCCCATAAATCGTAGTTGGCATTCGGTACGGTCTTCCGAAACACAGGCCAGGACATCCATTGCAGTGTTACAGTAAAGTTCGTTTCTTTCATTGCTTTTTTAAACTGTCGTTTTCTTCCAAACAAAAACATTAGGTTCTCCTTTTGTGTTGCGATGTTCATAGTGATTTACGGCAAAGCCGCTGGTGCTTTATTTCACACCAGCAGCTGCCAACAGATAATTGACAAACTTTCCTACATTTTTCTTATGCAGCTTATGAATGTCGTTTTCGATCTTCCATTCGGAAAGATGTCTGGTCCATTCGGTACCGGAAAGTACCGGATCCAGTGCGGTTACGTCAGTCACGTGGCGTCTTTCCAGTACCTGTGTAATGAGTTCTTTCTCCTCTTTTTCCCGCTTTGTCAGATAGGATTTGATGACGTTTAAATACTCTAAGGCCACTGCGTAATCTGCGGTACCGACACCCGGCAGCCTAAAGCCGGATACCTGACCGGTTGAGATGACGTAATCAATCCATTCGGAACAGAGGAATGTCAGAGGAATGTATTCTTCTGGTTCAATCAGAAAGTTTACATAAGCGGTTTGTTTTGCGTAATCCCACTGACTCATCGCTCTTGACACATAAATGTCAGAGGATACCTCAGTCAGTGAAGCACTTTCAGGATCATAGACGTCTTTTCTCTTGTCGTTTGATCCTGCCAATACGCATTCTCTTGCTGTTTTATATCTGTTGCGTTTTCTCTCCAGGTCTGGTATTCCGTCCAAATCTGTATACCACTCTGTTTCATGTTCTTCCGTTACTTTATACGGTGTGGTTTCATGCACGTGCTCTTCCGTGTACCATTCACCGGCACCTATATGGTCAATTGGGTGCTTGATGGATTTGATGCATTTGTAATACTCCTGTTTATACGAAATATCAAATCGGAAGTTTCGTAAGACTCGATTGACCTCCAATACCGCCCTGTCTGGTATGCGGATACCTTTGGTACGATTTCTTTCTCCGATGCCGCGGTCATTTGTCCATTTGGCCCATTCGGTTGAGGAGCCGGTGTAAGTGCGATCATAGGTATCATCTCTTGTGATCCGTAAAAGCGTCAGGATTTTACTTCGCCCTTTCTTCGTGCCTCGGCGGCCTCCTCTGCTGGCTAAAAGCGTCCGCATCAATCCGTTTCATAAGACATCTTCCTTTCCAATAGTTCAGTTTTGTGGATTATGTAGCACCAGTTCTGTATCCTTGTAATGTCTCTGCTGACCATTGCTATGCTCCACCCCAATATGTCCCGTCTCCACATACCTCAACTACTAAGCCTGTGATATACTCGCTCGGATTCAAATACCATCTAACAATATCCCCATCCTTGAATTTCTCCATTTCCATACCTCCTCAAAATATCAGTTTATCTGAGCGGCCGCTATTGCCGTATGTAATGACAACATACAGTCTCTGCAAAGCATTATTGTTGTCCACCCATGCCCAGTTGTCGATGCTTTGATTTCCCAGATTTCCGTATCATTTGACTGCTGTTTACCGCAATCATTACAGACTCCATGTCTTTTACATGTTTGGATTTTTACCATTGCCCATTTCTCCTAAATTCTAATTTTCTGTTTCGAGCCACTCCCGGATAATATCCCTCCCTGCATCATGTGTACATGTTCTGAGACATCCAGAAGCAAAATCCGGGCACCTTTCTGCGCAATCAAATGACGCTTCGTGAAGAAATTCAACCAATTCATTTGTGTCCATATTTCGTATGCGTTCTATATTTTTCATCTTATCCTCCTAAATCTTAACCTAACTTAGCACCACAGTATGGACAATAGACGATCCCATCTGCCGTATTTCCCTGTTTATTGCTCCACCTTACCCAGTACCAGTGTAAATCGCTGAGCCGCTGGACAGCAATTTGCTGCTTTTTCAAACCATTATTATACTTATCCAGTACATCGCATTCATGGCTCTCTATGACTTCCATATGCTTACTCATATTCATCCTTCCTCCGGTTCTACCGGAAATGTTAAATTACTGCATTAATGCAGCGATTGCCAAAAAGTAGCTTACGAGTTTAACCGGTTTATAAAACAACCTTATCATTTTTGTTTATCAGCATGTATGCAATCTGCCTGGTCATATGCGTCATAATCTGTGCCTGAGACAAATCCCGGCTTGCATATTTTCTGGCTGACTCCTTATCAAAGGCAAATCCCGTATCGTCCAAATACTGTTTTATGAAATTATAGTTATCTTCGCAGGACAGTCTTTTTATCTCATGGGTTTGTGTAAATCTCCTTTTTACTGCTGAATCAATACTGTCAAGGAGATTGGTTGCAGCTATAATAATATGGTCATTCGTAACTGCATCAAGGAGTTGTAGCAAACAAGTCGTACTTCTTGAGACCTCCGCACCCGCACTTCCTTCTGAGTACTTTCGTCCTACCGCCAGAGAATCAATCTCATCCAGCATTACAACACATTGTTGCTGATTGATGTACCGGAACAGATTGGTTAAGTTTTTGGCTGTTCCTCCCAGATAACTGTCCAGCATTTGGGACAGGTTCACATACAGATAGGGCAAGTCCAGTTTATAGGCAATGTATTTGGAAAAGGTTGTCTTTCCAACTCCGCTCTCGCCATATAACAGCGTTGCATTCAGATATGGTATCTGCTTTTCCATCAGTTGTAATGAAACAGAATGCATATCCCGGATCAGTTCAAATAGCTTCTTTTCATCTTCCGCCAGATAATACCGATTTTCATTGTATGTAAGCGACAGTTCTTCCATGGTTGAGAAATTCTTGATGTTTGTCGGAAGTTCTATCATATTCATACTTCCAGATTTTAAGATATGTGCATATCTGGAAACCATCTCCTTATTCTTTTGTGTGGTATCCTCTGCACAACATGCAAGTGCTGCTGCCTTTGCTTTGCTCAGGTTATTTTCTGAAACCGCCCTAACAAGCGCAAGCTGGTTAAATGTCATTCCCATTCTTGTACCTCCGTTAAAGTTTTAATTTCGTTGTGTATCAATATCCATTTACCCAGTCCAAATATTCAAGACCTAACCAATTTTTTAAACACGGCAAATCTCTACATTCGGAATAATCATGCTCTTTAACTCCGCAGAACTTTTCGCAATTCACGCACATGGCGTGTAATTCTTCGCAACAATCTTTTTGGTTTAAGTATGGTTTTCTACTTTGATATACTTCTTCAAGTTGTCGCTCCGTCTTTTTACATAACATAGGATACCTCCGTTAAATATCAGTTTAATTAAATAGTCTGCCCATTCTTGTTTTCCGCCATTTTGGCTATCATTGTCCCAGCCTCATAATCAAACACCAATGTCATTATCTTTTTACATCCCAGGCATTTTCCCCGCCCACCGTCAGCAATACCCCATGTATGTAAGATTGATAAACATGCATACTGTACCTTGCCACAATACGGACAATTTATCTCATATCGCTTATTCTTCATGTTGTCACCTCAAATCTTAATTTTCTGGTTTAAGAAACTTTCGATTTCTCCATGAAACCAATTCTTTTAAGTCAAATGCCTCCCCACATTTGGGGCAAACTGGAACCATGCTATAATTATTATCACGGTACATTTTTTCAAGGTTCTTGATGACAACCAAGTGAGGCTTATAATTTGCAATCTCTTTCCGTTGTTCCAGTAAAGATTGCACTTGATCTTCCAATCGCTTATAGTGTTTTGCGATTTCGTATAAGGCTTCAAATGGCTCAATTACCGCTCCGCAGTCCTCACATGTTACAAGCCTATTTCTATAGTCAATTTCATAATGAGGATTCCGACATTCGCACAATTTTCTTTTCCCATATTCGATCCGCATTACATCAATGCGTTTTATTTTGTCTGGCAATTTTTCCATGGCTCTCCTTTAAAGCTTAATTGTCCAGCATATAGAGAGGGAAATGGTACACCCTCCCATCTGCCTCAATCACAAATATCATGCGCCCATACGGACTATCCTTAACCGCAGTGACAATTCCCGAATGACCATCTATACACTTTGCAAAATCACCTATACCTGGTTCTTTCATTTTTGCTCCTTCCCTCTTTTAAATCTTAGTATTGTGGACTTACATGACTACTTGCATATAGCCTATATTGCTACTGTTTTCACCAATGCCACAAATCTTAATTTCCGGGTCAATCCTGCGGAGAGCTATGATTTTCGCAGGATTTCACGGTATTTAATTTCATAATAAGGTTTATCAACAGTTCCGTGAACAACTATCTCGGCACTTGTTGCTTTGATTTTAATATCTTTACTATTACTGTCATTGGCTACTATAGTAGCAAGATTATCCATTTTACATATCCTCCTAAATGCTAATTTTGATTATCAGTTACGTGCTGTCCACACCATGGACAATAATCCCACATCGGCACAATCTTTTCTCCGCACTCCGGGCAACAATAGATATTTGGATTAGGCTTGTACATCTTCTGCACTTCGCCCCGTGCTTTTAATTCCTTAATTTGCTCCAGCTCCAGCCCAGTATCCTCATAAGCCCCCAACTTTTCAATCAGGAGTCTTTTATACTCCCAACTGTTTTCTCCACACGGCAAATCATCTGCCGCAGCGTGTGTACTATCCTCGTACATTTTTGTTAATCTTTCCATCTCTATTCCTTCCTCCGGTTCTCCCGGAAATTTTAATTTAGCTAATAATCAATTCCCAGTTACTTCTGTTAAAACCGAAATAATCATCCGGATCCTCAACGATATCCGAATTACGGTCCACGTACACACAATTAGCGATACACATATCCATAAAAGCATTGTCTCCATACTTGTAAACCATCCCCGTGCTTTTGTCTCGGACACTAAATTGAGTCGCTGCTTCAGTAGCAATTTTGCAGCGGTCAATTGTTGAGCTATACACAACATATACCTCCTTCATCAAATGTTAATACTGTTTAATATCATCATCCAGCCTGTAGTTGCCTGAAAATATCAGATTAGTTTCCCTTTCCTCCGGTTCTCCCGGAAATGCTAATTTCCTGTTTCTGAATTAACTGTTCGCATTCTACTGGTGTTAATTTGCACTGACAACATTGGCAACTCTTACCTGTTGCCTCACATCCATAATCCTCGTCATACTCGTTCCCATTACGAAATGGGATAACTACAACATAAGGACAGTTATAAAAATCCATGCATTACCTTCTTCCTTAAAGCTTAATATATCCCAAAATAATTCAACGTTAACTGCGCCCTATGCACTTCAAGCCTCTGTTTCGACAACTTATACCGATTAGGATCAATCTCAAATCCCACATACGGTAGGTTGGACTCCTCAAATGCTATCAGGCTGCTTGCACTTCCTACGTGCGTGTCTATTACCTTCCACCCAGGCTGTACATACTTCTGAATCAACCAGCGGTAGAGGTTAATCGGTTTCTGCGTTGGGTGGATCCGCTTCTCATTGAGTTTCTTATTGCCTTGCTGTATCCATCCTTCCTCTATGGATTTCCCCTGCATCATTCCATTCCACATATACCGGAACAAGCGCACTGAATCATGTAAAGTACAGGAGGCAATCTCGCAATCTGAGAAACTACTTTTCCCATTGCATTTGTCCCATATGATTCTGCCAGGCAGAAAATGCCAGTTAAAATAATTACAGCCCCATACAATCTGATGCTTAGATACCCGTTCCAATTCCGTGAAATATTCATCTCCGGGTACATCCCAGTTTTCTGAAGTCTCATAAAAACGCTGCACGCCTATGGGGCTTACTTTCCTTCCGTAATATCTCCTGCGTTCTGGGCCAGAGAAGTAGGGCGGGTCAACAATCGCAAGGTCAAAATACTTATCCGGAAACTGCTTCATCCCGTCCATACAATCCATGTTGTAATATCCGAAATCCATCCTTAATCCTCCTTATCCCCGTTCAATCTCCGCAACCGCCTTAAACACCGGGTAAAACTGCTGCGGCACTACTGCGTTTCCGAGGCACTTAATTCTGTCCACCCGGTTGGGAATCCCATGAGCCACTCTACCCACATTGGGTTCAACTGCCCATTGCCGGCTTCCATCTGGTTCTCCCCTGCGGAAATTTGGTCGTTCAGGTTCCTGCTCCTCTCTGAGCTCTTCCACCTTTTCGCTTGGCCTGTTCGATAGTCCCTGGCCTGCGGTGTTGCATACCACTCCCTCATCAGTTCCCCCACCAGTGAATCTCTCTTTATCTGTGATTCCGGGAAAGTAGAGTTCCTTGCATCCTGTGCCGTAGGAGTCGGATACATCTTCACTGCCGCTGACAAATCCGGACTTCTTCGTTTCCTTTCTGACGGGCAGTCCCCCCGAATAGCAGCCTTTGGAGCAGGCCACAATCGCTGTCCTGTATCGCTGGTGCGGGGCATTGACACCTGCAGCTGGTATAAGAAATGTCCGTGTGGCGTATCCTTGGCTCTCCAGGTCAGATAGCACCTTGTCGAGTGCCATATTGATGATTCCAGCAACATTTTCTCCAACAACCCAAGCCGGCCTGAGTTCCGCGATAACCCTAACCATTTCTGGCCAGAGATAATGGTCATCTTCCTCGCCTCGCTGCTTCCCGGCAACAGAGAATGGCTGGCAGGGGAATCCTCCTGAAATAACGTCAACTGTATGTAATCCTGTCCGCTCACAAAAACTTCCTCCCGTTAGTGTTCGTATATCCCTCCAGCGTGGCACATCCGGCCAATGCTTTTCCAATACCCTGGCAGGGTAGTCCGCAAACTCACACTGCCCCACCGTCTTAAATCCGGCCCACTCAGCAGCCAAATCCAGGCCACCTATTCCGCTAAATAAGGACAAGTGGGTTAGTTTCCGTACAGGAACAATGTTTTCTATCTCCATCTTACCCTCACATCCGTTACGGTCAATTCCCTCAGATCCCATCGCTTTTCCTCCCAAGACCAGCCTTATGTCTCCCCCAGAAGCTCCGGCATAAAGTCAAACAGGGTCGGGGCTTCGATTTCTTCCTCCGCTGCCTGAAGGTATCCTACCCCATCACGGAAATAATCCGGGTTCAGCTCGCTCCGGCTTATCTGAAATCCGCTGTCCTTTGCAATCTCTATTTTGCTTTTTAAAAACTCTAAATACTCCACTCCTCTAAGAAGCCCGGTATACCCTTACCCCTGCAGGAGGCTGGCTCCTTTCTGTCTTAATCTATGTTACATGCTGTTTCAGTCACGTATATCGATTGTCAAATCAATTTTTACATTCTCCCGCGACCCCTGTCTGTTCATTTTTATGGGCGGTTAATTCAAACCGGCAGTTTCCTCCATCCGGCACAAGCAGCTTGATTAGGGGGTAGCTTTTAAAATCCCTTGCGGTAGAGCCGTCATACATCTTTCCTACCTGGGAGCCGTCATACATCGCTCCTACCTGGGAGCCGTCATACATCTCTCCTACCTGGGAGCCGTCATACATCTTTCCTACCTGGGAGCCGTCAAACATCGCTCCTACCTGGGAGCCGTCATACATCTCTCCTACCTGGGAGCTGTCATACATCACTCCTGCCTGGGAGCCGTCATACATCTTTCCTACCTGGGAGCCGTCCCACATCTTTCCTACCTGGGAGCTGCCTCGCATCCTTCCTACCTGGGAGCCGTCATACATCTCTCCTACCTGGGAGCTGCCTCGCATCCTTCCTACCTGGGAGCCGTCATACATCTCTCCTACCTGGGAGCTGCCTCGCATCTCTCCTACCTGGGAGCCGTCCCACATCTTTCCTACCTGGGAGCTGCCTCGCATCTCTCCTACCTGGGAGCTGTTATACATCTTTCCTACCTGGGAGCTGTCCCACATCTCTCCTACCTTAGAATTTTTCAACAGAACCATAGCATCACCGCACAGCTTCTCCACTTCGCAGTCCTTCAGCATATAGTACCCGGTACGCAGCGTATCCATCTTTTTTCCAACCAGCACATGGCCGCTCCACCATTCCTTCACCGCTGCCCGGAACCTGGAAATGTGGCCCTCCCTGTCCTCCTCAAACCAGTCCGGCACAATATCCTGGTCAATCACAAACTCCCACCCATACGGGTCTGTCCACCACTCATTTTTCTCAGGTATCAGCTCCGCCCGTACGAACACCCTGGCGGCGTTTTCGTATGTATCGCTTATGTTAAGCTCCTCCAGCATGTCCTGATGGCTGTCATTGTCCTTCTGGGCGATTACCACCCTGTCTTTTAATAGAATTCCGCTTCGGAATCTGCACATGTCTTTTTCCTCCTCTTGTTATAATCAATTTGCCTAATATCTGCATCCTTTTCACTTTGAAATCCTGATTCTATCAATTGCTCATTCCTTTTCGTCCATAGGGCCGTTCTGTGGTATTCAATCTCCGGTAATTTTGCTCTCTCCATTCTTGTTGTCACCACCTATATACCATTCTGGGTTGGACGCATATGCGTTTACTCCCAAATTATAGGGAATATCAGCTACCACCAGCTGCGCTTTCGGAATGCCGTACGCTTGTAATTCTGGAAGTGGTCGTTATACAGTTCCGTTTTCATTCTCCTCCAAATTAAATTAAGACAAAACAATAGTTCCTTGTAAAACGTCCAGTCGAACGCAGGATACTTGATATCGGGATCTCCTTCCTGATGTTTGGTTACCGCAATGATATCAGAATCTGTTGTTTCGTGCAAAGAACAGATACTTGCGGATAACAAAAACCGTGTTTTTTGCAAAAGTGGTTACCGCTTAACTCATGACTGAAGTCACGAGTGTGCGGAGGTTAATTATCAAACTGACTGACGGTAAAAACTGTTACAAGTTTTGCCATTTTTTTCTTTCTCCTTTCAACACTCAGATTTCTTTAATTTTTCAGAGTAATTATGGATACGGATTAGCGAACAAAAAAAAGAGGCGGCCGTATGGCTGCCTCTTCAGACTGTAGACAAAGTTGGTGCTGGGAGTTATCCCCAGCACCACTTTTCTGTAAATAGCCTCTGTTTTAATAAAAATCTTAAAAAACTCCAAGATTCTTTCAT
>NZ_VUMD01000023.1 GCF_009696375.1 Clostridium porci
AAGAACCCCGGATAACTACTATGTAGATGCCAATGGAGTTTGGAAGCCAGAATCCTAAAACGAGGTAAGTATACGAAAAAGAGGCAATCAATGCTGACCGGGGAATGCCGCGTAAAGCGGCATTCCCCGATTTCCTGCATGGAGCGCAAGATGGGGAAGAATAGAGTAAGTGTTTTCAAAACTCTTATGTATCAGGTTGCCGGATAACATAAGACTCGCACATTGAAAAATTCATAGCGTAATGCCAAATACAAATCTTTTCTATGAGAAGTAGTAGAAACGGTAGTAAATACTGGTGTTAGTATATAAGTTTGGACAGAAAAAGTTGGACCATCTATAATAGCAAAGGAGATCTTCAACATGGCGAAAAACCAAAAATCGTATACTCCGGAGTTCAAACAGCAACATCACCTACATCCACGAGCTGAAAGAAGGGTGGACGTATCTGGCATCCGTAATGGATTTGTACAGTCGTAAGATTATAGGTTATGCCTACGGCACTTCCATGCCTACAGAACTGGAATTGGAAGCAATTAAAAACGCTTGTCTGAATGTCAAACATACAGAAGGAATTATCCTACATTCAGATTTAGGCAGCCAATATACTAGTAACCTATTTGAGGGATTTTTGGCTGGAAAAGGAATTCTCAAATAAATATAAAAACAATCAAAAAAGTAGTTTTTAAAAAGTCCACACAATTCCATTAGGGAAAGTATGGACTTTTTTGCCCCCCAATATAATTTTTATATAGGAACAAATAACAGACATAAGAAGGATTCTCTCTTAAGTTTATGATGTTGCACTTAGCTGGTGGTCTTGACTAGATCCGTCCTGTACAAATCAAATCAACTTCTTAAGCAGCTAAACAGAAAGACATGGCTTTAAGAGCCAAAAGTAAAAAATCTGTTCCCAAACAAAAAGGCAGCTAATAAGACCTACATAGCGCTTCAAATAAGCCTTGTTTTGTAACATCCCACTTAAAAGATAAGTTTATAAATATTATAAATTCTGTCCGTCGGAAATCCTTTCTTCCATATGCAGGTGCTTATTGGTCTTTACTACATATGTGATGGAGTCGCAGCGGATCAGAGTAGAGGAATAGTGAACAGGAAGACCGTTCTGATCATAAGCTGTTTTTTCGATATAGAAAAGAGGATCTCCGATCACACACTTTAGCAGCGCGGCATTAGCGCCATCTGCGGAGATTCCGTTGATCTCCATGGTGGATGATGTAATTTCCACCCCATAGTCTTCTTTAAAAATATGGTAGAGCGGCTTTCCGGTAACGGCTTTTTGTATGAAGCCGGGGAATCTTTCTTCCGAAACATAGATGGTATCGGTTCCGATTGGCCTGGAATCCGCCCACATCAGGCGTTCTACACAGAAGAGCGGGTTGCCTTCTTCAATCTCCAGACACTCTGATAATTTAGAATCAGAGGGTATGCTTTTGACTGCCAATACGTTTTGTTTAGCAGAGTGGCCCATGGACGAGAGGGAATCGGCAAAGCCCTTGGATTCGGAAAGATTCACTTTATCTTTTCGGGGAAGGACAAAGGTGCCTTTTCCCTGGACTTTCTGTACCATCCCATCCTGGGAAAGCTTATCCATGGCCTTTCGTATGGTGATTTTGCTTACATTGTATTTCTGGCTGAGTTCCACCTCTGTGGGAAGCTTATCGCCGGCTTTATAGATGTGGGTCTGGATATCGTTTCGGATGGCGGCGTCAATCTGAAGATACAGAGGTTTTGCGCTTTTTGAATTCATAATCAGGAATCTCCTTTGGGCTTTTATTATATCACATATTATCATGATAGGCAATTTTGTAATTTTATTGGTTTTTTTTCAGAAAGTGCTTGCTTTTTGGTAATATATAATTATAATAAAATATATAAAGTTATATAATGATATATAATCAATAATGGGAAAGGAGATAAGATATGAGAAAAGAGCATTTTGACCAGATCGGCCGTGCGGTAGAGGCACTGAAGAAGAAAGGTGGAGTGAATGTTTGCTATTTTGTAGCCTGTGGAGGTTCACAGGCAGTGTTGATGGCAGGGCAATACATATTTGATAAAGAAACCAAAGTACCCAGCCATGTGTACACGGCCAACGAATTTGTGTATGATACGCCGGAGAGTTTGAATGAAAATTCTCTGGTTATCTCCTGTTCACATTCCGGAAATACACCGGAGACGGTGGAGGCTACCAGATTGGCTAGAGAGAGAGGGGCAATGACCATTGCTTTGTCAAATTCGGAAGAGTCGGAACTTTGGAATGCGGCGGAGTATCCGGTTCACTATGACTGGGGAAAGGAGGTCAGCGACAGCGATAAAAATAAGGGGATTCTGTACGGATTGCTGTTCAGTCTTTTAAAGGTTCTTGAGCCGAAGGAAAAGTGGGATGTATGTCTGAGAGAGCTGGATAAGCTCACGGAGCTTTCTGAGAAGGCCAAAACACAGTATCAGGAACAGGCCAAGCAGTGGGCAAAGGAGAATAAGCGTGAGAAGCTGATCTACACCATCGGAAGTGGGATAAATTACGGAGAGGTATATTCTACAGCTATGTGCTGGTTTATGGAAATGCAGTGGATTCATTCCGGGTGCATCCACTCAGGCGATTATTTCCACGGACCCTTTGAAGTAACAGATTACGATGTTCCCTTCCTTCTGGTGAAGAGCATCGGCAATACCCGGTTTTTGGATCAGAGGGTAGAGAATTTCAGCGCCAAGTACAGCAGAAAAATGCTGATCCTGGATCAGAAGGAGCTGCCGCTGGACAACGTGGCCCAGGAGGCAAAGCCTTATTTGGCTGCGATCCTGTCTGGCGTGGTTATCCGGGTGTTTGTGGAGGCTATTGCCTTTGAGAGAGGACATTCTTTGGATGTACGCCGCTATATGTGGCATATGGAATATTAATAGATGTATAGGAGGAAAGCCGGGATGTCTTTACGGTTGGTGATCTTTGATGTGGACGGACTGCTGCTGGATACGGAGCGGGTGTGGAAGTGTGCGTGGCAGGAGACAACCGGCTTCCTTCATCTGCAGATTGCTCCGGAACAGTTTGACAGGCTGATTGGAAGAAATGGACAGGATTATCAGGACAGACTGAAGGATATACTCAAGGATCAGTGCGGTGTGGAAGAATTTATGAATGAAATGCGCCGCATAGGAATGGAGAAGCTAAAAACAGAGCTTCGTCTGAAACCGGGGGCGGTGGAGCTCCTGAAATATCTGTCCGGTGCAGGAATAGAGAGGGCGATTGCCACTGCGACTGAAAGAAATCTGACAGAAGAACGGCTGCGGAGAATGGGAGTGGATTCTTATTTTCAATGTGTGTGCTGCGGAGATGAGATACGCCGCAGAAAGCCGTTTCCAGATATTTATCTGAAGGTGCTGGAGATGACGGGATGTCCCCCAAAGAGAGCCCTGGTGCTGGAGGATTCTCCTGTAGGGGTAGAGGCTGCTTACCGCGCCGGGATTCCCTGCATTATGATTCCAGATGTGATAAAGCCGGGGCCGGATGAGAGAGGCAGAGCGGAGTGTATTTTGAATTCTTTGTTTGAAGCGAAGAAAAAGATTGAAGAGAAGCTTCACGCGGAAAATGTTGTGCAATAGTGTTTGAAGGGTAACTCCGAAACATCCGGATTTTGGGAGGTGAAGCATGGAAGAAAGGGATTTTGGCGTATTGTTGCTCACCCATGGCGAGCTGGCAAAAGGTTACGAGAGCGCTCTGAAGCTGGCTTTAAACATGGAAGAATCACAGCTTGATATATTATGTCTGAAGGAGGGAGAAGGACTGGACGAGTTTGGAGACAGAATTGAGGCTGTGCTTGATGAAAAATACAGGGATGAATGTGTGGTCATTCTGTTGGATTTGCCGGGAGGAACACCGGCTAATATTGCTCTTCGGTTTATGTCTGAGTCCAGAAAGTTAATTGCAGGGATTAATCTGGTGATTGCGCTGGAGGTTATGATTGAGAAATTGAACCATACATTATGGGAAGACCTGAACCTGGATAGAATTGTAGAGGATGGAAAGAACAGCATTGTTTACTATAATAGGCTAGTGAAGAAGGGATAGATTCTTATGATAAAGCTGGTGCGTGTAGACCACAGACTGCTTCATGGACAGGTGGTATTTTCCTGGACCAGGCAGATGGATATTAACCATATTATTGTAGCGGATGATAAGGTGCCTAACGATCCCATTGGAAAGATGGCGCTGTCCATTGCTAAACCGGTGGGATGTACGCTGGATATCATCCCCTTTTCCAAGTTGGCGCAGGCAGTGGAACAGAACAAAAATAAAAACATTATGGTTATCGTGAAGGGGCCCCAGGAAGCCAGGATGCTTTGTGAGATTCTTCCGGAGATAAAGGAGATTAACTATGGAGGCGTGGCAAAAAAACAGAATTCCAGGGAATATGGAAAGGCAGTTTATCTGAATGAAGAGGAGCTGAAGGAGACCAGAGAGATTCTGTCCAGGGGAGTACGGATCTACATTCAGCAGGTGCCTACCGCTTCTGTGGAGCATCCTGATTTTTCTAAATAGGCTGCGTTTGTAATGGAAGGAGGATAATCGTGTTAGTAAAGGCAATCTTGTTAGGGCTGGTTGGAGTGATCGGTGTGATCGACTCACGGCTGATTGGACGTCAGAATATCGGCCGTCCTCTTATCTTAAGTACGTTGTCCGGTCTTGTTTTGGGCGATTTGAGGATGGGAATCACCCTTGGAGCAAGTCTGGAGCTGATTTCAATGGGGTTTGTGGCAATTGGAGCGGCAGGACCGCCAAATATGCAGTTTGGCAGCATTATTGCCACGGCCTTTGTCTGCTTGTCCGGAGCTTCTGCGGAGGCGGCTTTGACGATTGCCATCCCCGTAGCTGTAATCGGAGAGTTCATGAGCGCGATCATGCGTATCGTCGTGGCCCAGTTTTCTCATGTGGCAGATGCAGCGATCGAAGGAGGCAATTACCGCAGGGCAAAAAATATTCATATCTGGTGGTCCTTCATACTGAATGCGCTGATTTATTTTATCCCCATTTTCCTTACAGTTTATCTGGGTACGGGAATTGTGGAGGTAATTGTAAATGCCATTCCAGAGGTAATCTCAAATGGACTGACGGTGGCCGGAAATCTGCTTTCTGCTTTGGGCTTTGCTATGCTTTTGAGCACCATGATCTCTAAGAAGCTATTCCCCTATTTCCTGTTCGGCTTTTTGGTGGTGGCATATTCCGGTCTGGATTTGATCGGACTGACGATGTTTGCATGTATTCTGGCCTTTATCTTAGATAAGGTTTCTTATGGCAGAAGGGAGGGAATGAAGAATGGAATATAATGAGCAGGCGCATCAGGACGCGCTGATCACCAAAAAGGATCTGCGAAGCTTGTATCTACGTTCCTGGACCATCATGTGCTCCTGGAATTATGAGCGGCAGATGCATATGGGATTTATGTTCGGCATGGCTCCAATTTTGGACAAGCTGTACAAAAATAAGCCGGAAGAAAAGAAAGCGGCTTACCGCCGCCATATGGAGTTTTTTAACTGTACTCCGCAGATGACCGGCTTTATCATGGGACTGGCGGCTTCCATGGAGGAGCAGAATGTGAAATCGGAGGACGGTTCTTTCCAGGCGGATTCCATTTCCATGGTAAAAACCAGTTTGATGGGACCGTTTTCAGGAATTGGTGACAGCTTTTTTCAGGGGACTTTAAGAATCATTACCTTTGGAATCGGCCTGTCATTTGCGCAGCAGGGAAGTGTTCTGGGACCGATCCTGGCGGTGCTGTTGTTTGCGATTCCGTCAATTTTGTTCGGTTACTACGGAACGGTTCTGGGATACGAGTCGGGTAATAAATATCTGACAAAGCTGTATCAGGAAGGGATTATGGATCGGGTGATGCAGTTTGCGTCCATTGTCGGTCTGGCGGTTGTGGGAGGAATGGTAGCCAGTATGGTGAGCATCACAACTCCGCTGACCTTTACCACAGGAGGTACTGAACTTGTACTTCAGGATATGCTTGATTCCATAATTCCCAAGCTGCTGCCTCTTGTATTTACTTTGGGTATCTACGGACTGATTCAGAAAAAAGTCAATACCAATGTGCTTCTTCTTGGCATTGTTATCTGCGGTATCATTCTGGGAGCCCTAGGAATTCTTTAAGAAATGAGGGCGTCTGTACGGCGTAACGGTGAACATTGGCGGTTCTGGCGCCCATCGTGTTCGTAGTTTTTGGTATAACAGGCGGAAAATGGCTGGAATCCCTTGCTTTGGCGGCAGAGGCTGATGAGAAATTTTACCAAGATAGAGATGCATGCTCTGAAGGTGACAATATGCAATACCACATTGTCCCCTCAGAGCATTGTGATATTTTAAACAAACGGAACGCGGACAGCCATCACGCTCGATCCCACTGTATGGAAAAACGTATCTGACTGGCACGCATAAAGGAACGTGTATACTCTACATAATGATCGTCAGAATCCTGGCCTGTAAACTCAAAAAAGTAAAGGGGCTCCTCCTTTGAAACCTCCAGAAGCTTTGCCTCCCGGTCATTGGCTGGCATCATAATTAGCCGGCGATTTATTGATTCTGGATCATGCCCGGCGGATTTCATATACCCATATAATGAGATGTATGTAAAGTCCATAGATGTAATATCAGGGAAATATTTGAGCGGCAAATAGGTGTATTCCAGGGCTACCGGTATGGAACCGGAATATCGTATGCGGTGGAGCAGCAGCACATGCTCGCCGCTTTGCAGGCGCAGATGGCTGGTGGCCGGCTCCATTGCCTCGATTACATTACAGAAAAGCACTTTATTTTTGGGAATTTGTCCGGTGAGACGAACCAGTTCGCTCATGGCTTTTTTCTGTGTAGAAGTCTCGCCCAGGGAAAGGCGGGTGTCAGATTTACGTACAAAGGTACCGCGGCTAGGCTCGGATATCAGCAAACCATCCCTTACAAGCGAAGCAATGGCCTTTTTGACGGTCATACGGTTTGTATTATAAAGGCGGGCCATTTCCCGTTCACTGGGAATCATCTCGCCAGGCAGATACTCTCCTGATTCAATCATAGATGTAATTTTATCACAAATCTGCATATATAAAGGATTGACTGTGTTCATTACCAACCTCCAAATTCTACTTTTTCCTGTATATAAAGAATGTTCTGTATCAACACGCATTGCCCTTTCTGGTTGTAGCCATAAACTCTGTGAAATACCATGGGTGAATGGACGGGAACTCCTAAGAGCGTGTGTTCTGTTTCGGATGCCTTAAAGGAGGAAATGTGTTCCTGGCCGTGAGTGATGTCCTGATGATGCCGGTGGTACAGCTCAAACAGGGTTTGATCCTGTAGATCCTGAAAATCAAGGCTTTCCACACAGCTGGAAGGAATCAGAGAAGTAATGATGCCATAAGGAGATTGCTCCTTGGTTTGCAAGCCGATTACACGGAATCCGGTATTGTCAGAAAAGGGAAACTTATTCATAACTGAATTGTCAAATTCTGTTTCCAGGATATTAAGAAGCAGGGTACGGCAGGATCTAAATTGCCTAGTATCAAAGTGGGAGATATCTTTGCCAAGGGAAATAAAAATTCGCTTATCGGCAATGTAGTAGCCGCTGCTTTTTTTAACGGTCAGAATCCCTTCATTTTTAAGGCGTTGCAGGGACGACCGAAGCGTAAGCCGCTGGACTCCAAAGTGTTCGCTGAGATCTCGTTCACTGGGAAGGCGATCTCCTGGTCTGAGATTTTGTTCTTGTATATATTGCTTTAATTGATGTTCTAAAATCAAATCTTTTGTAATCATCTTAAATATACCCCCTTTTTCCATTATAACATATTTTTATATCAAAAAGCAACCGGTTTACATGTAGAATCAATGGATTTTCCAATTTAAAATACAGAATTAATGGGAATTTTAGAAAAAATTACAATCAGATGGGAGTGAAAAAGAAAAAAATAAAGAACCACTTGACAACTGGTTTTAATGTGGTATAATAAAATTACGAACCGGTCGAAACGGATTTGCAAATCATTTGAGGGGAGTTTGAAATAAAAAAATAGTTTTGAATTGGTTAAGATGAAAGGCAAAGGAGATACGTATTATGGTGGAATTTGATGAGGCCGCATTTTTAAGGGACGGACAGAAAGCATATGGATGCAGGCAGCGGATTGAAGAAGTGGCTGATGAAGTTACGAAAAAAGGATACAATAAGATAGTCTTAACAGGCATCGGAGGCACTACTTTTGAGATGATGTCTGTAGAGGACATTATCAGAAGGTATTCCAATGTGCCTGTTGTAAATCTGAATGCTGCCGAAGGGATGATTGACAAGCCTTCCTATATTAATGAAAGAACTCTGGTTGTGACAGGTTCCAAGTCGGGAGATACTAAGGAAACTGTGGAAATCTGCCGTTGGTGCAAGGAGCAGGGAGCTACCGTAGTGGTGTTTACAGGAAAAGCGGATTGTCCGCTGGCAGAGACGGCAAGCGAACTGATTCTGTGTGACGCGCCAGGTATGGAGAATACATATTTAAAGTTTTACTTGTTTGCCCTGTGTTTGCTTTATAGAAGGGGAGATTTTCCCAGTTATCCGAAATTTGCAGAGCAGATGGCTGTTCTTCATAAAAATATAACCTCATGGAAAAAGCAGTTTGAGGATAAGGCCCACGAGCTATCAGTGAAATATGCGCAGGAGCCTTATCAGATCTGGGTTGGATCTGGAATTTTATGGGGCGAGATCAATATGTTTACCATGTGTATTCTGGAGGAAATGCAGTGGATGAGAACAAGAGCCGTTACCTCGTCTATGTTTTTCCACGGTACGCTGGAGCTGGTGGATAAAGATGTTTTGGTCTATCTAGTAAAAGGCGAGGATCAGTACCGTCCTCTGGACGAAAGAGCGGAAGCCTTCCTTAAAAAGTATACGGACAAGCTGGTTGTGATTGACACGGCTGACTATAAGCTGGATGGGATCGATGATGAGTTCCGCATAATCTTATCTCCGATTATGTTCAATTCAATTACCAGGGGACGTCTGGCATACCACTTTGAGAAGCAGACGGGTCACGACCTGGAGTTCCGCCGTTACTACAGACAGTTTGCTTATTAAGCTTCAGAAGATGGAGGGGGAGCCATGAAGCAGATCTTAATTGCATCTCACGGGCATTTTGCCAGTGGGGTGAAATCTACAATCGATTTGATTTTCGGAGAGAGGGAGGATATCACGGCGATCGACTGCTATACGGATGATGAGCAGCCAAAGGATAAGATTGAAACATATCTTGGCACGCTAAAGCCTGAGGATGCTCTGATTATCTGCACTGATATAGCTGGAGGAAGCGTGAACCAGTTGATGGTACAGTATCTTTCACGGCCCAATACATATCTGATTGCGGGCGTTAATGTAGCGTTTATGGTAGAGCTTTCCATGGCGCCGGATATGCCGTCCAGGGAAGAACTGAAAGCTATGATTGAGAGAGGAAGAAATCAGTTGATGTATGCCGGCGAGACCTTATCGGCAGAGGATGATTTTGATTTATAGAAAAGGAGAAGGCGATGTTATGATACAGATGATTCGAGTTGATGACAGACTGCTTCATGGGCAGGTAGCGTATAGCTGGAAATCGGCATTAAATTACCAGGCAATCGTCATTGCCTGCGATGAGGCGGCTGACGATAATGTACGGAAAATGGCGCTAAAGCTGTGCGCGCCGGACGGGGTGAAGCTGGCAGTGCGCAGGGTAGAAGAGGCAGCTGAGATGCTGAATAATCCCAAGCTGGACAATTTGAAGGTATTTGTAATTTGCGCCAATCCATCAGATGTGGTGCGGCTGGTTGGAATGCTGAAGGAAAAACCGGTAATTAATCTGGGAGGTATGCAAAAGAGAGAGGGAACCTTTAATTTTGCAAAAGCAGTATTTGTAAATGATCAGGATCTGGAAGCGCTGGATCAGCTGCATACAGAGGGCTTTCAGATTGAAGTTCGCCAGGTGCCGTCTTACCAGCCGGTTCCATATGAAAGCCTTAGAAAAAAAGCAGACAGATAGTGAGGGGCTATAAAAGATGCGTGACGCATTTATGGTAGGACTGGTACTGGCGGCTGTGTGGTTTGTGGAAAAATGTCTTACTACGCCTATGGTATTTCGCCCGATAGTAGTAGGTCCTCTGGTAGGGCTGGTGCTGGGTGATGTAAAGATGGGAATCCTTTGCGGAGCCACATTGGAAACGGTATTTATGGGAGCGATTCAGGTAGGATCTGCAGTACCTCCGGATCCAATGATCGGTGCAGGCGTTGGTACGGCGCTGGCGATATTAAGCGGAGGCGGCCCCATTGTTGCCTTTACACTGGGCTTTCCCATTGCTATATTTGGACAGTCTATTAAGGTCGTCTGCTTTATCATTCGTTCCTGGTATATGGGAAGCGCCTGCAAGTACGCACGAAATGTGGAGCTTGGGAAAATGCAGCTGTTAAACTGGGCCGGCTTGTTTCTGCAGTGCGCCATCTACGGCTTGGTCGGATTCTCAACC
Organism: Clostridium porci; assembly: GCF_009696375.1. Lineage (GTDB taxonomy): Bacteria > Bacillota > Clostridia > Lachnospirales > Lachnospiraceae > Enterocloster > Enterocloster porci. The sequence continues at coordinate 10,538 of NZ_VUMD01000023.1, forward strand.
GTTTACTTCGGAGCCTCCGCGGTGGAGGGATTTATTAATTCCATTCCGGCCTCTATTATGAACGGACTGAATGTAGCAGGCGGTTTGCTTCCTGCCGTTGGATTTGCGCTTCTGGTACAGCCCATGATGAATAAGAACAATATTATTTACTTTATTCTTGGCTTTATCTGTGTGGCATTTCTGAAGCTTCCGGCAATCGGAGTTACGGCTTTTGGCATTGTGCTGGCTTATATTATCGTATTTGAAAAGACAGGCGGCAATGGTGGCTCTGGTACGGTGGAAGCTGTATCTGAAAAAGAACATGATGATTGGGAGGAACTGTTTGATGAGTAAGAGAGAGCTTACAAAAGAAGACAAGCATATGCTGAGAGGTATGTTCCTCTATTCCTTTGAGATGGAACACAGCTATAACTATGAGCGCCAGCAGGGGCTGGGATATTCCCTTGCAATGTGGCCGGCGATCAAGAGATTTTATAAGAGCAAGGAGGAGCAGGGAGAAGCGCTGGAACGCCATATGGCAGTGTTTAATGCAACACCTCACATTGAAACGCTGATTATGGGAATTTCTGCGGCAATGGAACGGGAAGCCAGTGAAAATCAGGATTTTGATAAGTCCTCTATTAACTCGGTAAAAATTGGCCTGATGGGCCCCTTCTCCGGTATTGGAGATTCCATTTTTTGGGGAACGCTGCGTATCATAGCCACCGGAATCGGCTTGTCTTTAGCAAGCCAGGGCAATATCCTTGGTCCTATCTTGTTTTTGCTTATTTTTAATATTCCTCATCTGATTATTAAATACCTTTGTACCTTCTGGGGATACCAGTTTGGTACGGATCTGATGGGCAATGCCAGAAGCTCCGGGCTTCTGGACAAAATCTCACGGGCCGCTACGATTGTAGGGCTTATGGTAGTAGGTGCCATGAGCGCAGATATGGTTAAGCTGAGCTTTGCATATGAATTTACGATTAAGGAAAATGTGTTTGCTTTGCAGAGCTATATCGACCAGATCTTCCCTCTGCTGCTTCCTCTGTGCTATACTCTGTTTATGTTTTATCTGCTGACAAAGAAAGTGAAACCTACCACACTGCTTTTGGCTTCCATTGCCATTGCGGTTTTGGGCTCTGTTGCAGGACTTTTATAAAGGAGAAAATAATGGCTTCTGTTTTAGATTGTATTGAACGGATTCCTGGAAAATTAAATCAACTGGCAGGGAGTGTTGAAATGGTTTTTGAAAGCCTTCGCTGGCAGACCGAAGGAAATAGGATAGAATCGCTGGTGTTTATCGCCAGCGGCTCGTCCTATAATGCTGCTTTTGCTGCAAAGGGCTTTCTGGAAAGGGAGTGCGGACTTCACGCAGAATTTTATTACCCAAATGTATTTTTGAATTCTGAAACAATCTGGGATTCCAAGGCACTGTATGTATTTATTTCCCAGGGCGGCTCTACAAGGATGGTCTACCTGAGCGCTCAAAAGGCAAAGGAAGCAGGGGCCTTGACCTGTGCCATTACGGCTGATCCGTCAGGGAGTCCCATTGGAACGCTGTGTCATATCAGTATTTCCATGGGCTGCGGAAAAGAGGAGTTTTTATACCGGACGCTGGGCTATTCCTGTACGGCGGCTGATGTATGCTTTTTGGGGCTTTCGATAGCGAACAAGAGGGAACATTATACAGAGGAGCTTAGACGGGCGGCGGCGAATTTGCCCATGGTTGAAGCAGCGGCGGTTAAATGGTATCAGCAGCACAGGTTCTCTCTGCTAAGAAGAAATAAGGCAATGCTGGCCGGGAGCGGAGAGCTCTGGGCGGTAGCTCAGGAGGCGGATATCAAGCTGATGGAAATGGTTCCCATGATGACCAGAAGCTATGAGCTGGAGGAATTTATTCATGGGCCGCAGAACTGCTTTGCAGATGATATGCTGTTTTTTGTGCTTGCTAAGGAGGGAGAGGATGATGAGAAAGCGCATAAAATCGCCCGGTTCCTGAAGCAGGAGATCGGATTTTGTGCTCTGGTAGGAGATGCGGGAATGGATGAGCGGGATCTTAGTTTTCAGCCAGCCAGCCGCTTCTTCCGTTTCCTTGAGTATATTACCGTGTTCCAGGTGATCGCGTATCGGATGGCAGAGGATCGGGGAAGAGACCTTACACGGGGAGTCAATGCCCAGATCAACCAATATATCACAAAAGTATTATAGGATAATCTCAACACGGTTTCAGCTGGCTTTATAGCTGCTGGTATCGTGTTTTTTATATGGAGTTTTTGTAAAAACTTGAACGGCAGGATGGAAAGCCTCTCAAAAGCCTGTTTGTGAAAAATGATGGACACCCTCTTGCTTTCCGTATATGATAGTAACGAAACGAGATAGCGCTGCCGGATATTTCCGGCACAGAAAGAAGGAAATGTAAACATATGTTATATCAGATAAAAGACGGAACAGTGACGGAGGGAGGAGCTCTGATCCTGTCCCATATATTCTTTGATATAAGGGGCAATGAAAAGATAGCGGTTGTGGGAAGAAACGGAGCAGGCAAAACTACCCTGCTAAGGCTGATAGCGGGAGAACTTACCTTAGACCGAGATGACAAGCGGAGCGGTCCGGGCATTCTGTGTTCAAGGCAGATAACAGTAGGCATGCTGCATCAGCAGGTGTGTTTGAATGATTCCCGAAAGGTAGAAGATCTTTTGCTGGAGCAATTCCCTTTTAAAAACGTTTTTGAAGGTGAACGGTTTGCGCATGAGCGGGAAATTGACCTATTGTTTACTGGCATGGGATTTGAAAAAAGGGATAAGGAAAAGAAAATAGAAGAACTTTCAGGAGGGGAACAGACAAAGCTTGCTCTAATCCGCCTCCTGCTAAAAAAGCCAGATATTCTGCTGCTGGACGAGCCAACGAATCACCTGGACGTATCTGCCTGCCAATGGCTGGAGCAATATCTGAACGCTTATCCTGGAGCGGTTGTGACGGTGTCCCATGACCGGTTCTTTCTGGATCAGGTGGCAGATGTAGTTTACGAGCTGTCTGATAGGATTCTGGTACGTTATCCTGGAACTTATTCCCAATACCGGAAGGATAAGCTAAAAGGATATCAGCTTCAAAAAAAGGCTTACCGGCGGCAGCAGGAGGAGATAGTCAGATTGGAAAGGCTGGTGGAGCGTTTTAAGAATAAGCCGGCGAAGGCATCCTTTGCCAGATCAAAACGAAAGGCTATCCAGCGGATGAAACGGGTTGACCAGCCCAGGGAAGATGAAGCGCACATATTTACAGGTGCCATAGAACCGCTGATACCAGGAGGCAAGTGGGTATTTACTTCGGAACATTTAAAAATCGGATATGACAAAGCTCTTGTGGAACTTACGCTGCGCATTCGCCGGGGACAGAAGATTGCCGTTCTGGGAGCCAACGGGGCTGGAAAAACTGCCTTTTTAAAAACAGTGGCAGGGCTGATCCGTCCTCTGAGTGGAAGCTATTCGCTGGGAAGTCATACAACCATCGGCTATTTTGACCAGCAGAGTGCGGGGATTCAATCCCAGAAGTCCGTGCTAGCCCATTTTACCTCTGTTTTTCCGGGGATGAGTCAGAAGGAAGCAAGGACGATTCTGGGAGCCTATCTCTTTGGAGGACGGGAAGCGCAAAAGGATGTGAATGTCCTGTCTGGCGGGGAGAAAGCCCGTCTGGTTCTCTGTGAAATCCTTCAAAGCAGACCGAATTTCATAATACTGGACGAACCCACGAACCATATGGATATTCAGGCCAAGGAAACTTTGGAGTCAGCCTTTCAGGCATATAAAGGAACCCTTCTATTTGTATCTCATGACAGGTATTTTATCCGTCAGGTGGCAGATGCGATTCTGATTTTTGAGAATCAGTCAGTGTTTTACTATCCTTTCGGCTATGAACATTATCTGGAGAGAAAAAAACGGCAGGAGTCCGGTATTCCTCTTACAGCTCAGAGGATGGCGCAAGAACAGGCATTAATTGAGAGCTTCAGAGCCGTACCTGGAGCAGAACGTCATTGCCTGAGAGAATGCTCCACAGAGACGGCATACAGAGATTGGAAGCTGCGTCTGGCCGGAGAGCGGCTGGAAGAGCTTAGGCTTAAGGTGGAAGTTTTGTATGAGAAAATAGACAGGCTTCTTAAGTCCCGTCAGGCAGAGGAAGGCTTTTGGCTAGGGGAAAGCTGGAAGGAGGAAGCGTCCTACAGGGAGATGGCAGAATACTATGAGAAAGCTTGGGAAGCTTGGAATCAGGGGTGTCTGGAATGGTACGAAGAAGCGCAGGAAGCAGGTCTGATAGAAAGCTGGCCGCAACCAGGACTTGCTAAAGTCCAAAATGAGATATCTGGATAAGTCTGGAAGCCGTTGCAAAGGACTTTATTTTATGGTAGAATAGCCAAAAGACTTGGGAAAGGAGTCTGAATTGAACGTAAACCATCTTATTATCAGTATAGCGGTTATTATCCTGCTGTGGAGCGCAGGCATGTTTGCGCTGAACAAAATCTTCGGCATGATTCTGAAACGGAAGGAACAGATCCATATTAAGTTTTTAAGAAGCATATCCAAGGTTATTCTGTCTGTCATAGCCTGCATTTCTGTCAGCGGCCTGTTTACGACTACCAAGGCTCTGAGCGCGACCCTTCTGACCAGCTCGTCATTGCTGGTAGCGATTGTGGGTTTTGCTGCTCAGCAGGTGCTGGCGGATGTAATCAGCGGAGTGATGCTTAGCTGGTCCAGACCCTTTAATCTGGGGGAGAAGGTGAACATAAGCACTCTTGGAATATCGGGAATTGTAGAAGACCTGACTGTGCGCCATACGGTGATTAGAACTTATCATAACAGCCGTATGATTATTCCCAACAGCGTCATCAATAAAGCCATTGTAGAAAACAGCAACTATAACAATGACTATATTGGAAATTATATGGAAATATCCATAAGCTACGAAAGCGATCTGGATAAGGCCATTGAGGTGATGCGTGAGACCATTGAAAGCTACCCTCTGGTTGTGGATGTTCGTCAGGATAAGGAAACAGGTAATAAGGTCAATGTGTCTGTAAAGGAGCTGGGAGCCAGCGGAATCGTACTGAAATCCACTGTGTGGACGAAGAACATAGATGATAATTTTACTGCATGCAGTGACATCCGCAGGCTGCTCAAGCGAAACTTTGAAGCGGAGGGGATTTCTATCCCCTATCCACATGTGCATGTGGTGGAAGATAAGCCGGAAGATTAAAGGGGTATTTAATACATAGATAGGAAAACCGTTTCATAATGTTTGAAAATGTACGAAAAAGAGGGAAAATATAAAAAATTTAATTTTCTTTGCAAATTGGGCTATCTATGATATAATAACGAAAGAATAACGAACGATATCACTGCAAGGAGAAAAAGCTTTATGAACATGAATCGGGTATTCTTAAAATTAAGCGGTGAAGCCCTGGCAGGCCCTAAGAAAGCTGGCTTTGATGAAGCTACGGTAAAGGAAGTGGCCCGTCAGGTAAAGCTGGCTGTTGACGCAGGCATACAGGTAGGCGTGGTCATCGGAGGAGGTAATTTCTGGAGAGGCCGCACAAGCGAGGCCATTGACCGGACAAAAGCAGATCAGATTGGCATGCTGGCCACTGTTATGAACTGCATTTATGTATCAGAGCTTTTCCGCAGCGCAGGCATGACGACCCAGATCTTGACCCCATTTGACTGCGGTTCCATGACAAAGCTTTTTTCCAAGGATCGCGCTAATAAATACTTTGAAAAAGGGATGGTGGTGTTTTTTGCAGGCGGTACGGGACACCCCTATTTCTCGACTGACACAGGCATTGCCCTGCGTGCGATTGAGATGGATGCAGATTGCATTCTTCTGGCAAAAGCCATTGATGGGGTGTATGACAGTGATCCGAAGCTGAATCCGGCTGCTAAGAAGTACGACACCATTTCCATTCAGGAGGTTATCAGCAAGCAGCTTGCTGTAGTGGATTTAACTGCTTCCATTATGTGTATGGAGCACCGGATGCCTATGGCTGTATTCAGCCTGAACGAACCGGACGGAATCGCAAACGCTATGCAGGGACGTATAAATGGCACGATTGTAACGGCCTGAATTTCAAAAAGAACGAATTAAGCAGCTAGGCATGGCTGAAACTTGCTGCATAAACAGGAGGGACTTATGGAAGAATTAAACGTATATGAGGAGAAAATGAATAAGACTTTAGATGTGCTGCTGTCTGATTTTGGCACAATCCGTGCCGGACGCGCAAATCCCCATGTATTGGATAAGATTAAGGTGGATTATTATGGAACTCCGACACCGTTGCAGCAGGTAGGCAACGTATCGGTGCCTGAGGCACGTATGATTGTGATTCAGCCTTGGGAGAAGAGCCTTCTTAAGCCAATCGAGAAAGCCATTCTTACCTCTGAGCTGGGCATTAACCCTACCAACGATGGCAACTGTGTTCGTCTGGTATTTCCGGAGATGACAGAGGAGCGCAGAAAGGAAGTTAGCAAGGACGTTAAGAAGAAGGGTGAGGGCGCAAAGGTAGCTCTTCGAAATATCCGCCGTGACGCCAACGAAGCATTTAAGAAGATGGAGAAGTCAGGGGATATGTCTGAGGACGATCTGAAGGAGGCAACTGAGAAGATTCAGAAGCTTACGGATAAGATGGTAGAGAAGATTGACAAGGCCGTGGAGGAGAAAACCAGGGAGATCATGACCGTTTAAGTCTAAGGCGGAAAAATAAATATGGGAGGCAGGAGGGACTCCTGCCTCCCATATTTGTTAAGCGGGATACATAGGAAAGGCGGGAAAGTATGGCGTTGGATGAAATGATGAGAATACCGGAGCATGTGGCTTTGATATTGGACGGCAATGGAAGATGGGCTAAGAAGAGGGGGCTGCCCCGTACCATGGGCCATAAGGAAGGCTGTGCTACAGTGGAGAAAACCGTTGAAATTGCGGCCAGGATGGGTATCCGTTATCTGACTGTCTATGGCTTCTCTACAGAAAACTGGAAGCGTTCCGAGCAGGAGGTTGGAGCTTTGATGCAGCTCTTTCGTTACTATATGGTTCGTCTGCTTAAAATTGCTTCCGCCAATAATGTTCGTGTAAGGATGATTGGAGACAGGGCACGCTTTGACCGGGATATTGTGGAGGGCATTAACCGGCTGGAGGTGCAGACGAAGGACAATACAGGGCTTACCTTTGTGATTGCGGTAAATTATGGCGGAAGGGATGAGATACGAAGAGCTGCCTCAAAGCTTGCAAAGGACTGTGTGGAGGGCAGAGTATTGCCGGAGCAGATAGATGAAGCTGTATTTAGCTCTTATCTGGATACGGCTGAAATTCCGGACCCGGATCTGCTAATCAGAACCAGCGGAGAGCTTCGCCTTTCCAACTATCTTCTGTGGCAGCTGGCTTATACGGAGATTGTGGTGACAGACTGTCTGTGGCCAGATTTTTGCCAGGAGGAATTGGAAAAGGCGATTGTGCAATATAATAAAAGAGACCGGCGGTTTGGCGGAGTAAAATAGGGGAGGAAAAGGCCATGTTTACGACCCGATTAATAAGCGGTATTATTCTGGTTCTTCTGTCCGTTGTGATTGTAGGGCAGGGAGGCGTCCTCCTCTTTGGAGTTACGGCTCTCATATCACTTGCCGGCCTTTTTGAGCTGTACCGGGTGCTGGGAATCCACAAGCGGTTTCTGGCTATCGTAGGCTATGCTACCGCTGTTTCCTACTACGGGATTTTGTGGTGTGAAGGGCAGCGGTATATAACTTTGATGGTGATTGGGTCTCTGATGACGCTAATGGCCCTTTATGTTTTTACATTTCCGGAATACAAGACAGAGGAAATAACAGGCGCCTTTTTTGGCGTATGCTATGTGCCTGTGATGCTTTCGTATCTGTATCAGACAAGAGCCATGAATGACGGAGCCTATGTGGTTTGGCTGATTTTTCTAAGCTCCTGGGGTTGTGATACCTGCGCCTATTGCAGCGGGATGCTTTTTGGTAAGCATAAGCTGGCTCCTGTTTTAAGTCCTAAGAAGTCCATTGAGGGAGCAGTGGGAGGCGTGGCGGGCGCCGCTTTCCTGGGCTTTATCTATGCGTCCCTGTTTGGAGGAGGCATGACAGAGATTGACAGACCCCATATGGTCTGCGCCGCCGCCTGCGCCATTGCGGCAGTGATATCCCAGATCGGAGATTTGGCAGCCTCAGCCATCAAGCGGAATCACAAGGTAAAGGATTATGGACACCTGATACCTGGTCATGGCGGTATTCTGGATCGGTTTGACAGCATGATATTTACAGCTCCGGCTGTCTATTTTGCGCTGACATTTTTAAAATAAACAACAGGAAAAGAGTATTTCTTCAGGATAGGGAGAATATAAGTTATGAGAAAGAAAATCGCGATATTGGGTTCCACCGGTTCTATTGGAACACAGGCTCTGGATGTTGTACGGTATCATAAAGATATCCAGGTGACTGCTCTGGCAGCAGGGGGGAATGCTAAAAGGCTGGAGGAGCAGATACGAGAATTTAAGCCAAAGCTGGCCTGCCTGTGGAGGGAGGATAAGGCTAAGGAGCTTAAAGCGGCAGTGGCAGATTTGGATGTGAGAGTAGTATGGGGCATGGAGGGCCTGATAGAGGCTGCGGCCGGTACGGATGCAGAGCTGGTGGTTACGGCTGTTGTGGGGATGATTGGAATCCGGCCTACAATCGCCGCGATGGAGGCAGGAAAGGATATCGCTCTGGCCAACAAGGAGACGTTGGTTACGGCGGGGCATATTATTATGCCCTTAGCCAAAGAAAAGGGAGTGAGGATTCTCCCTGTGGATTCTGAGCATTCCGCAATCTTCCAGTGTATTCAGGGCTCCGGCGGCAACCGGCTTTGCAGGATACTGCTTACTGCGTCAGGAGGCCCTTTCAGAGGATGGACCAGAGAGCAGATGGAAAAGGTGAGGCCGGAGGACGCCTTAAAGCATCCGAACTGGGCTATGGGACAGAAGATTACCATTGATTCCTCCACCATGGTGAATAAAGGTCTGGAGGTTATGGAGGCTCGCTGGCTTTTTGACGTAGAAATGGATCAGATCCAGGTGGTTGTCCAGCCTGATAGCGTGATTCATTCTATGGTGGAGTATGAGGACGGGGCCGTTATGGCTCAGCTGGGAACTCCGGATATGAGGCTTCCTATCCAATATGCTCTCTATTATCCGGAACGGCGTTTCCTTCCAGGGGCCAGACTGGATTTTGCGGCTCTGACTCAGCTTTCCTTTGAGACGCCGGATATGGAAAATTTCAGAGGGCTTGGACTGGCTTACGAGGCAGGGCGGAGGGGAGGAAGCCTGCCAGCTGTGTTTAACGCGGCCAATGAAAAGGCAGTTGCGATGTTTTTAAGGGGCCAGATCGGCTACCTCTCTATTATGTCTCTCATTGAGGGGGCCATGGAGCGGCACCGTATCATTCAGAATCCGGCAGTGGATCAGATTCTGGAGGCGGAGCAGGAGGCATATGAGTATATTGACAGCCAGGTAAATTCCGGGAAATAGAATCTCAGTGAAAAACAGGATTCCAGGGCAGAGAATGTCCTGAGAAAAAAAGAAAGGTTAGAGAGATAAGTGAGCATAGTGATAGCAGTGCTGATACTTGGATTCATTATAATGATTCATGAATTCGGCCATTTTTTATTTGCAAAGTTAAATGGAATAAGAGTGCTGGAATTTTCTCTGGGCATGGGGCCCAGGCTGTTTTGCTTTGAAAGGGGAGGTACCCGCTATTCCTTTAAAATACTGCCCTTTGGCGGTTCCTGCTCCATGCTGGGAGAGGATGAAGCATGCAAGGAAGACGGAGCCTTTGGCAGCAAATCTGTGTGGGCCAGAATCTCTGTGGTTGCGGCTGGCCCTGTATTTAATTTTATACTGGCATTTTTTCTTGCCATGATATTAATCGGAGTAAATGGTCATGGAGGGACAGTGCTCCAGGGCGTGAGAGACGGATATCCGGCCCAGGGGGCAGGGCTTAAGGCTGGGGATGAGATTGTTAAACTGAACGGCAGAAGGGTTCATTCCTTTCGGGATGTGAATTGGTACCTATTTACCCACCCTCAGGATACCGTAAGGGTTACTGCCAGAAGAACCGATGGAGCGGGAAATAGGGAAACCATTATAAAAGAGATCGCTCCCGTTTATTCTCAGGATAGCGGCTACTATATGCTGGGAGTTGAATTTGACGGAACCAGCTATCCTGTTAAGAATCCGCTTCAGCTTATGGCTTACAGCGCCTATGAGGTTCAGTTCTGGATTCACTATGTGTTTGACACCTTCCGCATGATGTTCAACGGCATGGTGTCTGTGAACGATATCAGCGGTCCTGTTGGAATTGTGGGCGCCATTGATTCCACTGTGGAGGAAACGGTTCCCTATGGCCCTTCAGCCGTCATACTGACCCTTATAAATCTTATGGTTCTTTTGAGCTCCAACCTGGGAGTGATGAATCTCCTTCCGATTCCGGCCCTGGACGGAGGAAGGCTGGTGTTTCTTTTCTTGGAGGCTGTGCGGAGAAAGCCGGTGGATCGAGAGAAGGAAGGAATGGTTCATATGGCGGGAATGATGGTTCTGCTGGGCCTTATGGTACTGCTTTTATTTAACGATGTGCGAAAAATATTTGGTTAAGGAGACAGCTATGTCCAGGATGGATACAAAGAAGATAAGCATAGGGGGCAGGACGATCGGGGGAGGAAGCCCCATACTGATTCAGTCTATGTGCAATACAAAGACGGAGGATGTAAAGGGAACAGTAGCCCAGATACACCGGCTGGAGCAGGCGGGCTGCGATATCGTCCGTGTGGCTGTGCCTACTATGGAGGCAGCCCGTTCCTTAAGGGAAATTAAGAGGGAAATTCATATTCCTCTTGTGGCCGACATCCATTTTGACTATCGGCTTGCCATATCAGCCGTGGAAAACGGCGCTGATAAGATTCGCATTAACCCAGGTAATATTGGCTCCCAAGATCGGGTAAAGGCAGTGGTGGATAAGGCAAAGGAATATGGGATTCCCATTCGTGTGGGAGTAAACAGCGGTTCTCTGGAAAAACAGCTTTTGGAGAAGTACGGAGGCGTTACGGCAGAGGGGCTGGTGGAGAGTGCGCTGGGTAAGACGGCGCTCATAGAGGATATGGGATATGATAATCTGGTTATCAGCATCAAATCCTCGGATGTGCTGATGTGTATTAAGGCCCACGAGCTGATTGCCAGGAGGACTTCCTATCCCCTTCATGTGGGAATTACAGAGGCAGGTACTGTAACTGCAGGCAATATCAAATCCTCTGTGGGGTTGGGGGTGATTCTCTATCAGGGAATCGGGGATACCATTCGAGTATCTCTTACAGGAGATCCGGTGGAGGAGATAAAAACAGCGAAGCTGGTGCTTAAAACTCTGGGCCTGCGAACCGGCGGTGTGGAGGTGGTTTCCTGCCCCACCTGCGGACGTACCAGCATCGACCTAATCAGTCTGGCGAACCAGGTGGAAACCATGGCGGCGGAATTCGATAATCTGGATATCAAGGTGGCGGTGATGGGGTGTGTGGTCAACGGGCCGGGGGAGGCAAAAGAGGCGGATATCGGTATTGCGGGAGGAAAAGGCGAGGGACTTTTGATAAAAAAAGGGAAGGTTATAAGGAAGGTCCCTGAGGCAGAGCTTTTAAATGCTTTGAGACAGGAGCTGCTCTCTATGGGCGGCAGTCTTTAATCGGCGCAGTCAAATTTCAGCTTACGAGAGAAAGAAGCAGGCTATATGGTAAAGAATTTTCTGGAGGTATTTCCAACACTGAATATAGCGGAACCCTTAAGAGAGCTTTTAGGTCTGGTACAGGTAGAAAAGGTTACCGCTACCAGGGATAAAAGCTCTATCCGCATTTATATAAAAAGTCCCAGATTAATACATAAACAGAATATCTATGACCTGGAACGGGGTATTAAGGATCAGCTGTTTCCAGATAAGCTGGTAGCCATCAAAATCCAGGAGAAATACAGACTGTCGGATCAGTACACTCCACAGAAGCTTCTTGGCGTGTACAGGGAAAGCCTTCTTCTGGAGCTGAAAAATTACAGTATGATTGAATTCAGCATGTTTCGCAAGGCAGAGATCACATTCGCCCAAGAGGATGTGATGGTTCTGTCGGTAGAGGACACCATGGTCAACAAGGACAGGACAGGCGAGCTTAAGCGAGTGTTGGAAAAGGTATTTGGAGAGCGCTGCGGCCTTCCTGTAGAGGTGCGCTTTACCTTTGTGCCTTCCAGGGACAATGAACGCAGACGGCAGCTGGAGCTTAAGATAGAACGGGAGGCCCAGGCTATCTATTGGCAGAACCACAGGAGAGAGCTGGAAGCTATAGGGGCTGATGAGGGCCTGGAAGGAGCAGACGGAGGCAGACGGACGGAGGACGGAGCCGTAGATGGATTTATGGAAGCCGGCGCAGGAGATTCTGCCATTGCTGAGCCGGCTCCCTGGGATATGCTTATGGTTCAGGCTCAATCCGTGGAGGAGGGAAAGGAAGCTCAGGCTTTGGTAAGGGCAGCAGAGGGAGCAGCCGGAACCGGAGACTCCCAAACCTTCAGGAAGGAAGCCCGGCTTAATAAGGGGAGAAAGGGCTGGGGTAAAGACAGGGATAGGGGTGAGGATAAGAAGTATACGATAAAGCGATCCAGCAACCCAGATGTGCTCTATGGCAGGGATTTTGAGGACGAGCCAATGGAGATCGAGAAGATCGAAGGGGAGATTGGAGAGGTTACTATCAGAGGCCGGATATTGGCCTGTGAAAACCGGGAGCTGCGAAGCGGTAAATTTATCCTGACCTTTGATATCAGTGATTTTACTGATACCATTACAGTAAAGATGTTTATACGGCCAGAGCTGTTCCAGGAGGTAAGGGCTCTGATTAACACGGGTATGTTCATAAAGGTGAAGGGCGTGACTACCATAGATAAGTTCGATGGAGAGCTGACCCTGGGGTCCGTTATGGGGATTAAGAAATGCGAGGATTTTACCAGTAAACGCTCAGACACCAGTCTGGAAAAGAGAGTGGAGCTTCACTGCCATACCAAAATGAGCGATATGGACGGGGTTTCCGAGGTAAAGGATATTATCAGGAGAGCCAAGCAGTGGGGGATGCCGGCTGTAGCTGTGACGGATCATGGCTGTGTCCAAGCCTTTCCAGATGCCAACCATGCCTTGGATAAAGGAGATCCCTTTAAAATCATTTATGGAGTTGAGGGGTATCTGGTAGACGACACGAAGCAGCTGGTAGAAAACTCTGGAGGCCAGAGCTTTAAAGACACCTTTGTGGTGTTTGATATTGAAACCACAGGCTTTAGCCCAAAGAAGAACAAAATCATTGAAATCGGAGCTGTGAAGGTGAAGGATGGAAGGATTACGGATCGCTTCTCCGCCTTTGTAAATCCTGACGAGCCGATTCCCTTCGACATCGAAAAGCTGACGGGAATTAACGATGCAATGGTGCTTCCTCATCCCAAAATTGAGGTGATTTTGCCACAATTTCTGGAGTTTGTGGGGGATGGGGTTCTGGTAGCCCATAATGCAAGCTTTGATGTGGGATTTATCAGTCATTTTGCGGAAGAGCAGGGGATTTTTTTTGCTCCTACGGTTCTGGATACAGTGACCTTGGCAAGGCTGCTGCTTCCAAACTTAAACCGCTTTAAGCTGGATACGGTAGCCAAGGCATTAAACATTTCTCTGGAAAATCATCACAGGGCAGTAGATGACGCGGAGGCTACTGCAGAGATATTTGCCGCTTTTGTAAAGCTGCTGAGGGAGCGGGACGTGGAGAATCTGGATCAGCTTAATGCTCTGAGCGCTGTGGATACGGCTACAATCATGAAAATGCCGGCCAACCATGTGATTATTCTGGCTAAAAATGATATAGGGCGTATTAATTTGTACCGTCTGGTCAGCTGGTCCCATCTTACCTACTATTCCAGAAGGCCCCGTATTCCAAAGAGCCTGCTGGAGCAATACAGGGAAGGTCTCATTATTGGCTCTGCTTGTGAGGCTGGGGAGCTTTACCAGGCCCTTCTGAGAGGGGTTCCGGACGCGGAGCTTGCCAGGCTGGTTCATTTTTATGATTATCTGGAAATCCAGCCTCTGGGAAATAATAGCTTTATGCTCAGGGATGAGAAGAGCACGGTTAAGACAGAGGCTGATCTGATTGAGCTGAATAAACGGATTGTGGAGTTGGGAGAGCGGTTTAACAAGCTGGTCTGCGCTACCTGTGACGTGCATTTTCTGGATCCTCAGGATGAGGTATACCGCAGAATTATTATGGCGGGCCAGGGCTTTAAGGATTCAGATGATCAGGCGCCACTGTATCTGCGCACTACAGATGAGATGCTAAAGGAGTTTGAATATCTGGGACCTGACAAGGCATATGAGGTGGTGGTGACAAATACCAGAAAGGTTTCCGATATGTGCGAGCGGATTGTTCCGGTAAGGCCGGATAAGTGCCCTCCTGTGATTGAGGATTCCGATAAGACCTTGACGAAGATATGCTACGACAGGGCCCATGAGATGTACGGTCAGGATTTGCCCAGGATTGTGGTGGATCGCCTGGAAAAGGAGCTTCATTCCATTATTACCAATGGCTTTGCTGTTATGTATATCATTGCTCAGAAGTTGGTTTGGAAATCCAATGAGGACGGTTATCTGGTAGGCTCCCGTGGCTCTGTAGGGTCCTCCTTTGTGGCAACCATGTCGGGGATTACAGAGGTGAATCCCTTAAGCCCCCACTACCACTGTCCGAAGTGCAGATATTATGACTTTGATTCCGAGGAAGTAAAGAAGTTTTCAGGTATGGCAGGCTGTGATATGCCGGATAAGGCATGCCCGGTGTGCGGGACTCCCCTGGAAAAAGACGGCTTTGACATTCCATTTGAAACCTTCCTTGGATTTAAGGGAGACAAGGAGCCGGATATTGACCTGAACTTTTCAGGGGAGTATCAAAGCAAGGCCCACGATTATACGGAGGTTATCTTTGGAAAGGGCCAGACCTATCGTGCCGGCACCATCGGTACCCTGGCAGATAAAACAGCCTTTGGCTATGTGAAAAAATATTATGAGGAAAAGGGAACCAGAAAGCGGAATTGTGAGATTAACCGGATCGTCCAGGGCTGTGTGGGCGTGCGCAGAACCACAGGGCAGCATCCCGGAGGCATCATTGTGCTTCCCATTGGAGAGGAAATTTATTCCTTTACTCCGGTACAGCATCCTGCCAACGATATGACCACCTCCACCATAACCACCCACTTTGATTATCACTCCATCGATCACAATCTGCTAAAGCTGGATATTCTGGGGCACGATGATCCCACCATGATACGTATGCTCCAGGATCTGACGGGGCTGGATCCTGTAAAGGACATTCCTCTGGACAGCCGTGAGGTTATGAGCTTGTTTCAAAGCACTGAGGCCCTTGGCATTACGCCTGATGACATCGGCGGCTGCCCTCTGGGAGCTCTGGGTGTACCTGAGTTCGGAACCGATTTTGCCATGCAGATGCTTCTTGATACTAAGCCAAAATACTTTTCGGATTTGGTGCGGATTGCAGGCCTGGCCCATGGTACGGATGTATGGCTTGGAAACGCACAGACTCTGATTCAGGAGGGAAAGGCTACCATTCAGACGGCTATCTGTACCCGAGATGATATCATGGTGTACCTGATTGCCCAGGGGCTGGAGGAAGGGCTTTCCTTTACCATTATGGAGAGCGTCCGCAAAGGAAAGGGGCTGAAGGAAGAGTGGGAAAGGGAAATGAAGGCCCATGGTGTGCCAGACTGGTATATCTGGTCCTGCAAGAAGATTAAATACATGTTTCCCAAAGCCCATGCTGCCGCCTATGTTATGATGGCCTGGAGAATTGCCTATTGCAAGATCTTTTATCCACTGGCCTACTATGCCGCCTTTTTCAGCATTCGGGCCAGCGCGTTTTCTTATGAGATTATGTGTCAGGGCCGTGATAAGCTTGAATATTATCTGGCTGATTATAAAAAAAGAGCTGATACCCTGTCAAAGAAGGAGCAGGATACCATGCGGGATATGAGAATTGTGCAGGAAATGTATGCCAGGGGCTTTGAATTTCTCCCCCTGGATATCTACAGGGCCAAAGCCAGAGAGTTTCAGATTATAGACGGAAAGCTGATGCCTTCTCTGAACAGCCTGGATGGACTGGGAGAGAAGGCTGCGGAGGCTGTAGTGGATGCGGTGAAGGATGGAAATTTTTTGTCCATTGAGGATTTCAGCAACCGAACAAAGATAAACGGTACCATATGCGGCCTTATGTCTGATTTGGGGCTGTTAAAGGATCTGCCAAGATCCAATCAGCTGTCATTGTTTGATTTGCAGTAACAGACGTTGCTATTTTTTTAAGAATATGTTAGTATAGTGAGAGTCCTCTGAAAAAGAGGACTTTTTCTGAATGAGGCTGTAGAGGATACGGCGGCATTTAAGGCGAAAGGATGATAATTGGGGGATAGATACCATGGAGCGTGAAAAATTTTCTTCCAGGCTTGGCTTTATTCTTATTTCAGCAGGATGTGCCATTGGATTGGGGAATGTGTGGAGGTTTCCTTATATTGTTGGAGAATACGGAGGAGCGGCCTTTGTGCTGGTTTATCTGGTGTTTCTGCTGGTATTGGGACTTCCTATTGTGATTATGGAATTTGCGGTAGGAAGGGCCAGCAGGAAGAGTGCAGCCCTGTCCTTTGATGTGCTGGAGCCTGAGGGAACCAGGTGGCATCTGAACAAATATGTTGCGATAGCAGGAAATTACCTGCTTATGATGTTTTATACTACAGTCGGAGGCTGGATGCTCCTGTATTTTTTTAAGATGCTTAAGGGTGATTTTACAGGCATGGGAACAGAGGCTGTATCGGGAGTGTTTGCCGCTATTTTGGGAAATCCAGCGCAAATGGGGCTTTTCATGGCGGCAGTGGTGATTTTGTGCTTTGGGGTCTGTGCTATGGGCCTCCAAAGGGGTGTGGAGCGCATTACAAAGGTGATGATGGTATGCCTGCTGATTCTGATGGTTGTTCTGGCTGTCCACTCTATAATTCTGGAAGGCGGAGCGCCTGGATTGGAATTTTACCTGAGACCAGATTTCAGTAAGATGTGGGAGGCAGGCATTGGTGACGTGATCTTTGCTGCTTTGGGACAATCCTTTTTTACCCTGAGCATCGGGATTGGCGCTTTGGCAATCTTTGGAAGCTATATTGGAAGGGAGCGCAGGCTCACAGGCGAGGCGATCAGTGTTACGCTTTTGGATACCCTGGTTGCTTTTATGTCTGGCCTGATTATCTTTCCGGCCTGCTTTGCCTACGACATAGAACCGACAGCGGGCCCTTCCCTTATATTCATTACCCTTCCGAATGTATTCAACCATATGGCGGGAGGAAGAATCTGGGGAATCCTGTTTTTTATGTTTATGTCCTTTGCTGCATTTTCCACTATTATTGCGGTATTTCAGAATATTATAGCCTTTGCTGTGGATTTGACAGGATGCAGCCTTAGAAAAGCAGTGGTTTATAATATAATTGCAGTTATTCTTTTATCCATTCCATGTGTTTTGGGCTTTAATCTCTGGAGCGGCTTTATGCCTCTGGGGGCGGGCAGTACAGTGATGGATTTAGAGGATTTTATCCTGAGCAACAACCTTCTTCCAATTGGAAGCATGGTATATCTGCTCTTTTGTACCAGCCGTTACGGATGGGGCTTTCAAAGATTTCTGGCTGAAGCCAATGAAGGGGAAGGCATCAGATTCCCCCGGTGGGCCAGAATTTATGTAAGCTACGTGCTTCCGGTGTTTGTGCTGCTTATCTTTATGCAGGGGTATGTGGCGAAATTTATAAAATAGAACGTATATTGTTGAGCCTTTCTGAAAATATTTTTCATTTTCGGGTATATTAATTTCGGGTAATAAGGTATTGACAGAAGCAGACCCATGCCATATAATTAAAATATACCCTATGGGGGTATAGCGAAAGGAGCCTGTGATATGCGTACAGAACAGTATCATATAGATGGAATGTCCTGCGCCGCGTGCAGCAGCGCGGTGGAGCGAGTAACCAGAAAGCTGGCAGGAGTAAAGAGTAGTGATGTAAATCTGACCACCAACCGGATGGTCATTACCTATGATGAAGCTCAGGTGACGCCTGAGCTTATATGCCAACGGATTTCAAAGGCGGGATTTTCTGCCAGTCCGATTGAGGAGTCAAGCCAGGGAAAAAAGGCAGAGGAAGAAGATTGGAGGCAGCAGGAGAAGGAGCTTCATACAGCCAGGCGCCAGGTGATAGCAGCTATTTGCTTTGCAGTGCCTCTTCTATATATTTCAATGGGGCATATGCTGTCCTTTCCGCTGCCTCTGCCTGCTTTTATGGAGATGGATAAGGCTCCCCTGAATTTTGCTCTGGCCCAGCTGATTCTTACGATTCCCATACTGATTTGCGGCAGGAGGTTTTATGTGGCAGGCATACGCTCCCTTCTGAAGGGGAACCCGAACATGGATTCTTTGGTAGCAATCGGTACAGGAAGCGCTTTTATCTACAGTCTTGTGATGACGGCCGGGATTCCCGCAAATCCTATGAAGGCCCATCAGCTTTACTATGAATCGGCTGCTGTAGTAATAACTCTGGTGATGTTTGGAAAGCTTTTGGAGAGCCGCAGCAAGGGAAAGACCTCGGAGGCTATACGCAAGCTGATGAAGCTGGCTCCCGACACAGCGCTTTTGTATGAAAACGGAACAGAGCGGGAGGTAGAGGCAGCCCTTGTGACAGTTGGACAGCACATTCTGATTAAGCCGGGAAGCAGGATACCACTGGATGGCGTGGTGGTAAAGGGAACAAGCAGCGTGGATGAATCTATGCTGACAGGGGAGAGTATTCCTGTAGAAAAGCAGGAGAGGGACAGAGTCATTGGAGGAAGCATGAATTACAATGGGGCCATGGAGGTGGAGGTGACCCATGTAGGCAGTGATACAACCCTATCCAGGATTATCAGATTGATTGAGGAGGCGCAGGGAAAGAAAGCTCCTATCTCCAAGCTGGCCGATCGGGTCGCAGGATATTTTGTTCCTGCCGTCATGGGAATCGCTCTGGCTGCCGCACTGCTGTGGTGGATACTGGGAGGAAAGGATCTGGCCTTTGTGCTGACTATTTTTGTGGCAGTGCTCGTCATTGCCTGCCCTTGTGCTCTGGGTCTGGCTACACCCACCGCCATTATGGTGGGTACAGGCGTGGGTGCAGGTCACGGTATTCTCATTAAAAGCGGAGAGGCCTTGGAAATCTGCCACAAGGTAGATGCGGTGATATTGGATAAGACAGGCACTATCACGGAAGGAAAGCCGAAGGTAACAGACGTAAGTCTGATCTGCGGTTCAGTGGCAGAGCAAGTATGGAAGCTGGAAAAATCAGATGCTCCGGGAGAAGGGCAGAAGTCTAAGACTATTTCGGACAGGGAGCAGAAGGAGCAGCTGCTCTGGATTGCCGCCTCCTGCGAGCAGCTGTCGGAGCATCCTATGGGACAGGCGATTGTGGAGGCTGCCAGAGAAAAGAAGATGGAGCTTGTGATGCCGGAGGCATTTGAAAGCATTACAGGCGCGGGGATTGCTACCACCTGGAAGGGGAGGAAGGTAGCGGTAGGCAATCGCCGGCTTTTGGAGCATTTGAAGGTGCCGGTTTCTCAGGAAACTACAAGAACAGCGGCTGAGTATGCAAATTCAGGAAAGACACCTATGTATGTCGTGATTGACGGACGTCTGGCGGGTTTGGTGTGTGTGGCGGATACCATTAAGGATACCAGCGTGGAGGCTGTGAAGAAAATTAAGAGCCTAGGGATTCAGGTTTATATGGTGACAGGGGACAATCAAAAGGCAGCAGAATATATTGGAAAGCTGGCTCATGTGGATCAAGTGGTGGCAGAGGTTCTGCCGGAGGATAAGGCTGAGGTTGTAAAAGGGTTGCAGAAAGAGGGAAAAACCGTTATGATGGTAGGAGACGGCATTAATGACGCTCCTGCTTTGGTTCAGGCTGACATAGGTTGTGCCATTGGAAATGGCAGCGATATTGCCCTGGAGGCAGGAGATGTGGTGTTGATGAAATCCGATCTAATGGATGCGTACCGGGCTATTAAGCTGAGCAAGGCTACCATCCGCAATATTAAGCAGAATTTGTTCTGGGCTTTTTTTTACAATTCCTTGGGAATCCCGGTGGCAGCCGGTGTACTGTATCTGCTGGGAGGGCCGCTGCTAAGTCCTATGCTGGGAGGCTTTGCAATGTCTCTAAGTTCTGTATGCGTAGTGGGAAATGCCCTGCGGCTTAAGAATGTAAAGCTGTAGAATCAGAGAATAAGGAGATAAAAGATGGAACAGAAGGAACGCTGCGTCTGCCGCCGCAAGCATCGGGAGGCGCCGGAGGAACGGGGGATGATGAACCGTTTAAACCGTATAGAAGGACAGATCCGGGGAATCAAGGCGATGGTGGAGAATGAACGCTACTGCGTGGATATTCTTATCCAGGTAGCAGCCGTTCAGGCAGCCCTTAACAGCTTTAGCAAGGTGCTGCTGGAGCATCATATCAAGAGCTGTGTGGTGGATGATATCAAATCGGGGGACAGTGATGCTACGGTGGAGGAGCTGTGCAGGCTGCTTCAGAAGCTGATGAGGTAGCCTAAGAAAAATTCTCGAATTGAGGATGAAAGGGAGTATAAACTTTTCATAAGCGAAGGGAAAGGAATATAAAAAAGATGAAAATATTTAAATGCGGGGAAATCATGTGCGAAGGTTGTGTAAACAGAATAAAGAAAGCTCTGGATGCAGCTGGTATTCAGAATATCGTTGACCTGTCTGCAAAGACTGTAACGATTGAGGGCAGTGCCAGCTGTGAGGCTAAGGCCCTGGAGATTTTGGAGGATCTGGGATTTTCAGCGGTAGAGGCATAAGGCGGAATCGGTTGATTTAAAAGTGATTCTGAAACAGCCCTGTTTATTGTTAAAATTATTTAAAAAATTTTGACAATTTATGGTTGACATTCCTGGGCGTTTGTATTATACTACCAAAGGTATCGAGGCGTGGCTCAGTTTGGTAGAGCGCTGCGTTCGGGACGCAGAGGCCGCGTGTTCGAATCACGTCGCCTCGATGTATTTGTTAAGGCCTGATGGTCAAGCGGCTAAGACGACGCCCTCTCACGGCGTAAACCCGGGTTCGATTCCCGGTCAGGTCATGATGATAAGGCTGTTGCTCAGGCAGCAGCCTTATTTTTCAGGAAGATATCAGGATTCAGATGCCAATATTTTATATGCTTCTGTAGCACAGTTGGTAGTGCACTTCACTCGTAATGAAGGGGTCACCGGTTCGAGTCCGGTCAGGAGCTTGCAAAATAGACCATCAGTTTTGGTGGTCTGTTTTTTTGCATTTGTCAATCCTTTTTTGGAAATAGTGCGTTGCTTATGCGCATTTCTTCACCCGTTCGGCTGCGAAAATACTTTGTGCAATCGCTCAAAATGTTTTATTCTATAAAAATACTTGATAAAACGTTTCTTCTCCGGTATTAAAAAACTGTTAAAATATAGGCAAACCTTGCCTGCCGGATAAAATCCTAATTGCTGTAAAGAACCGGATATGCTATACTAAATTGCGCAAGCAAAAGCTCTGCAAGAAGAATACGTTTCTAAATAAACGGAATAATCCTACTATGGGAGAAAAATAGATGAGACGAGTGAGATTTAAGAATTATATTTACTGGGGAATCACAGCTCTGGCTGTGATTGCCTGCAGCGTTGCTTTTGGCTTTTTCCTGTCCCGCTTTGATCTGGTCGCCGGGGCAGTGGAGAAGGTAGTGGAAATTCTTATGCCAGTCATATATGGAGCAGTATTGGCTTACCTGATGCTGCCTGTCTATAATAAGACGAGAGCATTCGCAGAACGCAGGCTGGCTCAGATTATCAAAAGCAAGAATATAGTAAATCGAATCGGAAAAGCCGTAGGCACTCTAGTGAGCCTCATTGTGCTTTTTGCCATTGTGGCGGGCCTCTGCCGCATGATTCTGCCCGAAATTTATAACAGTATTATGGGGCTTCAGGCAACTATGGGGGAAAGTATTAATAATCTGAATCTGTGGGTGGAGCGGATATTCGAGGAAAATTCCACGCTTGAACAGTATGTAATGCCTGTCTATGAGCAGTTAGTTACCGAGTTTCAGAACTGGCTGACCATTGACCTGGTACCTAATATATCTAAAATTATCAGTGAGGTGTCCACTGGTTTATTTAATGTTGTTACCGTACTGAAAAATATTCTGATCGGCATCATTGTCATGGTATATTTCCTGAATATTAAGGATACCTTGTCTGCTCAGGCCAAAAAGATTGTTTATAGTCTGTTAAACTTAAAAAGCGCCAATCGGATGATCAGCGAGGTTCGCTTAACCCACAAGGTATTTGGCGGCTTTATAACAGGAAAACTCCTGGATTCCCTTATTATCGGCATTATGTGCTTTTTTGCCCTGCAATTTTTGAATATGCCCTATATTCTCCTGGTAAGTGTGATTGTAGGTGTAACCAATGTGATCCCATTTTTCGGGCCCTTTATAGGAGCGATACCCAGTGCGTTTTTAATTCTTCTGGTCAGCCCCGTTAAATGCCTTTACTTTCTTATTTTCATATTGGTATTGCAGCAGTTTGACGGCAATATATTGGGGCCGAAGATACTGGGAGATTCTACCGGGCTTCCAAGTTTCTGGGTTCTGTTTTCCATATTGCTGTTCGGAGGGTTATTTGGATTCGTTGGAATGATCATAGCTGTGCCTTTGTTTGCGGTGATTTACCGGTTTATTTCTCTCTATGTAAGCAAGTCTCTGGCAAAAAAGAATTTGTCTGTAAGAACAGGTGATTACTTAAGTCTTAGATATATTGATGAGGAGAAAGGCACCTATGTTGATAAAAGCGGCTGTAAAGAGGAGCTGCTGAGGGAAGCTTCTGCTGAAGATGGCCAGCAGAATGGAAGGACAGAAGCTGACAGGGAATAAAAATGTAGGGCGTCAACTGAGAACTAAGCATAGAGAATTTGGAAATGCGGCTGAAGGTCTATCGCTCTGGCGTGATGGAGGAAGACTTGGAAAAACGGAGTTAAGGGTACGAAGGGAAAATACTGGAGAGGGAACGGTAGATACGGGCAAAAAATGAGGTATGAGACAAGCAACGTCTCATACCTCGTTTTTTAAAAGCAGATGACGGGAATCGAACCCGCCTCCTCAGCTTGGGAAGCTGATATTCTACCAATGAACTACATCTGCGGCGTACTTTTGTATTATAACATATTTTTTAAATTAATCAAGCAGATTTGGAAAATTTATTGAGCGTTTATTTTTTCTCAGAGCACAACTTGCCAAAATAAACTAAATATGTTTTAATACTATAAGATGAAGCACGTACGCATGTACACGCTGGATATGGAGGATTGAGATGGCAAGGGAACAATATAATGCGGACAGTATTACTGTGCTGGAGGGATTGGAAGCAGTGCGTAAGCGTCCGGGTATGTATATAGGAGGTGTGGGCTCGAAGGGGTTAAACCATCTGATCTATGAAATTGTAGACAATGCAGTGGATGAGCATCTGGCAGGCTATTGCAACAGCGTTTGGGTGACATTGGAGGCGGATGGCTCCTGCACTGTTAGGGACAATGGCCGGGGGATTCCGGTGGGTATGCACAAAAAGGGCATTTCCGCAGCCAGAATTGTACTCTCAACCCTCCATGCAGGCGGAAAATTTGATAACGATGCGTATAAAACCAGCGGAGGACTTCACGGTGTGGGCTCCTCCGTAGTTAATGCCCTATCGGCCCATATGGATGTGAAGGTGTACCGGGAGGGATGCATCTATCACGATGAATATGAACGTGGAAGGCCTGTTGTCAGCCTTGAGAATGGACTTCTTCCCGTGATTGGAAAGACCAGGGAGACAGGAACCAGAATTAATTTCCTGCCTGACGGTGACATTTTTGAGAAAACGCGGTTTAAGGCGGAGTGGTTAAAGAGCCGTCTCCATGAGACCGCCTATCTGAATCCTCAGCTTTCGCTGTTCTATGAGAACAAGCGGCCGGGAGAGGAGGAGAATCTTACCTTCCATGAGCCGGAGGGAATTATTGCCTATGTAAAGCAGCTGAACGCAGGTAAGAGCGCTGTTCATGAGCCGGTTTATTTTAAGGGTACGATGGATAAGGTGGAGGTGGAGGCTGCCATTCAGTTTGTAGATACCTTTGAGGAAAATATTCTGGGCTTCTGCAATAATATTTTTACTCAGGAGGGCGGCACCCACCTGGCTGGCTTTAAGACAAAATTCACCGCTTTAATCAACACTTACGCAAGAGAGTTGGGAATCCTGAAGGAAAAGGACGCTAATTTTACAGGCGCAGACACCCGAAGCGGTATGACGGCTGTTATAGCCATCAAGCATCCCGACCCGATTTTCGAGGGTCAGACTAAGACAAAGCTTGCCAGCGCTGATGCCACAAAAGCTGTATTCACAGTGACGGGCGACGAGCTTCAGCTTTATTTTGACCGAAATGTTGAGGCGCTTAAGGGAATCATTGGCTGCGCCGAGAAGTCGGCCAGGATTCGCAGGGCGGAGGAAAAGGCCAAGACCAACATGCTTACCAAATCTCGTTTCTCATTTGACAGCAACGGAAAGCTGGCTAACTGTGAAAGCCGGGACGCTGAAAAATGCGAGATATTTATTGTAGAGGGAGATTCTGCGGGGGGTTCCGCAAAAACAGCCAGAAACCGAAAGTATCAGGCTATTCTGCCTATCCGGGGCAAGATTCTTAATGTAGAGAAGGCCTCTATGGACAAGGTTCTGTCCAATGCAGAGATTCGAACCATGATTAATGCCTTTGGCTGCGGCTTCTCTGAAGGCTACGGCAATGATTTTGACCTTACAAGGCTGCGGTATAACAAGATTATACTGATGACGGATGCCGATGTGGATGGAAGCCATATTGACACCCTTCTCCTGACATTTTTGTACCGGTTTATGCCGGAGCTTATTTATAATGGACATGTGTATATCGCTATGCCCCCCCTATTTAAGGTGATTCCCAGAAGGGGGGCGGAGCAGTACCTGTATGATGAGAAGGAGCTGGAACGTTACCGCAAAACCCATGCGGGAGCTTTTACGCTCCAGCGGTATAAGGGACTGGGTGAAATGGATGCGGAGCAGCTGTGGGAAACGACTCTGGACCCGGAGCGCCGGGTACTGAAGCGGGTGGAAATTGAGGACGCCAGAATGGCCTCGGAGATAACTGAGCTGTTAATGGGAAGTGAAGTGGCTCCCAGACGGGCATTTATCCATGAGCACGCAGGCGAGGCGCAGATCGACGCTTAACTAAATACCCGGAAGCCGCCCAGGTCAGACGGAACTGGGGTGGATGTCTCTGTGAGAATAACAGGAGTAGTGAAATCGTATGGAAGAAAAGATAATAAGAACGGAATACAGTGAGGAGATGCAGCGCAGCTACATGAACTATTCCATGAGTGTGATCACCGCAAGAGCCATTCCTGACGCAAGGGATGGCTTAAAGCCGGTGCAGCGCCGGGTCCTCTATGATATGAGCGAGCTGCGCTTAGATCACGATAAGCCCCATAGAAAGTCGGCGCGCATTGTGGGAGATACCATGGGTAAATACCATCCTCATGGAGACAGCTCCATCTATGAAACTCTGGTTGTCATGAGCCAGGAGTTTAAAAAGGGAATGGCTCTGGTGGATGGGCATGGAAATTTTGGCTCCATTGAGGGAGACGGAGCTGCCGCTATGCGGTATACGGAGGCCCGTTTGGAGAAGTTTGCTCAGGAGGTATATCTGAAGGATCTGGATAAGACAGTGAATTTTATCCCTAATTATGATGAGACTGAGAAGGAGCCGGAGGTGCTTCCTGTCAGGGTGCCGAATTTGTTGATTAACGGCTCTGAAGGCATTGCGGTAGGCATGAGCACCAGTATTCCGCCTCATAATCTTGGGGAGGTGGTTGACGTGGTCAGGGCCTATATTGATAATCCTCAGGCATCTGTTAAGCAGTTGATGGAGTACATGCCAGGGCCGGATTTTCCCACAGGGGGAATTATTGCCAATAAGAGCGAGCTTTTGGGAATTTATGAGACGGGCGTTGGAAAGCTGAAGCTGAGAGGAAAGCTTGAGGTGGAGCTTGGGAAGCGGAAGGCGGATAAGGATAAGCTGATTGTCTCTGAGATTCCTTATACGATGATAGGAGCAGGTATCAATAAGTTTCTGGTGGATGTGGCGGAGCTGGTGGAGAGTAAGAAGCTGGCTGATGTGGTGGACATTTCCAACCAGTCCAATAAAGAGGGAATCCGAATTGTGCTGGAGCTGCGCAAGGATGCGGATATTGATCGGATCAAAAATATTTTATATAAAAAAACCAAGCTGGAGGATACTCTTGGTGTCAATATGCTGGCTATTGTAGACGGTCGTCCTGAGACCTTGGGGCTTCAGGGAATTCTTAAGAATTTCTTGGATTTTCAGTATCAAAATACGGAGCGCAAATACAGCGTGCTTTTGCAAAAGGAGACGGATAAGAAGGAGGTTCAGGAGGGGCTTATAAAGGCCTGCGACTGTATTGACCTGATTATTGCCGTTTTAAGGGGCTCCAGGAGTTTAAAAGACGCAAAGGCCTGCCTGATGGCCGGTGATGTGTCCAATATCCGGTTTAAGATGCCTGGATTTGAGGAAGATGCCAGAAAGCTGCGTTTTACAGAGCGGCAGGCCTCTGCTATTCTGGAAATGCGTCTGTACAAATTAATTGGTCTGGAGATTCTGGCTCTGGAAAAGGAGCATAAGGAAACCTTGAGGAAAATTGAAGAGTATCGCCAGATATTGGGCAGCCGGGCGGAGATGAACCGGGTGATAAAGGAGGATCTGGAAGCTATCAAAAAGGAATTTTCTGTTTCCCGCAGGACGCTGATCGAAGACGGAGCTGAAGCTGTGTATGATGAATCAGCAGTAGAGGTTCAGGAGGTAGTGTTTGTGCTGGATAAATTCGGCTACTGCAAATGCCTGGATAGGGGAACCTACGAGCGGAATCAGGAGACGGTGGATAAGGAGCAGATTCATGTGATAAGATGTCTGAATACAGATAAAATTTGCTTTTTTACCGCTAAGGGGAGCCTGTATCAGATCAAGGTTCTGGACGTGCCGGCAGGGAAGCTTAAGGGTAAGGGCACTCCCATTGAAAATCTGAGCAAATTTGACGGAACACGGGATACCATTCTTCATCTTACCAGCGCAGAGAATATGAAGGGGAAGGTGCTTGTGTTTGCTACCAGAATGGCTATGGTGAAGCAGGTTCCAGCCGGGGAATTTGAGACCAACAACCGGATGGTAGCTGCGACCAAGCTCCAGGAGGGAGATGAGCTGGTGGCTGTGATTCCTGTAGAGGGGCAGAGGGAAGCAGTGTTGCAGACTACAGGAGGAATATTCCTGCGGTTTATGCTGGAGGAGATCTCTGTAATGAAGAAGGCTTCCAAAGGTGTCAGAGGAATTAAGCTGGCTAAGAATGAGGAGTTGGAGAAATTGTATCTGCTGGGAGAGTACCTCACGATTGATTACAAAGGGAAGGAGGTTCATCTGAATCGTCTGAAGCTTTCCAGGAGAGATGGGAAGGGGAGCAAGGTGCGGCTGTAAAAGGTAATGCAGTGGCTGACTCCAGCAGCTTCCACATACAAAAAACTGGATATGTCCGTTCAGAAAATACAAATGTGCGCTAAAGGCGAATTTCTTGTTGCATTTTTTTGGATTTTGGTATAGGATAAGGAAAGATTCCCCCCGCAGGAGGAAGAAAAAGGACAATGAGGAGAACGAACGATGGAAAAGAAATTGAAGGTCGGAATATTAGGCGCAACAGGTATGGTTGGGCAGAGGTTTATTTCCCTGCTGGAAAATCACCCCTGGTATGAGGTGGCAACGGTAGCTGCCAGTCCCCGCTCATCGGGAAAAACCTATGAGGAGGCAGTAGGAGACCGCTGGAAAATGACCTCTCCTATGCCAGAATCTGTTAAAAAGCTGGTTGTGATGAATGTAAATGAGGTGGAGGCAGTGGCTGCCAGCGTGGATTTCGTATTCAGCGCAGTGGATATGACAAAGGATGAGATTAAGGCTATTGAGGAAGCGTATGCAAAGACTGAGACTCCTGTTGTCTCCAATAACAGCGCTCACCGCTGGACTCCGGATGTTCCTATGGTAGTGCCGGAGATCAACCCAGAGCATTTTGAGGTGATTCCCTTCCAGAGAAAGCGTTTGGGAACTAAAAGGGGCTTTATTGCAGTTAAGCCGAATTGCTCGATTCAAAGCTATGCGCCGGCTCTGACCGCATGGAAGGAATTTGAGCCCTATGAGGTGGTGGCAACAACCTATCAGGCTATTTCCGGCGCTGGAAAGACCTTTAAGGACTGGCCGGAGATGGAGGGCAATATTATTCCTTATATCGGAGGGGAGGAAGAAAAGAGCGAGCAGGAGCCGCTGCGCCTTTGGGGCACCATTGAAGGGGGCGTGATCGTAAAGGCTAAAAGCCCCGTTATCATCTGCCAGTGCATACGTGTTCCTGTGTTGAACGGCCATACGGCTGCCGCCTTTGTAAAGTTCAGGAAGAAGGTGGAAAAGGAAACGCTTATCAGAAAGCTGGTTGAGTATAAAGGAGCACCCCAGGAGTTAAGGCTTCCAAGCGCGCCAAAGCAGTTCATCCAGTATCTGGAGGAGGATAACCGCCCTCAGGTAACAGCAGACGTAGATTTTGAACATGGAATGGGCATCTCAATCGGCCGTTTGAGAGAGGATACGGTATATGACTATAAGTTTGTGGGCCTGTCCCATAATACAGTTCGAGGCGCAGCCGGAGGAGCGGTTTTGTGCGCGGAGCTGCTGACGGCGAAGGGGTATATTCAGGCTAAATAGGATAAAGGAAAAGGGAGCAGGCTGACGGAGTCTATTAATAAAGAAGCCGGAACCTGCAAATGCAGGAATCAGCTTTAAGCGGCAGAAAGGAGCAGAGCTATGGGGGTATTAAGGGAACGATTCGGGACAATGCCGGATGGAACAGAGGTTTACAAGTACATACTGAATAACAAAAGCGGTGTATCCGCCTCATTTCTCACATTGGGAGGCGTGTGGGTTTCCATGATGGCGCCGGACAGAAAGGGCAGTCTGGGGGATGTTGTGCTGGGGTACGATGACCTGGACAGCTATCGGAAGAATCCGCCCCATTTCGGAGCCCCTATAGGCCGCAATGCCAATCGGATCGGCGGTGCGTCGCTCACTATTAACGGAAGGGATTACAGGCTGGCGGCCAACAACGGCCCCAACAACCTTCATAGCGGCCCGGCCCTGTATCATGACAGGGTGTGGGAGTG
The DNA here is from genome assembly GCF_009696375.1 of Clostridium porci. GTDB lineage: Bacteria > Bacillota > Clostridia > Lachnospirales > Lachnospiraceae > Enterocloster > Enterocloster porci. Next base: position 39,997 of record NZ_VUMD01000023.1, read on the forward strand.
CCAGGCATCTGAGAAAGAGGGGGAAAGCCGGCTGGATTTTATGCTGGAAAGCCCGGACGGGGATCAGGGATATCCTGGAACCGCAAATATTACGGTAAGCTATACTCTGACAGATGAAAACAGCCTGGTTCTGGACTATCATATGGTATGTGACGCAGATACCATTGCTAATTTCACGAATCACAGCTATTTTAACCTGGCAGGCCATGACAGCGGCGATATTTTGAAGCAGGAGGTATGGATAAACGCCAGGTACTACACCCCTGCAGACGAGGATTCGATTCCAACCGGTGAGCTTGCTCCTGTTGTGGGTACTCCAATGGACTTTACAGTCATGAAGCCTATTGGAAGAGATATTGGGAACGAGTTTAAGGCTCTTATTTTGGGAAAGGGCTATGACCACAACTGGGTTCTGGATCACAGGAAAGGGGAGCTGGCTTTGGCAGCGAAAGCGATGGATCCAGTCAGTGGCCGCATGATGGAGGTATATACAGATCTTCCAGGTGTGCAGTTTTATACAGCTAATTTTCTTACAGATGAGATGCCTGGAAAGGGAGGAGCCCACTATGACCGCCGCCATGGATTTTGCTTTGAGACTCAGTATTACCCAGATGCGGTACATAAACCTAGCTTTCCCTCGCCTATACTGAAGGCGGGAGAAACGTACCAGACAACTACCATTTACAAATTTCTGACAGCTTAAAAGCAAGGGACAGGAGGGAAAAACGGCAGGAGGGTAGGCTCTGCCGGTTTTCCTTCTTTTTGTTAGGGCAAAGCCCTGTTTACCAATGTGGAGTTTTTCGCTGATCCGAAAAACGGAACTTTGGAAAACGAATAAACCACCTGCTATGCAGGTGAGTTAGTATTGCTTCAGCTTACAGTAAAAAAC
>NZ_VUMD01000024.1 GCF_009696375.1 Clostridium porci
GAAGCAGCCGCCCGAACCCGCAAGCTGAAAGTGCAAAACGCAGACCCTTTGCACTTTGCACTTTCGCACTTTCACAAGAATTTGCGTCAATAACTCAAAAAAGCACTTGACAAAACGCTTCATGGGGAACCCACGAGGACATTGCCCCTTATGTGGACCCGGTATTCCAGAACAATGTGATTCTGACGAAAACCGAGAGCCTGACCATGAACAGCCGCCCGAAAGACCCCAAGACTGCCAGAAACAAAAATGTGCTGGTCATCGGCGGCTCCGGTTCTGGTAAGACCCGGTTCTGGCTAAAGCCGAACCTGATGCAGATGCACAGTTCCTATGTGGTGACAGACCCCAAAGGTACGATTTTGGTGGAGTGCGGCAAAATGCTTCAGCGCGGTACACCGAAAATGCGTCCCAAGCTGGGCAAGGACCATCAGCCGGTAAAGGACCGGCACGGCAATCCGGTCTATGAGACCGTAAAGGACAAAAACGGCAAAGTGGTCTATGAGCCTTATCGTATTAAGGTTCTCAATACCATCAACTTCAAAAAGTCCATGCACTACAATCCTTTTGCCTATCTGCACAGCGAAAAGGACATTTTGAAGCTTGTTACGACTTTAATAGCGAATACCAAGGGAGAAGGCAAGGCTGGAGATGATTTCTGGGTCAAGGCGGAAACGCTTTTGTACTGCGCCCTCATCGGATATATCCACTATGAAGCCCCGGTGGAAGAACAAAACTTTGCCACTCTTATCGAGTTCATCAACGCCATGGAAGTCCGGGAGGATGACGAGGAGTTCAAAAACCCCGTAGACCTGATGTTTGATGCACTGGAAGCAGAAAAGCCTAATCATTTTGCCGTCCGCCAATATAAAAAATACAAGCTGGCCGCCGGCAAAACAGCTAAAAGCATACTGATTAGCTGCGGTGCGCGCCTTGCTGTGTTCGATATTGCGGAGCTGAGGGAGGTCACTTCCTACGATGAGCTGGAGCTGGATACGCTGGGAGACCGGAAAACTGCCCTGTTCCTTATTATGAGCGATACGGATGACAGTTTTAACTTTCTCATTTCCATGTGCTACACCCAGTTATTCAACCTGCTCTGCGAAAAAGCCGACGATGTGTATGGCGGCAGGCTCCCGGTCCATGTGCGCTGCCTCATTGACGAGTGTGCCAACATCGGCCAGATTCCCAAACTGGAAAAGCTGGTGGCCACTATCCGAAGCCGTGAGATCTCAGCCTGTCTGGTGCTGCAGGCGCAAAGCCAGCTGAAAGCCATCTACAAGGACAACGCCGATACCATCATCGGCAATATGGATACCTCCATTTTTCTGGGCGGTAAAGAGCCGACTACCCTCAAAGAGCTGGCTGCCGTGCTGGGCAAGGAAACCATTGACACCTACAACACCGGCGAGAGCCGTGGCCGGGAAACTTCCCACTCTCTCAACTATCAAAAATTGGGGAAAGAGCTGATGAGCCAGGACGAGTTGGCCGTTATGGACGGCGGCAAGTGTATCCTCCAGCTGCGCGGTGTGCGGCCTTTCCTCTCGGACAAGTATGACATCACCAAGCACCCCAATTTCAAATACACAGCCGACGCAAGCGACAAGAACACTTTTGACATTGAAGCGTTCCTGTCCACCCGGCTGAAACTCAAGCCCAATGAGGTCTGCGACGTGTACGAAGTAGATACTCAGGGCGCTTAAATCTGTTCCGCTATGAAAGGAGTGGTCTTATCTATTCGCCGCAACTGCCCTTTTGGGGCCATTGGCGTACAAATCGGACAATCGCAAGAAAAAATAATGAAAAAGGAGGACAGCCGGAATCATGCCCCCGGAAACCGGGCGGCAGATTGTTCCGGCTTTTGTATGCCTATGAAACATGACAAACCTATTTTTTAATCAGATTCCGGCTAACAAACTATATGGCATTTTTTGAACAGGCAATCACCGTTCTTCAGACCCTCGTTATCGCGCTCGGTGCCGGTCTTGGTATCTGGGGCGTCATCAACCTGCTGGAAGGTTACGGAAACGACAACCCTGGTGCAAAATCACAGGGCATGAAGCAGCTCATGGCCGGTGCTGGTGTAGCTGTTGTTGGTATGGTCCTTGTACCTCTGCTCTCCGGGCTTTTCTCTGTCTAAGCGTCTCCGTATGAAATCCTTGCCGTTCCCGCAGTTTTGCGGGGGCGGCGGAAAGGAGGTTGACACCGTATGGATTTCTTACTTGAAGCCCTGACAAATTGGCTGAAAGAAATGCTGGTAGGCGGCATTATGGGCAACCTGTCCGGGATGTTCGATTCTGTAAACCAGCAGGTCGGAGATATATCCGTACAGGTTGGGCAAACGCCGCAGGGCTGGAACGGCGGCATTTTCAGTATGATTGAGAATCTGTCCAACTCCATCATGGTTCCCATCGCCGGTGTGATTCTGGCGATTGTAATGACGCTGGAACTGATCCAGATGATTACCGACAAAAACAACCTGCATGATGTGGACACCTGGATGATTTTCAAATGGGTGTTCAAGTCAGCCACAGCCATACTCCTTGTCACGAATACATGGAATATCGTCATGGGCGTGTTCGATATGGCGCAGAGTGTGGTGGCACAGGCATCCGGCATCATTTCTTCGGATACCGCCATTGATATTTCCTCTGTCCTTACGGACATGGAACCCCGGCTGATGGAAATGGATTTGGGTCCGCTGTTCGGGCTTTGGTTCCAGAGTATGTTTATCGGCGTTACCATGTGGGCGCTGTATATCTGCATCTTCATCGTGATTTATGGCCGTATGATTGAAATTTACCTTGTGACATCCGTTGCGCCCATCCCTATGGCTGCCATGATGGGCAAGGAATGGGGCGGCATGGGCCAGAACTATCTGCGCTCCCTGCTGGCGCTGGGCTTTCAGGCGTTTCTCATCATCGTCTGCGTGGCAATTTATGCTGTGCTGGTGCAGAACATCGCTCTGGAAGATGACATCATCATGGCGATCTGGAGCTGCGTGGGCTACACCGTGCTGCTGTGCTTTACGCTGTTCAAAACCGGCAGTCTCGCAAAATCAGTCTTTCAGGCGCACTAAAACGGAAGGAGGTTTCCACATTGGCTTATGTACCCGTACCCAAGGACCTTACGAAAGTCAAAACCAAGGTCGCGTTCAACTTAACCAAGAGGCAGATGGTCTGCTTCGGCGGCGGGGCGCTGATCGGCGTACCGCTTTTCTTTTTGCTCCGGGGGCCTGCGGGAAACAGCGTGGCTGCCATGTGTATGATGCTGGTTATGCTGCCCTTCTTCCTGCTGGCGATGTACGAAAAGCATGGCCAGCCGTTGGAAAAGATTGTGGGCAATATCATCCGCGTCACGGTGATCCGCCCCAGGCAGCGCCCCTACCGCACCAATAACTTCTATGCCGTGTTGCAGCGGCAGGCAAATCTCGACGAGGAGGTGTCACACATTGTTTACGGCAATCAAAAACTGGCTGCACCAGCTGTTCGGAAAAAACGAGGAAAAAGCTGTGCAGCCGGTCAAAACAAAGAAAAAGCTGTCCCGCGCCGACAGAAAGCAGATTGAAGCTGCCATTGCCCGCGCCAACCGCACGGACAAAAAGGAAAAATCGGCACAGGACAGTATCCCTTATGAACGAATGTGGCCGGACGGTATCTGCCGGGTATCAGACGGTCACTACACAAAAACCATTCAATTTCAGGACATCAATTATCAGCTTTCACAGAACGAGGATAAAACCGCGATCTTCGAGGGCTGGTGCGATTTTCTCAACTACTTCGACAGCTCGATTCAGTTTGAGCTGTCTTTTTTGAACCTTGCAGCATCGGAGGAAACCTTTGCCCGCGCCATCAACATCCCCCTTCAAAGGGATGATTTTGACAGCATCCGCATCGAATACATGACCATGCTGCAAAACCAGCTGGCAAAGGGAAACAACGGCCTGATCAAAACCAAGTATCTCACCTTTGGCATTGACGCGGACAGCATCAAGGCGGCAAAGCCCCGTCTGGAGCGCATTGAGACCGACATTCTCAATAACTTCAAGCGGCTGGGCGTGGCGGCGGAAACACTGGACGGAAAGGCGCGGCTTGCCCAGCTGCATGGTATCTTCCACATGGACGAGCAGCTGCCGTTCCGGTTTGAGTGGGACTGGCTCCCCACCAGCGGCCTGTCCACCAAGGACTTTATCGCCCCCAGCTCCTTTGAGTTCCGCACCGGCAAGCAGTTCCGCATGGGCAAGAAGTACGGAGCCGTCAGCTTCGTACAAATTTTGGCCCCAGAGCTGAATGACCGGATGCTGGCCGATTTTCTGGATATGGAATCCAACCTGATTGTCAGCCTGCACATCCAGTCGGTGGATCAGATCAAGGCCATCAAGACGGTGAAGCGGAAAATCACCGATCTGGATAAATCCAAAATTGAGGAACAGAAAAAAGCTGTCCGTGCCGGATATGACATGGACATCATCCCTTCCGACCTTGCCACTTATGGTGTTGAGGCCAAAAAGCTCTTGCAGGATTTGCAGAGCCGCAACGAGCGTATGTTCCTTGTGACCTTCCTGGTGCTGAACACGGCAGACAATCCCCGCCAGCTGGACAACAATGTGTTCCAAGCCAGCTCCATCGCGCAGAAATACAACTGCCAGCTGACAAGGCTGGACTTCCAGCAGGAGGAAGGGCTGATGAGCTGCCTGCCTTTGGGTCTGAATCAGATCGAGATTCAGCGGGGGCTGACCACCAGTTCCACGGCAATCTTTGTGCCGTTCACCACCCAGGAATTATTCCAGAACGGCAAAGAAGCTCTGTACTATGGCATCAATGCTCTGTCCAACAACCTCATCATGGTGGACAGAAAGCTGCTGAAAAACCCCAACGGTCTAATTCTCGGTACGCCGGGTTCCGGCAAGTCCTTCAGCGCCAAGCGAGAGATCGCCAACAGCTTTCTGCTCACTTCGGATGATGTCATCATCTGCGACCCGGAGGCGGAATATGCGCCTCTGGTGGAACGCCTGCATGGGCAGGTTATCAAGATTTCGCCCACTTCCACCAACTACATTAACCCCATGGACCTGAACCTGGACTATTCGGACGATGAAAGTCCGCTGTCTTTGAAGTCCGACTTCATCTTGTCGCTGTGTGAGCTGATTGTGGGCGGCAAGGAGGGGTTGCAGCCGGTGCAAAAAACCATCATCGACCGTTGTGTGCGGCTGGTGTATCAGGAGTATCTCAATGACCCCCGACCGGAGAATATGCCCATTCTGGAGGACCTTTACAACCTGCTTCGGGCGCAGGATGAAAAAGAAGCACAGTACATCGCCACGGCGCTGGAAATCTATGTGACCGGCTCCCTCAATGTGTTCAACCACAGGACCAATGTGGACATCAACAACCGCATTGTCTGTTATGACATCAAGGAACTGGGCAAACAGCTGAAAAAAATCGGTATGCTGGTGGTCCAGGACCAGGTGTGGAACCGTGTCACCATCAATCGCGCCGCCCACAAGTCTACCCGCTACTACATCGACGAGATGCACCTGCTGCTGAAAGAGGAGCAGACCGCCGCTTATACCGTCGAGATTTGGAAGCGGTTTAGAAAATGGGGCGGCATTCCCACCGGTATCACGCAGAATGTAAAGGACCTTTTGAGCAGCCGCGAGGTGGAGAACATCTTTGAAAACTCTGACTTCGTGTATATGCTCAACCAGGCGGGCGGCGACCGGCAGATTCTTGCCAAGCAGCTGGGCATTTCCCCGCATCAGCTCAGCTATGTGACCCACTCCAGCGAGGGCGAGGGCCTGCTGTTTTACGGCTCCACCATTCTGCCGTTTTTGGACCATTTCCCCAAGAATACGGAACTGTACCGTATCATGACCACCAAACCGTTGGACTTAAAAAAGGAGGATGAACAGCATGACAAAGAAAGAAATTGAAAAAGGCACAGGTCTGCTTCTGGCCGCTGTCAGCGGCTGTGAGCAGATGGTGGAACTGCTCCGCGCCGCCGTCCATTACTGCTATGAGCAGGAAAAGACAGCAAAAAATCTCACGCCCAAGGGCTATGCCGGATTTACCCGGATTCACCATATCTGGACAGAGGGCATACCGGATGTTCCCAAGCTGTTTATGGGCAGCCCGATTCAGGATCGGGACATGGCAAGAGGAACCCTGATGGCGCTTTTCCTGTCCACAACGGTCTTTCCGGCAGAGACCATTCAGATTCCGGTATATGCGGAAACCTGTGTGCTGCTGGATGACCTGATGGCGGGTGGCTGGTATGCGTAAGGAACCGCGCCTGCACTTTGCAGACGAGGAACGCGCTGACCCGGCGCTGGAAAAGCCCATCCGTAAAGCAGACCGGGCCGCCGCCAAAGCAGACAAGGCACAGGCGAAAATCCCTAAAAAGCAGGTGCGGCAAAAAACGGTGGACCCTAAGACCGGCAAAGTGACCACCAAACTGGTGCTGGAGGACAAGAAAAAGCCGTCCTCCAAGCTGTCCCATGCGGTGCGGGATGCTCCGGGAGATGCGGCGCTGGGGAAACTCCACAAGGAAATCCGTGAAACGGAACAGGACAATGTGGGTGTGGAGAGCGCCCACAAGTCCGAGGAAGCTGTTGAAACCGGTGCGCGGCTGGTCCGGGAAGGCTACCGCAGCCACAAGCTGAAGCCATACCGCAAGGCGGCACAGGCGGAACAAAAGCTGGAAAAGGCCAATGTAAACGCCCTGTATCAGAAGTCTTTGCGGGAAAATCCCCAGCTTTCCAGCAATCCCATTTCCCGCTGGCAGCAGAAACAGGCCATCAAAAAGGAATACGCCGCCGCCAAGCGCACTGGTCAGACTGCCGGAGGAACTGCCAAAACTGCCAGCAAGACCGGTAAGGCTGCAAAAACCGTTAAGGAAAAGGCACAGCAGGCCGGAGCATTTGTTATGCGCCACAAAAAAGGCTTTTTGCTTGTGGGCGCGATTTTTCTGCTCATCTGCCTGCTGCTCAATACCATGTCCTCCTGCTCCATGATGGCGCAGAGCATTGGTTCTGCCATTTCCGGCTCTACCTATCCGTCGGATGACCCGGAACTTGTGGCGGTGGAGGCCGATTACGCCGCCAGGGAAGCGGCGCTGCAAGCCGAGATCGACAACATCGAAAGCAGCCATCCGGGATATGACGAGTACCGGTATGACCTGGATATGATCGGGCATGACCCCCATGAGCTTGCGGCCTACCTGTCTGCTGTGTTGCAGGGCTATACCCGGCAGAGCGCACAGGCGGAGCTGGAGCGCGTATTCAATGCACAGTATCAGCTGACGCTCACCGAGGAAGTCGAGGTGCGCTACCGGACGGAAACCTGGACGGACAGCGAGGGCAACAGCTATACCGTTGAGGTTCCCTATAACTACTACATTTTGAATGTAGCGCTTACCAGCAAACCCATCTCCTCCGTTGCCACAGAGCTTTTGACCCCGGACCAGCTGGAAATGTATCAGGTGTACCGGACCACCCTGGGCAACAAGCCGCTGATCTTCGGCGGCGGCTCCACGAATACCAGCGATTCTGAGAGTTTGGAGGGGGTGGAGTTTATCAACGGCACACGCCCCGGCAACCCGGAGCTGGTGGAACTGGCCAAACGTCAGGTGGGCAATGTGGGCGGTCAGCCCTACTGGAGCTGGTACGGCTTCAATTCCCGTGTGGAATGGTGCGCCTGCTTCGTGTCCTGGTGCTACGGTCAGATGGGTCTGTCTGAACCGCGCTTTGCAGGCTGCCAATCCCAGGGGGTTCCCTGGTTCCAGTCACATGGACAATGGGGCGCGCGGGGCTATGAAAACCTTGCCCCCGGCGACGCCATCTTCTTTGATTGGGATCTGGACGGCAGAGCCGACCATGTGGGCATCGTCATCGGCACAGACGGCAGCCGCGTTTATACCGTAGAGGGAAACAGCGGCGATGCCTGCAAAATCAGAAGCTACGATGTGAACTACGAGTGCATCAAGGGCTACGGCCTGATGAACTGGTGACAAATCTTTTGATAAGGAGTGATTGATTATGGCTACGAAAATCGAACGCATCGACCGGGAAATTACGAAAACCCGTGAGAAAATCGCAGAGTATCAGGAAAAGCTCAAGGCTTTGGAAGCGCAGAAAACCGAAGCGGAAAATCTGGAGATCGTCCAGATGGTGCGCGCCCTGCGTATGACCCCGGAGCAGTTAAGCGCCATGCTGTCCGGCGGCACGCGCCCCGATATGGCTGTCCGTGACGAACAGGAGGACACCGCCCATGAAGAATAAGAGAATTTTTAAGACCCTTTCCGCCCTCTGCGCCGCATTGGTGCTGATGGGCGGTTTTTCTGTCACCGCTTTTGCTCAAGGGTCGGAACAGCCCCCGGCAGAGGATGCCACCAACGATGAAAATGTGGTGGTGGAAGAAACCGAGGACAGTCCTGCTCTGACCCCGGAGGGCAACGCGGCGCTGGTGGATGATTTTGGCGGCAACAAGCAGCTCATCACCGTCACCACCAAGGCGGGCAACTACTTCTATATCCTCATTGACCGAGCCAACGAGGACAAGAAAACCGCCGTCCATTTCTTAAATCAGGTGGATGAAGCTGACCTGATGGCGCTGATGGAGGATGGGCAGTCCGCTGAGAAACCGCCCGCTGTCTGCAACTGCACGGAAAAATGTGAAGCCGGTGCGGTCAACACAGCCTGCCCGGTGTGTGCCACTGATATGACCGGCTGTACCGGCAAGGAAGCGGAGCCGGAAACAGCGGCGGAACCTGCGGAGCCTGAGAAAAAAGAATCCGCAGGGTTAAATCCGGCTGTCCTGCTGCTGGTGCTGGCTGTGATGGGCGGCGCTGCCTTTGCCTACTTCAAATTCATTAAGGGTAAGGCCAACCACAAAAACAGCAGCAATCCAGACGATTATGACTATGAGGACAGCGAGGAACTGCCGGACGAGGAAGAAATCGAACTGGAGGACGAGGAATCGGGCGAGCTGGACGCTGACAGGGGCGGCGGTGAGGAAAGTGAGGATGAGACCCCATGACCCGGTTTACCGACAGCCCCTATGAACGCATGATGACACGCAGGCCGGAGGGCGGGAAGGACACTTCCCGTCCTCTCTCTTTGCCCAAAAGCCACCCCTGCTATGGCTGTGGGAATTATGGTCAGCCCTGTGTGGGAGTCTGCCACTGTGAGATGGAACGATGGCTCAAAGAAAGGAAACGAAAAAAATGAGTATTCTGATTACATTTATTAAGCTGCTTGCGGTTTTTGACCTGCTGGTGATCGCCGTGTATTTTGGCAGCGACATTCTCTCAACTGTGTGGAGCAAATTTCGGAAAAAGCCCACACGGGAGAAACCTTTTGATTTCTCCCTGGATGCCGCAGCGGTTCCCCTGTCCATAGATTCCATCCGTCAGCTTTATTCAGGCGACGCAGCGGATTTTGTGGAAGAAACGCTCCTGCCGGATGCTGCGCAGACAATGGCAGTTTTGACAGACCGGGAACAGACAGCCGCCCGCCTGCTCTTATCCGCACTGGTAGGTTTTCTGGCAGAAGAAGCCCCGATGGATGAACGGAGCTTTCCTATGGTGATGGAACTTCTGAACTGCATGGAAGGTGAAAAAGAGGATGGATGTCAGGACCCGGTGGATATTTTGTTTGAGGAAACCGTCCGCCGTACCCGCCGCCATGAGGAATATTACAGCAATTATCAACGCTACCGGCTGATGCAGGTGGATAAAACCCGTGTCATTCTGGCCTGCCGTATCCTTATCAACGATCTGCTGGGAAAGCTGTACCGCTATGACTACCGGTTCGGCTATGACCTGCTGCTGGATGAGGAAAACAGCATTGAGAAAAAACTGCACACGCCTGTGCGGGAAGAATGGGAGGATGAAGATGATGAAACTTGTGATTGCTGAAAAACCGTCCGTTGCCCAAAGTCTGGCCGCCGTGATCGGCGCAACTGACCGCAAGGACGGCTATCTGGAGGGAAACGGCTGGCGGGTCAGCTGGTGCGTGGGGCATCTGGCTGGACTGGCCGATGCAGACAACTACGACCCGAAATACGCCAAGTGGCGCTATGACGATCTGCCCATCCTGCCGGAACACTGGCAGATGGTGGTGGGCAAAGACAAGAAGAAACAGTTTGCTGTGCTGAAACAGCTGATGAATGCCCCGGATGTGACCGAGGTGGTAAACGCCTGCGATGCCGGACGCGAGGGTGAGTTAATTTTCCGCAGCGTCTATAAGCTGGCGGGATGCAGCAAACCCATGAAGCGGCTCTGGATTTCCTCAATGGAGGATTCCGCCATCCGGGAGGGCTTTGCGAACCTACGCCCCGGTGCGGACTATGACGGTCTGCATCAGGCGGCCCTCTGCCGCGCCAAGGCGGATTGGCTGGTAGGCATCAATGCCACCCGGCTGTTTTCCGTGCTGTACCACCGCACTTTGAATATTGGGCGCGTCATGTCACCGACGCTGGCTCTCATCGTTCAGCGGGAAGCCGAGATCAACACCTTCCAGCCGGTTCCGTTTTACACGGTAGTTCTGGAGTTACCTGAGTTTTCCGTTTCCGGGGAGCGCATGACGGACAAGGCTGCCGCCGAGCAGCTGAAAACTGCCTGCCAGGGTGCGGATGTGACAGTGAAAAAGGTGGAGCGCAAGGACAAATCCGAGAAGCAGCCCGCCCTCTATGACCTGACCACGCTCCAAAGAGATGCCAACCGGCTGCTGGGATTTACCGCCCAGCAAACCCTGGACTACCTCCAAAATCTCTACGAAAAGAAGCTCTGCACCTATCCCCGCACAGACAGCCGCTATCTGACTTCGGATATGGCGGAGGGATTGCCGGTGCTGGTCAATCTGGTTGCCAACGCCATGCCGTTTCGCAAAGGGATCGCCATTTCCTGTGATGCAGTTCAGGTCATCAACGACAAGAAAGTGACCGACCACCATGCAGTGATCCCCACCCGCAATCTCCAAAACGCCGACCTGTCCGGTCTGCCGGTGGGTGAACGGATGATTTTGGAACTTGTAGCTTTGCGCCTGCTGTGCGCGGTGGCGGAACCGCATACTTACTCAGAAACTGCTGTCACCGTGGAGTGTGCCGGTGCGGAGTTTACCACCAAAGGCAAAACGGTGAAACGCCCCGGCTGGCGGGCGCTGGACGCTGCCTACCGTGCTGCGCTGAAAAATGCGGAGCCGGACAAGGAAACCGAGGACAAGGCCCTGCCGGACGGAGACCGTCTGCCAGAACTGTCCGAGGGTCAGACGCTGCCCCTTTCCGGCGCTGCCGTCAAGGAGGGCAAAACCAGCCCGCCCAAACACTTCACCGAGGATACGCTGCTTTCTGCGATGGAAACTGCCGGGAAGGAAAATATGCCGGAGGACACCGAGCGCAAGGGTCTGGGAACTCCGGCCACCCGCGCCGGGATTCTGGAAAAGCTGGTATCCACCGGCTTTTTGGAGCGCAAAAAGAGTAAGAAAGCCGTGCAGCTCATGCCATCCAAAGATGCGGTGTCCCTTATCACCGTTCTGCCGGAACAGCTGCAATCGCCTCTGCTGACCGCTGAATGGGAACACCGTTTAAGCGAGATCGAGCGCGGCGAGCTGTCCCCGGAGGACTTCATGGGTGGGATCTGCGCCATGCTCCGGGAGTTGGTGGGAACCTATCAGGTCATCAAGGGGACTGAGTACCTGTTCACGCCGCCCCGCGAAGTGGTGGGCAAATGCCCCCGCTGCGGCGGCGATGTGGCGGAACTGCAAAAAGGGTTCTTCTGCCAGACAGAATCCTGCAAATTTGCCATCTGGAAAAACAACAAATGGTGGGCAGCCAAGAAAAAGCAGCCTACCAAGGCACTGGTGACAGCGCTGCTCAAGGATGGCCGCGCAAGGATCACCGGCTGCTATTCCGAAAAGACCGGCAAGACCTATGATGCCACGGTGGTTCTGGAGGACGATGGGCGGTACGCCAACTTCAAGCTGGAATTTGACCGGCAGAAAGGCGGTGCAAAATGAAGCTCTCCCTTTATGAACAGGAAACCATTCTCCTCTACAATCAGGCCGAGGACACCGCCGAAGTTTATACCCATGACCGAAAACTGATGGAGAAGCTGACCCGCCTTTCCAAAAAGCACCCGGAACAGGTCTGCAAAAAGGATAAGCACAATTTTACAGTCCCCAAACGCTGTGTGTCCGTTCGAGAGCCATACAGCGCCGAGCGCCGCAAGGCTGCCAGTGAACGGGCGAAAGCTGCCGGATACCAGCCCCCTGTGAGAAAGTCCAGCAGTTAAAGGCACATGGCAGAGAATGTATTTGAAGCGGTCAAGCAGTCGGTCAGCACCAGAGAAGCGGCAGAGTTTTACGGGATAAAAGTCAGTCGAACTGGCATGGCCTGCTGTCTCTTTCACGATGATAAGAACCCCAGCATGAAGGTAGACCAGCGGTTCCACTGCTTTGGCTGCGGTGCAGATGGGGATGTAATCGACTTTACCGCAAAGCTCTTTGACCTCTCCCCAAAAGAAGCGGCGGAGAAACTGGCACAGGACTTTGGCCTGATCTATGACAGTCAGGCCCCGCCCCGCAGGAGATATGTCCGGCAAAAAACCGAGGCACAGAAGTTTCGGGAGGATCGACAGCGCTGTTACCGTGTACTGTCCGATTACTACTATCTGTTGAAAAAATGGGAAGCCGACCGTTCTCCCAGGACACCGGAGGAAGAACCGCACCCCCGCTTTGTGGAAGCAATCCAGAAGAAACCCTATGTAGAGTACCTGCTGGACCTTTTTCTTTATGAAAATGAAGAAGAACAAAAGGCATGGATTGCAGAACACACAGCAGAAATCACACACTTGGAAAGGAGATTGAAAATCATGGCTGAGAATAAACCCACCAACCGGGAACGGTTGCAGGAAATCACGGCGGGGATCGAACAGGGCATCAAGGAGCTGTTCGAGAGCGAAAAGTATATGCGCTATCTGTCCGTCATGTCCAAGTTTCACCGTTATTCGGTGAACAACACCATGCTCATCTATATGCAGAAGCCGGAAGCTACGCTGGTGGCTGGATTCAACAAGTGGAAAAACCAGTTTGCGCGCCATGTGAAAAAGGGCGAGCATGGCATCACCATCATCGCCCCCACGCCCTACAAAAAGAAAATCGAGGAAATGAAGCGCGACCCGGACACCCATGCCCCCATTCTGGATGCAGACGGTAAGGCGGTCATGGAGGAAAAAGAAATTGAAATCCCCATGTTTCGCCCGGTCAAGGTGTTTGATGTGAGCCAGACCGATGGCAAGCCCCTGCCGGAGCTGGCCTCCAGCCTTTCGGGGACTGTGCCGCACTATGAAGCCTTTCTGGAAGCCCTGCGGCGCTCTGCCCCGGTTCCCATCGAGTTTGAGCCGATGGTCGCCAACACGGACGGCTATTTTTCCCCCGACCAGCAGCGCATCGCCATCCGGGAAGGCATGAGCGAGGTGCAGACCGTTTCTGCCACTGTCCATGAAATTGCACACAGCAAGCTCCATAATCAGAAAAAAATTCAAATTGACAATGACGAACAATATCAGGAGGTGGAGTTATTTGAGAAACCCGCCCTGTTTTCCAACGGGCGTATTTCCCGTGATGATCTGCCCGAAGGCGTTTATTGCTATGACCTGCGCGGTTCGGATGACGACCCCGGTTCCCCAATTTGTGTTGAGGAAAGAGTGGTGGTGAACCACGCTGGTTCTGTTATTTTGACTGCACCGTTAGAATTTCCAGAAGAAGGCAGGCTGTATTTTACAGATGAGACCGGACTGAATTTTAACGGCGGTATGCTTACCCTCTCGCAGTTTTTGCAGGAACAGAAAAAGGACCGTCGCACGGAAGAAGTCGAAGCGGAAAGCATTTCCTATGCAGTCTGCCAGTATTTTGGTATCCAGACCGGGGAAAACAGCTTCGGTTACATCGCTTCCTGGTCCAAGGGCAAGGAGCTGAAAGAATTACGAGCCAGCCTGGAGACCATCAATAAGACTTCCTGTGAGCTGATTAACAACATCGAACGCCACTACAAGGAAATCTGTAAGGAGCGCGGCATTGACCTGACCGCCAAACAGGAGCAGGAACAGGCGGATATACCGCAGGAAGCCCTGTTTCTTCTGGACGATGCCACCTATCTGCACATTCAGCCGTGCGATACCGGCTGGGACTATACCCTCTATGACAAGGAAACCATGAAAGAACTGGACGGCGGCCAGCTGGATGCCCCGAAACTGTCCCGTTCCGCCGCTGTCCGGCAGATTTGTGAGGGGCTGGAACTGGAAAATCCGTCTGTTCAGGATGCCCCGCTGTCTATGATTGAGACCTTGCAGGATGCCGCCTGCCAGCAAATGCAGGAACAGGTCAGCCAGCAGAGCGCAGAAGCAACCGCCACCCAGCTGCCGGATGCTCAGGAACAGTCTTTGGATGAGTACCCTATGCCCGACAGCGAAGTATCTGTTTCGGATATGCAGGAATACGGCTACTTTTACGATGGGATGCTGCCTGTCACCAGAGAACGGGCGCTGGAACTGGACGCTGCCGGTCTGACCGTCTATGTCCTCCATGAAGATAACACGGAGAGCATGGTGTTTGACACCGAGGAAATCATAGGGCATGGCGGGCTTTTCGGCGTGGAACACGAGGAATGGGAGCAAAGTCCGGCGTTCCATGAAAAGGTGTTGGAACGGCAGGAACGGCAGCTGGAACGGGAGCAGGCGTTCCTCTCCCATGAGGGCTGCTGCTTTGCCATCTATCAGGTGAGCCGTGACGATCCGCAGAATGTGCGGTTTATGAATCTGGACCGGCTGCAATCGCACAATCTGGCCGTGGACCGAAGTAATTATGACCTGATCTACACCGCCCCGCTGAACGGTTCCGGCAGCACTATGGAGCAGCTGGAAACGCTGTATAAACAGTTCAACCTGAAAAAGCCTGTGGATTTTCACAGCCCGTCCCTGAGCGTCAGCGACATCGTTGCCATCAAGCAGGACGGTAAGGTATCCTGTCATTACTGCGACAGCGTTGGTTTCACCGAGATTCCCGGATTCCTGCCGGACAATCCGCTGAAAAATGCGGAAATGATGCTGGAGGATGACTACGGCATGATCGACGGCATCATCAACAACGGCCCAAAAGAGCCGACCGTGGCGCAGCTGGAACAGCAGGCCCGCAGCGGCCAGCCAATCTCTCTCATGGATTTAGCGGAAGCTGTCCACCGGGAGGAACGGGACAAGAAAAAGTCCGTCATGGAGCAGCTGAAAAGCCAGCCCCGGACGGAACACAAAAAGACAGCGCCTAAAAAGAGCGCAGAAAGGGAGCTTTGATATGGGAAACTTTACTTTTGAAGAAATGAACCTGATGTGCATTTACAACACCGGCAGCCGCACCGGGCTGATGGAGGCTCTGACCGAGATGCGCGGCGAACTTTCGCCGGAGGAAACGGAACTGAGGGAACTGACCGACAGCGCCCTGATGAAGCTCCAGGCTATGAGTGATGCCGAGTTTGCTCAGCTGGAACTGTACCCGGATTTTGATGAATAAGCATTTCATAAACACCCAACGGGGCGGCGTAAAATGCCGCCCCATTTCCATTTAACACGAAGGGAGGACAACAACCATGCCATCCAAAACAGAATTTTACCGGCAGATGGCCGACCATGTGGCGACCCAGCTCACAGGCAGCTGGCAGGAATGGGCGGGATTTCTGACCACCGCCGCCCGCCTTTACAAGTATCCATTCCATGAGCAGCTGCTGATCTATGCCCAACGCCCCGACGCTACCGCCTGTGCGGAGTATGATTTATGGAATGAAACAATGGGCCGCTATGTGCGCCGTGGCTCCAAGGGTATCGCCCTGGTGGACGATTCCGGTGATAAACCCCGTTTGCGCTATGTGTTCGACATCACGGACACCGGGACCCGCGAACATTCCCGCACCCCCTGGCTGTGGAAGCTGGAGGAACAGCACATCGGGCCTGTGTCGGCCATGCTGGAGCGCACTTACGAGGTTGGCGGCGATGACCTTGCCCAACAGCTGGAGGCGGTGGCCGGAAAACTGGCGGGCGAATACTGGAACGAGCATCGTCAGGACTTTCTCTATATCGTTGACGATTCCTTTTTAGAGGAATATGATGAATTTAACATCGAAGTACAGTTTAAGGCAGCCGCCACCATCAGCATTTCCTACGCCCTGATGTCTCGCTGCGGATTGGAGCCAGAACGCTATTTTACCCATGAGGACTTTATGGCGATTTTCGACTTCAACACCCCATCTACCATCGGCGCACTGGGAACGGCGGTCAGCCAGATCAATCAACAGGTGCTGCGGCAGATCGGCGTTACCATCCGAAATGCCGAGCGCGAAGCCAACCAAGAAAGGAGCAAACAAGATGAACAATCCCATGACCTATATCCAGAACGGAGACTATCTGATTCCCGACCTGAAGCTGAGCCAGCAGCCGGAGAAACCCCTGGGCAAGTACGGCAGGATGAGGAAAACCTACCTGAAGGAACATCGTCCCATCCTCTACAACCAGATGTTGCTGAGCGAGAAGCTGTACCCACACCTTCTGGAGATCGACGAGACCGCCCAGAGCAGACTGGAGCAGATGATGCCCCAGCTGGCGAAGGAAGCGGGAGCCACCGAGGAACTGAAAGCCAGCGATCCCATGAAGTGGGTGGGGCTGATGAACACCTGCAAAGCTCAGGCCGAGGAAATCCTGATGGCGGAGCTTATCAACAGCTGACTCTAAACCTGTTCCTCTCCGAAGCGGAACAGATCCAATCCATAGATGAAGCAGAGAATGTAGCGCATACATCCTCTGCTTTTTCTTTTGCCCAAAATGACATCGACCATGTGCTGCGTTTGGGCGGCAATACAGACCGCCAGAGGGAGCGTGTGGTTGCAGCCTTTGAAAAGCAGAAAACCACCGCTGAGATTGCTGAGATACTGAAAACGCTGTACCACGGCGGTAACGGCCTTGGCAGTGTGAGCGCATGGTATGCCGAGGATGGTATCCATCTTTCACATGGGAAGTCTGTCCGTTATGACAGGTCTGCCCAGGTCATTTCCTGGGAGAGCGCCGCAGAGCGTATCGGGGAGCTTTTGGAGAGCGGCCAGTTTGCCTCCAATGTGGAGCTTGCAGAAGCGGCAGGCTATGAACGCTCCCTCCTTGCGGAAAAACTTTGGCATCTGTACCACGATTTCAGCGATAAAGCCAGAGATTCCGGGTATCTGTCCTGTCTGTCCGGTATTCAGAGAACCGGGTTTCCGGAAGAAACCGCATGGCTTGCCGAGCAACTGAACCGCCCGGAGTTCCGCCAGACCCTTGCGGAAGAATACGCCGCCTTCTGGACTGCCTATCAGCAGGACCGGGAGTTGCTGCGCTTCCACTACCACAAACCGAGAGAGATTTGGGAAAACCTGAAAGACCTGTCCCTGTCCCGCAGGACTTTTTCTTCGGACCTTTCCCAAGTGCCAACCGTCCAGCACTTCATTACCGAGGATGAGATCGACGCCGCCATGACCAGAGGCAGCAGTTTCGCCGGAGGAAAAGGCCGTATCTATGCGTTCTTCATGGCAAACCATACGGATAAGGAGAAAGTGAGATTCCTCAAAGACGAGTATGGCATTGGCGGACGCTCTCATGCCTTGTCCGGCGCAACACACAGCGGCGAAGATCACGACGGGAAAGGGTTGCACTATAAAAAGCAGGACTGCCCGGATGTTCACTTGAACTGGGAAAATGTTGCCAAGCGCATTACCTCTCTTATCCAGAAAGGCCGCTATCTTACCGAACAGGAACAGGCGCAGTATGACAAAATCCAGGCTGAAAAAGAACTGGCAGAAGAAGATGCCATTCAAGCACAGCAGCCGGAGGTGGAGAAAGAAACGCCAAAGCCTACCCTTCGGGAGCAGTTTGAGCAGTATAAGCCTGTGGTGACTGCCGCCATTTCCGAGGATGCCGCATATCGTAATGCCTGCGGTCATTCTGACCGTGAAAATGCTGTCATTGAGGGCAATGCCGCCATCCGCCGTGCCATTCTCGGCTCCGGTGATTTGGAGCTGATTCGGCTCTATTCCGATGTTCCGGAGTTTCACCAACGGCTGCACCGGGAAGTGATCGACGAGACCTATCCAAAGCTCCATGAGCTTCTGCGCCCTCTTTCTCAGGAAGATATTGATACTGCCCTTTGTGCATGGAACGGCAATATCGAGAGTAAACACGCTGTTGTCCGCTATATGAAAGACCATGCAAGAGAAAAAGATACCGCCGCATGGCTGGCTCAGGAATACAGCGGCAACGACAGCAAGAGCCTATTTGTGATCCGCGCCGGAAGCCCAGAAGGGATTGAGCTGCCCTGGCCCAAGGTACAGCGCCGGATTGCCCAGCTTATCAAGGAGGACCGGTTCTACACCGAAGCGGAACAGGACCGGTTCGACAACATCGACCCCATCGCCATCCGGGAAGCCCTGGAGGAAAGAGGGATCGTCAACGGACAGGTGGCAGACCCGGAAAAACTGGACAATGACCCGTTCATCCAGCGCGTGATGGCAGATGTTGAGGCCATATCCAGAGAGGGCATCCCGGCAGATGAGCCGGAACAGCCTTCTCCCCATAATTCGCGTGTTCTGGTTTCAGATGAGGAATACGCTGCGGCTCGTGGCACACTCCGGGAACGAACTTCTTACGATCCGGCAGTCCTGCCCTATCATGTGGGTGATATTGTCTATCTGGATGACCGCGCCCACCAGATCACGGAGCTGCGGGATGAGACGGTGCAGCTGCTTCCCACCGGCATGAGCTACCCCATCTACCGTGCCGAGAGCCGGGAACAGTTCGAGCAGCTTTTGCGGGCAGACAAACGCAACGGCTTTTATACGGAAATCTTGCCGGTTGACCCCGACAAAGCCGATCAGGATCTGTGGGATGTGCTGTCGCATGGGCTGATTAGCGAGCAGGAAAAAGCAGAGCTTTCCGAACTGCTTCGTACCGGCAAGACCAACAGCGAGGTTGCCCTGTGGCTGAGCCGGGCCTATCCCAATATCGTGGAAACGATGGAACTGGAGACCGGTGATACTGCCGACTACCGCACCACTCCTGAAGGCATCGAACTGGAAGTGCTGGGCGCAGACGAAAAGCGTCTGGCTATGCTGTATTTCCGCTGGGATGAGGTTGCGCCTTTGCTGCGCGGGATGTATGCCCGTCAGCAGGACGGCTTTGGGCAGGAACGCCCCGAACTGGCTGCCGAACCCCCGGCTTATCACGCCGAGACTGTGGCTGTCTATCCGGGTGACAAGAACCATCTGCCTTATGATGTGGTTGTCCAGACCTTGCGAACCAATGAGCCAGAGCCGCCTGCACCTGCCGCAGAGCCGGAAAAAACTCTGGATGAAGTGCTGGACGAACACCCCGTTTCCATTCAGGTCAATGGCCAGTGGCAGACCTTCCCCAATGCCAGAGCCGCCGAGGAAGCCGCTTACGGGGAATACAAGGACAACCTGCGCCGCACCGCTGAGAATTTCCGTATCACCGACGACCACCTGGGCGAAGGCGGTCCGAAAGTCAAGTTTCAGGCCAATATCGCGGCAATCAAGCTGCTGAAATATCTGGAGGAAACCACTGAACAGGCAACGCCGGAGCAGCAGAAAATTCTTTCCCGGTATGTGGGCTGGGGCGGTCTGGCCGACGCCTTTGACCCGGAGAAGCCCGCATGGGCTGCGGAATATACCCAGCTGAAAGAGCTGCTGACCCCGGAAGAATATACTGCCGCCAGAGGTTCCACCCTCAACGCGCACTACACCAGTCCTACGGTCATCAAAGCGATTTACGAGGCTGTGGGCCGCATGGGATTTGAGACCGGCAACATCCTGGAGCCGTCCTGCGGTGTGGGTAATTTCTTCGGTATGCTGCCGGAGGAAATGCGAAACAGCCGTCTTTACGGCGTGGAGCTGGATTCCATCAGTGGACGGATTGCAAAGCAGCTCTATCCCAAGGCCGACATCACCGTGGCCGGGTTTGAAACCACCGACAGGCGGGATTTCTACGATCTGGCGGTGGGCAATGTTCCGTTTGGCCAGTATCAGGTCCGGGATAAAGCCTACGATAAGCTGAATTTCAGCATTCACAACTACTTTTTCGCCAAAGCACTGGATCAGGTGCGTCCCGGCGGCGTGGTAGCTTTTGTGACCTCCCGATATACCATGGACGCCAAGGATTCCACCGTGCGCCGCTATCTTGCCCAGCGTGCTGAGCTGCTGGGAGCTATCCGTCTGCCCAACAATGCGTTCAAGGCCAATGCAGGAACCGAAGTGGTCTCCGATATTATTTTCTTGCAAAAGCGGGACCGCCCGCTTGACATTTCGCCGGAATGGACACAGACCGGCATTATCAGGGTTCCCGCAAAGTCGCAAGACTTTGTGGGAGAAGGAGGAGCGACGGAGCAAGCGAGCTTTTCGCCGCAAGGCGGAAACGAGCAGGCGCAGTCCGCGACGACGCAGGACGGCTTTGCCATCAACCGCTATTTCCTGGATCACCCGGAAATGGTGCTGGGCAGACAGGAGCCGGTAAGCACTGCTCATGGTATGGACTACACCGTGAACCCTATCGAGGGACTGGAGCTTTCCGACCAGCTGCATGATGCGGTGAAGTATATTCATGGCACTTATCAGGAGGCCGAGCTGCCGGAGCTGGGTGAGGGCGAAGCCATCGACACCTCCATTCCTGCCGACCCCAATGTGAAAAATTACTCCTACACCGTGGTGGACGGCGCTGTATATTTCCGTGAAAACAGCCGCATGGTGCGCCCTGACCTGAATGCCACCGCCGAAGCCCGTGTAAAAGGACTGGTGGGGCTGCGGGAATGTGTCCAGCAGCTCATTGATCTGCAAATGGACGCCGCCACACCGGACAGCGCCATCCAGGATAAGCAGGCGGAACTGAACAGCCTCTATGACAGCTTTTCTGCAAAATATGGCCTTATCAATGACCGGGCGAACCGACTGGCCTTTGCCGATGATTCCAGCTACTATCTGCTCTGCGCGCTGGAAGTCATTGACGAGGACGGCAAGCTGGAACGCAAGGCGGATATGTTCACCAAGCGCACCATCAAGCCCCACAAGGCGGTGGACACCGTGGATACCGCCAGTGAAGCCCTTGCTGTCTCCATCGCGGAGCGAGCCTGTGTGGATATGGCGTATATGTCGGAGTTGACCAATAAGACCAGCGACGAACTGGCTGCCGAGCTGCAAGGCGTGATCTTCCGTGTGCCGGGACAGGTGGAGAAAGACGGCACTCCCCATTATGTGACCGCCGACGAGTATCTGTCCGGCAATGTGCGGCGCAAGCTGCGTCAGGCACAGCGGGCCGCACAGCAGGACCCTTCCTTTGCAGTCAATGTGGAGGCCCTTACCGCTGCCCAGCCCAAAGACCTGGATGCGTCGGAGATTGAGGTGCGTCTGGGTGCTACCTGGATCGACAAAGAGTACATCCAGCAGTTTATGTATGAGACCTTTGATACCCCGTTTTATATGCAGCGGAATGTCCAGGTCAACTACACCCCGTTTACGGCGGAGTGGCAGATCACCGGCAAAAGCTCCATCAGTCAGAACAATGTGGCCGCCTATACCACCTATGGAACCAGCCGTGCCAACGCCTACAAGATTTTGGAGGATTCCTTAAACCTGCGGGATGTCCGTATCTATGACACCGTGGAGGACGCGAACGGCAAAGAGCGCCGGGTGCTGAATGCCAAAGAGACCACCCTGGCAGCTCAAAAGCAGCAGGCCATCCGGGATGCTTTCAAAGACTGGATTTGGAAAGACCCGGAGCGCCGTCAGACGCTGGTGCGCCAGTACAACGAGGAAATGAACTCTACCCGGCCCCGCGAATATGACGGGTCCCACATTACCTTTGGCGGCATGAATCCGGCCATCACCCTGCGGGAGCATCAGCTGAACGCCATTGCCCATGTGATGTACGGCGGCAATACGCTGCTGGCGCACGAGGTAGGCGCGGGCAAAACCTTTGAAATGGTGGCTGCCGCCATGGAGAGTAAGCGTCTGGGGCTGTGCCAGAAATCCCTCTTTGTTGTGCCGAATCATTTGACTGAGCAGTGGGCGTCGGAGTTTCTGCGGCTCTATCCTTCCGCCAACATCCTTGTCACCACGAAAAAGGACTTTGAGACCCACAACCGTAAGAAGTTCTGCGCCCGGATCGCCACCGGCGACTATGATGCCATCATCATGGGACACAGCCAGTTTGAGCGTATCCCCATCAGCCGAGAGCGTCAGGAACGGCTTCTCTATGAACAGATCGACGAGATCACGGAAGGGATTGCAGAGGTACAGGCCAGCGGCGGCGAGCGTTTTACTGTCAAGCAGCTGGAACGCACCCGCAAATCTCTGGAAGCCAGATTGGAGAAATTGCAGGCTGAGGGCCGCAAGGACGATGTGGTGACATTCGAGCAGCTGGGCGTGGACCGTTTGTTTGTGGACGAGGCCCACAACTATAAAAACCTGTTTCTATACACAAAAATGCGGAATGTGGCAGGTCTCTCCACCAGCGATGCCCAAAAGTCCAGCGATATGTTCGCCAAGTGCCGCTATATGGACGAGATTACCGGAAACCGTGGCGTTATCTTTGCCACCGGAACCCCGGTCAGCAACTCCATGACCGAGCTTTACACCATGCAGCGGTATCTTCAGTATGACCGTTTGCAGGAACTGAGCATGACCCATTTCGACTGCTGGGCCAGCCGTTTCGGAGAAACCGTCACGGCGCTGGAACTGGCCCCGGAGGGAACCGGCTATCGGGCGCGCACCCGATTCTCCAAGTTTTTCAACCTGCCGGAGCTGATGAACCTGTTCAAAGAGGTGGCGGACATCAAGACCGCCGACCAACTGAACCTGCCCACCCCGGAAGTGGAATACCACAACATCGTGGCACAGCCCACCGAACATCAGCAGGAAATGGTGAAGGCACTCTCTGAGCGCGCTTCCGAAGTACACAGAGGCAGTGTGGACCCGTCGGTGGATAATATGCTCAAAATCACCTCGGATGGCCGCAAGCTGGGACTGGACCAGAGGATCGTCAACCAGATGCTGCCGGATGAACCTGGCACAAAGGTCAATCAATGCGTGGACAACATCATGCAGATCTGGCGGGACGGGGATGCAGACAAGCTGACCCAGTTGGTGTTCTGCGACATTTCCACGCC
Source organism: Clostridium porci (assembly GCF_009696375.1). Classification (GTDB taxonomy): domain Bacteria; phylum Bacillota; class Clostridia; order Lachnospirales; family Lachnospiraceae; genus Enterocloster; species Enterocloster porci. The sequence continues at coordinate 23,231 of NZ_VUMD01000024.1, forward strand.
CCAGGCAGCTCCCTCCAAAAAGGCAGCCAAACAGCTGGACAATCCGCTGCTTCACGGGTTGGAAGAAGCAATCCCACTGGATGAACCGGAGCCTGCCTTTACCATCTATGAGGACATCCGCCAGAAGCTCATCGCCCAGGGGATGCCTGCCGAGCAGATCGCCTTTATCCACGAAGCCAACACAGAGGTACGGAAAAAGGAACTGTTCTCCAAGGTCCGCACCGGGCAGGTACGTGTCCTCTTAGGCAGCACTGCCAAGATGGGCGCTGGCACCAATGTGCAGGATCGCCTTGTGGCGCTGCATGATTTGGACTGCCCGTGGCGTCCGGGAGACCTTGCCCAGCGCAAGGGCCGTATCGAGCGCCAGGGCAACCAGAACCCTCTTGTCCATGTGTACCGCTATGTCACGGAGGGAACTTTTGATGCCTACCTCTGGCAGACGGTGGAAAACAAACAGAAATTCATCAGCCAGATTATGACCTCGAAATCGCCTGTGAGAAGCTGCGACGATGTGGATGAAACGGCGCTTTCCTTTGCCGAGATCAAGGCCCTGTGTGCCGGAGACCCCCGTATCAAGGAACGCATGGATTTGGATGTGGAGGTTGCCAAGCTGAAGCTGATGAAAGCCGACCACCAGAGCAAGCAGTACCGTCTGGAGGACCAGCTGCTCAAATACTTCCCGCAGGAAATCGAAACCAACAAGGGGTATATTCAGGGCTTTGAAGCCGATTTAGAAACACTGGCTGCCCACCCACACCCGGCAGATGGCTTTGCCGGTATGGAAATCCGGGGCGATGTGCTGACCGACAAAGAAAACGCCGGTGCAGCCCTGCTGGATGCCTGCAAGGAGGTCAAAACCTCCGATCCGGTGCAGATTGGCAGTTACCGTGGATTCACTATGTCGGTGGAATTTGAAGCGTGGAAACAGGAATATACGCTCCTGCTGAAAGGACAAATGACCCATCGGGCGACCCTGGGTACAGACCCACGCGGAAATCTCACCCGTATCGACAACGCACTGGCGCAGATGCCCCAGCGTTTGGAAGCGGTCAAAAATCAGCTGGAGAACCTTTACCAGCAGCAGGCCGCTGCCAAGGAGGAAGTAGGAAAGCCGTTCCCCTTTGAGGACGATCTGCGGGTCAAGTCCGCCCGTCTGGTGGAACTGGACACCTTGCTGAACATTGACGGCAAGGGTCATGCCCAGCCGGAAACTGTGGTTGCCAAGAGTGCGCGGCCCTCGGTGCTGGACAGTCTGAAACGCCCTGTGCCGCCCCGCAGCCCTGAAAAGAAACCAAAACAACACGAGGAGGTACGATGATTATGAATGCAACAGATTGGAATACAGCTCTTTTTGAGAAAATGTCTGATGAACAGGATAAATTCCGGGACTGGCTGAAAAGCCAGCCCCCGGAGGAAATCCTGCACCACACCTATGAGTACACGGTCCGGGAGGACATCGTGATGGCAATGGAGGAGCTGGAGCTGACCGACGCCCAGGCCAAGGCACTTTTGGATTCTCCCACGCCGCTGGCGGATGTGTACCGTTATTTTGAAAAGCTGGAGACCGGCTACATGGATGTGATCCGGGACAGCATTGAAAACCGTGCCGATGATGTGTGCAGGGCGCAGGAAGAATTACGAACTGCCCCTCTCTACCCCCATTCTGCCGCCTATGCGTCCCAGCATGGGGAGATGGCACAGTACAACCACTCATATCAAGCGAACAGCGCCTGCAAAGAAGCCATTGAACAGGCCATCAGCGCTCACTATGCAGAGAACCGGCTGGATACGGAGGCGGCGGTCAAAGATGTGCTGGAAAAGTTCGGGACAGAACGGGTACAGTTTATTCTCGCCAACACCATCCAGCGCAAGAACCATGACGGGCGTATCTCTCAGGACAATAAAGCCTGGGCAAAAACCATTCCCATGCCGGAGGACAGCGATGCTTCCCGCCACTGTGCCTATCTGGTTGTGGATGGGGTCAATCCCGGTCTGACCGATCTGTTTACCAGGCAGGCCAGAAAAGCCATGCAGGAACCGCAGAAAAGCTCTGTCCTGCAAAAGCTCAGGCAGGAACCGCCTGCCCGCAAGCCTGCCGCCCCGAAGAAACAGGAGCCGGAGCGATGAGCAGCCCCAAGCGCAAGCGGGATGTGCCGGTTCTGTTTTGGGTATCCGCTGATGAAATGGAGTTGATTCAGCAGAAAATGGCACAGTTTGGGACAAAAAACCTGAGCGCCTATCTACGAAAAATGGCTGTGGACGGCTATGTGGTGCAGCTGGATTTGCCGGAGCTGAAGGAACTGGTATCCCTGCTGCGCCGAAGCAGCAACAACTTAAACCAGCTGACCCGCAAGGTACATGAGACCGGGCGGATTTATGATGTCGATTTGGAGGATATATCCCAGCGGCAGGAACAGTTATGGGACGGAGTTAAAGAGATACTGACACAACTCTCCAAACTTTCGTAACCGGGACAAATACCCCATCTGCGGAGGGAGGAACGGCGTTTCTTCGCCGCGCCTTCCTCCGCTTTTTCTTTTTGCCCGTATCCTTGCCTTTTGGCTGTGAGACAGGGATAATGGAATCAGGAACAGGAACTGTGATTTTGGGAGGAGGCATAACAATGAGGGCATTGGTATTTTTGTTGAAACTGCTGTTGAAGATCGTGATGGTTCCGGTGATTCTGGCGCTGACCCTGTTCGTTTGGATTTGTGTGGGGATCGTCTATGTCTCCGGTCTGGTGCTGGGGCTTATCAGCATGGTGATCGCCCTGTTGGGCGTGGCGGTCCTGCTGACCTGTTCCCTGCAAAACGGCATTATCCTGCTGGTGATGGCATTCCTTATTAGTCCCTATGGTCTGCCGATGGCTGCCATCTGGCTGCTGGGCAAGGTGCAGGACTTGAAGTTTGCCATTCAGGATTTGGTTTATGGATAAAATGCGCGGTCACAAAAATGCCAGACAGTGTCTGTTAAATTGCTATATTTACTTCTGTGCTACATCCGTGTATAATAGTAGCACGAAAGGAAGTGATGGATGTGACCAAATCAGAACGGTTTGAGCAATTAGACAGACTTCTGACCGAGCATGATGGGATGCTGCAAACCGCACAGGTAATCGCTAGCGGAATTGTAAAACCCATTTTTTATGAATATGTCAAAGAGAAAAATCTTCAGCAGGTTGCTCACGGAATTTATGTCTCCGAGGACACCTGGATTGATGCGATGTTTCTGTTACATCTGCGATGTGGTCAGGCAGTATTTTCCCATGAATCAGCGCTATTTTTCCATGACTTGACAGACCGGGAACCATCTCCATACGCTATCACGGTGCGCAGAGGGTACAGCACCACTCGCTTAAAGGCAGAGGGCCTTTCTGTTTACACCATCAAACCAGAACTATATGAGGTAGGGCTGACAACTGGCCAAACACCTTTTGGGCATACGGTTCCTGTCTATGATATGGAGCGCACCATCTGCGATCTGCTCCGCAGCCGAAGCAGCATGGAAATACAGACTTTTCAAGGTACGCTGAAGATGTATGCCAGAAGAAAGGACAAGGATCTGCGGACTTTGATGCGGTATGCCGGTATGTTCCGGGTTGAAAAAATTTTACGGCAGTATTTGGAGGTGCTTTTATGATAAAGACAGCAAGGCAGCTAAAAGATTTGATTCGCAATCTTTCCAGAGAAAAATCTGCGGATGCACAGCTTTTAATGCGAAACTATATGATGGAGCGTTTTCTGGAGCGTATTTCCCTTTCTGAATATCGTGATAAATTTATTCTGAAAGGCGGGATGCTGGTAGCGGCAATGGTTGGACTGGATGCCCGTTCCACGATGGACTTGGACGCTACTGTAAAAGGAGCCAATGTTAATGTAGAGGAGATCGAGAACCTGATTTCTGCTATTGTGAGTGTGCCGATTGATGATGGCGTCAAATTTCAGCTGAAAAGCATTTCAGAGATTATGGATGAAGCGGAGTATCCTGGGATTCGGGTCAGCATGACTACAACCTTTGACGGTGTGGTGACACCTTTGAAGATTGACATTTCCACAGGGGATGCCATTACCCCCAGGGAGGTACGCTACTCTTTCAAGCTGATGCTGGAAGATCGCTCCATTGACATTTGGGCATACAATCTGGAAACCGTTCTGGCTGAAAAGCTGGAAACAATCATCACCAGAACCACCACCAACACCCGCATGAGAGATTTCTATGACATTTATATTCTGGATCAGCTCCACGGGAACACATTGAACAGGCAGACGCTCTATGATGCACTGTTGGCAACTGCCAAAAAACGCGGAACCGAACGGCATCTTGCAGAAGCTGTGGATGTTTTGAATGAAGTGGAAAGCAGTCCTGTGATGCAGAAACTTTGGGAATCTTACCGCAGGAAGTTTTCCTATGCGGCAGATTTGGAGTGGAACATCATCATGGGGGCGGTTCGCAGTTTATATGCGCTCAGTGAAAAGGAATCGAGCCTATGAAGAAGCATGGACATTATTGTAAAGTCTGCGGAGAATATAAGGCTAACGAAAAATTTTCCGGCAAAGGTCATGCGGCGCACATCTGTAAATCCTGTGCTTCTTTATCGCCGGAGAAACAAGCGGAGCAAATAACGGTAAACCGCTTACTGAATCTCCCTTGGCGGTTATTAAAGGAGCAGATTTCCTGGCTGAAAAAACGAATGAAAGATAAGCGCCCGGAAGTTCGTGCACTGGCAAAAGAACAATACGAGATGAGGTTTCCTCCAAAACAGTTAGAGGACACCGATGACGATTTTGATTTTCTTGATGAGAATGATTTTATAGAATAACGAAAGCGGTCTGCACCATGCAGGCCGTTTCTTTTTTGGAAAGGAGGCTCCATCTATGGCAACCACACGCATCATGCCCCTGCATATCGGCAAGGGGCGCACTGAGAGCCGAGCAATCAGCGATATTATTGATTATGTGGCAAATCCGCAAAAGACCGACAACGGAAAACTGATTACCGGCTATGGCTGTGACAGCCGGACCGCCGATGCGGAGTTTCTGTTGGCGAAGCGGCAGTATATCGCCGCCACCGGGCGGGTGCGCGGGGCGGATGATGTAATCGCTTACCATGTGCGCCAGTCCTTCAAACCCGGAGAGATCACACCGGAGGAAGCAAACCGCCTGGGCGTGGAATTTGCCAAGCGATTCACCAAGGGGAATCATGCCTTTGTAGTCTGCACTCACATAGATAAGTCGCACATTCATAATCACATCATCTGGTCATCGGTCAGCTTAGAATATGACCGAAAATTCCGCAACTTTTGGGGCAGCACCAGAGCCGTCCGGCGCTTGAGCGATACCATCTGTATCGAGAACGGATTGTCCATTGTGGAGGACCCAAAACCCCACGGAAAAAGCTACAACAAGTGGCTGGGCGAACAGGCCAAGCCCTCCCATCGGGAACAGTTGCGGGTGATGATTGACCGTGCGCTGGAGCAGAAACCGGCAGACTTTGACGCGCTGCTGAAGCCGCTTTCGGAAATGGGCTGTGAAGTATCCCGGCGCGGGAAAGCGATACGGCTCAAAGCGCCCGGCTGGAAGAATGTAGCCCGCATGGATGACAAGCTGGGGGCCGGGTACAGTGAAGCAGAAATCCGTGCGGTGCTGGCCGGTGAAAAACAGCATACGCCCCGTAAAAAATCCCTCGTGCAGCCGGAGCCGCCCAAGGTCAATCTGCTGGTGGACATTCAGGCAAAATTGCAGGCTGGAAAAGGTGCTGGCTATGCGCGATGGGCCAAGGTTTTTAACCTGAAACAGATGGCGCAGACTGTAAATTTTCTCACCGAACATCAGCTGCTGGATTATGGGGAGCTGGCAGAAAAAGCGGCGGCAGCCACCGCCCACCACAACGAACTGTCGGCGCAGATCAAGGCGGCGGAGAAACGCATGGCGGAGATCGCCGTCCTGCGTACCCATATCATCAACTATGCCAAGACCCGTGAGGTCTATGTGGCATACCGCAAGGCCGGTTATTCCCGAAAATTCCGGGAGGAACATGAGCAGGAAATCCTGCTCCATCAGGCGGCAAAAAATGCCTTTGACGAGATGGGCGTGAAGAAGCTGCCCAAGGTCAAAGACCTGCAAGCCGAGTACGCAAAGCTGCTGGAGGAAAAGAAGAAAACCTACGCCGAGTACCGGCGTTCCCGTGAGGAAATGCGGGAACTTTTGACGGCAAAGGCCAATGTGGACCGGCTACTGAAAATGGACGAGGAACAGAAAAAAGAACAGGAAAAAGACCACGGCCAGCGGTGAGCCGGTCATGGTCAAAAGCGTTCGCAGAACGCGCAGCCACAGAACGAAATTCTGTGTTCAAGGGGGCTTGGGGGCGCTGCCCCGGGCAAGCAAGCGGAGAGGAAAATCACAAAGGGATTTTCTTCTCTGCGGGCCTGTGTGTATTAACACAGGCATTGCTTGCTACAATATGTTTGACCCCAAGAACGGTGTTGCGCTGGTAATGCTGTTCAGCGGTTCAAACCTAAGCTACAATGAAGAGGTAATCGGCCTTACGGGGCATTGCTTGAGCTAACCACGCTCGTTTGTGCAAACTGTTAGCCGACCCTCTCATTGCAGCGTTCGATTTACGCAGGTTGAATCATCGGAGCAATCCGTACATTCGTGTGACTAAGCAAGCTGAATCGGTAATGAACTGTGGCGGTCGCCGGTTATAAAACCAAACAAAGGAGGATTGTGTATGAGCGCAGGAGTCATTACAGCGGTTGGAATCGATGTTTCAAAATATAAAAGCACAGTGGCAGCCAGAAGACCAGGCGGTGAAGTGGCTTTACTCCCATTTGACGTCGGCCATGATGTCACCGGTATCAAGAATCTGCTTGAGAAGCTACAGGGGCTTGACGATGAAGGCAGCGAGATTCGAATTGTCATGGAGCATACAGGAATGTATTGGAGACCCGTGGCTTTGGCGCTGCAACAGGCTGGATTCTTTGTCAGTGTAGTCAACGCGATTCTGATCCACAACTTCAGCGACAATTCACTGCGCAAGGTTAAAACGGATAAAGCGGATGCGTTGAAAATCGCAAATTATGGTCTCACATTCTGGATGGATCTGAGGGAATATTCCGCAGAAGATGAAACAAGGCAAATGCTGAAGATCCAGAATCGGCTCTATGAGCGGACAACCACCACCGGTACAATGTTGAGAAACGGTTTAATTTCACTCCTGGATCAGACATTCCCCGGTGCCAATAAGTTATTTCTGAATGAAGGCAGGAACTCAAAGGGCCATGTCAAATGGGTGGATTTTGTGATCCGCTTTTGGCATAAAGAATGCGTAGCAGCTTTATCCCTACATACTTTTGCAGACACCTTCCAAAAATGGTGCAAAAGAACCGGTTACAGATTCAGTACTTCCGATGCCGAACGAATCCATACCGCAGCCAGGAACGCCGTTGCCACGCTTCCCAAAAATGATAGTACAAAACTGCTGATAACGCAAGCGGCAATCAGCCTGAATACCGTGTATGATTCGCTTCATGCGTTCCGCACAGAAATGAACCGGCTGGCCTCTCTGCTGCCAGAATATGAGCTGGTGATGGGGATGGAAGGTGTCGGAAAAATCACAGGACCGCAGTTGATGGCTGAGGTTGGTGATGTCCGCCGTTTTTCGCACAAAGGTGCTCTGGTTGCATACGCTGGTGTGGACGCACCACCGTATCAATCCGGTACATTCGATGCAAAGAATCGTCATGTTTCAAAGCGCGGTTCACCTCACTTGCGTAAGGTGCTGTTTGAGATCGCCTCCATGATTCTTGTTCACGGAAACCCTGACAATTCTGTATTCTGCTTCATGGATAAGAAACGAGCGGAGGGAAAGCATTTCTATGTCTATACTGTGGCCGGAGCTGCAAAGTTCCTGCGGATTTATTATGCAAGAGTAAAAGAATATCTGAACACTCAAGAAATCGCTTGACTCTGCTGTAAATACGAAACCTCAAAGTCATAAAACCCTCAGGTCTGCAATTTTTACTTTGTTGCAGGTCTGTTTTGTTATGCTCATTTTCAGATATCCGATTTTTCATTTTGGGGCTTGACACCTATTAGCAGGTTTGCCGGTATTTTCTCAAAACCAAGTTTGCACATTCAACACACTATATGCCCTATTGGCGCAAAACCTATTGACAACTCCTTTTCTATAATATATGCTGATAAAAACAGACAAAAATCGTATGGATGGAGGATAACGGTGGAAATAAAAAAGAAACGATTTGCGAAGATACCCTGTATGCTTCCGAGCAGGCAGACCCATCCATATATGCAGCCTCTGCTGAAAGAAAGCGGGAGCATGGAAAAGAAAAAAATATGAAAAAGGGGGTTGACAGTGATGTCCTCATGGAATAAACTCGTGACAGACAGACAGACAGACAGACAGACAGACAGACAGACAGACAGACAGACAGACAGACAGACAGACAGACAGACAGACAGACAGACAGACAGAGGTAAATCTGCCTGTTTTTGTGCTGTCCGCATATCGCTATAACAGAGGAAGCAGTTGTCCATTCCGGCCGGATGGATAACCGCTTCCTTTTTGCGTTTTTTGATAGACCAGCACAGGAACAGGAGGTAAACGGTTTCTGTACAGTTGCAATTCCAAAGTTAGCTGCCGATTTTTCAGGGGCTGTTAATACTAAGAGGTATTTTAGAGAATGAGGAGATGCGTTATGAAAGGTAAAAAGTTTAATGATTGGAAAATAAAAACAAGACTAATTACATTCAGCACAAGTATTGTATTACTTGCGGGTGTTGCGTTGCTGCTTTCGCTAAATAGTATGCAGCAATTGCGCAAAAATGTTGACCAGACAAACACGGACATATTCCCTGTCGTTTTGGAAGCCCAAAATGTGCGCAGGAATATCATTATAGTCGAAAGAAATCTGCTGGATATGGCATTAGCGGGTGATATGAATTTGGTCCAAGATACTCAAGCCGATAGTCAGCAAAGAGCAAATGAAGTTAATACTTCTCTCACAACGATGGAAAGCATTCTAAAAAGCAGTGGTTCAGAAGAAGATCTGAGTGAACTTGCACATTTTAGAGAACACATTTTAGAGATGCGAGATATAAGAACTTCGGCAGAAGAAATTTTATTAACTGGTAATGGCGACGAATGGCAAAAAGCTGAAGCAATTATAAGAAATGAATACATTCCAATCTCCCAGGAAATACGGGTGGATTTAAGGGATTTTTCCGACCATATACAGCAAGATTTTGTACAGTCAGCAGAGAAAACAAGAAGAATCAGTGTCATATCGGAAAGAGTGACCTTTGGCCTGACAGTATTATTTATTTTAACCGCTATACTTGTAACAATTCGATTAGTTCGTGATTTTATGAAGCCGCTTAAGGAAATAGAAGCTGCATCGAGAGCGCTTGCACAGGGAGATTTTGATTCAGAGATTACATTCCACAGCAAGAATGAATTTGGTCAGGTTTGCGATAGTATTCGTACCAGTTTTGCGGAACTTAAAAGGGTTATTGATGAAATTTCTCTGTGCTTCCGTGAGATGGCAAACGGTAATTTTACAATTCAACCGTCCATGACCTTTCCGGGAGAGTTGCGTAAAATTGAATTGTCTGCCTCTGATTTGCTGAAACAATTAAACGAAGCCTTTGGCGAAATTGACACGGCTGCTAGCCAAGTTGCTTCCGGGTCAGAGCAGGTTTCAAACGGAGCGCAAGCGCTTAGTCAGGGCGCTACCGAGCAGGCCAGTTCTATCGAAGAACTGTCTGCAACGACACAGGACATTTCTGCAAAGATCAACTTGAATGCAGAGCGAACAGAAACCGCCAACACAAAGTGTAAGATTGCGGGAGAACGTCTGGATGAAAGCGGAGAAAAAATGAAACAACTTGTCTCCGCAATGGGTGAAATCAAAGCAACTTCTGCTGAAATTCAGACTATTATAAAAGCGATTGATGACATTGCTTTTCAAACTAACATTCTGGCATTGAATGCTGCTGTTGAAGCGGCACGAGCTGGAATGGCTGGTAAGGGCTTTGCCGTTGTAGCCGATGAAGTCAGAAACTTGGCAGGTAAGTCCGCTGACGCCTCGAAAACAACACAGGAAATGATTGAAAAATCCATTAGAGCGGTAGAAAACGGCAGTATTCTCGCTGCTGACACCGCAGAAGTCCTAGACGAAACTGCTCAATACACAGGAGAGGTTATTACCTCTATCACAGAAATTGCAGAGGCCTCGGCAGAGCAGGCACAAGCGATTATGCAAATTACGCAAGGCTTGGATCAGATTTCGAGCGTTGTGCAAACCAATTCCGCGACCTCGGAAGAAAGTGCAGCTGCAAGCGAGGAGCTTTCCAGTCAAGCAGTTATGCTGAAGAACCTTGTTGGAAAATTCAAGATTACATCCGGCACTATGGATTTTTTGGAAAAAGATTATTCCGACTTTGCAATTCCGGCTGGGACTGACATTTACCGGGATAAGTATTAACCAAGGGAGGTGACTTAGACTATGCAAGAACAACGCATACAAAATTTGCACGAATTATCCGGGGAAAATGAAGAACATAAAGTTAGCTCGGATAAATACTTGACTTTTTGGTGCAATAACCAGCTGTTTGGTATTGGAATCGGACAAGTCGTTCAAATTGTACACATGATGGATATTACTCCATTACCGGATTTCCCATCTTACATAAAAGGCATTTTATCGATCCGAGGCGAGTTAACCCCAATCATGGATTTGCGTTTGCGTTTAGGCCAACAGGTCTCAGATTATAGTGAGCGTACCTGTATTATTTTAATCCGTATTGACAGTCGTTCTTTCGGTCTAATTGTAGATGCAGTAAATGATGTGGAGACTATTTCACCACAGGATATCTGTCCGCCACCCCAACAATCAGATCACAAGGCAAACTACTTAATAGGAATAGCGCAAAGAACACAGGTCATTTTACTTTTGGACGTGGATTATATCCTAAGTGAAAAAGAAATTGGAGAAATCATAGACGTATCAAATCAAACAGAATGTCCATAATCAGGACGATATACCGAAAGGACACAGGGCAGTTTGGAAATATATGAATAATCCAAAAAATAGATACCGTATGGGTATCAGTAAAGTATGTTTCGGCTGCTTTCTTCTATCCCCATAGCGGTGAAAGGGAGGCCGCTTATGGGTAGATGCCCCTTTTGACCTTTCTCCACCGCTAACAGGTGGAGACCTCCAAAATAAAATATCCAGTCCAATCAGGGCGCAAGTGATAGCAAGTTCACTTGTGCCCTCTTTTTGTACGCTTTTTTTCGATAAGAAACCCGCATTTTCTTCATTTAGAAGCAGAAATCGACGGGAGTATCACAAAAAGTCCGACAAACCGCCACCTGCTGAACCATCTTGCTCGGTGATTCGACAGAAACGATTCCGCTTTGTCGGCTGCCGTTCGCCGCCCTTCGAGAGTTTGAAAACCTATCTACTTTTCAAACTTTTTCGGAGGTAACGGCTATGAGTAAAAATCGTGAAGAAAGGGCGAATTATTATCTTTACATAGATGGACAGGCTGTGCCGGTAAGCGAACAGGTTTACCGTGTGTATCAGCACTATGAGCGAAAAGAAGAATACTTTTCCTACGATCTGAAAACGGAGAAGTTCCAGAAAGACACCGCAACTTTTCTGCCCAGCAGAGAGGATTCCTATGAGCGCCTGCTGGCAAAGGACAAGCAGTTTGCTACTTCTGGTCAACCCGTGGAGGAACAGGCGGTCTCGTCCGTTTGGCTGGAGGGATTATTGGAATGTTTGTCAGAGGATGAGAGGATTATTCTCCACAAACTGTATTTCGAGGACAAGTCAGAACGGATTGTCAGCATGGAGCTTGGAATTTCCAAAACAGCTCTGCATCAGCGCAAAGTCAAGCTGCTCCAAAAATTAAAAATTTTTTTGGAAAACATGGGAAAAGCATAGACCAAAACCACTCTCCCAACGGGGAAGTAAGTGAGAGGGTCTATCTCTCTCATGCAGCTTGACAACTGAATAGACGGCATTTCCGGTACATAACCCATGTACGAGCGAATATGAAACGCCGCGAAGATGGAGCAGTCAGGGAGGTGATGAAAGAACTGCTTCGGAGCGATCTACGATTTCATAAAACGGATTGTGGCAGATTCGGCGCGATGACTGCATGGGGGCTTAAAGATACTTCCTCACGGCCTCCTAAAGACTTGGGAGGAACCCTGCGGCGCACGAGTAAAACGACGCTGCGGAGTTATGACAGCCGCGCCAGCGGAGACCGGAATGTCCCCATCGTCAGGGGTGCGTGGCAAATGTGGCGAGCAATAACCAAACTACAATACAGCAGCCGTACCGATTAGCAGGTTCGCATATCCCCTCAACTTTATCGGTGCGGCTGCTTGTCTTTATATGAATTGAGACAACCTGTTTCCTCATATCTTATGAAGAAACAGGTTTTTTGACTGGAGGTGCGTCAATATGGATCAGAGGAATACCCCTATAACCTCCTACAAAGAGGTGAAAATCGGGAAAACCATTTACCGTGTGACCAGCTTTTTTTCGGGTGAAAAGGAACTGGGAAAGACTTTGGAGCAGCTGGCTGTCCGGCGCGCCATGTCGGAGGTTTCCACACCTGCCAGCTGCTCTGCACACACGGCTACATAGTCACACCATCCTCCCGGCTTTGCCGCATACTTGCGCGGCGATGGATTCTCCGCTACGATGTTCATACAGGGATATTCCCTGTGGAGCCATCACGCCGCACGAGGTATGGAATCTGGATTGTCGGGAGGGAAAATAAAGATGACTACAAAAACATACAACGTCGGCATCTACTGCCGTTTAAGTAACGACGATGAACGCGACGGTGAATCCGTCAGTATTGAGAACCAGAAGCTGCTGCTTCAGAACTATGTGAGACAGCGGGGCTGGAATGAAATTGATACCTATATCGACGATGGCTATTCAGGTACGAATTTTGACCGTCCTGGGGTCAAGCGGCTGATTGAGGATGCCAAGGCCAAGCGGATCAATGTGATTCTGGTCAAGGACCTGTCCCGTTTTGGCCGTAACTACATCGAATTTGGACAGTACACGGACTACCTGTTCCCATCCCTGGGCTGCCGGTTTATCGCTCTGAACAACGGCATTGACACGGAAAGCACCAATGGCAGCACCGATGTCATGTGCTTTTTGAACTTATTTAATGAATTTTATAGCCGCGACACCAGTAAGAAGGTCAAAGCAGTCAAAAAAGCCTGTGCGGAAAACGGGAAATTCATGGGAACCTATCCCGCCTACGGCTATAAGCGGGACCCGGCGGATAAGCACCATCTGGTGATCGACGAGGACACCGCCCCGATTGTGCGCCGTATCTTTGAGATGCGGGCAGCCGGAACAGGGTTTCACGCCATCGCCGTCACGCTGAACGAGGAAGGCATCCCATCCCCCGGTGTGCTGTACTACCAGCGCAAAGGTCAGAGCGATCCGCGCCGGGTCAACCACAAATGGGCAGACCAGACGGTGAAAAACATTGTCCGCAGCGAGGTTTATATCGGCAACATGGTTCAGGGAAAGACCGGAACGCTGTCGTATAAATCCCGTAAACTCATCAATAAGCCGGAGGAAGAATGGATTCGTGTGGAAGGAACCCATGAACCGATTATCTCACAGCAGCTGTGGGATACCGTAGTCAGCATTGATAAAAAGAAGGTGCGGAAATCTTCTTCCGCTGACGGTTACAGGAGCATCTTCACCGGCCTTGTGTACTGTGCGGACTGCGGTTTCAAAATGAGAAATCAGGTGGAGCGATTCACCTATAAAGACGGGACGCCGGGGCGGTACAGCTCCTTTATCTGTGGGAACTACTCCCGCAGCGGCAAAGGTGCCTGTACTATCCACACCATCTATGAGAATGTGCTGACCCATCTGGTGCTGGAGGACATTCGGGAAAAGGCTCGTTTTGCGGAATATGACCCGGAACAGCTGGTCCAGCAGATTATCCGCTTAAAGGATAAGGAAGCCAAAAGCCGCCTTTCCTCCTGTGAACAGGAGCTGAAAACATACACGGCGCGGCTTTCCGAGCTGGAACGGCTGATGCAGAATCTCTATGAGGATAAATGCGCCGGAACCATCCCGCAGACCGTTTTTCAAACCCTGATGCACAAATATGAAGCAGAACGGGCAGAAAAGTCCGAAGCAATCCCGGAACTGGAACGCAAGGTCAAAAGCTACCTGGAAAACCGCACGGATGCGAACCGCTGGCTGGCTATTATCCGCCGGTACACAGAGATTACCGAGCTGGATGAATCCATTCTCTTTGAACTGGTAGACCGCATTGAGGTTGGAGAAACCAAAAAAGTGGGCGGCCAGCGGGTTTGTGACCTCCGCGTTTACTACCGCTATGTTGGAAATGTGGACGCGGCGCTGGCAAGGGATATTGCCGCAAGCGAAAATATCCCGGAAGAAAGGAGGCTGCCACTTGAAGAAGCAATATAAGGTCGGCATCTACTGCCGCCTGAGTGTGGACGATGCTTCCAATTCCGCAAAGGCAAAGAACTATATCCCCGGCGATGAATCCACCAGCATTGAAAATCAGTATGAAATCCTCTCCAGATTTGTTATGCTGAATGGCTGGATGGAGGTCAAGACTTATCGGGACGATGGGTACAGCGGTGGAAATTTTCAGCGGCCCGGATTTTTGGAAATGCTGGAGGATGCCCGCCACGGCCTGATTAACCTGATCCTGGTCAAAGACCTGTCCCGTTTGGGGCGTGACTTTGTAGAGGTAGGCCGCTATACGGATGTGATTTTCCCGTCCCTTGGCTGCCGGTTCGTGTCTGTGCTGGACTGTCTGGACAGCGAGGGCGACAACACCGATATGCTGCACTTCCGCAGTCTGATGAACGACTACCATCTGAAAGACTTGTCGGGAAAAATCAAATCAGTGCTGTACTCCAAAAAGAAAAGCGGCCAATACCTGACCGCCTATGCTCCTTACGGATACCGCAAGAGTGATGAGGACAAACACCGGCTGGTGGTGGATGAAGAAGCCGCCGCTGTGGTGCGGGAGATCTACCGGATGCGCTATTCAGGCATGGCCTACGGCAAGATTGCGGCGGTGCTGAACAAGAAAGACATCCTTTCTCCCCGCTGGCACTGGGAACTGCACTACGGAAAAAAAGGCATCTGCAAATACTCCAAACTTTGGACCTATGCCACGGTGAAAAACATCCTGAATGACACCGTTTATCTCGGCATAGTCACACAGAACCGCACCGGCTCCCGTTCCTACAAGGACAAAACCATGATACAGAAGCCGGAAACGGAATGGATTTGCCACGAGGATGCCCATGAAGCAATCATTGACCGGAAACTGTGGGAGGCGGTTCAGGAAAAGAACCGGGTAGTCAAACAGCAGGTAGCAAACCGTGCCGACCCTCTGCCTGCCCTGTTCACCGGCAAACTGGTCTGTGCTGATTGCGGGCATCCCCTGGTAGCCACCCGCGAGACCCAGCGCAGAAAAAACGGGACATCCAAGCGGTATGTTTCCTATATCTGCTCACACTTTGCCACCACCGGACACAGCGCCTGTTCCTGGCACCGGATTTATGAAATCTCTCTGAAAACGCTGGTACTGAATGAAATCCGGGCGCACAGTCAAGCGGTGGCACAGGATGAAAACGAGGTGCTGGACAAGCTGAAACAGCAGATTCTTTATGGAAGCACCGCAAAGCAGGAAGATTCCAAACTGGAAATCAGCCGACTGCGGCGGCGTATTGGAGAACTGGAACACATGACCGTCAAACTCTACGAGGATAAGGTCAGTGGCACGATCAATAGCGATACCTTTGCTATTCTGATTCAGAAAAGCGAACAGGAGCGCATACAAAAGACTGACCGCTTAGACACACTTCTGGCAGAGGAACGAAAAGCCCAGCAGGAGGTTGAAAATATCCGGCAATGGGCAGGCATCGTCCGCCGCTATCTGGATGTGCAGGAGCTTGACCGGGAAATCGTTGAGGAACTGATTGACCACATCGAGATCGGGGAACGCTCCGTTATAGACGGTCAGCGTCACCAGGACATTAAAATCTTTTACCGCTTCGTAGGTGTGGTATAATGGGAAAAAGAAAAGACCCGGCTGCGGTCCGGGCATATACCTGACAACATTCTATAAAAACGGTTTGCGATTGAACCGCATCGCTTTGTCGAAAAAGAGTGATTCAGCAGAACACCCTTCCCAAACAGCTTATGTTCTTGATGATGTTCAAAAAGGGGGTAAAGTCGCTGTCCTGTTGGTTTGCGCTGTCTATGCCGTTGTTGATAGCGATAAACCGCACTTCCTTTTCTACGAACAGGACTTCGGTATAAAAACCCACTTTCAGATAATCACGTCTAAGCCGCGACATATCCTTGACAATCAGCGTCGCCACTTCTCCGTTTTCAATCCGTTCCAAAAGCTCGCCCCAACTCGGCCGGTTGAAGTTTGTTCCAGAATATCCGTCGTCAGTATAGTGAACAACATTGCCGTAGCCCTGCTGCTCGGCATAGCCTTCGAGATACTTCTTTTGATTGATAATAGAGTTGCTGTCCCCAGTCAACTCATCGTCTTATGTCTTTCATTTTTGGTAAAGAGCAAAAGCAAGAGAAATCAACGGTTTAGCGGAGAATGGCTATCCTCCCACAAACAAGAATTGAATAGAACGCAGGTTCAAGGGCGCTGATACACAAAAAATCAGCGCCCTTTTCTGTTGGCTGCCGAACAGGCATGATACAACCCCCAGTTATATGCATCTGTCAAGGAGAAGTAGACACTGAAAACCACCATGTTTTTAGAAGCCCAGTTCGGTTTTGTACTGAACTGGGCTTTTATAGCCCAGAGCAGCCGCAGGCCGCTCAAAATTATAGTAATGAAC